>CADBYC010000028.1 GCA_902798755.1 uncultured Ruminococcus sp. | reverse complement strand
ATTGCTTTCAACAGCTTTTTTTCATCTATACCCGCCTTTTCTTCCGGAGAAGCCGTATTATATCCAGCTATCAGATCAGCGCCTTTACCTGATAAAAAAATGATTCCCAGAACAATAAACACTGCGGCAACGGCGAGAAAAATTACAACTATCATTTTTACCTCCGCAAATCCGGTTTGCTATCCATTCTTCAACTTCTCGGCAATTTGACCCCTCACTGCTTGGCGTTTATCTCATAACTATGCTTGGCGATCTCCGCAATCAAATCGAGCGGGATCTCCTGATCGTGAGGGAATTGGATCGCACCCTTGCTTGTCTTATATCCAATGAGCTTATCGGCGAATTCCTCCACTGTTTGAGGACCGGGATAGAGCCCGATGTGCTTTTTGTACGCGGCAAAATGAATGATGTTCCTGCCTTTTCTAAAGGTCGGCATCTGCCACGAGATACATTCCTCCGCATCGGGGATCGCCGTGCGAATGGTATCGTAAACCAGAAGCAATCGCGGACGGATCGCCTCATCCTTTTCGTTGATATAATCTGAGATGGTCATGTTCATTCTCCTGAAAGTGATGCAGATAGGTTCAAATGCTCAGTTCAAGATCCGCTTTCATCGTCTTGTCAAGGCACAGGCGCACGTTCCGCATATCGCTGGATTCGACGAAGCGCTTCGCGTCCTCCTGTGTCATCCCGGTTTTCATCTTCCTGCGGATCAGCCGACTTCGCAGCATTTCTTCATCCGCTGTGAGCGAGATCGTGTAGTCCGCATATCGGGAAAGGTCGCGCCAGCCGTCCATATTGAGCAGAAGATAGTTGCCCTCGATCAGCACGATGTCGGCGTCGATGGTGATCGCGTCGTCCACGGGATCGTGGAGCTGACGGTCATAGTGCGGCCATTTGCAGGTCTGCCCCTGAGCCGCTTCTTCAATCTTTGTCCGCAGTGCTTGCAGATCGAACGTGATCGGCGCGCCTTTGATCCTCGCCATGGGGATCTCCTCGCCGTCCAACTCGAATGTGTGCGTCAGCAGATATTCCTGCCGTAGGTGAAAGCCGTCCATGCCGACGGACTGCACCCTCTTATCCGGGATGACCGACTTCGCCAGATGTTCCAGAAAGCTGACGAGCGTGCTTTTGCCGGTCGCGGGAGGCGCCGCGAGCATCACAAGGATGCGACGCTGTTTCACGTTATGCAGTTGTGCCAAGTGCTTGAGCAGCGGAATGAACACCTCGTTGACGGTCGTATCGCTGTACGTCGCGTTGACTGTTATCCCGTTGATATCGGCTGAATAGTTCATCGTCATTTGTTACCAATTCTCATATCGGCGATTCTGATTGATCGCCGCGATCCGCTGCATTTCCGTATCGCTCAACTCGAAGTCAAAGACAACGTAGTTCTCCGCAATATGGTCAGGATCATTTCATTTTTCCGTGTTGATCACGGATCAAGGCAAAATGATCGCAGGGATCTTTCTATCCATGAGTTCCCCGACAGAATACGCGACCCCCTCTTCATCGAGTACTTCAAGAAACTCTTTCAAATACTTGTCATCCTTGCGGAGCGTCTGGAAGCTGAGGCAGAAGTCCTCTTCCGTCGCGTTCACCTCGATCATAAGATGCGAGACCGTGAACGTATAAACACCGTCGATATATGCAGCCAGTCCGCCCCATTCAATTCTTCCCACATAACTGATATTGAACGCTGCCGGGACGCCATGCGTAGTTGGACTGTTCTCTGCCGCGTAATCGGCCTTGCTGTCAAGATCAGGCTGAGCGTCTATCTGTCTGCGGAATTCCTCTACCTTTCGGCATTTGTCCCAGCTTAGCTCAGGCTGCATCTGAAGATACATACGGCTTCTGGTGACCGTCGACAGCTTTTCGACAGACCAATCCTTCATCCCAACGTCAAACTGCACATACATCAGTCTGACCATATCTCTGTAGGTTTCGGGACAACCGACGTCCGCACGATAGTTGTTGGCGATACCGCAGGTGAACTTGCTCTCATCCGGAAGCGCCTTCACACACATTTTGAAGAGGATCGCCGCTAAGATAGAGTTCGGACTGCCGTCGTTAGCGCGAGCGTATTTCATCAGGGCTTTCTTCGGGATCTTGATAGGATAATAGCCGTCGATACCGTCAGGATCCTTCATTCTTGCGATATATTCGTTGATCATGATGTAGGAATCGTTTGTAAAGTTGAATTTGCCGAGCGCTTCTCCCTCTGGCAGTGAAGCGACATCCGGCTGAGCCTGCTCTTCGTCAGTGATCGGTGTGTCGACCGTCATGATCCCCGTGCTGTCGACCTCATAGCCGGAATCCGTCAGATACTGCCAAAGTGTGGCTTTGATCCATCTCATCGCTCCGCAAGCGCCGCAGAAATTATGAGCAAAGTTGAAAAAGATGTCGTTGCCCTCAAAATTCACGGCAAAAAGCAGACCGTTTGTTTCTTCGGTTCCGAGCTTGACCGCCACATCGCCTTTGATAACGGCGATCGGCTTGTTGCAGGCTTCAAAAATGTAGCCGCCGTCCTGATCTACGGCAACAGTTCTGCAAAAATACGGAAATCGCGTGAATGCCTTTTCGGCGGCAGGTTTCAGAATATCGCCGTTGACCTGCTCTTTCAGAATCACGCGGATCTTCACTGAATAAAAATTGCGCTTCTTGATCTCATAAAGCGTATAGGAATCGAAATCATACTTAGCCATATCAATACACTTCTCTTTCTATAATTTCATTTTCTCTTTACCTTAGATATCATGATGATAAATGATACTATTCATTATACATTACAACAGCAAAATAGCAAGTATTAAGTTGACAATGATCCAACTATCCGCTTGCTTTGATCAAAAGAACCGTACTGACAAGACTTATATCAGTACGGTTCTTTTAATGGTTGATATTGGCTGAGTATATCATAACAGTTTTCGTTACCAATTCTCATATCGGCGATTCTGATTGATCGCCGCGATCCGCTGCATCTCTGCGTCGCTCAGTTCGAAGTCAAAGATGTCGTAGTTTTCCGCAATGTGATCGGGATTGCTTGATCCGGGTATCGCGATGAAGCCCGCCTGCAAATGCCATCGGAGGATGATCTGCGCGGATGTTTTTTCATGCGACTGAGCGATCGCCGTGATCGTTTCGTTATTGAAGTTTTCCGAGGTGTGTCCTCTGCCGCCGAACGGATACCATGACTCGACCACGACGCCGTACTTCTTGACATACTCCTGCAGGGCGGTATTTTGGTAATAGATATGGTTCTCGTTCTGTATCACGGCAGGCGTGATCTCGGCATAAGACATGACCTCGTCGAACGCCTCGGGTGTATAGTAATTCGAGATACCGATCGAGCGCACCTTGCCGTCGCGCACTGCCTGTTCCATCGCCTTATACACGGCTTCATCGTTACTGCCGGGCTGGTGGATCAACATCAGATCGACATAATCCATTCCCAGATCGGCAAGCGAATCATCGATTCCCTGAGAGGCGCGTTCGTAATCGCTCGGCATGATCTTGCTGGTGATGAACACCTCTTCGCGTGTCACGATACCCTCGTTGATTGCCCGTCGGACGCCTTTGCCGACGCCGACCTCACAGCGATAATAGCGCGCCGTGTCGATCAGTCGATAGCCGTCTTTCAGCGCGTGATAAACGGAATTCTCCGCCTCATCGTTCGACAACGTCCATGTGCCCAATCCGAGTATCGGCATCGTATAACCGCTGTTGAGCCGAACGGTTTTGGAGGAGAAATTAAAGGTATTGTCAGTCGTGACCGCTTCGGTCGAGGGTGTCGATCCGCTTTCTGTTTGTGCGGGCTTTTCCGTCGTTGTTTCGCTTGAAGCCTGAGTGGATGCTGTGTCTTTCGGGCTGTCCGCGCTGCACCCAACCAATGCCGTAATCAGGCAAACGATGACGATCCATACAGTGATCCTTTTCATCCGTTATCTCCTGTGTGAAATAATGTGTTGCCGTACTCCGCCGCGATCCGCTCGTTGATCTCCTTGTCCGCAGGACAGAACGCGTAGTTCGGGATCTCATCGGGTGTGATCCATGCGACGGCGTTGTGCTCCAAAAGCTTGATCTCACCGCTCGCAATCCGAGCATGGAACAGCGTGAGGTGGACAGTGATGTCGGGGTATTCGTGGACGACATCCATAAACACGTCACCGACCGTAATGGTAACATCCAGCTCTTCTTTACACTCTCTGATGAGGGCTTCCTGCTTCGTTTCACCCGGCTCAACCTTACCGCCGACATACTCCCACAAAAGCCCTCGCGCTTTATGCTCCGGCCGCTGACAGATCAGGAACCGATTCCCATCCCATATCAGCGCCGCTACTACTTCAACCATTGTTATACCTCCATTACCCCACTACCAGCTTGTTCGTCTTTTTCAGATACTTTGCCGGGATGGGATGGTCTAGCTTCCATGTGATATTCATCGGGCGGGAGCCGATATGCTTCACATAATTTGCTGTTCCGAGGTAGGTATATGCTGCCGCGCCGTTGGCAATTCGGTCAGATTTGAACTCTCGAACGAACAGTAGTACCTTTGTGCCCTTTTCCTTATGATAAATATATCGTTGACCCGTGGGAGAGTTTTCTGCCGTCGTACTCTGACTCTGCCAATGGAACAGCTCGCTATTGATTGAATAGTCATTGTACATTGTTGTCGGCGAGTAATCTTTGTCTGCTTTGTTGAGCGTAACAAAGAACACATCCGTCTGCTTTTCAGGCAACCACTTGACACCCTCACGTACCGTCGAAGGCTTCATAAAATCAAGCGCTACCAGTATCTGATCTCGCGTATAGGTACAATGCAGATCGAGCGGACAATCAAAGCCAAGATTGACCGGCTCATCAATAAAGTCGATATGATTATAGTTATATTGTAACAGCTCCAACATTTCACCCAGTAAAACCGGACAATCGGACAGAGCGTAGAGATTATCAAGAACCTCATCGCTGTTCCAATCATCAACGGTTTTGAGCCAGATAGAGACATACAGCATCTGCATCATACGCTTCTCAGCATCGCTAAGCGCATCGAAGTCCACGTCATCAAGCCGAGGCAAGATATCCAACAAAAAGCGAATAAGCCTGCGTGAGTCAATCGTCGCAAGGCGAACAAACGCCTTCTTCATCGTTTCCTCTAAGGGCTCGTTGAAGTCATCAATCACATCTGCGCGAGCGCACAAACGAGAGAAGGTATCAAACTTATACAGAGAACGCACATCAAGGTGGTAGTAGTCGAGGAAGTTCTCGAGGTTCAGGGTTAAGCCTGTATCTTCTTCAAAGGAAGCGATACGCGACACAAGTCCCGCACTATTGCCGTAAGATGCACGGATATTATCCAGTATGTATTTAGCCGCCTTCTTCTCAAGCTGTACATAACAGCCCTTCGGCAGAGAGGTAAATCCGTCCTTGATCTCGCGCGTCACGCTGCGTGAGGTATTGGAAAGTAAAGCGGCAAATTTGTCTTCAAAATTATACTTTCTGTTTGCCTGGCCGATGAAGTCAAGAACGGTCAGGCATTCTTTATCTTCTGCTAATCTGAGTCCACGACCGAGCTGTTGCAGGAAGATCGTCAACGATTCTGTCGGTCGCAAGAACAGCACAGTGTTCACCTCGGGAATATCGACACCTTCGTTGTAGATGTCGACCACGAAGATGAAGCGCACCTCACCCTTCACAAGCTTATCCTTAGCCAGTTTCCTCTCCTCGTCGGGAGATTTACCGGTCAGAAACATGGACGAGATGCCGTGTTCATTGAAATATCCGGACATGAACTCAGCATGTGCAACTGTCACGCAGAATCCAAGTCCCTTGACATCATCAATATCAGTTACATATTTCAGCAGAGAAGAAACAACATGATCTGCCCTACGCTGAGCAATCGATCCGCTGATGGTATATAGATTTGACAGTTCCGTTTTGTCGTAACCTCCCGACGCCCATTTGAGCTGATCGAGATCAACGGTATCCGTCACACCAAAATACTGGAAGGGACAGAGCAGCTTTCTGTTGATCGCTTCCGGCAGACGAATCTCAGCAGCAATACGATGGTTAAAATACGGAAGAATGCTCTTGCCATCCATACGCTCAGGAGTTGCAGTCAATCCGAGAAGGATCTGAGGCTGATAATACGACAACAGCTTCTGATACGTCGGTGCAGCGGCGTGATGAAATTCGTCCACGACAATGTAATCATAGAAATCCGGAGTTGTCTTTTCGGTAAAGTCCTGTGAATTGAAGGTCTGTACCGAAAGGAAAAGATAATCAATGCTTTCAGGTTTGTAGTTTCCAACAAACAGCTCTCCGAAGTTGGCATCCTTCAACACTGCTCGGAAGGTGTACATGCTCTGGCGCAGAATCTCCTCACGGTGAGCGACGAACAACAGACGACAGGGCTTGTCGGGGTTCTTCTTCCTGAAACGTTTATAGTCCAATGCAGAGATAACCGTCTTTCCGGTACCTGTTGCAGCTACAACAAGATTGCGGGTATAGCCGCGCACCTCTCGTTCCGCTTCAAGCTTGTCGAGAATCTCCTGCTGATACGAATACGGCATGATATCCATCGTATACATCTCAGGATTGTTGGTGTCAAAAAACTTCTCTGCCTTCAGCGCCTTAGACAAGCGCTCACATTGCCCCTCGTCATAGTATTCGAATTCCTTGTCGTTCCAATAGAATTCAAAGGTCGCCGCAATCTTATCAATCGTTTCCGGCAAATCCTTTTTCGTGATTTTTGTATTCCACTCGAGCCCGCTGGTCAGTGCCGCATTCGAGAGGTTGGAAGAACCGACATATGCGGTGGTATAGCCGGTATCACGATAGAAGATATATGCCTTTGCGTGAAGCCTGGTGATCTTGGTATTGTAGCTGACCTTGATCTTGGTGTTAGGTAGCTTGCGGAGCTCCTCGATCGCTTTGACGTCGGTCGCTCCCATGTAGGCAGTCGTGATGATACGCAGCTCGCCGCCCTTCTGGGTGAACTCCGAAAGCTCACTCATAATAAGGCGCAGTCCGCTCCACTTGATGAAAGACACCAGCATATCAATGCGATTGCAGGAGACGATTTCTTTCTTGAGCTCCGTATACATCTGAGGCTCATGTACCGCACCGGTGAACAGTGAGCTCATGGCGATCGAGGTCTCAGGGCGAACGATCTCGGCCTTTTCGTTGACGGCAAGGATATTGTTTTGCTTATCCATAAGGGCAAGTAATTGCTCTGCTCTTTGTGCTACACTTTGGCTATCAAATTCAGGTTCATGCGTTTCGGATGTGATCGTGGAGACAATGCGGTTGACGAGCTCTACCTGAGAACTCAGATCTCCACCGTTGTCCTTAACGTTTTCAAGACCCTTTTCTACAATCTCAGCAACATATTTGGAAAGGATCTTCGAGGCTTCTGCGCTGTCGATAGGCGCAGTCTGACTGAGCTTGTCCGTAGAGGCAAGCTCTGAATCCAGTTCTCTGCTGATTACCTGTTCATATAATCCATCGTGTAGCATGTTATCATCCTGCCTTGATTATGAATAGCTATTATATTTCAAATAATACCACTATGTTTAGCCCTTTTCAATGAAGAATTGCTAATATAGATAATTATTTGTGACTATCATAGTAATCCTCCGCATCCTCATAGTCCCAAAAGTCATCACGGTTGTCGTAGTAGAAATCATCCGGGTGAGCGTAGGATTTAGCGTCGTAGGGATCGGAGGATTTCTTTATGGATGAAGATGATTTATATTTGCTTGAAGATAAAGATTTGGAGGTGTTGCTTGAGGCGGGCTTACTGCCTGATGAAGCGCTTGAATTGGATTTGGATGACGAGCTGTAGGATGACTTGCTATGGGTTGAGTAGGAGGTGCCGTAGCTGTGATATGAGCCTGAATAACGAGATGAACTGCTCTTTGAGCAAGAACCGAAAACGCCAAGTAAAAATATCACAATGCAGATCAGCACCGCCCATGTTCCGCAGCCGCAGCCTGTATTCTTTCTCGGAGGCTTACCGCCGCCCGATCCTTTCATACTGTCCTCAAAGATTCTGTACCCGATATAATCGTCTAAGAAATCATCATGTTTACTCATAACGACACCTCCAATCAACCGTTACAACAGTTCTTGATATTCCACCCTGACACAGCTATCCGCTCCCGAGGCGTACTCGATCCGCCCAACCGAACCGACATAGTTCATCGTACCGTCGGGATGGATCGCATAGAAATCAGACCAATGGCGGTCGGTTGGGCTGACGCCGTCGCCGAAGGTGAAGCCCTCCGACTCTGCCTGATGCAGAAATCTCATTGCTTTTTCTTCGTCCTTGAGGTGAACATACACGCGCTCACCCATGCTTGCTAACTCTTTGATTGTTTTCATAAATGACACTCCCTTTTTTGGTATATCCTAAAGAGTGCCGGGGTCACCTATCGGTCAAGCATTAGCACCTTACCGTCGTGAGCAGCGGCAGGTCGCTGTGCGGTCAACGGGCTTGTCCCTCGCGCACTCTATATAGGTTGTTATGTATTTGTATTATCCGATTTGGAATGAGCCGTTCTGTCGGCTCATCAGCACCATATTGCAGAACGCCGCTTTGTCAAGCTCCGCAAAATAGGCTGTTTTCTGAAAATCATCGGCGTAGTTTTCATCGATCCATTTCAGCTTGTGCCTGAGCTCAAACAATACATCGACCTCATGCTCGCACATTCCCGCGCTGTAACAGTCGCAGGTGAGCTTGCCGATCTCGCCGTTTTGATAGAAGAACTCTACCGCGTGATATTTCTTCCCTTTTACGATTGCTCTGCCAACACCGTTATCAAGACTGAGATACACCACACTGAAGAAATCATCGATGTCCACATACTCGCTCGGGTCGATGTCAGCCTTCCATGTTTCGGGCTTGTCGAGAAGGATCGTGCTGTCATCCTCTCCGCTTACAATATCCACGGGATCGGTCGGAGGGAAGTACCATGACGCGATCTTGCCGAACGGAATGGTAGTGGGATCGAACGATACGACTTTAGTCTTATGGAAATACAACTGACCCTTCACATCGGTATCGGCAACACTGATAACGCGCTTGTAGTCGGACAGCTTGATCTTGAAATTGTAGGTGACGGCAACGACCCTGCCCGCGACTCCTTCGAGCTTGCCGTCGACGAAAACGGTATCGCCCTCATGCAGGTCGAAGCGGTCGTTATAATAGGTATAGCTTTTGTAGATATCGGGGAAGCGGATATCCACCAGCGAGGGCTTCGGCTTGACCTCGGCTTTTGAATCCTTACGAACCTCTCGTGCAGGGTTCTCTTTCTTTTCTTCCGCGCTGAATCCGATCTTGAATTTCATGACATTTCCTCCTTATATGATGAAAAATCTTTTCCTTGTACACAGTATAACACAAGGATACGGCGCTTTATTGGACTTTGAACCGTGCTTGAAAGCTTTTTTCGCTGATTGTAAAAGTAAACGCAAGTATCTACCGAATACTTGCGCTTGATTAAGATCATATTATCTGTATCATTATCTTCCCTTTTTTCTTCGCTCTTTCGACCGCCTGATACGCGCCGCCAAAGGTGTGCGTCACATAGGCGATCACATAGTCGCTGTGGTCGATCATCCAATTGTTTCGGTAGACGATGGCATAGCGCGGGTGTGCGTTCTCTACCCCCTCCGGGACGATGGTGTCGGCTGTGCCGTCATCACCCGGCTTCGGCATATAGGCGAGGACACGGTAGATTTTGATATGCTGATACCGTTTGCGAAGTTCAACCAGAGCCGCATACGCCATGCGGTCAAAGTTGCCCTGCGTGCCGACGTAAAAGGTATTGACACGATGATGACTAATCAGCCGCTCTATCTCCTCATGCAACTTCTCTTTGATACTACTCGGACAATCACGGTGTCCGAAGAATGTACACGATACCATTCGCTACACCTCTATTACCTATATTAAAGTAAAGTGTAGCGAAGTTTATTTTGCTTGTCAACCTATATTTAGGTAAATATGCAAAAATCTCATATTATCATTACATTAATCGAATTTAGGTAATCATGATAGTATGGGAGTTTTTGATATGACTTATGGTGAAATCTATGCGAACCGCATCCGCAGCCTGTGCAAAAAGCGCGGGATCTCGATCAATCAGCTCGCCAAGATGAGCAACGTGCGCCAGTCGTCCATCGACAATATCGTCAACGGCAGGACGGGCAATCCCGGCGTGGTGAACCTCCACAAGATGGCAAGTGCTCTGAACATGACCCTCGCCGAGTTCCTCGACTTCAAAGAGCTGAACGACTTTTCGTTTGAGGATAACGAGGAATAATCAGAGGACAAGGGCATCTTTTATGCAGAATACCGCATGGACAGGCTGATCGGCTTATCCATGCGGTTTTGTTATTATGCTATTCAATTTGGCAATTCTTCGAGGCTGACGTCGATCGGCTCCATTGTTAGGTATTCGGGTGCGGGGATACAGTTATCATCAGCCTGTGTCTCCGCATCGGCGGGGACGAGCTTCTCTTCCTCTTCGGCGAGGACAATGCCGATGTTCGCGACGACCAGCTTCTTCATATATCGGGCGGCGTGCGGTGACACCAGACCGCGCTTAACATAGCCGATCGTGACCGTGATATCCGACTGAACGGCAGTTTCCGCCTCGCCTGTATCGCCGTTCATTCCGCTGTTGATATCCACGCTGACGACCTCTGCTTTACTGCTGTTGATCTCCTGCACCGCGCTCAGCCACGGCTCACGCAAAGTGCCCTGAAAGCCTGTACCGAGCAGACAGTCAACGATGATATCGGCATTGGCAAACGCTCCGCTCGCATATGCTTCACAAGGTACGCCGAGCAACTCGGCTCTCTGTGCATAAAACCCGCTGTCGTCGGTCAGCTTCTCGCTGAGTTTGACGATACGGCAGGTATAGTTGTTGCGTTTCAAGATACACGCGAGGGCATAACCGTCGCCGCCGTTGTTGCCGCCGCCGACCGCGATCACGATCTCGCCGTGCCAGTTCACCGCGCGAAAAACGCCCATCGCAGCGCGGTACATCAGCGTGCGCCCCGACACGTATTTCTCGATCGTCATGCGGTCGCTCTCGCGCATATTCTCGACCGAAATACAATCCAAAGTTTTCATCGTTTTTCCCTCTTTATCTTGCTGAACATCCGAACAGCCGCGTGATAATAAACTTCCTCAGCGTTTGTCATCGCTTCCTCAACGCTCGTGTTTTCATCGACAAGCGAATACAGCGAGGTAACGCCGCAGTCATAGAGCAGCTCCGCGCCGTCGCCGAGCGATCCGCACAAGCCGTATACAGGGATTTCTCTCGCCTTTGCGCGCAGAGCAACGCCCTGCATCACCTTACCGCAGACGGACTGCGAATCCGCTCTGCCCTCCCCTGTCACGACCAAATCCGCGCCGTCGAGCAGATCATCAAAGCCGATCAGATCGAGCACCGTCTCGATGCCCGACTGCATGGCTGCGTTCAGAAAAACTTTCAGCGCCGCGCCAAGACCGCCTGCCGCGCCAGCGCCTTCGATCATGTCGCAGTCAATGCAGAACTGCCTGCGAATCACATCGCGGTAGTTCTGCATACCGTTTTCGAGCAGCTCAAGTGTTTCGGGAGTTGCTCCTTTTTGTTTGGCAAAGGTATAGGTCGCGCCGTTCTCTCCGCAAAGCGAATTCTTCACATCACAGAGAACGGTGAGGGACGTGTCAGATAATCGGCTGTCCAAATGCACAAGGTCAATGGTTGACACTTCTGCTAAATCCTTTCCGCAACCGCTCAGCTCGTTGCCGTCCTTATCGAGAAATCTCGCGCCGAGAGCACGCAGACAGCCCATACCGCCGTCGTTGGTCGCCGAGCCGCCGATGGCGATATACAGCTCCCGACAGCCGCGGCCGAGCGCGTCGAGAATCAGTTCTCCCGTTCCGTAAGTAGTCGTATTCAGAGGATCGCGCAGCGCTTCGGGGACAAGCGTCAAACCCGACGCCGCCGCCATCTCAATGACGGCTCTGCCGCCTGCGATGCCGTAGCTCGCCTGTATGCGGTTCATCAAGGGATCATGGACGGCTACAATATTTTTCTCGCCTTTCAGCGCATCGATCAATGCGTCAACTGTCCCCTCTCCGCCGTCCGCTATCGGCACGCCGATACACTCGCATGCGTCGAATACTTCCCGCGCGGCTCTCGTCAACAGTTCCGCCGTCCTCTTGCTCGACAGGCTTCCCTTGAAGCTGTCCGAGGCAAATATCAGTTTCATACCACCACCGCCATCGCTTTGTAGTTTCATCTATTATACCACGCACAAAAGACCTTAGCAACAAGTCAAAAACGCAGATCGCATCCACTCCGGACACGGTCTGCTTTTCTCTTATCTGTATTATGCCACACAATCCGCTTTGATCCTCTTGAAGTCGTCGGAGATCAGGTAGCGCTTTTTTGCGAGCGCCTCGGCGATGCCGTCCAAAAGATCACGGTGCTCGGCGAGCAGGCGCTTTGCCCGATGATCTTATCAAATGCACTCATACGATTCCTCCCTATTGTTGATACTATAATGATCTAATTCTTGCTCTGCTTTTTTGATAATCTCCGGATGAGCTTTGTAATCAGGTGATATACCGAACTTCTCCTTGATCTTATCTTTTTTCTCTTCTCTATTGTCCAGATTTGTAAGCTTTTCACTGATGTACATCCATGTACACTGATCTAATTTTTTATAGTCATAACAGCCGGTATTTGCTGGCCTTTTAGTATTTATGAACTTAATATAATCATCGTATATATTACAATAATTTGAATAAGAGAACATCTCGTATTGACGAAATAACTTTCTATAGGTTCCGATATTCTTTTGCTCAGTGTCATTTTTGCCCGCTTCATTTAGCCGCCACAGCAAACCCATAACAAGGCTGTCTACTATTGGAAACTTCTTAAATTGGTGCCAGCTGCAATATTTTGAGGCAAAGACGTAGAGATTGCCGGCTGAAATATGTTTCTCATTATCAGGACTGTTTTTTTCGATATCACAAAACGCTATATAATCCACCAGTTTCCTGCATTCGATTTTATCAGCGCTGTCACTGAGGTAATAATCAACGATTCCTTCAGCTTCACCGTTTTCAGTTAACACTTTGTATTGTGTATTTAAAAGGTAAATCCTTGTTGCAACCCAACGTAAATGATCATTTTTGATCTGGGTATTATAAAAGCTGTTAATAAAAGTTACCTTTGCGAGAATATCATTAAAAGAGCTGGAGGCATGAACATTACTAAATTGTTTCTTCAAAAACTCTTCTGTTTTTCCTTCACTTTTCAAAAAGCTATCTATATAATGATCAATTATGGTTGTTTCTCCGACGGATGGTTCATGCAACATAAATGGGTTCTCCCATTCAAATTTATATGTAGGATTTCCAAAGCGGATAGTTATACTGCTTTCATTCATAAATCATTACTCTCCCTTAGCTTGATATTTCTCCAACCCTGCACTCAGATTATGTATCATCCGCTCCCTGAGCGAAACGGGCTTGATGATCTCTATGTATGGTGTGTACGCTTTGGCGAACTGCTCCATTGCGAGCTCGTTCACGTCGGCGGTCACGGTGATCTGCTTCTCGCTCTCGTCGCTGAACTTGACGTCCTTACCGAACATGTCGATGATGTCGCTGAGTATGAATTTTTCGGCTCGGAACACGGCGCGGATATTCTCGCCCGCGAACATATAGATATGCTTTTCCATGTACGCATTCAGGTCGAGCTGATTGCCGTCGGAGCCGATCAGCGTATTGAACGCGCGGCGCTGATCGGGCAATATCTCCATATCCGTCATGCGGTCGACGCGGTAGTTGCTCACCGTGTCGTATTTGACGTTGTTGCAGATCAGGTAGTACTTGCCCTCCTTCGCAACCAGCTGATAGGGATTGATCTCATACTCGCGCACGGTGCCGTCGCTGTGGCGGCGCTTGTGGAGCTTCTTATCCGAGCGGTATTCGAGGTACCGGAACCTGACTCTATGTCCCTTGGTGATCGCTTCGTCGAGCAGCTCGATGTTGTAGAACAACTGCTTGTTGTCGGTCTTATCCTCCGGCATACGGGCGATGTGCTTGACGCGCGACTTGAAGTAGATATTGGAGAGGGACGAGAGCTTCTCGACCAGCTGCTTGTCCTGCTTATAGGGAATGTGGTTGGAGAACAGGACGCTGTCGATAAGCAGGCGCAGCTCGCTGTCGGTGAACTCGCGCTCGAGATAAAAATCGGAGAGGATCACGTTCTCCTGCTCGTTGCCGTCCTTGTCGCGGAACACGCGGACACTCTCGCTGTAGTTGACGTCATACCCGAACTCGATCAGGTTCATCAGGTTGCGCTTGATCGCCTTGCGGTCGAGCTTCATGTCATACTCGCGCTCGAGGATCTCCTGTATCTCCTTCTGGCTCAGGCGATGGTTCTCGTCCGTATAGCGCTTGAGGATGTCGAGGATATTCATGATCGTCAGCTTCTTCGGTTGCTTGGTGTACATCATATGATCTCAACCCTCTGCTCAGACAGTTTTCCCTTGGCTTTGATAAAATAGGTGTGATCCGGCTCGATGGACAGGACAAAATTCAGCCTGCCCATTAGCTGTTGATAGTATTTCTTCGCATCCGGTTGATGCAGATATTGCGCCGCGCTCTCTATACCGAAGCGATCCGTGTAGTACAGCTCCTGCCGTAGCTTGCGCTTGTAAGCGGCGGTGACATTGACCTTTTCGTTCACAGTCAGACCGGTCACCGTCTGGCGGAAAGAATCGGTGATAAAATGTGTCTTATCTTCATTGAGAAGCAAACCCCTTTGAGACAGCAGCTCCTTCGCCTTCAAATACGCCGGATAAAGAGAGTTATCTCCGGAAACAGTGATATCATCGCAGTAACGGGTGTAATTGAAACCCCGCTTTTTGCACCATCCGCTGAAGGAGTTATCAAAGGGTTGCATAAACAGGTTGGATAACGCAGGCGAGGTACAAGTCCCTTGCGGCAAAACATCACCCAAGCAGCACAACATCGTCAAGAATGTGCCCACCTCTTTAGGATAGCAAATACTCGAAAAAGCGTACTGATAGACCTTATCAAAGCGAATTGAGCCAAAGAAGTCGGCAACATCCGTTTTCAAAAGATACCTCTTACCCACGTGCGGAGAAGCGTTGTCGATCAACTTGGCGCCTTTATGATATGCGGTTGCGTACGGTGAACAGTCCATTTTGTTGAGTATCCTGTTCAGAATGATCCGCTGTAAACGGTCGAGCTGATCATCAGGGCGGTTCAGGATCCGGAACCCGCCGTGCCGTTTAGGAATATGGATCTCTGTATAGTGTTGTTCGATATGATCGGTTATCTCGTGCAGTTCTTTCAGCTTGATTCTCAGAAAAGCGGAGAGTTGGAACATATCCCCGATAAAAGGAGTGCTGAATCTATCATAATGACGTCTGACGATCTCGGTCGCGTTTTCGATTCCGCAGTGTTTGACAAAACGCATATCAGATGATTCAAAGGTGATCTCATCTTTTCTGACGATCATAACAGAACTCCTTTCTCTCGATCGGCGCGAAGGGCTGCATATACCCGGTACTATCCGAGCTTGTCCGTAAAGCCGTGGAGGCGAATTTTAGATTGCTTGCCAATCCTTTAATTCGTTGGAACGGATTTGCGGGAATTCGCACTGATGCCTCAGTGCGAGGGTCTACTATGTTTTACAGGCAGCGACTCGCTGTCCGTCCTCCTGTAAGCGCTCTTACAAAAGGATTCGCTACCGACAGTATATGCAGCCACTTACGTAACAGAAGTTTCTCTGCTGATAATAATATACCATATCCGATGCACCAAAAACAACCCATAAGATTGTATAGATTATACTTGCGGGATTTGTTGAATTGTGACAACAATTATGGTACGATATTCAAAGGAGGGAAAAGCCGTGACAGATTTTGATTATTCCAATACAGGTATTTATACTAAACAAAACTCCGAAAGATCTAAAAACTTTAATGAACGATTAAATGCCCTATACACCGTATTCTTTCAACATATGAAGAAGAGAGAATCCGAGATACGCGAGCGCGAAAAGAAAGACACCTCATTTCTTTGCACTGACTATAACGGAATACAACTCTTAACATGCTTTGATTCTTACCTTAACAGCGAAAATAAGATCATGTGCTATGGGAAAGAAGCGCATCACGGTGAAGGGAAAATTTTCGATTTCCCAGCATATTACCAAGATGACTATTATTACAAATATGACTATGCGATCGCCCATCGGTATGACAAATACAGTCCGATTTCCGCAAGCGATTGTCCCCAAACTGAGTATTTAAAAACGCGTAAACTCATCAGCGGCTTTTGTGCTACAGACTTGCCCGAAGAAAGAGAAGCTGAGATTCTCTCTGTTCTGAATAACAATCTAAACAAAACCTCTCTGAAAGGTAAATATACGCCTTGCTATCCATCTGTGGTAAATCGTAAGACGAAATCATATTTACGCTGTAAAACAAGAGATGATATTGTATATTCGGATTTTGAGTTTGAAGGGGTAAGCAGGAATATCTTTCTGCATGAGCTGAATATTCTTCATCCTACCCATCTGATCTTTCTCAGCGGAACAGGTTATGATAATCACATCATCCGCGATTTCGGCGAAGAATTCTATACCGAAAAGATTGCTCCTTTAATTCGAAGCTTGACACCCGATGAACCTACAACCATCAACCGCCCCTGCGAACTAAGTCCTGAAGAAATCAAAGACTGGTTTCGGATCAATGATTATGACAGTAGCATTAAGATATTGTATGCCTATCATCCGTCTGCACATCTTTCATCTTCCAGAGAAAAGTATAATAAAGCTTTATGTGATTTTTCCGGTCACACTTATGCTAAGAACTCCGGTATGACAAAGTAGATATCCATCTCTCGGCGGCGTGAATGTAACTCGCTGAGGAACATTTTTGTGATCCGCTTGATCATCTTCTCGTTCTCGCTCTCCGTCAGGCTCATGCCGAAGAACGGGATCAGGATATTGTCGTAGCCCAGCAGCCTTGCGACCGTGACCGCGTTGTGATACCCGACGATCAGGTGCTTTTCGATCTGCGGCTTGCTCTCCAAGCTCCACAGTGGCTCATCCAAGGAGTAGACGAACAGCATTTTCTCAAGGAACATCGGGAAGTCGATTCCACGCACTTCGCCGCGATTCATCGGCTCCCGATTGTATTTCTCTCTGATGGCTCGCTCCAATTCTCTTCGGCCGGCAAGCTCAAACAGCCGATCCGTCATCTCATCCCTCGGCTTCATCTCGCCGCCGTATGCCGGCACGACGATCACATCCGCAAGAAAGCGCAGCTTCTCAGAAAGTACATCACCGTAAACAATAAACAAGTTTCCCATAAGGACACCCCCATAACATACTGATACCAGTATATCAGCTGTCATGGGGGCTTTTCGGTATATCCTCACCGGATCGAATCGATGTAACAAACGTTAACAAAAGGATCATGGATAGTTGTGCTGAGCTTTCTCGCCATTCAGTGCGCCGAATACTTCCCGCGCGGCTCTCGTCAACAGCTCCGCCGTCCTCCTGCTCGACAGGCTCTCTTTGAAGCTGTCCGACGCAAATACCAGCTTCATCGCTCGTCCTCCGTTTCACGAATAAAGACATACTCGGTATCGGTGGAGCGAGATTCATCAAAGCGGTACTGACCGATGGCGAAGGACTTGAGCTGCTCGGGCTGAACAGCGTTGATCTCAGCCGCATAGCGCACCATCTCGCCGCGCGCCATCTTCGCGTACACCCCTTTGGTCACGACCCTTCCGCCGATCAGATCGCCGAACACGACGGTAATATACCTGTCCTGCGGCTGCAGATATTTCTCGATACACTTTGAATACTCTTTTGACGCAAGATTGATGATGATCCTGTCATCGGGAATCACCTCGCGGTATAATGCGTCACCCCAAAACTCATAGAGGTTTTTACAGCCGATGGGTGTCGCTTTCGCCTGCATCTCCAAGCGGTAAGGGACAACGCCGTCCATCGGTTTGAGCACGCCGTAAAATCCCGATAAGATCCGCAGATGCTCCTGCACATAACCGAAGTAAGCGCTCTCAAAAACCGACGGCGCCATATATGTGTACTGGATACCGTCATAGGCGAGCAGCGCGGGGGTCATCTCTGCTTTGCTTCTTTTGCTCTTAAATGTGTATTTACCTTACTCTCTCTTTCATTCAAGCCAAAAATAACACTCCGTGCACATCAGGCATGTTCGCTTTGAGTTGACATCCTGAATATGCTGTGATATGATTCAATCGGTAATACAGTGCGCACCATCAGGATGAAGGGAGTCGAACTCAACCCCTTTCCTCCAATGCTTGCCTACTAGCATAGAAAGGATAATAATGATGGATTCCAAAGAATTGCAACAGATCGTCAACCCAAGCTACACAACAGGTAAAGGCTGTCTTGCTATGCTTATGAGCACGGGTGATCCCGACGCTGCTGAGCTTGCCAAATCGATCGACTTCTCCGAACTGCAGCAAGGAGACCCTATGCCGGACAGCGAGATCAGACGAGAGATCATCAGAAGCTACGTCGTTAGTCACGACGCGCGATACAATATATGGAACAGGATCGCCGAACAATCCGACTGCGATGTCATCATCGACCTGCCCTGCGGATATCTTCCGCACGGTCTTGCCACAGCAAGAATGGGAAAAACCTATTACGGCTTTGATCTGCCTGTTGTCATCAACGATATCGCGCCTGCGATAGATAAACTCAGCACAGAGGAGCAGAAAGACAAGATACACTATTGCTCCGTAGATGCTACAAACTTCGAGTCTATGAAAAAAGCGCTGTGTGATGCAAAAGGCAGGATCTGTATCATCACAGACGGTATGCTTGCGTTATTCAACCGCAGCGAGCTGGATCAGGTATGCCGCGCGGTACACAGACTGCTTTCGGACTTTGGCGGCGAATGGTACACCTCCGACGCGATGAGTATCGATCTCATGGCGCTCAGCTATGAGGCGGCTATTCAGAAAGATCCCGAGATCGTCCGCCGAGCTGTCGTTGCCGGTTCCGCCTCACGATCGGATATTGACAATTCCGAGAACCCGTTCGTTGCATGGGATCCCGACAGATTGAAGGTATATATGGAAGAACTGGGATTTGTTGTCGAATCGATCGCGTACAGCGAGCTGCTCCCGAAGCTGCGTACAGCAGACGAGGATATGATGCAAAGGCTCAGAACAAGCTACTCGAAAATGATCGAGTGGCGTCTTACGGCGAAGAAAGAGAAACATAATGTTGATCCCGACCTGCCCTTTAATGTTGTCAGTGAATTCAAAGACGGCGTATTCAAGGCGTCGATACAGGGCAGAATGGACACGATCACCGCGCCTGAGCTGATGAAAAAGTTCAACGAACTTCCTGAAAAAGCGGAGGCTATTGAGATCGACGCAGCTAAGATGGCGTATATCTCCTCTGCGGGGCTGCGCGTTCTGTTGATCATGTACAAATCTCTTGAAGATAAAAACAGATTCAAAATATCAAACGTCTGCGATGAGGTGAAGGAGATCTTCGAAACGACAGGCTTCGATCAGTTCCTTCTCTGATGATTACAAGTATAAAACTGCCGACAAAGCTATTTGGCTCTGTCGGCAGTTTTCTTCGTTTCGTTTTCATAAAGGACTGTTTATAGCAACTATTCCTATTGTTAAAACAGGGGGATCATCCCGTCAAAGCCTGTCACTGTAAAAATTCCCTTTACTTCATCCGACGCGCCCTCTACCGTAACGTTACCCTGTTCCTTTTTGCTTTGCTTTTTGAGCGGTGTTACTTTCATCGTATCCAGTCCAATTCACATGATACTACTATTCTAACGGATTCTGAGGAATAGTCAATAATGAAATGCTTGCAATAACAGCGAGAAACTGTATAATAGTTTTAGCGATCACAAATCCCCTAAAAAGAGAAAGGATAAGAAATATGGCACTGACATTGGAAAGAGCAAAAGAGATCAACAGCTCGATGGTGACCGAGGATCATCTGATCATCCACTCGCTGAACGTGTGCTACGCGATGGGCGCGATGGCGCGTCACTTCGGCGCTGACGAGGAGCATTGGATGGCGGTCGGTTATCTGCATGATTACGACTATGAGAAGTTCCCCGACGAGCATTTACAGCATACCGAAAAGGAATTGCTCTCACAGGGCGTCGATCCCGAAGATGTCCGCGCGATCCTCAGCCACGGCTGGGGTATCTGCACCGACGTCGAACCGCTGACGGATATGGAAAAGAGCCTGTTCACCGTAGACGAGCTGACGGGCATCATCCAAGCCGCCGCGAGGATGCGTCCGAACGGCATCACCGACCTGAACACCAAGAGCTTTATGAAGAAGTTTAAGGACAAGAAGTTCGCCGCCAAATGCGACCGCGAGCTGATCAAAAAGGGCTGTGAGCTTCTGGGCATGGAGGTCAGGGATGTTGCCGAGATCTGCATCGACGGCATGCGTCCGCACACCGAGGAGATCGGCTTGCAGGGAACGGAAAACTGATCATAAACGATCACACCCGCAACAGGTACTTTTGTCACTGTTGCGGGTGTTTCTTTGTTAAGGCATGGTAAAATTCGTCGTGTGATTTGCTCTTTTTAATCTAAAATTTGACCGTCTCTTGAGATCGTCACGACCTGCCACGGAATGAACTTTCCGCTGTTTTTGAGCGCCTGCTC
>CADBYC010000027.1 GCA_902798755.1 uncultured Ruminococcus sp. | reverse complement strand
CCCCGACCGAGGCTCCGACCCCGACCGAGGCTCCGACCCCGACCGAGGCTCCGACCCCGACCGAGGCTCCGACTCCGACCGAGGCTCCGACTCCGACTGATCATCCTCAGACCGCTATCGTAAACATCTATGATATCTTTGGCAATCTGAATGAATCTAAAGAGTTCAACATCGGCGATACCTTCACCGTATACACCGTACTGAACGCTTCCGACATCAACGATGGCAAGATCGCTTCTATCAGCGGTTCTCAGACCTACACCGATTCCGTTGTAGCTCTGGCTGATGCGCTTGGCGAACTCCGGCGTGATCTACTTCAACGCTTCTAACCCGTCTATCGACGATCCGTTCGTATTCGATAGCGACGACGATGTCATCATCGCTACCACCTACACCGTAACCGCAGGCGGTACCGCAGACATCAAGACCACTCTCAAGACTCTGGCTGCTGCTGACGAAGATCTGACTCAGATCATCAGCAAGGGCGAGATCAAGGACGACAAGCTGGGCGAAGGCGACGAGTACATGACCTTCAATGAGCCTGTACCCGCTCCCACTGAGGCTCCGATCCCGACTGAGGCTCCGACCCCGACTGAGGCTCCGACCCCGACCGAGGCTCCGACCCCGACCGAGGCTCCGACCCCGACTGAGGCTCCGACCCCGACCGAGGCTCCGACTCCGACTGAGGCTCCGACAGCTACCATCACTATCTACGGCTTCAACGGCCAGTCCGAGACCAAGACCTTCAACGTAGGCGACACCTTCGATGTTTACACCTACCTGAATGCTTCCGAACTCGCTGACGGCGGTAAGCTCGCTAACGTAAATGGTTCTCAGACCTACACTGACAGCATCCTGAACCTCGACACCACTGCATATCCCGTACTCGGCGACGCAGTTGTTGAGAATAAGGATCAGGACGGTAAGGTTCTCTACATTGCTTCCACTCCGTCCGTCGACAATCCGTTCGTATTCAACAGCGACGATGATGTCCTGATCAAGACGACCTACACCGTAACCGCTCCCGGCGAAGGCGAGGTCAGAAACGCGATCCAGACCATGACTGCTGCTGACGATGATCTTACTCCGATCATCAAGAAGGGTGAGCCGGTTGTTCCCGGTACACAGATCCCCGTAGTGGCAAGCTTCGAAGAGAAGCAGCCCGCTCCGACCGAGGCTCCGACCCCGACTGAGGCTCCGACCCCGACCGAGGCTCCGACCCCGACTGAGGCTCCAACCCCGACCGAGGCTCCGACCCCGACCGAGGCTCCGACCCCGACCGAGGCTCCGACCCCGACCGAGGCTCCGACCCCGACCGAGGCTCCGACCCCGACCGAGGCTCCGACTCCGACCGAGGCTCCGACCCCGACTGAGGCTCCGACCCCGACTGAGGCTCCGACCCCGACCGAGGCTCCGACCCCGACCGAGGCTCCGACTCCGACTGAGGCTCCGACCCCGACTGAGGCTCCGACCCCGACCGAGGCTCCGACCGGCGACAAGATCATCATCATCGCTGACGGCAACAAGTATGAGGTTGAGGCTGGTACAGACCATACCTACACCTTCTATCTGAAGGATGCCGGCACCATCTGCGGTATCGACGCTACCACCACATGGGATACTCCGTACATCACCATGGTTGGCGATCCTTCCTTCCCGATCCTGGGCGGCGAAGCTGATATTGAGAATCCTGACGATGGCGGCAACGTAGTTGTTAACTACTTCAACAACGATAAGGGCGAAATCAACGAGATGAAGTTCAACTACACCAACGCTGACGGCGCTGACTTCAGTGGCGACAAGGCTGAGGTAGTCACCTTCACGATCCATGTTGATGAGAACACTCCCGCAGGCACCTACTACATCGATACCAACATCAAGACCCTCGAGGGTAAAGATGAAGAGAAGCAGATCTTCGAAGATACCGATGTTAAGCAGCCGTCTGTAGAGAGAAACGGCGAACTCGACGGTCAGCCCGGCGAGAAGGTCACAGTAAACTACAAGGCTGACGAGCAGACCTATCAGCTCAAGTCTCTCGAAGACAAGACCTTCACTGCTAACGCAGTTGACGGCGACGACACTAAGACCTACGGCAAGTTCAGATCACTCTGGATCAGCCCGAAGGGTGCAGATAAGTTCGAACTCGTAGGCTTTGATAAGTACACCAAGGCTTCCGGTTCTCTCAAGCTGACCCTCAAGCCCGAGTATATGGAGACTCTCTCTGTTGGCGATTACGACCTCAAGTTCGTCTTCTCCGACGGCGAGGCGCTCGGTATCCTCCATGTTCTTGACGCAGCTGCAGAGCCCACCACCGTTAAGCCTACCTCTGCTGCTAAGCCCACGGCTGCTGCGGCGACTACACCCGCTTCCAGCACCGGTGACACCAAGTCTACTACCAACAGCTCCGCTGTACAGACCGGTTCACCTGAGGTCGCGATCTTCTTCGTGATCGTCCTCGTGATGGCTGCAGGTATCATCCTCTTCACCAAGAAGAGAAAGAATGAAGAATAATCATTCGGTTTGAATTTCCAAACTAAAAAATATGCGCCCCCCCTTCCTCTCGAAGGGGGGTTCGTGTTTGAAGCGGCGTTTTGAATGAAAATTTCAGTAAATACCTGTAGCATACAAGTAGATTACGCCCTAATTCATATTCATCTTACTGACTGTTAACAATTTATTTATTGAAATATGTTTTCAGTTGTATTATAATACTTTTGTATCTGAAACAGTAATGTTTTAAACCGTACCCGAAAGGACGTAATGATGATGAAGAAGTTGATTTCCCTCCTGTGTGTTCTGACCATGGTGATCGGCATTATCGCTGTTTCTGCCGTCAGCACTTCTGCCGCGGTCGATTCCGCCAAGACTCAGATCGAGGTCAAGAACGGACAGGATGTTACTTATCGCCTCAAGCTCAGCGAAGTCGAGTCAAAGGTCGTCGGCACCGATTTTTCGGTCTACTATGATTCTTCCGTTCTCGAGCCTGTATCCGTGCTGGACTTCAACGATAATGACGAAGAAAACTGGAACGGCAACTGGTTGGCGAATTACAAGAAAGACGGCGAAGTTCTCTGTAACTTCTCGGTCGTTCGCGGCGTAGATTTCAAAGAACCCCGCAGTGTCATTACGATCAATTTCAAAGCGAAGGCGAACGCTACTACCGACATTTCCTACTTTGTCCGCTATCTGTATGACTACAGACCCTTTACCGAAGAGGCAATGAAGAACAAGTCACAGCCTCAGATCACCGAGTTCAAATACACCTGCGACGTTACCGTAGACGGCGATCCTATCATCGAGGATGCCCAGCCCGAGCTGAACGTTGACGTTCCCCAGGATAAGGGCAGCTTTATCAATTCCGTTACCGGCGACAGCAAGGATACCGACGTTGATCTCCCCGGCGTTTCCGGCAATAAGGACAGAGCCGCTACCGCTTATGAAGCGGCTAAGAGCATGGGTTACAATGCCGAGGAAGAAGAGTTCATTCTCTATGACGGCAAGGCTCCCGAAGATGACGCCGCTGATAACGTCTCCGCTCAGTCCGCTAACGCTAACCAGTCCGGCGGTTCAGACTCCGGCAACGGCTCTGCGGCTGCAAATCAGGCTGCAACAACCGCCGCTACATCTGCTCCTGCCGCAACCACAGCGGAAGGCTATTATGTCAAGTCGACCGATGCTCAGGGTAATGTTACCGCCACCTCTGACGAAGCTCCTGTCGTGACTACCGGCGCGAACAACAAGGGCGGTTCCTCTCCCGTGATCTGGATCATCATCGCTCTCGTAGTTCTCGCGGGCGGCGGCGCAGGCGTCTACTTCTACATGAAGAAAAAGAAAGCCGCTACCTCCGCTGAAGCGTCTGCGACTCCCGAAAATAAAGAATAATGATCGACGAGGCTGACTCACTGAGCCGGCCTCTTTGTCTGTTTGTTGAGGAGGATATCATGAAAAGGTTCTTTACTATACTGATCGCGATCATTGTACTCGCTCTGACGGTCATGCCGCTCGCGACTTCTGCGGCTGAGGTGACCGATCCGAACTATATCTACTTCGAAATCCCCACCGCAACCGCCTCATGGAAGAATTTCAGCATGGTCTATTGCCATATGTGGAGCAAGGACGGCGGCGATATCTACCCGTGGCAGTCCAAAAGCGAGAAATGTGAGGACATGGGCAACGGCTATTGGCGCTATGATATCAGTTCCATTGATTTTGATCCCGCAAAAGAGTATTCCTTGATCTTCTCCAACGAAGCGAGAATGCAGACCTATAACCTGAACATCACCTCGTCCTGCCTCGGTGATATCGCGTATTGCAGCGGCGATACCTGCGTCAATCCAGTCGACGGAGAGAAGTCCTGCGCCGTGGCTCGCTGGAAAAACAATGGGGAAAAGGTCCATCCCGCGATCGAGGTAGATTCCAACGGCAGACTTCTGAATGTCGATAACGTCAAATTAGACGAGATCGAAACCGTCTGGGGCGATTCAAAAGGCACTTCCTATGAGCTTCCCGAGCTTCAGGCAGCAAACGCTTCATCAATAACCGCTTCCGAAAGCCCGACCGAGGACGACGGCGAGGTCATCGAAGACGGCATCAATACCAAGGCGGCGACCATCTGGATCATCTCGATCAGTGCTGTCGTCATCATTTCACTATTGGTCGTCACCGTCATCCTCGCAAGGAGAAACAGGAAATAAGGCGCTATCCCCCTGAGCCTCAGTTGTGCGGCGATTTCCGCAGAATAAGACAAATTTTGACCATATAGTAATTTTTTGTAAAAATCTTTGTTCATTATGTCGCAAATCAAAAAATGATTTTTGTTCACTTTTGTAGGTCTAAATATAAAAAAATGATTGAAAAATTCCACGATTTGCGCTATAATAATGGTACTAAGGAAGAGTATATTCATCTCTTTCTCTAAACTTAGTAATTTGATTACGGAGGAGATTATTATGTTCAAAAAGATTTTGAGCCTGGCGATCGTCGCCATGATGCTCATGAGCCTGATCGCAGTCGGCGCTTCCGCTGCTCAGGTTGAGGTTGCCGAAGAGGCTGCCGCTGCAGACGATGTTGCTTCTCAGGGCGCTGAGGCTGAAGTTGCCGCTACCGGCGCAGGCATGATTTATTTTGATGCTGCTTCTGCGGGCTGGGAAAGCGCAAGCAAGATTCTGTTCTATATCTATGACTTGACTAACGGCTCAGAGTTCGCTGCTTGGGGTTCTTCAAAGAAGCTTGGCGGTACTAAGGGTGACAACAACATCTGGTCCTTTGATGCTGAAGGTTTAGGCGTAACTGCCGGTAATGTTTATACCATCCAGTTCAACAATGCTGATACCAACGCAGAGACCTATGCCCTTTTGATGGACACCTCCTGCTTCGGCGATACTGCGGTAGCAGACCCCGGTACTCTGATCGAGAACCCTGTTGACTCCAACAAAAAGAGCATGGAAGCTCACTGGACCAACAACAGCCTGGGCTCTCGTCTCCAGATCACCTCTATCGGTAACGTTGTAGGTAAGTCCATTCCTTCCACCACTACTGCATTTGATATGCTGGTTTACTTCCTCGCTGATAAGGGTAAGTCCGGTCTGATGAACGCTCTGAACTTCCAGACCGATAAGACTGCTCAGCAGATCATCGACAGCGTAGCAGGTACCCTTAACCTGACTCAGGCTGATGTCACTAAGGCGATCAAGCAGGCTGCAGAAGTCGGTAACGCTGATACCGGCGATAAGAAAGACTGGTCCTCTGATTGGGATGCTTCCAAGTCCTCTCTGCCCGCAGGTGAGAGCGGCGGTAGTACTACTACTTCCAGCTCTACTTCCAGCGGTTCTTCCAGCACTTCTACTTCCAGCAAGTCTTCCACCACTACTTCCACTTCTTCCAAGAGTGGTTCCGCTTCCAACACCCAGACCGGTCAGGAAGAGAACATTCTCTTCATCATGCTCGGCGTAATGGTACTGGCAGCAGGCGTTATCTTCTTCGTTCGCAAGAAGGAGCGCGCTTAATCTCCTTTGATTAAGTAAATATAAACTTACGACCCCGCTTCGGCGGGGTCTTTTGTTATATCTGCACGAGGTAAGCATGGATATCCTTTTATTAAAAACAGTCATTGCGAGGGCTTTAGTCCGTGGCAATCCCACAAAGAGAGAATCCGACACCGCTGTAGGGACGAGCATTGCTCGTCCGCGTTCCGCAGGAACGTCGCGAAGCGCTTCCAACCTTGCCGCTCCTGTCGATATTTATTTCTTGCAAATCATTACGATTTATAGTATAATCAAGTTATGTATGTGAAAGGAGTGATACAGTGGCTCAACGGGATAAGATCCGTTCCGAAGAAAAATCAAAGGCGCGCGCTGAGAAAAAAGCCGAAAAAAAGGCTGAGAACGAGAAGCTGTATCAGGAAGTGATGTCGGAATTCGAGGAAGAGATACCTGACGCTCCCGAAAAGCCAAAGAGCAAAAACAAGCTCCTCAAGCGTATCGGTATCATTCTCTTTGTCTTGCTGAACGCCGCGGTCATCTATTTTACCGCTTCCAGCGAGTTCTCCAAAAAAGCGCCCCCTCCCATCAAATTCTCCTTTACCAATATCCTGTTCCTGCTGGGCGGTATCCTCTGTCTGATCGTCGTCCTCGGCAGTGAAACGCTCAAATATATGATCATGATGCGCCACCTCGGCGAGAAGGTCAGCTTCCGACACGCCTTCTCTACCGCGGCGCTCGGTAAGTATTACGACTGCATCACCCCCTCGGGCGCGGGCGGCCAGCCCTTCCAGATCTACTATCTCCACAGTCAGGGCTACAGCGGCGGCGCGTCGTCCGCAATGCCACTGAGCGGCTTTTTCACCATGCAGTTCGGTTTTGTTATCCTCTGCCTGTTCGCTTTTATTTTCGGCAACTCCGCCATGAACGCGACCGGCCAGACAGGTATCAAGATCACTGCTTATTTCGGCGCGATCGCCTATACCGTCGTTCCCGTGATGATCATTATTTCCGGCGTCGCCCCGAAGATCGCTATGCGTATTGTCGCTTTCTTTGTGCGTATCGGCGCGGCTCTCCATATCGTGAAGAAGCCGAACCATACCATCATGAAGTCCGTCCGTTCCCTGAACAATTACAGCGTGAACATCAAGCGTATCACCAAGGACAAAGGCTTGCTTACAAAGCTCCTGATCCTTTCTACGATCTTCCAGCTCGCCATGTGCAGTTTGCCGTTCTTTGCTGTGAGGACGTTTGACGGCGACCTCAATTATTTTGACGCGCTGTTCATGTGTATCTTCATTCAGGCGGCGATCTCTCTGATTCCGACTCCCGGCAACTCCGGCGCGGCGGAGGGCTCGTTCTACATCGTGTTTAGCTCCCTCGGTACGGCAGGTACCTTCTGGGCAATGCTGATCTGGCGCTTCTTGTGCTACTATTCCTTTATCGTGATCGGCGTGCTGATCTACGGCTTCAACGCCGTTGTTAGATTACGTGAGAATCACGGGGCTAAAAACTGAGTCAGGAGGCGGAGTGACATACTCCGCTTTCTTAGTGACATACGAAAGGCGGACGAAGCATTATCGTCCTATAGGTATCATTCATGGATCCGAAAAAAATACGTTCCGCTCAATTCAACGATACGTACTTTCCGATCGTCGACGGCGTGGTGCAGACGGTACATAACTATGCCGAATTGATGAATCAGACAGGCTATAGCTGCGTGGTAACGCCCCGTCCGATGACGGAGTTTGACGACAGCGATAAAAGCTACGAGGTGTTCCGCACCGCGTCGCTGAAGCTCCCGATCGCCGAGTACGCGACCCCTATGCCGCGCTTTGACAACAAGGTAAAACAATTTCTGGAAAACCGCAATCTCGATATTTTCCATGCCCACAGCCCCTTTATGGAGGGCACCTTCGCGGCGTCCTACGCCAAGAAGCTCGGTATCCCGTCTGTCGCCACCTTCCATTCCAAATACTACGACGACGTCATCAATATCACAGGCTCCAAAGCCATCGCCAAGCTTGTCACGATGAAAATCGTGCGCTTTTACAAGAGCGTCGACTTTGTATGGGCTTGCTCCGCGGGCACTGCCGATACGCTTCGAAGCTACGGCTTTCGCGGCGATATCGCCGTTATGGACAACGGCACCACCTACGAAATGCCCGCTGATCCCGACGCCATGCGCAAAAAGGCGGAAACGGCGTTCAAGATCCCCGCTGATAAGCACATCATGCTCTTTGTCGGTCATCAGATCTGGCACAAAAACCTCAAGCTCATTCTTGACACCTTCAAGCTCCTTGATGACCACAGCGACGACTACCGTCTGTTCCTCGTCGGCAACGGCTATGATGCCGAAGCCATCCGCAAGTACGCTGACGAGCAGAATTTCAAAGACGGACACGTGAATTTCGTCGGCAGGATCTCCGACCGTGAGGTGCTGCAGGGTCTATATCTCAGCGCCGATCTGCTGTTCTTCCCCTCTGTCTATGACAATTCTCCGCTGGTCGTCCGCGAGGCAGCTTCCATGGGCGTTCCGTCGCTCCTGACGGTCGGCTCCAACGCGGCTGAAGTGGTTCGAAAGGACATCTCAGGCTTTACCGCCGAGGAGAACAAGGTCGCCATGTTCCGCGAGATCTTGCGCATCTTCGGTACCGAAGGTCTGCTCGAAAAGGTCAGCGAAGGCGCACGCCGCGAGGTCGCCAAGACGTGGAAAGAGATCGTCCCGCAGGTGCAGGAGCGCTATGCCGAGATCATCGAAAAATACAATTTCAAACACCGTAAGGAACTATAAGAAAAGCGATGCAGTCACCTGCATCGCTTTCTTTACTGTGTTGACTTCTCAGAACGCAAGGATCATTCCGCGAGTCCCGTCGCCTTGTATCCCGCGTCCGCGATCACCGCGGCGACCTTATCGTAGTCGATCGGCTGTGCGGAGGTGATCTCCACTTTCTTCGCTTCATGAGAAGCGGTGACAGCTTCTACGTCAAAGTTTTTCTCGATCGCTTCCTTTACGTGCTTTTCGCACATCGGGCACATCATGCCCTCTACATTGACAGTGGTTTTCATGATAGTTGTTTCTCCTTTATCGGTTGTATTTTCAGCGGCAGGCGGCAGAGCCACAGCCGCTTTTTTACTTTTCTTATGCTTGTGCGGGTCAAAGAGGTTTAGCCTCAGCGCGTTGGTCACTACGCAAAAACTGCTAAGGCTCATCGCCGCCGCGCCGAACATCGGATTCAGCGAGATCCCGAGTATCGGTATCCACAGTCCCGCCGCCAGCGGTATTCCGATGACGTTGTAGATGAACGCCCAGAACAGATTTTGATGGATATTCCTCAGGGTCTGTCTTGACAGCCGAACAGCCGCCGTCAGCTCGCTCAGCCGTGATCCGACCAGTACAACGTCAGCCGAGTCGATCGCGATATCCGACCCCGAGCCGATCGCGATACCCGTGTCGGCGGAGGTGAGCGCGGGAGCGTCGTTGATACCGTCGCCCGCCATCGCCGTTTTGCCGTACGCTTTCAGCTTTGTGACGATCTCGCTCTTGCCCGACGGCAACACGCCCGCGTATACGCGATCCACACCAACGCTGTTTCCGATCGCCTGAGCGGTCTTTTCGTTATCGCCTGTGATCATCACGACGCGTATGCCCAACTCAGACAGCTCCCTGACGGCATTCCTGCTGTCGTCCTTCACGGTATCTGCCGCCGCGATGATACCGTGAAGCTTGCTGCCCTTTGCAAACAGCATCGGCGTTTTACCGCTGTTTGCCAGCGTATCGACAGTACGCTGTAAGTCTTTGTCAATAGCTGTCTTGCTCTTGATAAACTTTGCCGAGCCCGCGTATACCTTTTCGCCGCCGATCTCACCCTCTAAGCCGCTGCCCGAAAGGTTGCGAAAATTCTCCACAGCGATGGGGGAGAGCGCCTTTTCCTCCGCATACGCGGTGATCGCTCCTGCCAGAGGGTGCGCGCTCAGCTTTTCGATACTGTAGGCAATCTGTAACAGCTCTGTTTCCGATATTCCCTCCGCGGGTACGATATCAGTGACGGCAGGCTCGCCCTTGGTGATCGTGCCTGTTTTGTCCAGCGCGACGATCTGCGTCTTGCCCGCCGTCTCCAGCGCCTCCGCGTTCTTGAACAGGATACCCGCCTTTGCGCCTACGCAGTTGCCCACCATGATGGATACAGGCGTTGCCAGTCCCAGCGCGCATGGACAGGAGATCACCAGTACCGAGATCCCTCTCTCCAGCGCATACGCGAATTCCGCACCTGTGATCAGCCATATCGCAAAGGTGACCAGCGCGATCCCGATGACGACAGGCACAAACACGCCCGATACCTTGTCGGCGATCCGCGCGATCGGCGCTTTGGTAGCGCTCGCCTCGTAGACGGTCTTGATGATCTGGCTGAGCGTCGTGTCCTCGCCCACGCGCGTCGCGCGGCATTTCAGAAAACCGCTCTGATTGATCGTCGCGGAGTAAACGGCGGAATCTACCGCTTTATCTACAGGCAGGCTCTCGCCCGTCAGCATGCTTTCATCCAGCGTACTTTCGCCCTCGATCACGATCCCGTCTACGGGTACGCTCATACCGGGGCGTAAAATGAAGATATCTCCGATCTGCACTTCCTCGATCGGTATTTCCTTTTCCTCACCGTTTCTCTCTACCACAGCCGTTTTCGGCGAGAGATCCATCAGCGATTGCAGCGCGTCGGTCGTCTTGCCCTTGCTGTGCGCTTCCAAGATCTTTCCCAGCGTGATCAGCACCAGTATCATCGCCGCCGATTCAAAGTACAGCCCGTGCAAAAGTTGCATCTGCGCTTCGCCCTCCGTCACGGTCATGACGAATAATTCGTATACGCTCCATACAAAGCTCGCCGCCGACCCTAAGGACACTAGCGTTTCCATATTCGGCGCGCGGTGGATCAGCCCCCTGAAGCCGCTGACAAAGAACCGTTTGTTGATGACCATGATCGCCGCGCTCAGTATCAGCTGTACCAGCGCGATCGCGATGTGATTATGCTCAAAGAAAGAGGGCAGGGGAAAGCCCCACATCACATGCCCCATCGAAAAGTACATCAGAACGAGCAATAATACGAGCGATACGACGAACCGCTTCACCAGAGGCTTGACCTCGTTCGGCTTTTCGATCTTGATTCTGTTGTTTTGTTTTGTGTCGGCGCTCTGCGCCTTGGCGGTATATCCCGCGTTCTCGACAGCGTGAATGATCTTGTCGGCGCTCACATTTCCCTCGACGACCATTGAGTTCGTCAGCAGACTCACCGAGCATGACGTTACGCCATCGATATTCCCGACAGCCTTCTCGACCCTTGCCGAGCAAGCCGCACAGCTCATCCCGCCTACGTCATAGCGTTCCATATTGATCCTCCCTTATTTGCCTCCCTTTTCTAAGGGAGGTGCCCCGCAGGGGCGGAGGGTTGTCGCGTATGGCAAGATGAAAGAAAAAAGCCATCTTACCATATGTTTTTTTCAACCCTCAGTCACCGTGACGCAAGCGTCAGGTGACAGCTCCCTTAGAAAAGGGAGCCTGTTGATCACTTCATCAGCTTCCCGATAATGTCCATCAGCTCGTCCATATCCGCTTCATCGTTTTTGATATCTCTCACGACGCACCCCTCGATATGGCGGCGCAGCAGCTCTCTGTTGAATGCGGAGAAGGCGGATTTTGCCGCCGCGCTCTGGGTGAGGATATCGACGCAGTACGCGTCATTCTCCACCATCTGACGGATCCCGCGGATCTGCCCCTCGATGCGGGACAGGCGGTTGATCAGCTTCTTCTTCTCTTCTTCGGTGCGTTTCGTTTGCTTTTCAGCCATACAATGTTCACACGGCATATCTTTACCTCCGTTATACTATTCGACTTTATTCATTCATCAATAATAATTCGGAATCCGCAGGATTCCCCACGATTCTTCATTCTTCATTTTTCAATCTTCAGTCTTCAGTCTAAAGCTCATTCCCATACCCCCTCAGGGTATCTCTGTTTCTATTGTATACCCCCACAGGGTATTTGTCAAGTACCTATTCCTATTTATAACAGATTCATTCCCATGCTCATATTTTAAACAATCATCGGGAACTGTATACGAACACGGTCATTATAATTCTCACGGGGACTTGACTTTTCGCCTGAAATATAGGATAATTTACCATGTAAAACTATATTGGGGACAAGCGGTTTATCCCGTCCCCGCAGGAGGTATATTTATGTCTATTGATTTAACCAAGTACGGTATCCACGACGTCGCTGAGATCGTCTACAATCCGTCTTACGAACAGCTGTTCAAGGATGAGATGGATCCCGCTCTGACCGGCTTTGATAAGGGTCAGCTTACCGAACTGGACACCGTCAACGTTATGACCGGTATCTACACCGGCAGATCCCCCAAAGATAAGTTCATCGTCATGGATGATACATCTAAGGATACCGTATGGTGGACCACTCCCGAGTATCCCAACGATAACCACCCCGCTACTCAGACCGCGTGGGACGAGTGCAAGAAGCTCGCGCTTGACGAGCTCTCCGGCAAGAAGCTCTACGTCGTAGACTGCTTCTGCGGTGCTAACAAGGACACCCGCATGGCGATACGCTTCATCATGGAGGTCGCTTGGCAGGCTCACTTTGTCAAGAACATGTTCATCCAGCCCACCGCGGAAGAGCTCGCTGATTTTGAACCCGATTTTATCAGCTACAACGCTTCCAAGGCGAAGGTCGAGAACTACAAGGAGCTGGGTCTTAATTCCGAGACCGCGGCGATCTTCAACGTCACCTCTCGTGAGCAGGTTATCCTGAACACCTGGTACGGCGGCGAGATGAAGAAGGGTATGTTCTCCATGATGAACTACTATCTGCCCCTGCAGGGCATCGCTTCCATGCATTGCTCCGCTAACACCGATATGGAGGGCAAGAACACCGCTATCTTCTTCGGTCTGTCCGGTACCGGTAAGACCACTTTGTCCACCGACCCCAAGCGCCTTCTGATCGGCGACGACGAGCACGGCTGGGACGACAACGGCGTATTCAACTTCGAGGGCGGCTGCTACGCGAAGGTCATCGGTCTGGATAAAGAATCCGAGCCTGACATCTACAACGCGATTCGTCGCGACGCGCTTCTCGAGAACGTTACCGTTGACGAGAACGGCAAGATTGACTTTGACGACAAGAGCGTGACCGAGAACACCCGTGTTTCCTATCCGATCGAGCACATCGAAAAGATCGCGAAGAAGGTCAACGGCATCTCCGCGGGTCCTGCGGCTGAGAACGTCATCTTCCTGTCCGCTGACGCGTTCGGCGTACTGCCTCCCGTTTCCATTCTGACTCCCGAGCAGACCCAGTATTACTTCCTCTCCGGCTTTACCGCAAAGCTCGCAGGCACCGAGCGCGGCATCACCGAGCCGACTCCCACCTTCTCCGCTTGCTTCGGTCAGGCGTTCCTCGAACTCCATCCGACCAAGTATGCAGAGGAACTCGTTAAGCGCATGGAGCAGAGCGGCGCTAAGGCGTATCTGGTCAACACCGGCTGGAACGGCACCGGCAAGCGTATCACCATCAAGGACACCCGCGGCATCATCGACGCGATCCTCGGCGGCGACATCAAGAACGCTCCCACCAAGACCATTCCTTACTTCAACTTCGAAGTTCCCACCGAGCTGCCCGGCGTAGATACCGGCATTCTCGATCCGAGAGACACCTATGCCGATCCCTCCGAGTGGGATGCTAAGGCAAAGGATCTGGCAGAGCGCTTCATCAAGAACTTCAAGAAGTACACCACCAACGAAGCCGGCAAGGCGCTCGTAGAAGCTGGTCCGAAGCTCTAAGACAGCGAGGAGTTAGAAATTAAGAATTTCGGTTTCTCGCTCCGCTCAAACAATTCTATCATCTTATATAAATAACGCTTGCAACTCTGAAATAGGGTTGCAAGCGTTGTTGCTTTTATTGAACGTTATAATATGAAATCAGGTGTGGACGAGCAGTGGCGCTTAGCCAATCGCGGATAAATCCGCTCTTGGAGCGTTGTTGCATGGGAGTTGTATGCCAAATCAAAGATTTGGACAACTCCTCAAGTCCACCGGCGACTCCTCACTTCTAACTTTTACAGGTCCATACACCAACTCAGCATCTCGGGGAAGTACAGCGCCCAGAAGCCCTCGTTATGCACCGCGTCCGCGTCTGTTTTAGTGATCATCTTGTCGGCAGGATAGCCGTGAGCTTTCATCCAGCCTTCCATCGCTGTCGCGTTGGGATACAGCGCCTGCTCGAGCATATCCTTTGTGCTGTTGCCGCAGTAAAAGTAGATGCGCGGTACGTCGCCTGAGAAGTCTTTACCGTTCAGATAGTTGTCCCATACAGGTTGGTTGTACAGGATAAAAGCGGGAGAGAGAGCGCCGATGTAGCGGAACTTGTCCATGTTCTCCATGCCGATGTAGAACGCCTCGATACCGCCCGAGGACGAGCCTGCGATACCACGTATGGAGTTGGTGTTATAATTCTTTTCCACATACGGGATGACTGTGTCGGTCACAAAGTCAGAGAAGACCTTGCCTCCGCCGTTTTGATAGGTGCTCATATCTTCACCCGCGACCGTGGCGACTTCACCGAGGTTCGGGGTCAGCTCATGGTTGCGGCGCGCTTCGGTACTGCCGCAGGCGATACCGACAACGATCACGCCGTCGCCGCCGTTCTGCATGAGGGACAGCACGCTCTCGTCACATTCCCATTCATAGCCCGACAGGGTCGTCGCCTGACCGAAGAGGTTCTGACCGTCACACATATACAGGACGGAGTATTTCTTGCTCTTATCGTTTGCGTTATAGCCCTCAGGGAGCCATACGTATACGTTCTTTTTATATCCGTCGGGATAGTCAAAGCTAACGGTCTTGATCGTACCTTCCTTGTCCTGACCGTAGGGATATACGCCCGCAAGGTACTTGCCGCCGGCGGCTTTTGCTTGAATGAAGTAGCCCGAGCTTGCCTTTGAAACGGGCAGGTCGGTCGTCTGGATCTTCGCGCCGTTGTTAAAGATCACGCGATCGTATTGGGTCACGTCTACGTTCATGCTGTAGACCTTCTCGCCGAGGTTGTTGGTGACGGGATTCGCCATCGCCGTGCCCGGCCATACCGTCTTAGCCGCGCCTGTGTCGCTGTTGAAGAGATAGGCGTAGACCGCTGTCCAGCTCTTGTTGTTGGTAAAATGTATCGGGATAATATTTTTCACTTTTGTCACCTCGTCGTCAGCTTCTGTAGGCGCTTGTGTCGGCGCTTCGGTAGGAGCCTGAGTCGGTTCGATGATCGGCTCTTGTGTCGGCAGCGTTTCGCCTGCGGGGAATTTGTCGATGATGCCGGAGAGATACCGCTGGATCAGCGTCGCGTCGATGACCGTCATGTCCTCGTCCGCGTCCACGTCGCCGCGCCTTTGCGCGGCATCATCTAAGCGGATAACGCCCGCTAAATGTCGCTGTATCATCGTTACGTCGATGATCGTCACATCGTCGTCGCCGTCCACGTCGCCGTAGAGCTCAGCGGCATGAGAACTGATCATCGAGCCCATCACCGCGCCGCATAGCAGTACCGCGATCAGCAGAACGGAAACGATTCTTTTTTTCATAATAACACCCGCCTTGTCAATAATAGTGTTGGTCGGTGTAGGTGACTGCACCTACTGTTTTTATTATATCCCTTTTGTCATAGAATGCAATATCCTTTATGCTTGTATGAACACTTTATTAAAATCAATCTGCGCGTATTGACAAGGAAATACTCCATTTGATATAATGTCTTATATATCTATATATAATAGGAATAGTTTGATTAGTTCGCATACGGTAAAGAGTTTTGCGGACGGGAGGGATCCAATTGGCTGAAAACGAAAAAAATATCCAGAATGAAAAAGACGGTATGAATGAAGCCGATAGCTTAGATGAAAACAACAGCGCAGATAAGATAGGAAATCAGGCTGTAAACGACAGTGTGAATGACGACGATTTTCTGCACAGTATCGACGAAGAGTATGACGAAGAATATGATGAAGGCGACAGCCTTTTTGAGCCGGTAGACGTCAGCGAGCCCCGCGCGCCTATCAAGGAGCTTGATGTGATCGAAGAAGCGCTGGCGGTACGCCGCCGCGACTGGGTCAAATCCAATCGAACCTATATCTTCGCGGGCGTTGGTCTTGTCGTGGTAATTCTGATCGTACTGCTGATCAGCTTGCTGTTTCGCAGCAGCAACCCGATGAGCCGTTTTACCTCTTCATTATCCAATAACTTCGGTACATCCTTTCAGTTTGAGCTTCAGATGACCGAGGACGATAAGCCGATGATGAGCTACAGCGGCTCGGTCGCCATTGATCGTTCCAAGCATACGGCTCAGGCGGTTTACGAGGCGGATTATAACAGCTATCAATATACCGGTACCGTGTATGCCGACCGTAATTTTGCAAAAAAAGGCAGTTACTATGACAGCAAATGGCTGGTGCGGGACTGCATGGACAACGCGCTGGATTTCTTTGACTTTGACAGGGATTTCCGCTCGGGTAAATTTGACGCAGGTTCTTTCCTGCGCTTTACGGGACTGACCTCTGATTTCTCGACCCGAGAGCTCGACGAGTTTGCCAATAAGCTTATGAAGCGTTTATCCACCGACAGCGATGTTGCGACGATCAAGACGGACAAGGCGGACGGCGAATCGCGCTATCATTATGATATCAGCGTTCAGGCACTGTATGATATGGTCAAGGAAGATGGCGCGTCGATCTTCTACCGCGCTTCGGATTATGATACTTTCTGCGCTTCTTATGAGCTGAATAAGGATATTATCACCGCCGCAAAATGCACTGTTGATTTCACGGTGAATGGTTCGGGCAATATGACCTTATTGGATGCAAAGATCACTGCGAACGGAAAGACCTACGGCTTGACCTGTCGTATGAGCAATTTCGGCAAGACCGAGGTCGAGATCCCCGAGGGCTTTTTGAAAGAGGCGCAGATCACTCTTCCCGAATGATCTCCATGAAGAGGTGACCCAATGAGAAAAAACAAAGTGGAATACGCTGTTGTCTGTGCGACCGGTAAGGTCAGACGCAACAACGAGGACAACTTCTGCTGTTGCGGACACATCCGCGAGAACGTGAATTCCGTGGAGGACGTTGTGTTCAGCGGCGTCGCGGACGCTAACGCCAACGAGCTGTTTGCCGTTTTCGACGGTATGGGCGGCGAGGCGTGCGGCGAAGTGGCTTCCTATGTAGCCGCCAATCAATCCTTGCTGTTTACACGTTCAAAGGACGCGTATAAAGAGTATCTGTATGAGCTCGCTTCGCAGATCAATGAGAAGATCTTACAGGCGACCGAGGCGCGCTCACTGGTGCTGATGGGCACGACCGCCGCCATGCTTCAGGTCAACGGCGAGGACGTATATATCCTCAATTCAGGCGACAGCCGTATCTATAAGCTGTCCGATCACGAGCTCAGACAGATCTCACAGGAGCATATCTCCGTCGCTCGCGGCGGCAAAGCGATCACCCAGTTCTTAGGCATGCCCGCGGGATATGAGCCCGCTCCCTATGCCGCGAGGGGAAAATTCAGACGGGGCGATATGTTCCTGCTGTGCTCCGACGGCGTGACCGATATGCTGTCTGACGATGAGATATGCCGCATCATTGATGATAAAATGGACGTGGATATTTTGGTACGCGCCTTAGTTGACGCGGCACTCGACAAAGGCGGCGTTGACAATACGACCGCGATCTTACTGAGATTTTCCAAGGGCTGAACAGCCGTAAAACAGAAACCAATATAGGGTAAAGACAGGGATAATATGGAGTATAAAAATAACAAAACGGGCAACCGCAGGAGATATAAATCCCGCTATCACAGCCCGCACAATTACAAAACCAAGCACGCCGGTTCGTCTAATCGCGCGCCGATTCTGATCGGCGTGGCGACCTTTGTGATCTTAGCGTCACTGATACTGGTGTTTGCGTTCGGCGATAATATCTATACGTTTTTGGACAACACCTTCCATCCGTCCGCACTGCCGATGCCCCAGGGCGAGACCATGGGCGTAGTGCTGGCGACCGAGGAAGCGGATCCGCCTACCGAAGAGCCCGCGCCCGAACCGACTCAGCCGCCCGTCGAACAGCACGACGAGTTCAATCGTCTGCTTGCCGCGGCAGGACTGAAGGTAGAGGACCTTAACGGTACGCAGATGATCTTTGTCGAGAGCGAGGGAACTTCTGCCAAGGTCTATTGCTATGAACAGGATTCCGCCGGTCTGTGGGCGCCGAAATACGACGCCCTGCAAGGCTACGTCGGTACAGGCGGCGTCTCGGCAAACGTCGGCCCGACAGACGACACTACGCCGACAGGCACCTACAAGTTTGAATTCGCGTTCGGCACGAACAGCAATCCCGGTACGGCGTTCGAGTATACCGCGGTGGATTACAACACCCAGTGGGTCACCGATCCCGCGTCGATGAACTACAACCGTATGGTATGGGCAGGCGGCGTCGTAGCGGACTACGCGTCCTGTCAACAGCTTTCCGAGTACACCAAGAGCTACCCTTACGCGGTGGTATTCGATTATAACCGCAACCCCGTTGATCCGTCGATGGGCTGCGCCCGATTCCTGCACGTAGCGAGCGAGCCGACCTACGGCGGCGTCGGTATTTCCGAAGCGGCATTGGGTACGATCCTGCAGTGGCTCACCCCTGACGCGAACCCGACGATCTCAATATTCTGATCAATATAAACGATAAGGGGCTGTGAAAAAAACACAGTCATTGCGAGGGCTTTAGCCCGTGGCAATCCCACAAAGCCAAGAGATAACCTTGGGAGATTGCCACGTCGATCGCTTCTCACAATGATGATGGCTTGTTTTTTCACAGCCCCTTAATTTTCTGTATAAATAAAATGTTTCACGTGAAACATTTGTTCTAAATTTGCTCAGTTTTCTTTTTCAAAAGGTCGCTCGGCAGCTGAGCGATAATGAAGGCGGCGAGCATGATGCCGCAGCCGATCCACTCGTTGACCTGCGGGATAGCGTGCATGAAGATCACGCCGCCGATGACCGCAAACACGCTCTCCATGCTCATGAGGATAGAGGCGAGGGTAGGGCTGTCGCTGTATTTCTGACCGATGATCTGCAAGGTATAGCCGACGCCGCTTGACATCAGCGCAAGATAGAGGAGGGGCTTCCACCCCGCGAGAATAGCGGAGATATCGGGCTTTTCGAAGATCAGCATGAGGACAGCGGACAGGAGTCCCGTAACCAGAAATTGGATCGAGCTTAGCTTCACGCCGTCGACCTCACCGATGTAGCGGTCAACACAGAGGATCTGCACCGCGAACGCCATGCCGCAGATCAAGACGACGATATCCCCCATGTACAGCGCGCCGAAGCCGTTGTACAGGCAGAGAAAATACAGACCGACGGTGGCGAGAATGACCGCGATACCGACGAACAGTCCCGGCTTCTTGTGCAGGAACAGTCCGAACAGCGGGACAAAGATGATGTACAGCGCGGTCAGAAATCCGCTGTGCGCCGACGCGGGCGCTCCCTCGGGATAGAGGGCGATGCCGAACTGCTGCAGGTTGACCGATATACACAGCATCACGCCGCAGACGACGCCTGCTTTGATCAGCTTTTTGCGGTCGGCAGGCTCGCTTTCAAGCAGGCGTTTGCCTTGGAGCCTGCGTGTGATCGCCGCTACGGGGATCAGCGCGACAGACGCGATCAGCGAGCGGATCGCGTTGACGGTAAAGGGCGGTACGCTGTCGGCAAGCTGTTCCTGCGCGACAAACGCCATGCCCCAGATGATCGCCGCCGTCAGCAGCATCACTGAGGATAAGATTCGATGTTTTTTCATTTCATGACCTTCCGTTTGGATTAGACAAATCCTGTGGATTGTGATATGATATATCCTGTAAATAAAAATGTGATCAGGAGGATATGATGGAGCTTCAACCGCTGAATTGCCGTCTGACGGTATGCAAAGTAGAATCCATGAAAGAGGCGCCGATGGACAGCGGTCTGTTCTTTATCGGCAGGACGGACGAGGAGCTGTCGCTCGTCTGCCTGACGGAGCAAACGCCCGCCCATACGCTCGAGCGTGAGGACGGTTGGCGCGGCTTCCGTATCAAGGGCGAGCTGGACTTTTCCCTGATCGGTATCCTCTCAAAGCTGTCCGCGATCCTTGCCGACAAAGGGATCGGTATCTTTGCGGTATCCACCTATAATACCGACTATATCTTAGTGAAAGAGGAGCGCTTTGACGAGGCTTTACAAGCGCTCTCTCAGGCGGGATATACCGTTACAGAGCCGCTTGAATTCACCTGATATGATACAGGACTCGCGGAAATCTGTCAAGAAACACCGACGGAGAACGATTTCGGTCGGTATATTTCGTGATATTGCATAAAATTATTTTTAATTCTTATCCGACACTATAACATTGTGAAAAAGGTGTATGATTACCGACGATAACTTTTAAGTCGGTACAGAGATGCCGACAAGGTTGGTATTGCATATCCCTTAGTCCTGATTTTACTATGCCTTGTCCGCATCGGACAAGGCTTTTTTTGAGGTGCTGTCCAAGAAGCGGAGCCGTAGGCGAACGCTGATTGGCGAACAGCACCCATGCAAGGCTCTCCCAAGAAGTGGAGCCGCAGGCGAACACTGATTGGCTGAGAGCTACTGCGGAGGAAGCAGTCCAAGAAGCGGAGCCGTAGGCGAACGCTGATTGGCGAACAGCACCCATGCAAGGCTCTCCCAAGAAGCGGAGCCGCAGGCGAACACTGATTGGCTGAGAGCTACTGCACAGATGGTTGTAAAATACCATCTGCATGTACCGTCTGATTTGAGGTAACTATGGAGTATAAGGCTACACTGATGTCCGCTGAGGACATCGACAGAGCGTTGAAGCGTATCGCTCACCAGATCATCGAAAGAAATCACGGCTTGGAAAGCGTCTGCCTGATCGGTATCCGCACGCGCGGCGTACCGCTGGCAAAGCGCCTGCAAAGCCATATCGAAGCCATCGAAGGCGTCAAGGTACCTGTAGGCGAGCTGGATATCACGCTGTACCGCGACGATCTCTCGCGTATCGGCGAGATGCCGACCGTCAAGGGCAGCAACGTGGATTTCAGCATCGAGGATATGACGGTGGTGCTGGTGGACGACGTGATCTATACCGCGCGGACCGCGAGAGCCGCGATGGAGGCGACAGTCAAGCTCGGCCGTCCCGCAAGGGTCCAGCTGTGCGCGCTGATCGACCGCGGACACACGGAGTTTCCGATCCGACCCAACTACGTCGGCAAGAACGTCCCCACCTCGGTGGAAGAGGTCGTCGCCGTCAGGCTCAGCGAGACGGACGATGAAAGCTCCGTGAAGCTGTTTGTGAAGTAATACTACTCCTTAATAAAAACCTTTATCATCTATTGCGCTATATTTCGTATAGCTTTGTTGTCGTCGTCGTACGCTGTACTCGGTAGGCATATCCGGTTGGTATGCCTTGACCTCGTGCCGCGACTCCTCCTCTCCCCACAACGCGACCGGAAGTGACAGGCGCCAGCCTGTCTGCGTCTCCCGTCGCGCTATCCGAAATATATCACTAATATCTGATTAAATCTTTTTATCAAGGATTAGTATAAGTTGTTTTGTAGGGACGATCATTGATCGTTTGCTGACGGGCAATGCCCGTCCCTGCGAAATAATATATATTATTACAAGGGGGAAATCCAAAATGAAAATGATTTACAACGTAAAGGATAAGCCCAAATTCGGCCAGCTTATCGTATTTGCGTTCCAGCAGCTGCTGGCGATCATGGCGGCGACCATCGCTGTCCCGATGATCGTAGGCAACGGCATGAGCACCTCCGCGGCGCTGTTCGGCGCGGGCGTCGGCACACTGATCTATGTGCTGTTCACCAAGGCTAAGAGCCCTGTATTCCTCGGTTCTTCCTTCGCCTTCCTCGGCGCGATGTTCGCGGCTTTCGGCGGTGCGGCTACGGCAGCGCTCGGTTATATGGGACTGATCATCGGTGCGGCTTTTGCGGGTCTCGTTTACGTCGTGATCGCGATCATCGTCAAGTTCGCGGGCGTAAAGTGGATCAACAAGATCATGCCTGCCGTTGTTATCGGTCCGATCGTCGCGATCATCGGTCTGTCTCTCGCGGGCAACGCCATCGGCGATCTGACTAAGGTGAACTACACCGAGCCTGTCGATATGGCTGTCGTACAGGTAGCTGAGGTCGATACGATCGGCGACGATGGGTCGATCGCAACGATCCCGGTCGCTCTGAATGAGGACGGTACCGTCAATGCAGGTATCTCCGTGGTTCAGGGTGAGGACGGCAGCATGACTGCTACTACTCAGCCCGGCTCTCCTTATGTCGCGATCATTTGCGGCTTGATCACCTTAGCGGTCGTTATGCTCTGTTCCGTATACGGAAAGAAGATGTCGCGTCTGATACCGTTCATTATCGGTATACTTGCAGGATACGCGGTAGCGACCTGCTTCTACTTTATCGGAAAAGCGACCGGAAACGCGGCGCTGATGGTCATCGACTACTCCGCGCTGATCAACAACTTTAAGGAGATCAGTTTCAGCAGCTTTATCGCACTGCCTGACTTCTCCTTCCTCAGGGCTTTCGGCGCGTTCGGCGAGATCAACGGCGCGTATATCGGAACGATCGCGGCGGCTTATATCCCTGTAGCCTTCGTTGTATTTGCCGAGCATATCGCTGACCACAAGAACCTGTCCTCTATCATCGAGCACGACCTGCTTGAGGATCCGGGTCTCTCCAGAACCCTGCTGGGCGACGGCGTCGGCTCTATGGTAGGCGCTTTCTTCGGCGGCTGTCCCAACACCACCTACGGCGAGTCCATCGGCTGTGTCGCGATCACGAAGAACGCTTCTGTCAGAACCATCATCTGCACTGCGGTTGAGGCGATCATCATCTCCTTTATCGCTCCCTTTGTCGCGTTCCTTTCGACAATCCCGAGCTGTGTCATGGGCGGCGTATGTATCGCGCTGTACGGCTTTATCGCGGTATCCGGTCTGAAGATGCTGCAGAAGGTCGATCTCGACGATAACCGCAACCTCTTCACCGCTTCTGTTATCCTGATCGCGGGCGTCGGCGGCTTTATCCTTACCTTCGGCAGCATTACGGTCACCACTGTCGCGTGCGCGCTGATCCTCGGTATCCTGACCAATGTCATGCTGAGCAAAAAGCAAAAGAACGAGAAATAATCTGTTCTGATCATATTCAATAAAGACCGTCTCGGTGAGGCGGTCTTTTCCTTTTGGGACAGAAAAGATAATACACACTTGGGGTCTGTTTTGTGGTTGAAAAAAACGGGCGCTGTTGGTACAATAATATTAACGTTATTTACATAACAGGATAACGGTTCATTCCGAAAAAACAAACAGGTGAAACATGAAGATTACAGTGGTATGCGACGCGATCGGCTCGAGGAATACAGAAGCCGACGTCGCTGCGATGACCTTGGTACGCGCGATGAAAAAGCGCGGACACGAGGTAGTGGTTGTATGTTCTGATATAGACAAGGCGGGTGAAGAGGAATATATCGTGATCTCTCACCGCGCGATAGGAAACAGATTCAACGAAATAGCTTTGGAAAATGAGATATGGGACAGCGATGCGGTGTATGTGATGACGGCTTCGGTATTGGGACGTGTAGCTGTCAGAATGTGCAAGAGGCATCTGATTCCTGTCTGTGTCGATTTTGACACACAGTCTGAGGCACAGTCCGCGCGCATGGCGCTGGGGCGTTCCAAAGCGGGGAGAGGCGCGGTTTATCGCCGTTTATACGTGCGGCTGTATCGTTACGCGGACGCGGTGCGCTACCCGTCCGAATTGAGCCGCAAGCGCTTTGAGAAAGCGGTCGGAAACAAAACCAACGGGTATATTATCCCGAACGGCGCTCAGCTCTCACAGGATAAGCGCATGGAGCGCGTGGAAGAAATGCTGTATGATATCCGCTGACGAGCGCTTTGTTTGATAGCAAGAGAAAGCGGGGAAGCCGTCAATCTGATAAACTTCTCCCGTTGCAAGTGCTAAAGCGTCTGCCGGACACTTTACCCTTTTTCATCGGTTGAGATTGCCACAGCCCCTAAAGGGGCTTCGCAATGACTATTGAATATAATCAGATTGCAGTCACTTTTCGTTTCGGCGGAAAGTGATTATTTGTTTTCATGGATAGGGGGATACATCCAGTTACCCTAAAGACGGCTGAAACGATTTACATAATTTAGTGGATCATTTCATTTGACATATTCATTTGTTAGAGGTATAATTACTCTGTATCTTTATGACCTGTTTCACAGGTCGTGTATCTGCGATCGTTGTCGCGTTTTTTCATCAGCAAGAATGATCGCGGCACTGTCAAATTATCTCGCAGTTTGAAACTGCCGTTCGAATGGAGAATATATGAAGAAAGTCAGAAAACCTGTATGGATTGTGATACTGTGCTTGAGCATTGCCGTCGTTCTGGGCGCTGTGTTTTATCTCTTTCGCTATGTAACACAGAAAGATATCGCAAGAGTGGATGTTATCCCAGATGTTATCCCAACGATTGCCGCAACACAGGAGCAGACCGTGACGTCTGATGAACCGACACAGGCGCCGGTTGAAAAAAAGCCTGTCGAAGCGTGGGGCTACAAGACCGCAGAGCCGGAAGAGCTGAACGTCAGCTTTGACGAGCTGATGGAGATCAATCCCGATATTTACGCGTGGATCTATATCCCGAACACCAACGTCGATTACCCAGTCGCGCGCAGTACGAGCGACGGCGACGACAGCTTTTATCTGGAGCATAACGTGTACCGTCAGTATCAGTTCTCGGGAACGATCTATTCCGAGATCAAGAATCAGCCTGATTTCCACGACAGAGTGACGGTTCTGTACGGACACAATATGCTCAACGGCTCGATGTTCGCGACGTTGCATAATTTTGCCGATCCCGATTTCTTTGTGGAGAACAATACGATCTTTATCCAGACAAAGGATAAGGAGCTTACGTATCTGGTATATTCGGCTTACACCTATGACGACAGACATATCCTGAACTCTTTCTTCTTTGATAATGACGATGTGTTTCAGGAGTATATCGATTTTACGCTCAATCCGCATACCTACAGCGGTAACGTGCGTGAGGGCGTAAAGCCAACGATCAATGACAAGATATTGACGCTGAGCACTTGTACAAGCGGCGCGGCAAATACACGATTTTTGGTACAGGGGGTGTTGGTAGATGAGCGAGACAGAGGATAAAAACAATCATCCGCGGCGTTACCGTGCCGAGGTGAAGCGCGTGAATATAGTAAAGCACTCTGAGCCGCAGACAGAACGCCTCCGACCGGAGAATGTAGAGATCGAGAAGCCTGTCGATCAAATTGAGAAAGAAGCGGAGCACAGCTTTGCGGATGAACAGACGCCCTCGATGGCTGAGGCTCAGATTTCCGAACAGGGAGAAGAAGCTGAGGTGGAGAGCTCTTTTGATCTGAGAAGCAGGGACGACGACTATGTAGACAAGACCCGTATCTTGCCGAATGAAGAATTCGAATACGTTGTTCCCAAAGAAACATTCAAAGAGCACGCAAAGCGTAAACGTGGCTCCTCGACGCATCAGGGCGCGACAAAGAAAGCCACTGATGAAGAGATAGAGGAAGCGGAGAGAGGTTTCGTTTTTGCGACCCCGCGTAAGCGCAAAAAGCATAAACACCATAGCCATCACGGACATCACCATCACCGCCGCAAGTTCAGGCACTTAGCGCTGTGGAAGCGTATCCTGATCGTTTTGGCGGCGATCATCCTTGCGGTCGTGATCCTGACGGGAGGCACTTTTTTGATCATGCACGAGATCGGACGGAGCAGCATGCATAGCTATGAGAACGCGCAGGTCATCCCGCCTTCGACGGATGAAGCGGGCAAGGCGATCATCCCCGTTGATAAAACGGGCCGCGTGATCACCTACGACGGCGTTACCTATGAGCTGAATGAGGACCTGATCGCTGTGACCTTTATCGGTGTGGATGACGGTCAAGGTGAAGAAGCGGACCTCCGTATGTCGGACGCGATCTACATCCTGACTGCCGATACCGTGACAGGCAAGGTGAAGATCCTCGGTATCTCCAGAGATACGATGGCGGACATCGACTTGTATTCCGAGGAAGGAGCCTTTGTCGATACCGAGAAAAAGCAGATGGCATACGCGTACGCTTACGGCAACGAAAAGGTATCGGGCGGTAAGAACACGAATACCTCTATCAGCAGGTTGTTCTTCGGACTGCCGTTCAATAACTATTTCGCGATCAATATGAATGCGCTGATCACCCTGAACGACACGATCGGCGGCGTGACCCTGACATCGTCGATGACCTTCACTTCGCCGATCGACGGGCGCACCATCAACGAGGGCGAGACCGTCACGCTGCATGGTAAAGAAGCGGAGCGGTATGTCAGAAGTCGTGACACGGAGGTGCTGGATTCCAACAACGCCCGTATGCAGCGCCAGCAGGAGTATATCCGCGCTTTCCTGCAATCGATCGTACCCGCGGCAAAGAAGGATATCTCCGTTATTACAAAGCTGTATGACGAGATCAAGGTCAATTCCGACTCCTCGCTGGATATCGCCAAGATGACGTATATCGCTTCTACCGCGCTGACAAAGCTCAGGAACGCTTCAGACATCGAATATGTCAGCCTCAAGGGCGAGATCACCGCGGGGGAGCATGCGGAGATGAATATATCGAACGAGAACGCGATCCGCACGATGCTTGATGTGTTCTACACACCGCTCGCGGACGTACCCAAAGCTCTGAAATAATCTTTCAATCTTGTTACTTTACGGCTCTTTCGCTATGCGGGAGAGCCGTTTTGCTGTCCCAATTATTACACTTTGGCAACAATTATTGAAAAGATCTATATATTGTGGTAAAATACATACTGTCATAATATATCTGGTTTTTACCCCGAGCAGTTGATCCCGAACATGAGGTTTTGGTAAAGATAACGACCTTGTTTTTGGAGATTATGCGGGATCGGTGCGATGGGTAAATGGAGGATTGAAATGAAAAAGTTTGTTATTATTTCTATCATTTTGATACTATTGGCAGGCGGCATCTTTGGCTACTCGCTGTATCACTTTATGCAGGTCAATAACGTTTTCACCAAGACCGAAGCCGTCGCGACAGAGGCGGTAGTGGAGACGAAGCCGGCTGAGGAAGCGACACAGGCGGCAAAGGTTAAGCCCGACGATATCGTAGCAGAAACGGCGAATATCTTTGCCGACGGCGCGGATAAGGCGGCGACCACACTCTCCGATATGACACAGGAGGAGATGGTCGGTCAGATGATCATGGGAATCTGCACGGATTCCTCGACCGCTTCGGCGCAGATGGCGCAGTACTCTCTGGCGGGTATGCTGTTTCAGAGCGACAACTTCCAAGGAATGACGGCGGAGCAGATCACTGCCGCTCTGACTGCCGCAGGCGCTGACGCAAAGGTAAAGCCGATCCTCGCGGCACAGGAGGAAGGCGGAACCTACACGACGATCTCCGATCTGGAATCGTTCACCGAATATGACTTCAACTCTCCGCGCACGGAGTTCGCGGCAAGCGGACTGCAGGGTGTGCAGAAGGCAGAGGACAGCAAGACGACGATGCTCAAAAGCGTCGGCTTCAATATGAATATCGCACCTGTGATCGATCTGGCTTCAAGCGGTGATCAGATCATGTACTCGCGTTCGATCAGTGACGACGTGGACACCGTATCTTCCTATGCGGAGTACGCGGCGAAGTTCGATCAGGCGAAGGGCGTATCTATCGTGCTCAGCCACTTCCCCGGTTACGGTACGATCCCTGACAGCGCTGTGACAGGCGTCGGCGCGGTGGAGGACGACCGTCCCGCCGAGACGATCCGTGGAACGGATTATGCCCCCTTCAAGAAGGGCGCTGCCGCGGGTGCGCACTGTATCATGATGTCGAACGTACTGGTGAAGAATCTGGACGCGGCTCACACGGCGGCTCTGTCGCCTTCGATCCATACGGAGCTTCGTTCGAACGTCGGATTCTCGGGACTGATCATGACGGACGTGCTGGATGACGCGGACTATTCCTCTTACGCGGAGGGCAAGAAGCCTGCCGTACAGGCGGTATTAGCGGGCAACGATCTGATTTTGGTAAAGGATTACGCGACCGCTTACAATGACATTTTAGCGGCTGTCAAGGACGGCACCATCAGCGAGACGCAGCTCAAGGACGCCGTCACCCGCGTGCTCTCTTACAAGTACACGGTCGGTATCATGAAATAATCAATATGGAATGAAACGTATCGCGGCACTGTGACGGTGCCGCGATATTTTGCGGAAACGCGATGAAAAGTCAAGAGCGTTTCGGGAAGGGATCACAGTGAATCTTCAGCGGATATAATACTGTTATGTAGTGACCGTTTGTCAATAGGCAAAAGTCACAAATGTAAAAAGGCAGAGGGCGTGTGACAGGAGCCGGTAACAGAAGAATCGGAATTGGCCGGTCTGTTATACGTGGATTGGATACCGCGAGGCTAATGGTCCGCCGAAAGCTCTGTTATCTAAGTACGTGAAT
>CADBYC010000026.1 GCA_902798755.1 uncultured Ruminococcus sp. | reverse complement strand
TTATAAAAGAGCAGGTTGGTGCCGGTGTTACCGCCGCCTGCCGTGACCTTGATCTGAACATTTGAATTGTTCTGGATGTCGCCGCCGTTCGGGGTGACGGTCTTGATATAAGGAGCGACAACAGTGCTGCCGTCCTCGATCACATAGCTCTTGGTACGCTGGTTGGTGTTGCCCTTCGCGTCCTTGAAATCATAGGTCAGCGTATAGGTGCCTGCCGTCTGAGGAGTCCACAGAGCCTTATTAGCGGTACTGAAATCGGACAGAACAGTCGTGCTGCTTCCGTTGGTGACAGAGAACTTGTAGTAGACTGTTCCCTCTCCCTCGGCTTCTGCCGAAAGGGTGATGCCTACGCCGTTGTACTGAGGCGCCTCCAGATCGGTCGCAAAGGAAGACACCTGCAAGGGAGAGGTATCGTAGATGCTCCACGAATTGGTCTTGTTGTTCCAGATGTAGCCGTCACCGGGATAGGTGAGGTCGGTCGTCTGAGACTGACCGTTGTTACTGAAGATGATGTTCTTGTAACTCTTCGACAGCTCATAACGCCAGACGTTACCACCGATGTTGGTCATTGCGGCGCCCGGCCAAGCTTTGTTAGAATCGCTCGAGCTGTTCCACAGATACGCGGTGACCGATGACCAGCCCGCCTCGTTCTCACAGTAGATATAGCTCTTGTCTGTGGTGGAACCGCCCTGAGTGGGCTTGGGAGTGGTCGGCTGAGTAGTCGTCGGAGTAGTGCTGCCGCCCTGAGTGGGCTGAGGTGTGGTGGGCTTAGGCGCTGTGGTGGGCGCCTGGGTGGGAGCTTCGCTGCCCGCCTTCACAGCAGTAAGACCCGCTGTTTCGGAAGTGAAGCTGATACGGATGGTGTCGCCGCTCGGATTCCACAGATGGAGACAGTTGAAGCCGTGGTAGTTACCCGAGGACAGGTAGTAGGAACCTGCGCTGGCGATCTTTTGCACAGCAGGCGTCTTGACTGCGGAATTCGCGGAATTCGAGATCTTCGAAACCACAAAGCAGTAATCGCCGCTTGACCCGCTAAGGTCATAGTAATAGTAGCCTTTTGAGCTATCATAAGTAAAGGTACCTGTCGGGGTAGTCCCGTTGAAATTCGGAGAATTGCTGTTCTCACCCCACAGATAATAGGTATCGGCGCCGGTATCGGTCAGGTCGTTTACTTCTTCCGCGCGAACGGTCAACGCAAACGCCAGCATCGAGATAAGCAGCGCCAGACACAGAATCAGCGAGACAGCCCGCTTCGTCTGTTTACCTGTTGCTCTCATGATAGTTCCCTCCTTTTCATGTTAATCTAACTAATCCTAGTTACTGATAATTATACATAAATATGTCAATTTTTATTTTCTGATTCAGAATAATGCTTTTCTTTATCTTGTACAAATTTTCGGGTGCTTTTTAGTGAATATGCACTATAAAACAGGCAAAACAATACCCGCAGCAAGCCCGAAAGTTTGCCACGGGTAACTCTTCTGTTTTTATTGCACAAACACAAAGCGCCATTCATGCGATATATGCACAAAACTGTCAATCAGTCTTTTTGATACGCTCCCAGTACGCTTTGTACGCCTGTTCAGTCTTATTGTCTCCGAAATCGTAGTAGGTATGACCAACAAGATCATCGGGCAGATACTGCTGTTCGATCCAGTGGTTCGGATAGCTGTGGGGATAGAGATAGTGCTGACCCTTGACGTCGCGTTCCTCGCCGTCGGCATGGACGTTCTGCAATTGTCGCGGAACGACTTGACCGAGACCCTTCCTCACGTCCTCCTGTGCGGCGGAGATCGCGTTCACGCCCGAATTGGACTTGGGCGCTAAGCACACCATGATCACCGCGTCGGCAAGCGGGATCCGCGCCTCGGGAAAGCCGACCTGCATCGCGATATCCACGCAAGATTTAACGATCGGAATGATCTGAGGATAAGCAAGCCCCACGTCCTCGCACGCGCACACGACCAGTCTGCGGCACGCGGAGATCAAATCTCCCGCCTCCACCAGACGCGCCAGATAGAACAACGCCGCGTCTACGTCCGACCCGCGCATGCTCTTCTGATACGCGGAGATCACGTCGTAATGCGAATCGCCGTCGCGGTCATAGCGCGCGCCCGAACGCTGGGTCAGGGATTTCGCCAATTCTTCATCAACCTTGATGAACTCTCCCTCGTCCCCTGCCAGCACGCAAAGCTCGACAGCGTTGAGCGACTTTCTCACGTCGCCGCCGCATGCGGAGCAGATATGCGCCTTCGCTTCATCGGAAAAGTCGATCGCTTTCCCCTTTTCCTCGCTCAATACGCGGATCGCGCGGTCAATGGCTCTCTTAACTTCTTCAGGCTCTACGGGACGGAATTCGAAAACCGTCGAGCGAGAGAGGATCGCGTTATAGATGTAGAAATACGGATTCTCCGTTGTAGAGGCGATCAGGGTGATGGAGCCGTTCTCGATGAACTCGAGCAGAGTCTGCTGCTGCTTTTTGTTGAGATACTGGATCTCATCGAGATACAGCAGCACGCCGTTCAGCCCCTCAAAGGTGTTCAGTGACGACACGATGTCCTTGATATCGGCGGTCGAAGCGGTGGTGCCGTTGAGCTTTTTGAAGCTGCGGTTCGTGATCCGCGCGATATAAGACGCGAGAGTCGTCTTACCCACTCCCGACGGACCGTAAAATATTAAGTTGGGGATATTGCCGCTTTCGATGATCTTTCTCAGCGGTCGTCCGGGAGCTAAGAGCTCTCTTTGACCGACGATATCATCGAGCGATTCGGGACGCAGTCTGTCGGCAAGCGGTGTGTTCATGGTTTTTCCTCCGGAATGTAAAAGCCTCCCTTTCCTAAGGGAGGTGGCACTGACACTTGTGTCAGTGACGGAGGGTTGCCAAAGAAAAGAAGAAGCAACCCCCAGTCGCTGACGCGACAGCCCCCTTAGGAAAGGGGGCCTTTCATTTTCTTACTCGTACAGCGGGTACTTCTCACACAGAGCCGCGACCTTTGCGTTGACGGTCTCCTTGTTGCCCTCGAAGTCCTTGATGACGAGGCTGATGCACTCGGCGATGACGTCCATATCCTCTTCCTTGAGCCCGCGGGTGGTGACCGCCGCGGTACCGATACGGATACCGGAGGTGACGAACGGAGAGAGCGGCTCACCGGGGATGGTATTCTTGTTGACGGTGATGTGTACTTCGTCGAGGTTGTGCTCGAGTTCCTTACCGGTCACGCCGTCCTCGCGCAGATCCATCAGCATGACGTGGTTGTCGGTGCCGCCGGATACGAGCTTGTGACCGCGCCCCACCAGACCGTCAGCCAGCGCCTTGCAGTTCTTGACGATCTGCTCGGCGTATTCCTTGAACTCAGGCTGCATCGCTTCCTTGAAGCAAACTGCCTTCGCGGCGATGATGTGCATCAGAGGGCCGCCCTGCATACCGGGGAACAGCGCCTTGTCGATCGCCTTGGCGTGTTTCTCCTTGCACAGGATCATACCGCCGCGGGGTCCGCGGAGTGTCTTATGAGTAGTGGTGGTGACAAAATCGGAGTACGGTACGGGGTTCTCGTGCTGACCGCCCGCTACCAGGCCCGCGATGTGCGCCATATCGACCATCAGCAGAGCGCCGACCTCGTCGCAGATATCGCGGAACTTCTTGAAGTCGATCGTGCGGGGATAAGCGGAGGCGCCGCAGACGATCATCTTCGGCTTGCATTCCTTGGCGATCTCGAGTACCTTATCATAATCGATCAGATGGGTCACGGGGTCAACGCCGTAGCTGACAAAGTTGAAGTACTTGCCGCTGAGGTTGACGGGTGAACCGTGGGTCAGGTGGCCGCCTTCGGAAAGGCTCATACCCATGACGGTGTCGCCGGGCTCGAGCATAGCGAAGTAGACGGTCTGGTTTGCCTGAGAGCCCGAGTGGGGCTGGACGTTCGCATGCTCGGCGCCGAACAGCTCGCAGGCGCGCTGACGAGCGATATCCTCCGCGATATCAACAGCGAAGCAGCCGCCGTAGTAACGCTTGGAGGGATAACCCTCGGCATACTTGTTGGTGAGTACGGAACCCATCGCCGCCATCACCGCGGGAGAAACGATGTTCTCGCTGGCAATCAGCTCAAGGTTTTGGCGCTGACGGGTAAGCTCCTTATCCATCGCCTCACCGATCTCTTCATCATAGTTCTTGACAAATCCGATAGAATCCATTAAGTCCTTGTACATTTTGTACCTCCAAATAGTTTTTCATATACGGGTTTCTTCCATTTATTGCCATTTATATCAACGCAATCACTTGCAATTGCTTTTCCTGATCTCGCCGATCAACTCTTCGAGGTCTGACAGCGTTTCCATCGAGAACGCGAGATTCCTCAGCTTAGCGGCGTTCTTGAAGCCTTTGAGATAATAGGCGGTGTGCTTGCGGGCTTCGCGCATACCGACATACTCGCCTTTATATTCTACCGCGGACTTGATATGCCGCAGTAAGATATCGCATTTTTCATCCAATGTCGGGGGATCAATTATAATTCCTTTATCGAAATATTCATTAATTTCACGAAACACCCACGGATTGCCCAGCGCGCCGCGGCCGACCATCAGATAATCACAGCCTGTATATTCCATCACAAACTGCGCCGACTTTGCGCCGACGATATCGCCGTTGCCGATCACAGGGATCGACAGTGCCTTTTTGACTTCTCGAATGATATCGTAATCGACAGGCGGAGCGTAGAACTGCTCCTTTGTTCTGCCGTGGACGGTCACTGCCTGCGCGCCGTTTTGCTCGGCGATTTTTGCGACCTCGACGGCGTTGAGGTGATCCTTGTCAAAGCCCGCGCGGATCTTCACCATCACGGGAATATCCACCGCGCGGCTGACAGCTTGTACGATCCTGCCGCATAACGCAGGATTGCGCATCAGAGCGGCTCCCGAACCGCTGCCCGCGATCTTGGGAGCGGGACAGCCCATATTGATATCGATGACCTCGGGACGGTATCGCAGAGCGAACCGCGCCGCGTCCGCCATTGTGTCCGGCTCAGTGCCGAAGATCTGCACCGCGCAGGGGCGTTCGGTATCGGAGATTTCCATCAGCTCAGCGCTTTTCTTTGAGTTGTAAGCGATACCCTTGGAGCTGACCATTTCGCTCACGCAGTAACCCGCGCCGAATTCCATACACAGCTCGCGCATTGCCCTGTCGGCAACGCCCGCCATCGGCGCTAAAGCGGCATGACCCTCTAATTCGATTGTTCCTATTTTCATCAGTGGTCGCTCCGCTCTGTTTGAATAAACCCTCAGTCACCTGAAGGTGACAGCTCCCTTAGGAAAGGGAGCCTTTATGCTCCGCGGCGGCGGGTACGCTTGGACACCAGCACGCCGACCACGACCGCGATACCTAAAACAACACACAGCCACATCACGATGCCGGAGAGCATCGACGCGTCGGATACCGCTACCGTAGGCATCGGTACGGCGGTCGCTTCTACCACCTGCTGAGAGGATACCTCGGGCAGTTCGCCGAGATGCTCGGGTTCTACATAAGAAGAGACCGCGTCCTCGTCGTAGCTGTAGATATAATCGTACCACTCGTTTTCCTGCGGCTGAGGCTGTTCCTGAGGAGTTTCCTGTTGTTCCTGCGGGGTCTCCTGCTGTTGATCCTGAGGTGTTTCCTGCTGTTCCTGCGCTTCGGGCTGATTCTGCGCTCCTTCCTGCGATGTATCAGGAATGACTTCATTATTCTGTCCCTGACCCTGCTGTTGATTCTGTCCTTGCTCCTGTGCAGGCTCAGCGTAGACAGTCACCGCGCCAAAGGCAGAAATCACGCACAATATCAGCATGAAAGATATGAACCTGTTTAACAGATGACGCTTCATACAAAACCTCGAAAATCATGATCGGTTGAGTCTGTTTTATCGTGTCATATTATAGCAAAGCCCCGGGCTTTTTGCAAGACCGGGGCGATGAATTCGACATTATGCCTAATCTGCGGGGAATCCGCGTTCCATTTTCTTTTGACTATGAATAATGATAATTCTATGGACGAAGTAAAGCTGCCAGCGCGTCGGCAAGATACCCGCCTGACCGAGCCGCTTCCTCCACCGTATTGACGTCGGTGCCCACCTCGATCAGAAGCGAGCCGTTGTTGAAATTCATGTTGTAGGTGTACTCGCCGAAGTTCAGCGGTCGGGTCATATCGGGGAACATATCCTCGCATTTCTTCTGCAATTGCATAGCAAAGATCAGGTTCTCGTCCCAGAAGTCGAACCCGCCGTCGCTGTCACACCCCGCCATGATCATGATCTGAGCCGCTTTGTCGCCATCATGCTCGAAGGTCGGCTTATACTTCACGCCCTCGTCGGTCGTCATCGAGTCGCGGTGCAGGTCGATGGTCACCTTGATGGACGGATACTTTTCCTTATATGCGCAGATGGTCTCCCATGATCGGGCGTAGGAGCCCTCATAGGACGGATAGTCATGGAGCGTGGTATCATGCACCGCGCCGATACCGTGCTCTTTGAGGGTCTCGACGAGCTTCTCCCCTACCGCGACAACGCCCAAGTCACCGTCGGTCGAACGCGGATAGTAGTCCTCATAATACTCGCCGTTATCCTCCGTCAGATACCGCTCACAGGTATGGGTATGATAAACAAGCACCTGTACCTCGTGATTATCTTCAAGAGAAAAGGGCAGGTCCGCCGACAAGAGCGACTCGACGTCCAGATCGACGTCCGTCGTATTGCGGATCAGGATATTATCATAGCTCATGTTGCCGTTGCTGATCTTGAGCGCCTTGACAGGATATGTGTCGCCGCTGTAAGAAATATCCTGCGGCTTTTCGGCTGTTTCGACAGGTGCGGTCGGCGTTTCCGAAAGCGGTCTTGTCACGCTTTGCTCTGTCGGCTTTTCGTCAGCAAATGTTTCACGGGAAACATTTCGCGCGTTTCCGTTGACAAAGCTCAGCTTGCCCGAGAGCAGCGCCGCTTCATCCGAGAGAGCCATACAGGACGCCGCGCGATAGACCGCCATACTCAGGCATACCGCCATGATCAGCGTCAGCATAACGATGGTAACTGCTGTTTTCCAATACTGCTTCTTCATTCTCTCACCTTTTGCACGTATTGGTACAGCATATGCGCGCCGACAAAAAGATATGACGGCTTTATGGTTACAGCAGATCCAACAAGTCCTCTGTGTCGATATCTGTTTGCAGCGCCATATTGATGGCGAGCGAGATCAGGTGCGCGGCGCGATCGATCAGCAGATCGATCTCCTTCGGCGTGACGACCATGCTCCTGCCTTGCGGAGAGACGGCGTCGGACAGCTCTCTGCCCTCTTTTTCGTCGCTGATATCGAGCAGATCGAACGCGAGCGTAAGCGCGTCCACGACCGTCGGCACCCCGACGGCGATCACAGGGACGCCCATCGTGTCCTGATCGATCCTGATCCGCCTGTTGCCGACTCCCGCGCCGGGAGCGATACCCGTATCGGAGATCTGCACGGTACAGCCCAGCCGTTCGAGCCGTCGGGAAGCGAGCGCGTCCACCGCGATCACCGCCGAGGGTCGGATATTCTTGATGACGCCTTGTAACAGCTCGCCCGTCTCGATCCCCGTCTGACCCGTCACGCCTGTGTTCACGACCGCTACCGCCCGCAGCTTATCGAGCCCCGTAGAACGGGCGATCTCCCCCTGTATATGGCGGGTCGCGAGTACCTTAGAAGCCGCCTTCGGTCCCAAGGCGTCGGGTGTGATCTCCACGTTGCCCAGTCCCGCGATCAGCACCAATCCGTTTACGGGGAGCAGGCGGCGTATCTCCTCCGACAGCGCCTTGACACGGCTGTCGGTATCGCGGATGCTGTCCGTCAGCGGCGGTAGCTCTACGGTGATATAGGTGCCGACGGGCTTTTTGAGCAATTGACCCGCGCGCTGTGTCCCGATATGGAGCCGTTCGATGGGCAAGCCCTCGATTTCCTCCTTGCTGTACCGTACCCCCTTGATATCTTCTCCCAATAGCTCGCGTTCTTCTACCGCGAGGTCTGTCCTGCGTTCCGTTTGTGTCAATCCCTTCGCTTTTTCCTTTATTATGCGCAAAGTATTTATTTACATTCAGTAAAAAATGTGTTAACATTATGATGTATAAATATGTGATATGATACAAGCGAAAATCTATCTCTGAACGGAGGAATCCACTTGATACGAAAAATACTCGCGCTGTTCCTCAGCGGTATAATGATCACTTCCGCGGCGATCTCCGCGGGAGCGGCTGAGATCGAGACCGCCGAGACAGGCGCGCAGGTAGACGCGGCGATCGTCGCCGCGGATTATGCTGAGGTCGGCGGTACATTGGAAGCGGACGAACCGCTCCCGAGCGCGTACAGCTCCGCTGAGCTGGGATATACTACACCTGTTCGTCAACAGCGATACAATACCTGCTGGGCTTACAGCTCGACCGCTACGCTCGAATCGTTGCTGCTCAAAAATAAACTGCCGTCATTTCACCTTTCTACCATGCACATGAACTACTGGGGCACTACCCGCAGTGACGGAAAGGGCTGGCAGCGTACCTATGACGTGGCAGGATACCCTTATATCGCGCTGGGATATCTGACATCCTTCGGCTGTATCGACAACGCGCTTTTTGACGAAAGCAAAACCGTCGATGATTTCAAAACGATGGATAGCCTCTATCCCTATCAGGCGGTCAGCTCCGTTATCTATCTGGACGTTGACGACCGCGATACCGTCAAAGCCGCTGTTTATCAGTACGGCGGCGTCATCGGCAACTTCCATTATGACGGCTCATATCTCAACGCCGATACCGCATCTTACTGCTATGACGGCAACTCCCTTGCGACCAATCAGCTCAACGGTCACGCGATCGAGATCGTCGGCTGGGATGACAGTTACGCGGCCGCGAACTTTGTCAGCGGTCACCGTCCCTCTTCTCCCGGCGCATGGCTGTGCAAAAACAGCTGGGGCAGCGGCTGGGGCAGCGGCGGCTACTTCTGGATCTCTTATGAGGACGTTCACCTTTTTGACTCCCGTTTCGGTCCGCGCTACGCGATCACAGGAGTCTCTCCGATGAACGCAAACGTGAAGATTCAACAGAATGAAGTTTTCGGCGCGACCTACGAATTCAACTACGTTCAGCAGATACGCCCCAACCAGACAAAGATGACCTACGCGAATGTATTCGACTTCTCGGACGGTTATCACAACATCGACAAGGTCGTCTTTGAATCCACCTCCGAGGGCTCGTCCTACTCCGTATATTACATTCCCGTATCCGAAAGCGGCGTACCTGTTTCCGATTCCTCTCAGTGGATGTTGCTTGCAAAAGGAACAATCGAACATCAGGGATATATCTCTGCTGACTGCTACGGCTTCAACGCTCCTCAGAAAAAGGGAGCGATCGGTATCACGATCGAGAAAAACGGCAATACCGACATCAACATCGGCGTTGACGAATGGCTCACCTCGGGCGGCAAACCTCTGTTCACTCCCGAATCCGAATACGGTCAGAGCTATCTGATCGGTTACAATACCACGGCGACGGATCTGATGGATTTTTATAAAAATAAAATGGACGACGCCATTGGCGGCACCTTCGTCATCAAAGCGCTCTGCACCAGCGACGAAAAAGCGGGCGACGTTGACCGCGACGGAAGCTTCACCATCATCGACGTCACCTATGCCGCGCGATATCTCGCGAAAATCTATGATTTAGATGAAACGGAATTGCGCTTCTCCGACTACAACAACGACGGTGTAACGGATGTTACTGACTGCACCTTGATGCAGAGAGCGCTGGCAAATATAAAATATTGATCAAGCATATACAAAGAGCTATCCCGCTGAGGATAGCTCTTTTTCATTGGTTCACATAGATATAGCCCTGGAATATCCAGTTATCCCGTCCTGCGGAGGGATCGTTGACAGGGACGGTGTCCATGTAGAACTCGTCGCCGCTGTAGGCGGAGTTGGACAACAGCACCGAATCGTCGTCAACGTCCTCTACCACCGCCACATGACCAGAACCGCCGTCGGCGTATGCCCAGCAGGCGATCGCGCCCTGTTTCGGCTCGTCACCGTAATCATAGATACCGTTCTCGGCGTTGTACGGATACCAGGTACACGCGTCATAGGGAGAGAGCTCGGGCTTTTCTCCGTTGAGCTCATAGGCTCTGCCCCACGCGTAACAGGTACAGTTGGGCATACCGTAATCGGAAGCGTAAAAGATATTCTCTGAGGAATAATAGCAGGGGTTCTCCTTATCGGGAGGGCTGACCCTCGGCGTATAGTCCGCGTTATCCCCCGTATGTTCGTCCACCTGCGCCAGCGTAGGGATCGGCTTTGTCGGTTCTTCCGTCGGCGGCTCAGTCATTGCCACTGCCGCTTCTGTTGATTCCTGTGTTAATGTCGGCGGCTCAGGCTCGATATACATCGCGGCGGAGATCGCCGTGATCGTGCTCGCCAACAGCAAAAACACCACGATAAATGAAGCAAATCTGTACATTCCATCACATCCTATATTTTGTATATGGATATGATAAATTACAGATACATATGACAACAGCTCCCCCGAAACGGAGGAGCTGATTTTACATACAACTATTCATATGACGTAAAGCAAGATGGCAAAGAACTGTAATACGCTTCCGATGATGACAAAGACATGGAAGAGAGAGTGCATATAACGCATCTTTTTGCCCAAGCCGTACAGCACCGCACCGATCGTGTACGCGATCCCGCCAAAGAGCAGGAGCAGAAAGCCCGGCAGGGTCATCGCCTCGATCGTGAGCTTGACGACCGCGATCACGCACCAGCCCATACCGATGTAGCAGACCATGGAGACCTTCTCAAAGCGCTTGAGATCGATCGCGTTCAGCGTGACAGCGATCGCGGTCAGCGCCCATTCCACACCGAAGATCGACCACGCCATCTCGGGATTGAGCGGCCGTATCGCCGTCAAAAGAATCGGCGTGTACGTGCCCGCGATCAGGAAATAGATGTCGCAGTGATCGATCACGCGCATGACGCGCTTTGCGTTGCCGACAGGCAAGCCGTGATAGATACTCGACACCGTGAACATGATCAACAGGGTCGCGCCGTAGATCGAGCCGGACACGATCGCCCACGGATTGTGATGGTTTGCCGCGGTCACGACCAATATCGGGATCGCCGCTACCGCGAACAGCGCGCCGAGGATATGAGTGATCATGTTGGTGATCTCCTCGCCGCGGGTATAGTCGGGCAGTTGGGTCTTGTATTTCCTTCTCTCAGCCTTGAGGTCACCGGACAGCGCCTGAGCGGCGTTCATCGCTCGTCCTCTCTCTCGTCGTTGCTCGTAAAGAACAGCGCGACGGTACCGGTGCCGGTATGACAGCCGATGGTGGTGCCGATATCAAAGATCGGGACCTCCTTGACGTTCTTAAAGCGTCTGAGGACCTCATCGCGGACAAATTCCGCGTCCTCAAGACAGTCGGAGTTGGAGATATAGCACAAGCCGTTGTAACTCTTGCCGCCGACAGCGTACTGCTCCATCTTATCGACCAAAGCGGTCAGGACCTTCTTCTTGGTGCGGATCTTGGAGATGACCTTTAATTTACCCTCGGGGCTGACGCACAGCAGGGGGCAGATCTCGAAGATACCGCCTAAGATTCCGCTGACCTTGGACACTCTGCCGCCCTTGATGTAGTATGTCAGGTCGGTAGAGCAGAACCAGTGCTGTACCTGCTGGCGGTTCTCCAGCGCCCACTGATACAGCGAGTCGATATCCATGCCCTCGGCGCGTTTCTGAGAAAGCAGGGTCATGTACAGACCCGCGCCCGAGGATGCGCAGAGAGAATCGACGATATAGATCTTTCTGTCGGGGTACTCCGCCTTCAGCATCTCAGCTGCGGCGTTCGCGCTCTGGACGGTGTTGGAGATACCCGAGGACAGGCAGGCATGCAGGATATCCTTGCCCTCTTCGAGCAGCTCGCGGAAGTAGTCGACATATTCGCCGACAGATACCTGTGAGGTCGAGGTATCCGCGCCGTTGCGGATATGTCCGTAGAATTCCTTCGCGCTCATTTCGTTATACAGATCGTCGGTATAACTCTTGCCGTTGACGACAAAATGGAAACCGATATAGCGGACGTCGAGCTTTTCAAACATCTCCTTTGTCATATCGGCGGTAGTACATGTACTGATAATATAACTCATAGTAAACACTCCTTCAATGCGGGTATAGCTTCATACTTACCATTTTACCCCGTCGCCGTCAAATTGCAATCTATTCCGATCTATATTCAATCTACTGTTCCCCTGCGCCATTCTACGGGCAAAAAGAAAAGAGTAGAGCGCCGCGGCGGCGGCTCTACTCTCAGTAGAAACTCAGTTATTTACTGTTTTTTTCGGCCTTCTCCTGATGGAGAACGCAAAGATGATGATGATCTGCGCGGGGATACCCAAAAGGAAGAGCTGCCACCAATTGAACTTGATCGCGGTCAGATAGATGGAGCAGATGATGCCCCATACAAGACCCGATATGATATACAGATTCCATCTTCGGTCGCCCCAGACAGAGTTGAGCACCAGCAGGGTGATCAGCGAAACGGGGATCGCGTAGATGAATACCAGCCAGTTGAAGATCCCGCACAGCCAAAGCACAACAAACACAAGCACCGCCAGCGCCCAGATACCCGCGAGCACCGTCAGCGTGATGAAGCGACGGCTGTCCCGAGGCCCCTTTGCTTCGATCTGCACTTCTTCGTCGGGATCGTGCGGCGTGATGATATAATCCACCGTAACGCCCGCCATATCCGCGATCGTTTTCAGCACAAAGACATCGGGCACCGACTCGCCTCTCTCCCACTTTGAGATACTCTTGTCAGAGTAGTTGAGCTTTTCGCCGAGCTGTGCCTGTGTCAGATTCATCGAGGTTCGCAGCTTGATGATATTTCCCGCTACGACTTTCTTTAAATCATCCATTATCTATCTCCAAATTTCGTTAACTTCTTTCACATACAATGGTTAGTATATCATAACCGAAAAAATAAATCAAGCCCGCGAAGCGTCCGCGGGCTGAAGTTTTGATCATTACAGAACCTTTGCGAGGAAGTTTTGGAGTCGGTCGCTCTGCGGAGCGTCAAAAATCTGCTCGGGAGTGCCCTCCTCGATGATCTTGCCGCCGTCCATAAAGACGACGCGGGAACCCACCTCGCGGGCAAAGCCCATCTCATGGGTAACGACCACCATGGTCATGCCCTCTCTCGCAAGCTCCTTCATAACGTCCAGTACCTCACCGACCATCTCGGGGTCGAGCGCGGAGGTAGGCTCGTCAAAGAGCATGACATCAGGCTCCATGCACAGCGCGCGCACGATGGCGATACGCTGCTTCTGTCCGCCCGAGAGCTGGGAGGGATAGGCGTCCGCTCTGTCGGTCAGACCGACGCGCTCAAGCAGCTCGCGCGCCTTCTTCTCGGCTTCTTCCTTGGATTTATGCAGCAGCTTCTGCGGACCGAGGGTCATATTGCGCAGGACGGTCATATTCGGGAAAAGGTTGAAGTGCTGGAACACCATGCCCATCTTCTGGCGGTGCTTATTGATATTGACGTGAGGGGCGTTGATATCCTCGCCGTCAAAGATGATCTCGCCCGAGGTCGGAAGCTCCAGAAGATTCAGCGAACGCAGGAAGGTGGACTTACCCGAGCCCGAGGGTCCGATGATAACGATGACTTCGCCGCGGCTGATCTCCATATCCACGCCGTCAAGCGCGTGAATGGTGCCCTCGCGGAAATGCTTTTTCAGGTCGTTGACCTTGATCAGTACATTATCGCTCACTCTTACGCAGCCTCCTTTCAATCACACCGACGATCTTCGTCAAAATGAGGACGATCGCCAGATAAATCAGCGCGACCGCGATCAGCGGCATAAACGCGGAGAAGGTCGCGCCGCGGATAGCGTTGCCCGCGCGGGTCAGATCCATAACGCCGACGTAGCCCGCGACAGAGGTCTCCTTGAGCAGTGCGATGAACTCATTGAGCAGGGTGGGAAGCACGTTCTTCAACACCTGCGGAATGATGATGTAATACATCGTCTGGACGTAGTTGAAGCCGATCGAACGACCTGCCTCGAACTGTCCCTTGTCGATGGACATGATACCGCCGCGCAGGATCTCGGCGACGTACGCGCCCGAGTTGATACCGAAGGCGAGGGTCGCGATCATGATATCGTTGGTGGATGAAGCGAAGATGATGAAGTAGATGATCAACAGCTGTACGACGACAGGTGTGCCGCGGATCACGGTCAAATAGATCTTACTGATTGCGTTGAAAAATCCGAGCACATAGTAGCCGACGCTCTTGCTGTGTTTCATATTCTCTTTGTTGTTGTCATAGGTCGTGCGGACGGCGGCAATGACGATACCGATCGCCACACCGAGAAGCGCGGCAAAGAAGGTGATCTTCAAGGTATTGCCCAGACCGCCGAGCATCGACTTCCAGCGATCCTTTTCGATGAAATTCAGCTTGAACTGAGCGGCGATATCATCGAACCATGTGCCGCTGACCTGTTCACCGCCCGAAGAGGCGGTCTCTGCGGCGCCTGCCGACAGACAGAAGCACATCATGGTGCCGATCAGCAGCACGGCGCAGACGATAAAAGCGATAATTCTTTTCTTTTTCATTCTAAAACCATTTCCCAAGATACACAGAAACAGGGCGGAAGAATCCGCCCTGAGTCGGTCAAATCATATTGATTATTTTGCAGAGATGTACTTGTCGACAATGCCCTTGACGGTGCCGTCAGCGATGAGCTCCTTGAGAGCGCCGTTGACCTTGTCCTTGAGCGCGGTGTTGTCCTTGGCGAAGCAGATCGCGTAATCCTCGGAAACATACTCGGTGTCGAGGATCTTCAGACCGGTAGAAGCCGCAACATAGCTCTTTGCGGGCTCGTTGTCGATGATGACAGCGTCGACCTTACCGGAGGACAGAGCGGCAACAGCGTCGTTACCGGTCTGGAACTGGGTGACGCGCTCAGCGGCAGCGTCGCCGAGGTCATCGGAGATATAGATGTCGCCGGTGGTTGAGAGCTGTACGCCGACCTTGTAGGTTGCGCCCTCAGCGAGAATATCGTCTACGGAAGTGATGGGGCTGTTCTCGGGAACGATAACGCTCTGGATACCGGTAGCGTAGCTGTCGGAGAAGTCAACAGACTGCTTTCTCTCATCGGTAACGGTCATACCCGCCATACCCATGTCGTACTTGCCGGTCTGTACGCCGGTGATGATGGAATCGAACTCGATGTCAACGATCTTGAGCTCCATGCCGAGCTTGTCAGCGATCGCCTGAGCGACCTCAGCGTCGATACCGATGATCTTGTCACCCTCATAGTACTCATAGGGCGGGAAGTAAGCGTTGGTAGCCATGGTCAGGGTCTCTTTCGCGCTGTCAGCGGTAGCCGCAGCGTCATTCTGCTTGGACTGGCCGCAGCCTGCGAGCATCGCAACGGAAGCGATCATCGCGACAGCCAGAACGATAGCTAAAATCTTTTTCATTTCATTTACCTCATTTCGTTGAAAAAATTGATTATTTCAAACCTTACTCAATATACAACAATTTGTATTTTTTAGCAAGGCTATTTCGCATAACTATGCCATTTTTATACAAATGAACAAGAAGCGGATTTTCACAAGTCCGAAATATGGACATTTTAATACCGTCTTATGCATTTATGCAGGATTATATGCATCAAAACGACGTCAGGAACGCCTGCAGACGTTCGCTCTTCGGATGCTCGAGGATCTCGGGAGAGCCCTGCTCGGCGATCACGCCGCCGTCCATGAAGATGATCTTGTCGGAAACGTCGTGCGCGAAGGTCATCTCGTGGGTGACGATGATCATCGTCATCTTTTTGTCCGCAAGCGAGCGGATGACCTTCAGTACCTCGCCCGTCAGCTCGGGGTCGAGCGCCGAGGTCGGCTCGTCAAAGCAGAGGATATTCGGCTTCATCGCGAGTGCTCTGGCGATCGCCACACGCTGCTGCTGTCCGCCCGAAAGCTCACAGGGGTAGCTGTTGACCTTCTCTTTCAAGCCCACGCTTTCGATCAGCTCAAGGGCATAGCTTTCGATCTCTTCCTTGCTGTCCTTCGTCAGCAGTCTCGGCGCGAGAGTCAGATTCTCGAGCACGCTGTACTGCGGGAAGAGGTTGAAGTTCTGGAACACCAGTCCGAAATGCAGGCGCTTTTGCTGCAGCTCCTTCTCGGACGGACGCTTATTGATCGACGCGTCAAAAATCGCCTCACCGTTGACGATGATCTGACCCTCGTCGGCAAATTCCAGCGAGTTCAGACATCTGAGCAGGGTTGTTTTGCCCGATCCCGAAGAACCGATGATCGAGAGGACCTCGCCCTTATCCAGGGTAAAGTCGATACCGCGGAGCACGTGGTTGCGGCCGAAGCTCTTACAAATATTCTTGACTTCCAATATAGCCATAACGCTGCCTCCTTACGCCTTAAAATAACTCAGCTTTTTCTCGATCCAGCCAAACAGCAGAGTCAGGATACCTGAGAAAGCAAGATAGTAAGCACCTGTAAAGAACAGCGGCCAGATCGCGCCGGAGATGCCCTGAGAGCCTTTCATAAACGCCTGACCTGCCCAGATGACCTCCTGCAGCGCAATGATACGCGCGAGGGAGGTATCCTTGACGAGTGTGATGATCTCGTTGGACATGGGAGGCACGATACGCTTGATCATCTGCAAAAGGGTGATCTTGAAGAAGATCTGGCTTCTGGAGAGACCGAGCACCAGACCCGCCTCCTGCTGTCCGTGCGGAACGCCTTGGATACCGCCGCGGTAGATCTCAGAGAAATAGCAGGCGTAGTTGAGAATGAAAGCGATCGCGGAGGCAAAGAATCTGCCGTTCTCTCCGCCGCCCCACAACTGCTGACCGAATACAAGACCCGGAAAATAGAAGATGATCAGAAGCTGGAGCATCAGCGGCGTACCGCGGACGATCCATACGATGGTGCGGATCAGACCCGACAAGGGCTTAAACTTGCTCATAGAGCCGAAGGAGATCAAAAGTCCCAGCGGCAGCGCGCCGAGCAGGGTCACGCCAAACAGCTTGAGCGTCTGTAAAAAGCCCACATTCAGCGCCTGAAATACGATAGGAAACTGTTCCATAAATCCGTTCATAGATAAACCTCTTGCAAATTACTTTTCGGGGGATATGTCATAAATACAACGAAAATCTCAGCCGTATTATACTTATGACATATCCCTGTAATCCCCAAAAGACAGAGAGCGGTAGCGCCCTCTGTCTTTCGAAAATATCTTTATAATGATCTGATTATTTGATCAGCGCAGCCTGGACCTTGTAGGTCTCAGCTACCTTCTCCATAGAGCCGTCAGCCTTAGCCGCAGCGAAGAACTCGTTGAGCTTAGCGGTCAGATCGGAGCCCTTGCGGAAGCCTACGCCGTACTCCTCGGAGTTGAGGGAAGCAGTGTAGGTAAGCTGCTCATAACCGGTGCCCTCGCCTACCATAGCGGCAGCCATCAGGGAATCGATGATCGCGGCGTCACAAGCGCCGGAAGCAACCTCCATCAGCGCGGTAGCCTGATCCTTGACCTCGGTGAACTTGAAGCCGTAAGCAGTAGCCTGTTCCTGACCTGCGGAACCGCTCTCAACAGCGAAGTTCAGCTCCTTGCAAGCGTCAGCCTGAGCATACTTGTCAGCGACGTTCTTGTTGACGACAACGACCTGAGCGTTGTTGCAGTAAGGATCGGAGCAGGACATTGCGGAAGTGACCTCATCGGTCAGGGTCATACCGTTCCATACGCAGTCGATGGTACCGCCGTCAAGCTCGAGGACCTTGTTGTCCCAGTCGATCTCAACGAACTCAGCCTTTACGCCGAGGCTCTCAGCGAAAGCCGCAGCCATATCAGCGTCGAAGCCGATCCATTTGCCGCTCTCGTCCTGATAATCCATCGGCTCAAAGTCGGTGATACCGACGATCAGCTTACCCTTAGCCTGTACAGCCTCGAGATCGGAGCCCTTTGCGGCAGTCGGTGCGGAATCTTTTGTAGCGTCTGCGGTAGTGGTCTGAGAACCGCCGCAAGCAACCAGTACAGCGCCGACCATCAGCAGAGCCAAAGCCAAAGCAATAATCTTCTTCATGATATTTCCTCCATAATCATTAATGATCCTGCCGACGCCCGTCGACAGTACAACGTCAATTATTTTATCGTATTAGCACGTTAAAGTCAATACCCAACTTGCACAAATTACCATTTTCACTCTGTTATGGTAATGTGATAAATAACGACCGTATTGTTTTTTAATGATCATTAAGAAAAAAGCGGGAGATTTCTCCTGCATGATGGGGGTATTTCTTCCCCATCCCCGTTAAGCGATATTATGAAAAAGAGCAAAGAAAAAAGCGGCAACCGTAAAGGCTGCCGCCGAATCAGCAATTGTTTATTCTTTGATCTTCTTCACCGCTACAGCGCCTGCGCCGATGCCGAGAGCCGCCAGACCGAGGATCATCAGAGTGGGGTCGCCGGTCTTGGGAGAGGTCTTGTCGGGATTACCGGAAGTGGTAGCGGAAGGAGTGGTGGGATGTTCTGTTTCCTGAGGACTGCTCAAAGCAGCGGTTGACAGAACGAAAGAGCAAAGCATTAATACTACAACTGCGATACAGAATAACTTTTTCATCGTAATCATCTCCATGAAATATAGTAACTCAATGTTAGCTATATCATACCATCACCTAAGGGAGTTTGTCAATAGATTTCTTCGAATTAATCAACTGTTTTCATTTCGATTTCCCTCATTCTTTGTGAATATCCGACAAACAGAAAAGCGGCATATCGTACAAAATGCACGATATACCGCTTACACATCTTAAGTTAGTCAGACAGCGTTATCTGGAGCCAATCGAGCTTTCTGCCGAATTTTCCCGCGTAACCGTCCTGACCCGACGACGTTTCATCGTCATACTGCCAGTCATAGTAATAGTTGCCGATGGGAGCGACGCGGTACTTGGCTTTGAGAAAGCCGTACTTTCTTCTGACCGATTCGGGAGTGTCATAATAAATCTCGATCGCGTCGATCGGTCTTCTGTCGCCCGCGTAGCCGTTGCGGTCGTCCGAGATATCACAGCCCGTCACATACTGCAGCCAACCGCCGTCCTTAACGTGGACTCTGTATCTGACAGAGCCTTCGGAAACCTTCACCGCAACGTCGGTGATCGCTTCTCCCGTCACGCCCGCGTAATCTCTCAGATCGGTGACATACGGCAGCCATCTGCCGCCGGAGCGCACACGATAGGTTACTTCGGGATAGCCCGAAGTATCGGGAGCATCTCCGTAAGCGGGTCTGCCCGCGCACGACACGACAGAGAGCGAGCGCACGCGGCGCATGACCTCGCCGTTGGATGACGAGCCCGTGTTGCCCTCGATCGTCGTGATCGTATTGTCTCCGTTCACGCTTTCGATGATGCCGACATGGTCGCTGACATAGGTGCCGGGGACTAAGGTGGAGCGCTCGTTCGTCCAGTGGAAGAATACGACGTCGCCGCGTCTGAAGCCCGACGTCACCAGTCTGCCGTGATCCTGAAACGCCTTTGCGGCATAACCGCAGTTGGCGGTTTTGGTATACAGCAGAGAGGAGGCACCCGCCTCATGGAACACCCACTGCACAAAGGTCTCGCACCAGTCATAGCCGCTGCCCGATACCACCGTACCGTAATACCAGGTGTTATATTTGCACTTCTTGATATTGGTCGCCTTCGTGCCGATCTGGGCACAGGCAATACTGAGGATCTTATCCGCGCTTACTGCCATTTATTCGCCTTCCTTCACTTCCGGCAGACCGCCGACGCTCATCAGAAGCGACAGCACAGCGGCGAGAGCGGAGGCTGACAGCACCTGCACCCAGCTCACGTCAGAGATCAGCGCCGCCGCTCCGATGGTCGCCGCGGCAGTCTGCGCGAAGGTTCTCAGCGCTCTGATCAGAGCCGCCTTGAACCAGTTTTTCAGTTGTTCTTTTCGCATACAGTCACATCCTCCTTTTCCTTTAAATCGCGGCAAGGAGGGTCTCTACGTCTCCGATCATCGAATCGATCTGCGCCTTGGTGTAGACGTCGTTAGCTTTCGCGACCGCGATATCAGCGCCGTCGAACTTCACATACAGCGTCCCGTTATAAAAGAACATATTGCCGTCCTCGACCTGATCGACCTCGTCACTGCTCACCTCGGCGATCAGGTTCATCTTCTCATACAGATCCTCATACGCCGCGAGGTGCACCCAGTGGTCGTCAGCGTTGCAGAAATATACCTCGCCGACTAATCCGATACCGAGCTGTCCACGGGTACCGCTGTTGTTGGGCGTGATATTCGTTCTGTATGACAGAGGAAGAAGCGCAGCCATCAAATCAGCAGCAGATATATCCGAGGATAACGGCATCTGCGCGATCTTACGCGTAGTGGATACCTTATCGGAATTTTTCATATCCGTGTAAGCGGTGGAGAAGGTATTGCAGTCGGTCGCCTTCGTATCCACATACCGCTTGATGGTCGCATTGGAGACGGTGTTGTCACTGCTGTCGCTCATGGCGCTGTCGGGCGCGATGCCGTTGACGTGATACGGGGTGCGGACATATTCGCCCGCCTGCGTATCATAGATACACCAGTAGCCATCCTCGTCGACATAAGGAGAGGTCATTGTCACCGTCTGCAGCGCCTGTTGTATACTATTCATCATCTGTGAGGGTGTGACATATTCCTCTTCGCCGCCGTATTCGTCGAGCTCCACCGCAGAACCGATGAGGAAAAAGTCCTTGGTGGTATGCTCGATAACGCCGTCGCTGTCGGCGATCTTCACCTGTGCCTGAACGATACCCGAGGCGTAGATGTGCTCCTGAGAGATCTCCCATGTCAGCACCGTATTGCCGCCGTCGGCTGACGCTGTGAGCGGGACAGTACGCACGGTATCGTCGTCAAAGCGCAGACAAAGCGTGTAGTCACTGCTTGTATCGACCTCATTCATCAATACAAACTCTTTTACGTTGACCGCATTGTCGCCTGCGAATCCGACAAAACGATCGTTGTCAGGGATCAATAATTTCCCGTTTTGGATAGTAATCAAATAATCACCTCCACCTATGCCGAGATAAGAAAAAAAGTTGCATAAAACTATGCAACTTCCCGAAAAAACGTCAATTATTTCCATGAACTTCCCAGATGCAAGCGCTAAAACGTCCGCCGGACACTTTACTCTCTCTATGCTCAGGCGGGTATTTAACGCTTTTTTATCGGTTGAGATTGCCACGGGCTAAAGCCCTCGCAATGACTTTTTTGAATAAATCTATTTTCTGTTGTACCCTTTATCACATCATGCTATGATAATACTAATCCTTAATAAAAACCTTTATCATCTATTGCGCTCTTGACAGGCGCCAGCCTGTCTGCGTCTCCCGTCGCGCTATCCGAAATATATCACTAATATCTGATTAAATCTTTTTATCAAGGATTAGTATTAGATAAAATATTTTCCAACCAATGCACCCAAAGCGCCGTTCCCATTCGTATTAAGGGTGACAGTATATTATCTGTTTATAAACTTCAGAAAACAAGGAGCATGGAAGTGGGTCAGAAAATCGGTACCGAAAAGGCTGAAGCCGTCTTCCGACGATACGCGGATATGATCTACCGCGTCGCTCTGCATAATCTTGACGATCCCGCCGACGCGGACGATATCCTGCAGGAGGTCTGCTTGGTCCTGCTCACGAAGAAGCTCCCCGAGGAGGAAGAGCACCTCAAAAGCTGGCTGATCCGCGTCACGATCAACAAATGCCGTGATCTGAGCCGTTCTTTTTGGCGAAGGAACCGCAAGAGCATCGACGATTACGAGGAACTCAAAGCGGAAAAGCCCCCTGAGATCATGGCGGAATTGCAGAGCCTGTCGGAAAGCTACAGAAACATCATTTACCTATATTATTATGAAGAGTACACTGTCAGCGAGATCGCGCAACTCCTGCGCATGAACGTCAACACCGTCAAATCGGGATTGCGGCGCGCGAGAGATCAGCTCAAAAAACTGCTGACAGAAGCAGAATAACGAAAGGAGTCCGCTATGAAAACAAATGTCTACACATTAGCGATCGATCAAATACACGTATCCGAAAGCGCGATCGAAGCGGCTTTGGCGGCGGCAAAGCTGCGCGCAGCAAAAACTGTATCCTCACAGGCAAAGATGCGCTATGCCGCCATCGCCGCGAGCGTTGTGCTGGCAGGCGCGGCAAGCGCCGCGTACTTCGGCAATATCGTCAAATTCGAGCCGCCCGTCAGCCCCTCCCCTATTGTCCCGACCGTCACCGCGACACAGGCTGAACAGCCGACGGAAGCAAAAGCGGTACGCGAAACCTCCGCCGCGACAGAAAAGCATATAAATGCGACCGAAAAAGCACAAGCACCAGAAAGCACAGAAGCGCCGATCAGCTATTCTGAAACAAGCAACACCGCTGAGGCCTCCGCCCCAGACGAGCATACGCCCGCACCCACCGACGCTCCTGTCACGCCTACCGTCGTTCCTACGCAGTCCGCTGCCGACCAGCCTGCGACCGAATCGGATCCTCTGCCCGAGGTCGATTCCTCTCAGCTTTGTTCCGACGGCAAGCTGTTCATTGCGCTTGCTCCAACGGGGCTCTCTCAGATCGACGATCCCGAGGCGTTCTCCGACGATCACCTGTACTATATCGAAACCAAATTCGGCAGGTATTACAAGATACAGCCGCCCAAGCTGGACCCGCCCATTCCGTCGTGGATCGATCAACCGAAATCGGATCAAATGGTCTATCTGTACAACTCCGACGGCGAAATCATCGGTCAGGCGCCGATATGGTGGTAAAGATCGAAAAATCTGTATAAAACAATTGCAAATATAAAGGAATGCTTTTATAATGAAAACAAACAGAAAAGAGGAGAATGAAATGAAAAGAGCACTATCGATCCTTTCCCTCATCATGGCGTTTTGTATCCTGCTGTCCTGTACGGTCACAGGCGCGTCAGCCGCAGAGAGCCTCCAGCCGCCTTACTACTTCCTTTATCAGCTCGATATGATCATGGTAGGTCTGCCGAAAACGATCAAAGCGCAGTTTGACTATGACGCCGATTTTATCCGGATTGCATCAAATTACCCGGGATATGAGGACAGGGGCTTTGTTTTCCCGCTCGCTTCTGAGGAATACGGCAGTATATATGACGTAAGCTATACGGTGGACGATACCGTTGTCACCTACACCTATACGCTCAAGGACGGATATACCCTCGACGATTATCTCGACGCGATGGACGCGTTCAAAATGGCAAACGGCTCCTCCAAACCCTTACCCAGAGAGGAAGGTGTGCGGCACGGCTTCCCGATTTTCAATGTCGTCATGAAAGTCGAAAAATCCTATGATTTTTTAGCAAAAGTCGACGATCATAAAATACTGCAGGTCATTGATACAGAGGGCAATGAGCTGCATGAGAACGGCAGACAAGACGGCGACGTCGTCGTCTGGCTTTCGGATTGGCGAATTCTGCCCGACCCTGACGCTCCCGCTACTCCCGATGAAGCACAGAAGGAGTACAAATACAGAGAGAAGCTGTTCAGTCAATATCACCTTAATGAATACGCGCTGGAAGAATACGACGAAATCTATGAGCATATCGATGGAAACGGCGAAGTTGACTGGGCGATCGTCAAAGCCGCGACAGAAAAACAGACAAGTTCGCGGTATACCTCGCCGCGTTACTACGAGTTCGGCAACCGCGTCATGAATATCGAGGACAGTTATCAGCCGTTTGCTTTCGGGATCGGCGTCTACAGCGTCAAGGACGACTGCTTCTATGACATATCGTCGCACGCGCTGTATGAGCTTAGCGAGCTCGAGCGCGTATGGACGGATATCGGCGTGGGCAGGCTGATCGGCGATATGGATGATGATAACACCTTATCCATCACCGACGCAACCTTGATCCAGCGCTGTCAAGCGGGGATGATCTATTATCCGACCGAAGATCAGAATACGCACTACGGCGAGATGTCGGAGAACGCGATCAAATACTTCTCCGACTTTGATCAGGACGGCGAGCGCAACATCACCGACGCGACCGCAATCCAGCGTTTTCTGGCGTATCTTCCGTATCGCATCCCGAACTGGACGCCCTATCCGCATAAAGATCAGCCGACCGAACCCGTACCGACCGAGCCTGCTCCTACCGAAGCTGAGACACAAGCGGCTACCGAAGCGACAGAGCCGTCTCCGTGGCAGCACGCAACCCCGCAGATCACGGACTTCAAAAGCACCTCTGAAGGTGTAGAGATTCATATCGGCACGGTAGAGGGCGCAGAGAAATACCGCGTTTATTATAGGAACCGCAACGACAACTGGGTCAATATGGGCGAAACGACAAACGGTGTCTTTGTTGATACCGACGTCAAAACAGGCTCGTCATACCGATACACGGTAAGATGCATCAATGCCGACCTGAGCGAATTTACCTCTGACTTCAACTCAGAGGGATGGAGCTATACCTATTATCCAACGCCGAAGATCACCAAATGCGAGGCAGTTTCGGGCGGCGTAGAGATCACCTGGAATCCCGTTAAGGGAGCGGAAAAATACCGCGTATATTACAAAGGCAGTAAAGGTTGGACTCGTATGGCTGACGTAAGCGGCACAAGCTATGTCGACACCGACGTCAGCGCAAAGCATTGGTATACCTATACTGTGCGGTGCGTCAGCAGCGACGGCACGCGGTTTATGAGCGACTACGACGCGAACGGAACCAGGTTCTATCTGTTGGAAACCCCTGCCATAGACCACTTCAACACCCGCATGGACGGTATTGAAATCGTAGTAGACGCAATCAAATCGCTCGCTCGCATCTACCGCAAGACCTCCACAGGCTGGAAGCGTATCGCCGAGCTCGACACGCAGGATAACAGCGTCTTTCGCGATACCGACGTTGAGCCCGGCAAGACCTATACCTACACAGTGCGCAAAGTGGATGAAGACGGTAATTTTTTGAGTTGGTACAATACCTCCGGCTGGTCATATACATATAAAAAAGCTGACTGTCTGCCCGAATTGGAATACTTCGTGTACAACGGTGACAACACGGCATTTGTCCAACTTAAAACCGATAACAAATTCGGGATCAAACAATTCTATATCCATGTGATCATTGACGGCGACTATAAGGGAACCTTCCAAGTTCCTGATACGCCGGCTCTGCTGCAAGCGGACTTCTTTCAGCCGAATCAGGATTATGTGCTCTATATCGCCGGCATAGACAGCAGCGGCAATGAGATCACAGAGGAAGGGGATCAGTGGATATCACCTCCCGCCCGGCCGACAAATCTGAAAACGAAAAAGCTCGATAACAGGAGATATTCCCTGACATGGTCGACCGCTAACTATAGTTCGTATTTGTACGAGGTCAATATCATATCCCAAGACGGAGAGTACGCGATCGACTCAGATGTTTTAACTGAAAGAGAATATACTTTTGACCTCAGCGAATATCCCGAGGATACTGAATGGATGATCTATGTTTACGACATCAAAGATGACGGAGTATCCCTATCATGCGAAAACATCGAGTTTAAAGAATCATAATCCATAACAGAACAACCCCGCACAGAACTTTTCTGTTCCGTGCGGGGTTACTTTTTATTTGATATTCAATTACACCATATCGGCGAGGTCAAGGATCAGCCGTTCGGTCTTTTCCCAGCCAAGGCACGGGTCGGTGATAGACTTACCGTAACAGCCGCCGTCGATCGCCTGATTACCATCCTCGATGTAGCTCTCGATCATGAAGCCCTTGACCATGCGCTCGAGCTCCTTGTTATAGCGGCGCGCCGCCATGACCTCTTTGACGATACGGGTCTGCTCAAAGGGATTCTTGCCCGAATTCGAGTGATTGGTGTCGATGATACAGGCGGGATTTTTGAACATACCCGAAGCGTAGAGCCTGAGCAGATGGGTCATATCCTCATAGTGATAGTTCGGCAGGCTCTCGCCGTGCTTGTTCATGTAACCACGCAGGATCGCGTGGGCGTAGGGATTGCCGTGCGACTGTACCTCCCACCCGCGATAGATGAAGGTGTGACCGTGCTGAGCAGCGGTGATGGAGTTCATCATGACAGACAGATCGCCGCCCGTCGGATTCTTCATGCCGACAGGGATATCCAACCCCGACGCGACTAAGCGGTGCTGTTGGTTCTCAACAGAGCGCGCGCCGATCGCGACATAGCAGAGGATATCGTCGAGATAACGGTGATTCTCGGGATAGAGCATCTCGTCCGCGCAGGAGAAGCCCGTCTCGCGCAGGGCGCGGATATGCATGGAACGGATCGCGACGATGCCCTTGAACATATCGGGCTTTTTCTCGGGATCGGGCTGGTGGAGCATGCCCTTGTACCCCGCGCCCGTCGTGCGGGGCTTGTTGGTATAGATGCGCGGGATAATGAAGATCTTGTCCTCTACCTTATCCTGTACCTTTCTCAGACGGCTGATATAATCGAGCACACTGTCCTCTCTGTCGGCGGAGCAGGGACCGATGATCAGCACGATCCTGTCGTCTTTGCCCGAAAAGATCGCCTGCGCCTGCTTCTCACGCTCTTCGACGATCTGTCTGAGATTGTTGTCGAGGGGGTACATCTTCTTGACCTCCATCGGGATCGTCAGCTTGCGCTCAAATTCCATATTCATGTTCATGATCATACACCTTCCTTTACAGCCCTGCGATCACGAGGGCTTTTTATTGAAATAAGCTCTTCTCTTGGTACTCAATCTCATTTTCGCTCTCAGCTCGTCCACCCTGCCGTCACGGATCATATCGCGCAGGGACGCGAATTCATCGAGGAATATATCCATATATTTAAGGAGCGGTTCGCGGTTGAGCATAAACAGCTCGCTCCACATCAGGTCGTTGATGTTCGCGATACGGGTCAGATCACGGAAGCTGTCGCCTGTGTAATCGACCAGATGCTCATTGTCGGAGCAGGTCATCAGCGATACCGCGATACAGTGGGTCAGCTGTGACAGATAGCCGATCATCTCGTCGTGCTCTTCGGGAGAAAGCACCGAGATACGGGAGAAGCCCAATATCCGTCCCAAGCCGCCGATCCAGCGGATCGCCTCCGCTGTATTTTTCTCTGTGGGAACAATAATGAAGTTCGCGCCGCGGAAGATCGAATCGTCCGAATTCTCTACACCGTAGACTTCACGACCCGCCATCGGGTGGGAGGCGATGAACTCTACGTCGTCCCTGAGCATACTCTGGATATCATAGACGATACAGCTCTTGACGCCCGTGACGTCGGTGATCATCGCGCCCTCTTTGAAATAATCCTGATACTGCGCGATCCATTCCTTGAACACCTGCGGATACAAGCCGAAGATGACCGCGTCCGCGGAGCCGACGATTTCCTTATCGACCTCTGTAGACCCATCGTCGATGATGTGATTCTCGAGCGCGTAGTCGATCGCCTCCTGTCGCTTCTCGATTGCGGTCACATGGTAGCCGAGGCGCTTGAGCGCTCTGGCGTAGCTGCCGCCGATCAAACCTAAACCGACGATCAATATTCTTGAATGACTAATCCATTCCATAATGCAATTTCACTCCTAAATCTGTGAGTCTGTCAAAAAAGTCGGGGAAGCTCTTGTTCACCGCCTGCGCGCCCTCGATCACGCCGCCTGTCACCGTCAGCAGTACCGACAGCGCCATCACGATACGGTGATCGCCGTGACCGTCGAGCGGTTCGGTCGGAGCGTGTAATCTTCCGCCATGGACCGCGACCTCGTTCTCCCCTACGTCGATCGAGATACCGAGCTTCGAAAGCTCCTGCCGCATTGCAGCTGCTCTGTCGCTCTCTTTGATCTTCAATCGGCGTGTACCGATGAATCTCGCGCCGCCGCATAACGCCGCGACCGCGAAGAGTATCGGGCCTAAATCGGGACAATCCGCAATATCGATCGGACTGTCACCGTTTTTTATTTTCTTAAAAAGAATTTTATATATCCTGTCGCCTTGTAAGGAATCCTCTCTCAGACCCTCTACCGTGACATTTGAGCCTGTGTAATTCAACGCTTCAAAGAATGCCGCGTTCGAGCAATCGCCCTCTACTGTCACATCAGTCGGAGCGTATCGCTGACCGCCCTTTATCTTATAGACATTATCGTCATTCTCGATCATGATCCCGAACTCTCTCAGGGCGGCGACCGTCATATCGATATACGGCTTGCTCTCGACAGGGGGCAGTATTTTGATCTCACTGTCGCCGTCGAGCAAAGGAAGCGCAAACAATAACCCCGAGATAAACTGGGAGCTGATATTGCCCGCTACCTCATACACGCCGCTTTTCAGTTTTCCCTGTACGGTAATGCTGTCGGCGCTTTTCTCAAAACGGATATCCTGCTTTACAGCGATCTCCTCATACACAACCATCGGACGAGTCATCAGGTATTCACTGCCCCGCAAGGTGCGCTCCTCTCCGCTGAGCATGCAGATCGGAGTAAAAAATCGCAGGGTACTGCCGCATTCATTGCACGGAAGAACAGCAGAGCTGCCGATTGGCTCAGTCACATGCGCGCCTTTCACAAAGGCAGTATCGCCGTCGAGCCTGATTGCAGCGCCGAGCGCTTGCAGGCAGGCGATCGTCGCCTTGACGTCCTCAGAGTACGCAAGATTACGGACAACGCTCTCGCCCTCAGACAATCCCGCGCAAATGAGCAGTCGGTGCGCCATGCTCTTGCTAGGCGGCGCGGTCACTGTACCTTTCGCCTTTGACGGCCTTATCTCAACTCTCATAGCGCTCCCTGATCAACTCCATCGCTTCGAGATACCCGTTCACGCCGTGTCCCGTGATTGTCGCAAAGCACGCCAATCTCACATAGCTGATCTGACGGAACTCCTCGCGCTTATCCACCTCAGAGATATGCACCTCCACCGCGGGGATTGCAACAGCTTTCAACGCGTCCAATATCGCAACGCTCGTGTGGGTATACGCGCCGGGGTTGATCACGATACCGTCGATATTCCCATAGGCTTTTTGTATTTTATCGACCAGATCGCCCTCATGATTGCTCTGGTACAGCTCGACCTCTGCGCCGATCTTCTGCGCGTGCTGTTCGATCATCTGACACAAATCGGCATAGGTCGTCCCGCCGTAAATATCCGGCTCGCGGATACCCAGCATATTCAGGTTTGGTCCGTTGATGACAAGTATTTTCATATCAATCACCATTTATAATAGAATCCGCAACGTCCTCGGGGTCGCAGTCGCCGTCAATGATGAAGTCGGCGGTGCTCATATAGGTATCGATGCGCTTGTTGTACAGGCGCATGATCTTCTCCTTTTTATCCGCGAGCGGTCTGTCCCCTGTCGGGACGAGATACTCGGGTGAACGGTCGATGAAGAAGATCGCGCCGTTGTGCTGTAACGACCTGACGTTTTCCTTCCGCATGATCGCGCCGCCGCCGAGAGAAATCACCTTGCCGCTCAGAGCGGATACCTCTTTGATGACCGTGCTCTCCAAATCACGGAAGTATCTCTCCCCTTTTTCTCGGAAGATGGTCGGGATATCTCCCTCGCGCTCGACGACCAGTCGGTCGGTGTCGATTAAATCTCTACCGAGCTGTTTTGCGACAATCTTACCGACCGTCGACTTGCCTGAAGCAGGCATACCGCTCAGCACGATATTTCTTTTATCGAAATATATCTCGTCATATATCTTGTTTGTCACCTCGACGACGTCCATCTCGGTATCAAGAAACTTTTCCGCCGCCAATATCGCCTGTGCGACCAGCATATACAGCCCGCCTTCGGTATCCAGTCCGCGCTCTTTCGCCGAAAGCACCAACTCTGTGCAAAGCGGATTATAGATCACGTCGATCACGCCGCTGAGCTTCGGGAATCTGTCAAGCTCGATCGGACTGTCAAAAATATTCGGGAACATTCCGCAGGGGGTCGCGTTGATGATGACGTCCGCGTCGCAGTGATTGGCATACGCCTGCTCATAGGTGACTGCGCCGTCGCTCTCTCTGCGGCTGACGCGCAAGATCTCCTTTGCACCCATACGCTCACATACTGCACGCGCCGTCAATGAAGTACCGCCCGTGCCGAGGATCAGCACCTTCTTGTACTTGATGATAACGCCCGCGCGCTCGATCAGCGCTTTCATGCCGCCGAAATCGGTATTGTAACCATACAGCACGCCGTCACGGTTGACGACGGTATTCACCGCGCCGATCGCCAGCGCGTCGGGGTCGACCTCGTCCAACAGCGGAATGACGTCCTGCTTATACGGAATCGTCACATTGATCCCTTTAAAATTCTTTTGGAGAATAAAATCCTTCAATTCTTCTCTTTTTAATTCTTCAAGAGAATATTGATAATATCCTAATTTTTCATGTATCTCTTTGGAGAAGCTGTGCGGCAGCTTCTCCCCTATCAGTCCGTATTCCATATGATTCCCTTTCGTAAACGCCTTTTTCCAAGAGGCTGTCGTAAAGCGACCGGGGGTTGCAACCCTCCGCCCTATCGGGCACCTCCCTTAGGAAAGGGAGGCTAAATAATCTGTCCCGTATCTCAGCGCTAATAGATCTGCCAGCGCGAGCGCCGTTACGCTGTCGACCACCACTCTCGCGCGGTGGATAACAGCGGGGTCATGTCTGCCTTTTAATTCTAATACAGAATTTTCTTTCTTCATAAAATCGACCGTGTCCTGCGCCTTGAAGATCGACGGCGTCGGCTTGACGGCACAACGAAACATTATCGGCATACCGTTTGTGATACCGCCGTTGATACCGCCGTTATGATTGGTTGTTGTTTTTATTTCCTTTTCAGAAATATAGAAGTTGTCATTATAGTCAGAGCCCTTGCCGTTCACCATGCTGAACGCGTCGCCGAATTCTACCCCCTTGACAGCGGGCACGGAGAACAGCGCGTGACTCAGCACGCCTTCGACCGTATCGAACCACGGCTCGCCCACGCCAGCGGACACTCCGAGCACAGCGGTCTCCAATACGCCGCCGACGCTGTCGCCCTCTGCGGCAGCCGCTTCGATCGCTTTTTTCATTGCTTCGCCTTTTTCATTATCAAGTACAGCGAAATCCAGCTCATTCAGCTTCTTGATATCCGCTTTGATATCGCCGAATTCACCGTCCGCGATCCCCGCGCAGGAGCGGATATGCGTAGCGATGACGATCCCTTTCTCCTGTAAAGCGGAGATCAGGATCGCTCCCGCCGCTACCAAAGCCGCAGTGACTCTGCCTGAAAAATGACCGCCGCCGCGATAATCCTCATATCCGTGGTACTTTGCGTAGGCTGTATAATCCGCGTGACCGGGACGCGCCAAAGAGCGGGTCGCGGAGTAATCCTTGCTGTGCTGAGCGGTGTTCGGGATCAGGATCGTCAAAGGCGTTCCTGTCGTCTTTCCTTCAAAAGCGCCACTGACGATCTGAAATTCATCCGCTTCATGCCGCGCTGTACCGATTTTCCCGACAGGGCGGCGCTTGTCGAGCTGTGAACGGATAAAAGCTTCATTGATGCTGATACCCGGCGTCAGTCCGTCGAGCACCGCGCCGATATACGCGCCGTGGCTCTCACCGAACAGTGTCAGGGAAATGCTGTTGCCAAATGTATTTTTCATCTTTACCTCGTGATGGTTTTGATCAAGGGATATATTTCTTCAAAAGAAATTTCTTTCATTTCAAACTGTCCGGGCTTCGGGACAGTCACCACCGTCACCCTATCGCCCGCGGACTTCTTATCATGCTTCATGGCTTCAAAGATCTTGCCAGCCTCCGCTTCAACCGAAATCGGTAGGCGCAGACCCTCCAGTATCTTGATCAGTCTCGGTCGGATCGCTTCGCTGACCATCGGTATCATGCCGACCGCGACGCATTCGCCGTGATACAGCCCGCCGCAGCTCTCGATCCCGTGACCGATCGTGTGGCCGAAGTTGAGTATCTTCCTGAGCCCCTGTTCACGCTCATCCTGCTCGACGACGGTCTTTTTCACCATCAGCGAACGGTAGATGATCTCGTCCATATTATCTTTTATATTTCCTTTTTCGAATAATTCGAACAGAATTTCATCTGACGTCAACCCCATTTTCAAGGCTTCCGCCAAGCCCTCGCTGATCAACCGCTCGTCCAGCGTATCGAGCAGGTCGAGATCGACCAGCACCTTCTTCGGCTGGTAAAACGCCCCGACGATATTTTTGATGCCGTCGAGGTTCACCGCCGTCTTGCCGCCGATGGACGAGTCCACCTGACTGAGCACCGTCGTCGGGATATTGTAGAAATCGATCCCGCGCATATAAGCGGAAGCGACAAAGCCCGCCAGATCGCCGACCACCCCACCGCCGACCGCGACGACCGCGTCCTTGCGCGAAAAACCGCGTCGGAGCATTTCGGACAGTATCTCGCCGAACTGCGGGATGCTCTTGCTGTCCTCGCCCTGCGGAACGGTAAAGACAAAACCGTCCTTTGCCTGCCGTGCGACGGTTTTGGCATACTCAGCAGGTACGCCGTCGTCCGTCAGCACCAGCACCTTGCGGCCGAGGTCAAGATACTCTCCCACCTTTCGCAGAGAGTCGCGCTCGATCACAATATCGTAGCTGTCCGCGCCTAAATCTAAATGTAAAACACTCATCTTAATCGTCCTTTAAAATCACTTCGTCGGAATAACGTCCGACCACCTTGAGCATATCGCAGTGAAGCGAAAGATGGCGGAGCATATCGGAGCCGTTCTGACCCGTCTCGTCGCCCTCTGCCTCTATATAGAAGTAATACTCCCACGCGAGATCCTTCATCGGGCGAGACCGCAGCGCGCGCATGTTGAAGCCGTAACTGCTCAGCACATTCAGCGCCTGCGCCAAAGCGCCAGCCTCATTCTTGACGGTGAACATCAGCATGAAGCGGCTGTCGCCCACTGTGTTCACCTGCTTATTCTCCACGCGCGAGAACACCGCGAATCTGGTGGAATTCATCGCGCTTTCGTTGATGTCGTGGTCGAGGGTCTCTAAGCCGTACAGCCTTGCGGTCTCCCGTGAAGCGATCGCCGCCATACTCTTGTCAGAGCCGTCCTTGACCGCCTTCGCCGCCTTAGCGGTGTTGGCGTATTCGACGGTCTCAAAGCCGCGCTCGCGGATATACTCCGCGCACTGCGCCAGCGCCTGCGGGTGGCTGACGACCGTCTTGATATCCTTGATACCCGCACCGGGCAAACCTAACAGATGGTGAGCAATCCGCAACGTATAGATACCGTTGACATACAGCGAGCCCTGGAACATCATGTCCATGACCTGTCCGACCTCGCCGGCGTAGCTGTTCTCGATCGGCAGAACGGCGCAGTCACAGTCGCCGCGCTCCACCGCTTCATATGCGGCACGGAAGTCGCGGTAGGACAGCAGTCTGCCGTAAGGGAAGATTTTCTTCGCGGCGATGTTGGCATACGCGCCCTCGATCCCGCTGTAGGCGATCTTCACGCCACTGATGATGTGCTCCTGATATTGCTTGGAGATCGCCATCTCGTCCTGCAAAAATCGCACATAGTAAGAGCGGATATCGTAATCATTGATATATGCCGCGTTTTTCTCGATCACTGCCTGCTCTCGCTTAGCGTCATAGATCTGCAAGCCGCGTTCTTTTTTATACTCGGCGATCGTCTTCGCCGCCTGCATACGGCTCTCAAACAGCTCAGCCATTTGTTTATCGATCTCATTGATCTTCGCGCGCGCGTCCTGTAGCTTGTCCATACTATCACCTTCCGAAATATATCATACATTTATTGTAGGGTACGGCGCTTGCGACGTACCGCTTGATTATCGGGTGTAGGCGAAACCCGCCTAACATTCTTCATTCTTTCTTTTTCAGCATTCAATATCCATTATAAATAGAACAGCGGCTCTGCCCGAAAACAGAACCGCTTACTTTCCTCTAAAGCACCTGTACCATTTCGAGCAGCTTACTCATTTTTTGCAAAGCAATAAAAGCCCGCATAAAAGCGCGCGAAAGTAAAGGAAAAGTAGTTATTGGTTTTTTCAGTTGTCAGAACAGTCATCACCATAACTCCTTTCCTCGGCACTGCGGATATGATAACACATTAAAGCGCAAAAGTCAATAACTATTCGTTATTTTTCTGACAGGTTAGAGAAAAGCGCCGCAGCCGAAGCCGCAGCGCCATGAAAAGGGGTGAGATGGGGTTTATTTAATGGTATACAATCCTGCTTCACTTCTCTGAATCAGGGTCGCGTCAACTATGTCAGCCTCGCTATCATCATTTACGTCCGCAAGCAGCTTAAAGAAAGAGGTGGTAGTGACCCCCGCCTCATGCCGCTGGACACAAGTCGCGTCGATGATATCCACATCACCGCTGCCATCCGCATCACCTTTGATGTAGCGAGTCAAAAGCGGCAGAACATAATCGCCCTTAAAAGAAGAAACGGCGAGTTCTTCGAGCATATCGTCCGTCATAAGTCCCGCTTCGTATGCTTCTTTGAAGCCGTACAGATGATCGTTCACAAAGAGGAACGGCTCGGGGTGGGAACATTCGAGCAGCCAGTCGCCGATGCGCTCCTCGATCATAACTTCGATATAGCACAAATTCCGCACATAAAAGTGAACGGCATAAGCGTCTGAATCACGGAATTGATAATAATCTCTGAGATCGATATCCCTCGCGGTGATGGGATGGCGGGGGTCATAATAGCGTTCATTCGCGGCGGGAACGATCATTTCAGAGATCGCCGTAGGCGTACTGTATGAGCCATACGTATCCATATTCTTTACGATCTCCAGCTGTGCCAGCTTGGGAACATTATCCTTCGATACTTCCGCGATAACAAACTCAGCTGCATCGGTCTGACAGATTACCTTCATCAAATCAGCGTTGTCATCGACAAACTTCTGCACATATGCGCCGATGATCTCTGACATCTCCTTGCGGTAATACATCAGATGCTCCTGCTGATTCGTCCATGTATATTTCTGACTGATGATCTCCTCAACGTGCTGCGCCTCAGGGCAATTCTTCAAAAAGATAAACACCTCGATCATGACGTCGGTAGGGTCATTGATCTCTTTGATCAAGGCAGGTGTCAGCTTCTTCAAATAGCCCTCGTCACTTTCAGCCGATACCGCAACAACACTGCAGCTTAACAGCAAGATCAATGCTAAGCATAATGCAACTGCTTTTTTCATGGTAATTCCTCCTTATCGTACTATAAATCGTTTTTCACTGTCTTTATCATAGAAAGAGCGTTACACGGTCTGTGTGCCTCGCGCGAGCACCTTTCCGTTTTGATAAAATAGATACTCATAGGTTATCATATCTTCTTCCGCTATATCGATATTCGGTTCGTACACGGCGAACACCATTCCGTCAGCCATCACGGTATACTGTGCCTTTTCATCAGATTCGGCAGAGGGAGAAGTATAACCACTCGTCCAATATTTGCAGTAGATCGGCTCGCCTTCTTCGATCAGTGACGCGGGAAAAGTCGCGGTAAAGCTGATATCACTCATGATAACTTCGCCGTGATATTCTGTAGTCGGCTGCTGCGGCTCTGTAGGGTTCGGCGGGATATAGGCTTCTGTCGGCGCGATCACTTCTTGCGTCTGATCTGAGACGCCCTCAGTAGCTTTTACGGGCTTTTGTGTCGGGCGAATGCTTTCGGTCGGTTCGGTCGCGGAAGCTCTCTTTTTCTCTGTCGAAGCAGTCGGCGAAGCCTTCACTTCCGTCATCGGCTGACGGTGTTCATCAGTCGGGACGATCCGACCGTCTGTCGGGAACAGCATAGAAGCGCTTATCGTCGGCGAAATATCCATATGATCTCCGTCTGTTCCCGCTACAAACGTCGTCGGTTCAGTCGCGGAAGATCGGATCGATACAGGCGCGCTGTTGTTGCCGAACAGCGCGAGCATCATCACGCCGATCACGCTCACCAACACGATGCTTGCCGCCGCGGCGACGCGATACAGCCCAAAAGCGCGCTTTTTGACAGGAGTTTCGGGGATAAGGGCGGCTTTCTCCAGCCATTCCCGGGGCGCTTTGATATTATTCGCGCTGTCGAAATTCAGCCTATTCATCCTCGTCACCTCCGTAGATCAGTCTGAGCTTTTCCCTGCCGCGTTTGAGCAATGTTTTCACGGTATTGGGGTTCTTTTTGAGTATCTGCGCGATCTCGTCCACCTTGTACCGCTCGCAGTAATGCAGGTACAGCACCTCGCGGTACTTTGGCTCGAGCCGCATCATCGCCCACGATACGTCGCGTTCGTTGTCCTGCCAAGCGATCGGCTCGCGTTCCAAATGATCGAGGGAGAGAAAGCGGCGGTTCTTGGTTAGATAATTGCGGCACTCATTGATGGCGACGCGAATGAGCCATGCTTTCAGATGGGATTCTGATTGGAAGTCGGGAGACTTTTGAAAGAGCTTGATAAAGGTGTTCTGAAAGCAGTCCTCGGCGTCAGCCCAATTCTGCAGGCGCATCACGCATACGCCCGCGACCGTATCGGCATATTTCTGCAGTACCGCATCATAGCTCAACCCCGCAAAGGTACGATCCGCCATCGCTTTATCTCCCTCCTTCATTAGTAATACAGTTGAGACCGCGTTTTGGTTTCATTATAATGAAAAATACTTGATTTTCACTATTTTTGAGCACAAAAAAGCGCTGCAACCGAAGTTACAGCGCTTCTGTTATTCAGTTAACCGATAATCAATTGTCATTGCGAAGCCTGAAAAGGCTGTGGCAATCTCAACCGATGTCTGTCAACTCTTACTTGTTGCTGATAGCAGCCTGTCCTGCAAGTAACTAAAGAGGGAATAACAAAGCGCTGTTTTTTGCGATTCCCATGCGGTTTTTTGACTTTGAGACATTTTTATGGGGTCTATCATCAAATATACACTGTCGCTTTTATGTTGCTCCACTTCAGGACGCGCCGCTGCGGGGAAAAGGAATAAAGATACTCTTTTGCGTTCTCCAATGTGAAGGTAAATTCGGCAATCTTTTGCGGTTCACCGGTCGTCGTATTGTCATCGGGTCGGAATCGAAGATACCAGTCCAAAGTGTCTTCGTGTGCCACAATTTTCGATACAAACGCTCGTAATACTCCCTCGGATACTTTCTTTCCATCACCCGGATAGACCGTTTGTAACAAGTGGTATTTCAACAAGGAAATTTTTTCTTCGTGGGTGTAATCACTTTGCTTTTTCTCTTCTTCAGATCCGAGCTGAGTTAACTCATCATCAATCAATTGAATTCTGCTTTTGATTTCAGATGATTTTGTTTGGAATATCTCTTTTGTGATCTCTCCATCAGCACGCATTTCTATCAGATTATCAAGGCGCTTTTGCAGCTTTTCTTGCTCATCATTATATTGTCGGATTAGATCGGTATTATCTACCTGTTTTTCCTTATCATCTATGTGCTTATCAAGAATAGAAAGCGCGAGATCTACAATTGGCTCGGTTTCATTTGAAAACTCCTGAAAAATATGCTTTGCCATCATCTCCAGTTTCCAACTCGGAAACATCGGAACCCGACAGATTCCCTCAGTCGACATACCTTTGTTAATTCTCGTTCTCACCGTTCCTGTCTTGATCGATCCATAGCACTGATAGCTATACAGATTATAATTGCTCTCACGATGCCAAATACGTCGGTTGAAATGATGACCGCACTCACATATGAGCAGCTCTGTCCAGATATCTATCGGTTTTCTATTACCGTATTCTCTTCTTTGACCGGCTCCGGACTCAGGATGCTCCCTCTGGTGCTTCTTAAAAATCTTTTGTACTGTTTCAAATTCCTCAACAGTTACAATCGGCTCGTGCGTTCCTTGAACAACGGTATATTCAATTTCGCCGTGATTGTTGATTTTTTTCTGTTCCAGATAGTCGGGCGTCCACTGCTTATGATAGGTAATGATACCACAGTAAAATGTATTTTTCAATATTTTGGAAATATTTGTCATATGCCAAGTGGTTTTTCCCATAGCGGTCAATCTACCTGACTGCTCCAGTTTAAACTGTATCGAGCGAATCCCTTCTCCTGCTAGATACCAATCATAAATCATACGAACTGTTTTTGCTTGTTCCGGGTTAATCACCATTTTTTTACCGACTCTATCATAGCCCAGAATGCTGCCGTTCCCGTAATACACTCCGTTTTCCATAGAGGTCTGCTGTCCGGCTTTTACACGGATTGATGTCTTTCGACTTTCATCCTGGGCGAGCGTCGCCATGATCGTCAGCCTCAGCTCTCCGTCACCGTCAAAGGTTTTGATGTTGTCGTTGATGAAATATACTTCTACTCCCTTGGCTTTCAGACTGCGGGTGTACTGCAATGTATCGACGGTGTTTCTGGCAAATCTGGATACCTCACGAGTCAGAATCAGATCGAACTTTCCTCGCTCTGCATCGGCAATCATTCTCATAAAGTTCTTTCTCTTTTTAGCTGAGGTGCCGGTAACGCCTTCATCAACGTACATCTCTACAATGTCCCATTCCGGATGCTGTTCAAGGATCGGCTTATACCAGTCCTTCTGATTTTCCAGAGCGGATAGTTGTTCTTCGTGTTCGGTGGATACACGCGCGTAGATCGCAGCTTTCCTGCTTTCGTTCAATCTGTTTGTATAGTATCCGTACATCTACTTCACTCCTTTGAAAAGAGGGCTTTTACTGCTGGAATTGACTAATATCGACACAGTCTGCATACTCGTTCAGAATATTCCGAAAAACGTGTTTTTTTATCTTTCCGTGATGATACATATCTTCGATCAGCTTCAAAGCCGCAAATAATCTCATGTTTTCTGAAATATCAGTAATAGCTTTCATATCAAGCTCTCCTTTGTTATATATAAAAAACGACGACCTGACAATGATGCGATTTTGCTATTCGCACACTTGGTCATCGGCAATCATCTTTTTTCTTTGTTAGAATAAAATCAAATCCTAAGCGATCACATTTATCACACTTATCAAGTATAGCTCGTCCATAGTTGAGCGTTTTTAAAATGTAGCTGCCTGAGTTAATATACTCGGCAGCGTGTTTTTTGCAAAAGCAGCGAATATCCGCTGAGTCTTTTTCAGTTTTTCGTGCTGTGTTGTCTATCATGTTATATATGGGTGATTGATTCAATGTTGCAGTATTTTGTAAAACCACCTCCTGTTCACTCCTTCCTTAGATATTAATGATGATTATGTTTGTCTGAATCACCGGCGACCGCCATAAGGCACATTACGGTAACTCCAATAAAGCCTCCGACAAAGAGGCCTATAAAAAAACCTAACATTTTGTTTCCTCCAATATTCAAAAACAGGGTGCTGATTTGGATTGATCAGCACCCCACTTTTATACTCTCTCGCACGTTACCTGATAGCGTGTTTTTCCCATACTTGCGCAGGTGAGCAGTGTGAGCAGGTCTTTGCCTTTATCAACATAGATATCGTTGGTTTCGGTTGATGATATTTCCTTTTTAGAAATAACGCGATAATTCAACGTACTGAAATAGGTCGTGATACTCACATTGTCACCCTCATCGAGATAAGGAATATTATCGAATACGATCCTGCCGAAATAACCGGTGTGACCGGCTAAGGCGACATTGGTGCTCTCGCCACCTGTCGGGAGCGAGGTATTCATCATGTGTGCCGCTCCCCAAGCCATATGGTTCTCACTTGCGCCTAAGTAGATCGGCGCGTTCAGATCGATCGACGGAGCGGCGATATAGCCGTAAACGCTATCATATATTCCGTAGTCAGCCAGATCCAGCGCTTCATCAGCAAAATCGGTATGCTCCATATCCTGATGCTCTTTCAAACGCTCGTTATAAGCTATGCTGTCGGCATAGAGCCTGTCGATATCCGCCTGATATACCACAGGATATTCGGAGATAATAACGCCGTTGTCGTCAATCAGATAACCGTCCTCATTGACTTCACCGTTTTCTTCCGCCTCTTCACGGCTGCCGTCCTGCACATCATCAGCAACATGATCGAACCGTTCGGTGATTTCATTGTTCTTTTTCTGGTTCTCTGTTTTGCTGATATCAGGATATGCAAATACAACGAGGCTCGCTATAATCAGGATGACGGAAATAACGGCACATACCTTACGTTTCATGGCGTTTCCTCCGTTTCCGTATCAGGATAACCGTTACAAATATGATTGCCGCTGCGATTGGTACCGCGCCCCAAACCAACGAAAGATTCACATTGAATTGTTTTGTTTCGGGTACTGCTTCAATCATATCAGTCGGCGAGTTGTCACGCTCGCCCGTCACCAAGAGTCGGTGCGTATTCACCGAGTACGGCGTACAGGTAACGAGCGTGACTAAATCTCTTCCTTTCTGCACCTCGAAATACTGAGTTTCAGAGGGCAGAACAACCTTTATATCCACAACTTTGTAGTTGAGTGTTGCTCCAAGGACGGTGACGGAAAAACGATCGCCAACCTTCACCTCTGTCAACCTGTCGAAGAAACGCTTTCCCGGATATGCCGTATGAGCGGAGATTACAGAGTGGGATGATTCGCCGCCGACGGGAAAAGAGGTGAATGCCATATGAACGGCACCTTTGGTCAGCGTTTCTTTACTGTTGCCGTGAAAGATGGGAAGATGGCAGTCGATTGACGGAATACTCACCGTCCCGATCTGACCGTCGCCTGTCACATTCAAGATGCTGTTATACCGTTCGTCAGTCATGAAAGAGTCCGCGTCAAAGCTGTCCGAAAACACGTTTGACACCTCACGGTTATACTTCCTCGCCTCTGCGAGTTGCTCTGATCTTTCGGTCTGTGACAGGGTATCCACCGTATTGTTATACTGTGTGATAGCGCTATCCGATAACATCTGGTTGATCCATACGGATACCGTCGGATAGAAAAAGAAGCCCACGGCAGCAATCAGGATGATCATTGAGATAATCGGTAATACTTTGTTTTTCATATCGTCACCGTCCACGGAAAAGGAGAACGATTACGCCGCCTTATTGCTGGACTTCTTCTTACGTCTGCTGATGAAGAAGACAGTACCGCCTGCGGCTAATAAGATGAATGCGATGGAATAAGCGATGATGTTGCCGTTACCGCCTGTCTGCGGCAGTACGGTCTTGGAGTTCTTGACATCAACACTTGTCAGACCGAGCTCCGGAGCGGATACGATATAGGTACCGTTCGTCAGCGTATCGCCGTAAGTGACCTTGATCTCAATGGGAATGACGTCGGTATACTTGTTGAAGCCGCTCGGAGCTTTGGTTTCTTTTACATAATAGGTGCCGCTCTCAAGGAGCATTTCTGTGTTATCCGCATTACGGAATACTACTACGCCGTCATTGTCGGAAGTGCCGGACGCAAGAGCGTTCTTTTCTTCTTTTGCGTCATCTTCGGTCTTGTAAACGGAGAAGTCAGCGCCGCTCAGCGGATTGCCCTTCTCGTCGACCTTGTTGACCTGAACCTTGAAGGTGTAGACATATACGGTGTTACCTTCTACCTTGCCCTCAACATCATTCTTGTTGGTGTATTTCAGCTCAACAGCCTCGTTGGGGTTACCGGTGATCTTGGTGGTCGCATACTTGTTCAGAACAGCGGAATAGGTAGTGACTACATTCTCTGCAGCATACAAATCATCCTTCTGGAGGTATTCCTTGTTCAGAGATACGGTGAAGTTGGTATCCTTGCCTTCCTCAGCAGTAACATTGACGGTATAGTCCTTCGGATCGAGCGTAGCAAGCGTCTTGTTGTCCGCGTCGACCAGCGTTACAACAAAGCTGTTCTGATTCAGCGTCAGTCCCTTGGACATCAGGTCAGTGATCACATAAGAGTTCAGCTTAAACTCATGCTCGGGAATCTCATCGACTACGCCGAGAACGGAAGTGGTGATTTTAAAATCAACGGTATCGCCGATAGATACATCGGAAAAGTTTTCGTTGCCGCGAGTAGAGTTGGTGATAACCTTGTGGATCTCGGGCTGCTCGTCCTCTACCTTTGCCGCCAGATTAATGGCGTCGATGGTAAAAGTCCAACCATCCTCGGAGTAGTAAGGCAGCGCAAAACAAGAGTTAGTAACTGCCTTAACTCCTGCCGGAAAGTTGACGGCACGGACATAGTAAATGCCCTGTGCAAGATC
>CADBYC010000025.1 GCA_902798755.1 uncultured Ruminococcus sp. | reverse complement strand
TACCGATTCTTCTGTTACCGGCTCCTGTCACGCGCCCTCTGCCTTTTTACATTTGTGACTTTTGCCTATTGACAAACGGTCACTACATAACAGTATTAGAGTACGGGAATCGTGAGATCAGTTGTTCTTTTCGGTTCAAAGAGTTGACGTGAAAAATTATATAATCGGATAAAAAGAGCAGGGATGACTCGATGTGAGCCATCCCTGTTTTTGTATAGTGATATGAAATTGTTGATTTATTCGCTGACGAGCTGTTTCGGTGCGCGGAGCCTTTTGATCAGGAATACAAGATAGATGATCAGCAATGTGACAGCCGCGCCGATGCCGACGCTGTAGGCGATCGTCTGATTCAGGCGGAAGCCTTCCTCAGCCATCAGGATATAGGTGACGCTGACCGCGGTCATAAAGGAAGCGGGAAGGGCGGTGATCAGCGAGCCGAAGCGGTATTTGCCCTTTTTGAGCAGGTAGGAGGTAGAGACCCACAGGGCGATCATCGCGAGGGTCTGGTTGCTCCATGAGAAGTAGCGCCAGATGATCTGGAAGCCGTTGTCGTTAGAAATGGCGAACCATGTGAGCAGTCCGCCGACCGCTAAGAGGGGTACGGTGATAAGCAGGCGGTTCTTGATCTTTGTCTGGTCGGAGTGGAAGGTCTCCGCTAAGATCAGCCGCGCGCTGCGGAAAGCGGTATCGCCCGAGGTGATGGGGCAGACGATGACGCCCGCTACGGCAAGGATACCGCCGAACACGCCGAGCAGCCCTGTGGAGATCTCGTAAACGACGTTGGACGCGCCGCCCTTGAGCGCTTCGTTGAGGATATCGGTCGCGCCGTAGAACGCGACGCCTGCCGCCGCCCATACCAGTGCGATGACGGATTCGGCGATCATAGCGCCGTAAAAGACAGTCCTGCCTTCCTTTTCGGAGCGGATACACTTGGCGATCATGGGGCTTTGGGTCGCGTGGAAGCCCGAGATCGCGCCGCAGGCGACCGTGATGAACATGTATGGCCAGACGGGAATGTCGTCGGGATAGAGATTCTGCAAGGTGATCTCGGGAATGGTGTACTCGCCGCCCGAGAAGAGGATGCCGCCGATGACGGCGAGCGCCATGGTGATCAGCAGGATACCGAAAACGGGGTAGAGCTTGCCGATGAGCTTGTCGATGGGCAGAAGGGTCGCCAGAAGGTAGTAGGCGAGGATGATGACCGCCCAGAAGGTACCGTTCATCCAGTCGGGGGTGAGCGCGTCCAAAAGCGCCGCAGGGCTGGTGACGAATACCGTGCCGCACAGGATCAGCAGGACGACGGAGAAGATCCTCATGATCCACTTTGCCGCTTTGCCGAGATAGGTGCCGCTGAGCTCGGCGATCGAGGTGCCGCCGTGCCGCGAGCTGATCATGCCCGACATATAGTCATGCACCGCGCCGCCGAGGATAGAGCCGAACACGATCCACAGAAAGACGATCGGTCCGAACACCGCACCCATCAGCGCGCCGAAGATCGGGCCTGTGCCCGCAATATTGAGCAGCTGGATCAGAAAGGATTTCCACGTTTTCATCGGTACGCAGTCTACGCCGTCGTTGATGGCGATGGCGGGCGTTTTTCTGTCATCGGGAGCGAAAACCTTTTCCGTGAGCTTGCCGTACAGGAAAAAGCCGACCACCAGTACGACTAAGGAGATCAACAGTGAGATCATATTATCCCTCTTTCATTTTGTTTCTGTATTTATATTACATCTATACCATTGAAAGGTCAACTGTTTTATAGCGGTTTGATACTAATCCTTGATAAAAAGACTTAATCAGATATTAGTGATATATTTCGGATAGCGCGACGGGAGACGCAGACAGGCTGGCGCCTGTCAAGGAGCCCAACAAAGCTATACGAAATATAGTGCAATAGATGATAAAGGTTTTTATTAAGGATTAGTATTAATATCATTCCGAGTATCTGACAATGACAACGACCGCCCAAAGCGGGCGGTCGTGATAAGACGTGTCGGGTTTGAGGGGCAAAGCGATCAGGCGTCGGCTTTTTTTGCCGCCTTTTTGTCCTTGGCTTTTCGGAATACAAGGATCGATATGAGCGTACATACGGCGAGCAGGAACGGATAGAACAGGTACGGAATGATCGACAGGCTTGAGATACCCGCAAGGCTCGCGGCAACAAGCAGCTGAGCGCCGTAGGGGATAATGCCCTGGAAAATGCATGAGGTGGTATCGAGCAAGGAAGCGACCTGCTTGGGCGCGACGCCGTACTCCTGAGAGATCTCTTTCGCAATCGGCGCCGCGATGACGATCACGACGGTATTGTTAGCGGTGGCGATATCCATAAAGCCCGTAAGAGCACAGATGCCGAGCATGCCGCCCTTTTCGCTTTTCGCGTGACGGCGGATCAGGGACAGGATCGCTTCAAAGCCGCCGTATTCCTTCATCAGCGCACTGATAGAAGATACGAGCAGGGTGACGATAATGGTCTCGAACATACCGCTTGTACCGTCGCCCATCGCAGAAAAGGCTGTTTCGAAGGTCAATGTTTTTGCCGCTCCGCCGATCAGGAAGAACAGAATGATGCCGATACCGAGCACGTAGAATACATTGAGCCCTGTCAAAGCGAGGATCAGAACAATGAAGTAGGGGAGCGCAAGCCAGATGTTGTAGTCGTAGGTGTCAAGACTCGCGGCGGGATTACGGAGCGCGTAGACGACAAGGATCGCAAGCGTTACCAATGCCGCGGGAAGGGCGAGCTTGATATTGGCGCGGAACTTGTCTTTCATTTCGACGCCCTGGGTGCGGGTAGCGGCGATGGTAGTGTCGGAGATCACGGAGAGGTTGTCGCCGAACATGGCGCCGCCGACGACCGCGCCGATCATGAACGGCATGCTGTAGCCGGTGCTGCGGACGATCTCAGCCGCGATCGGGACGATCACGGTGATGGTGCCGACGCTCGTACCCATCGCCATTGAGATCAGGCAGGAGATCAGGAACATACCGGGTATCGCCATGCCTCCGGGAATGATGCTGAGCATCAGGTTGGCGGTGCTTGACGCGCCGCCCGCCGTCTTGGCGAGTCCGCTGAACGCGCCCGCCATCAAAAAGATGAATAGCATGATGACGATATTGTCGTCGCCGATGCCCTTCGCGCAAACAGAGATCTTCTCATTGAAGCTGAGCGAGCGGTTCTGGAAAAAGGCGACGATCAGCGAGATACCGAACGCGACAACGACGGACATGACGTAAAAGCCCATTCGTCCTTCGACAGGCTTGAGATATTCAAAATAGATTCCGCTGCCGAGATACAGCAATAAAAAGACCAGTATCGGCAGAAGCGCTTTAAAATTGGGCTTAATGCTTTTCATTTTCGGGACTCGCTTTCTTGAATTATAAACTATTATCAAACATTATAACAGGTTTTAGGGGGCCTGTCTATTGTTTCAACGTATTTTGACAGAATCTATCTGAAAAGAAAAGCTGCCTTGAGTGTTCAAGACAGCTTTTGCTTTACAGATATTTGATTGGATCAGTCCGGTTTTGCGGGAGGAGTGCCGCCGCTGCCGTGACCTCCGTCGGGAGGTGTGTCGCCGCCGTGACCGCCGGAGGAGCTGACGGTGAATTCGATCGCCGAGCCTGTAGAGGCGGTTCCCTCTTGATATTCGACGCCGTTTACATACAGCTTGTGACCGTTGAGGTCGATACTGCTCGCGTCACAGGTCAGCGAGGTGACGTAGCTGTCGGCAGTGAGGATCCACTCGGAATCGCCGCTTAACTCTACATAGACGTCGCCCGCGTTTCCTGAGCTGTTGATCGAGCCGAAGAAGGATGATTTGTCGTTCAGATAGAGATTGAGTACGCTGATATCGTCGACGATCATATCGCCGTTGATCTCCTGATTCGTCGCGTTCAGGTTGACCTGACCGCCGTTAGAGCCCTCGCTGCCCCAGCCTGCCGCTGCCGCTCTGAGGAATACGCCGTCTGTATCGTTGTTGACGATCGTTGAGTTGTTCAGGGTGATATCGGTAGCGGTGTTGTTGACAAAGAAGATATCGCCGTTTTGATTGTTCAGCGTGCCGCCGTTCATCGTAAAGGACGAGGTGCCCTGCGCCGCGTCGCCCGACATGCTCTGATAGATCATGACCGCCTGATAGTAGGACGACTTGTCGCTGTTCTTCTTGTTGTTATCGGCGTTGAGGGTGACGTTGTTCAGCGTGACGCTGTTCTTGCCCTCGACGACGACGCCCTGTGAAGCGGTGGAGGTCATCTCGGCATTCGATACGGTGATATCGGCGGTCGAGTAGATGACGGGGGAGCCTGTGCCCGAGGTGGTATAGCTGCCGCCGTCTACATTGACGGTGCCGCCGCCGCGGTCGGAGCGGATCGCCGCGGAGGAATTGCCCGAGGTGGTGACGGTGAGGTTTGAAGCATTCATCGTGCCGCCGCCTGTGGTCATCAAGCCGCCCGAGCAGTTGCCGCTTGTTTCGATGTAGGAATCGCTGATATTGACGGTCGTGCCCTCGCCGTAGCTGAACACGGCGTTGGCGTGAGTGCCGTCAGTTTTGACGACCATTTCGCTGAGGTCAAGGGTCGCGACGTTGGTGGCGAAGATCGCGGCGTTGTCGCCGTAGAAGTCCGCTTCGTCGCCGCTGTCGCTGTCGCCTGTTTTGACGACCTTGGTATTGCTGTAGCTCGCGGTATTGCCGTCGGCGAGGATCGCGTGCTCGCTGTCGGCGTTGTTCTCGATCGTTTCGTTGATCGTGATATCCGCTTCACTCAGCTTTTTGACAGTCGCCTCGGTCGCATTTGATGTGCTTGTCGCTGCGGGGCGAGTCGCTTCGTCGATCGTTGCCGCGGGCGTGGTCGGCTCGGTGTTGTCGGTATTGCCGCCGCATGCCGCGAGAGAGGCGATCAGCAGACCCGACAGGACGATCGCTATGCCTTTTTGGTAGAAATGTTTCATGGTGTTGCCTCCTGTTCTTGGTAGTATGTCGCTATGATAAACCGTCAATATGATAACTGCATGACGCAAGTGTGACGGTTGTGTGAAAGTTATCCGAGAGCATACACAAAATGTTTGCCTTGACAGGTTGAAGTCCATTAACTACAATAATATACTATAGAAGTCAGAATGAGGAATGATGATGGAAACTAAAACGATGAAAAAACGGCTCAACGGCAATCAGCTCAAGCTGATCGCCATTATCGCAATGACGATCGACCATCTGACATGGGCGTTCTTCCCGGGATATCAAAAGGTGTGGTGGGTATTTGCCCTGCATATCATCGGCAGACTGACCGCGCCGATCATGTGGTTCTTTATTGCGGAGGGGTGCTTCTATACGCACGATAAGCGCAGGTACCTGACAAGGCTGCTGGTGTTTGCGGTGATCTCGCATTTCGCCTATGACTTTGCGTTCGGTATTCCGTTCTTCGATCTGTCTTACGGGGTGCTCAACCGCACCAGCGTGATGTGGTCGCTGTTCCTTGCGGCGGTCGTGATCTTCACGACGCACATGGAGAAGGTGTCCGCGGTATGGAGGTATGTCATCATCTTCGGCGCGTGTATCCTTGCGCTGCCGTCCGACTGGTCCTCGATCGCGGTGATGGCGCCGTTATTCATTTACGAGCACAGAGGCAACTTTAAAAGACAGGCGATCGACATCGTAGTCTGGACAGCGGTCTATGCGGCGGTCTACTTCTTCGCGATAGATAAGCTGTACGGAATCCTCCAGATGTTCACCTTTATCTCGATCCCGTTTTTGTTCCAATACAACGGCGAGAGAGGAAAATGGAAGGCCATGAAGTGGCTGTTCTATCTTTACTATCCCGCGCATCTGGTGGTCATCGGCATTATCCGAATTGTTCTGCACGGGGATATCGCGCTCATCGCGTGATCTGTTCGCGCAAAAAACAGCAATACCGAGTATAAGCAGGGTGCTCGGATTCACCCTAAAGTAAAACAAAAATCCATGTTACGGCACAGGGCAACGCTCGCTCTGTGCTTTTTTATGTCATGAATAATCGAGCAGTTTTTTCAAAAGCTATTGACAAAAGGGGAATGTTTGCGTATAATAACAGTTAGCGAAAGCTAACTAAAGCGGTTAGCTTTTATTACTCGCTATAGGTTAGCAAATGCTAACCATAAAAAGGGAAGTGCATTATGTCAGAAGAAGCATTGGTCAAATACTGCTCGCCGACCTTGGCGGGGATCAAAACAGGCAGTCTGTTCAGCTGTTCTTATCACTCGCAAGCAGAGTTATCAGCGTTTCTTAGAACGTGGAACATCGCTCTGAGGGGCAAGGGAATCCGTATCATTCCGCTGAGAATAAAAGAGGGGAAAGCGCTGATCTACGTCTATCGCCCCTCACAGCTCAGAAGCAGGCTGCAGGAGAATGATTCGCGCGACCTACTGGAAGAACGCGGCTACTGCTCAGTGAGCTGTTCCCGCTGTCTGACTCACCTGATCAGACGACTGTCACGGTCAGAGGACTTTCCGCATGAGATCGGCTTGTTCCTCGGCTATCCGTGCGAGGACGTCAGGGGATTCATTGACAACAAGGCGGCATGCGCCAAATGCGTCGGGTGCTGGAAGGTATACGGCGACGAGGAGAAGGCGAAAAAGCAGTTTGAACGCTTCAAGAAATGCACACGTATCTATCAACAGCAATGGGCTGACGGCAAGCCGCTGACACGGCTGACCGTCGCACGATAGGAGAAGGTATCATGATCAAAACAACATTGAAGATCGACGGCATGATGTGCTCGATGTGTGAGAGTCATATCAACGATACGATCAGGAGAGATTTTAACGTAAGGAAGGTATCGTCCTCGCATACGAAGGGCACGGCTGAGATCGTCAGCGAGGACCCTTTGGACGAGAACGCTTTGAGAGAAGCGATCGGCAAGACAGGGTATAAGGTGCTCGAGTACAGCGCACAGCCTTATGAGAAAAAGAAATTCTCTCTCTTTGGAAGGTGATCTTATGGCGATCGTACAATTTGAAAACGTGACCAAAGCCTACATTAGCGGCGACCATGAGCTCAAAGCGCTTAACAACGTCAGCTTTACGCTGGACGAGGGAAAGTTCGTCGTGATCCTCGGGCCTTCGGGCGCGGGCAAAAGCACCCTGCTGAACCTGCTGGGCGGTCTCGACAGCCCGACACAGGGCACGATCACCGTGGGCGGCAGGGATATCAGCACGCTGTCGGACAACGAGCTTGCCGATTATCGCGCGGCGACGGTCGGCTTTGTGTTCCAGTTCTACAACCTGATCCCGACCCTGACCGTATATGAGAACGTCGAACTGGTGTCGGAGATATCGAAGGATTCACTCGACGCAAAGCAGATGATCGCTGAGGTCGGTCTGTCCGATCACTTACATAATTTCCCCTCCGAGCTGTCGGGCGGCGAACAACAGCGCATCTCTATCGCACGCGCGCTCGCCAAAAATCCGAAGATACTGCTCTGTGACGAGCCGACAGGCGCGCTTGACTCCGAAACGGGCGTGATGGTGCTCAAGCTCCTTTTGAGCATGGCGCAAAATTACGGCAAGACCATCGTCATCGTCACCCACAACCAGAGTATCGCGAGGATGGCGGACGTCGTGATCCGCGTCAAAAACGGCAAGATCCGCTCAATCGAGGAACAGGCTGAGCCCATGAGCGCGGACGAGGTGGAATGGTGATGCTGATACGCAAGCTGTTTCGAACCGCGTGGGGCTATAAGGCGCAGTTCATCTCCATGATCATCATGATCACGCTCGGCATGGGAATCTTCCTCGGCTTCAATATGGAATGGCGCACGATCGAGGTGGATACGGGCAGATTTTTTGACGATACTAACTACGCCGATTATCGCCTGTATTCGGAAAAGGGCTTTACTGCTGACGACGTGCAAAGGATCGCCGAGATCGACGGCGTGGATCAGGCGACGCGGTATCTGTCCGTCAATCTTGATATCAAGGGAGAGAAGAACAAGGCGCTCGCGCTGGACGTGAGCGAGGATTTCAACGTATCGACCTTCCTCGTCACGGACGGCGCTGCATATGATGAAAACAGCGACGGCTTCTGGCTGAGCGACAAGTTCGCCGCGGCGAATGATTACGCGGTGGGCGACAGTCTTACGCTCGAGTTTCAGGGCGTTGAGCTCAGCGGCGAGATCGTCGGACTGATCAAGTCGGGCGAGCATATGATCTGCGTCGCGGACAAAAACCAGCTCATGCCCGATTACAACAGCTTCGGCTATGCGTATATCACGCCGAAAAAGCTCAGGGCTGTTGTTGAAACAAAAATGAAAAACACTGCCGCCGATGAACTGAAAAAATCGGGCATACCCGAAGAATTCATCGACGACAGCCTGTCAAAGCTATTGTTCACCGATAATGATATCGATGAAGCGATGGATCAGGTGTATGCGCAGATCAACCTGCTGTCCGATATGGATAAGGAGGCGCTTGAGGACGCGGTCAAGGAAAAGCTCGGCCGCACGATCATGGTCACGCCGAAGGACGACCACGTCGTCTATCAGGAGGCGATGGGGGAGGCGGAAGAAGGCAAGACGATGGGCTCGGTACTGCCCGTCCTGTTCCTCTTGATTGCGATCCTCACGATGGTCACCACCATGCACCGTATCGCGACCAAGGAGAAGCTGCAGATCGGAACCTTGAAAGCCCTCGGCTTTAAAAATCGCAGGATCCTCAGACATTATACCTCTTACGGCTTGTTCATCGGACTGGTCGGCACGGGGATCGGAGCCCTGCTCGGACTGGGAATCTGCAAGCTCGTGATGAGTGAGGATGGCATGATGGGCACCTATTTTGACATGCCCGACTGGTCTGCGGCTGTACCCGCGTTTTGCTATCCCGTGATGGCGGGTACGGTGATACTGCTGACTTTGATCAGCTTCTTGTCCGTCAGACAACAGCTAGGGGGCACTGCCGCCGACGCGCTGAGACCCTATTCGCCGAAGAAGATGCGCAAGATGCTGTTGGAGCGCTTTCGCTTTTGGGACAAGATGAAGTTCGGTACCAAATGGAACCTGCGCGATCTGAGCCGCCACAAGAGCCGTTCCGCGATGACGCTGTTCGGTATCGTCGGCTGTATGGTTTTGATGGTGGGCGGACTCGGTATGCGCGATACGATGGCGGGCTTTCTCGACCTGCTCGATCACGATATATCGAACTACACTACTAAGGTGAATCTGGCGGATAACGCCGACAAAAAGGACGCGCTGAAGCTCGCCGATGAGATCGGCGGCGATTGGGAGAGCCTGAGCGGTATCAGCCTTGACGGCGATACGGTCACGCTGGATATCGTGCATAATCCGAACGGTATGCTCAACATCATCGACGAGAGCAATAAGCGGATCGAATTGAAGGACGACGGCGTGTATCTGTGTCTGAGATTGAAGGATAAAGCAAAGATCGGCGACACGATCACATTCTCGCCCTACGGCTCGAGCGACACTTATACGGCAAAGGTGCTGGGTTATAACCGCGCGATCATGACAGAGAGCGTGACGATGACCGATACCCTCGCCGAAGAGCTCGGTATCGACTACACAGTGTCGGCGGTCTATACGGATAAAGGCGTAGATGAAATATCCTCGTCAGAGCTGATCGCGGGCAAGCAGGACAAGGCGCAGCTGATGGAGACCTTCAACAGCTTTGTGCAGATCATGGACAGCATGGTGATCATTCTCGTGGTCGCGGCGGTGATCCTCGGTATCGTGGTGCTGTATAACCTGGGCGTCATGAGCTATGTGGAGCGGTCGCGAGAACTTGCTACCTTGAAGGTACTGGGCTTTCGCAACCGCGGTATCGGCAGACTGCTGATCTCACAGAACATCTGGCTGACGGTCATCGGCGTGGTCGTCGGACTGCCCGCGGGCGTCGGCGTACTGCAATGGCTGATCACCGCCCTTGCGGGTGAGTATGAGATGAAGCTCATGCTGGGACCGCTGACCTACAGCGTATCCATCCTGCTGACCTTTGGCGTATCGCTTTTGGTCGGCTTGATGGTGGCGAGGAAAAATAAGAAGATCGATATGGTAGAAGCCCTGAAAGGGTTAGAATAGAAAGGAAGATTTATATGAAAACAGCAATCGTATATTGGAGCGGTACAGGAAATACCGAAGCAATGGCAAACGCCGTCCAAAGCGGCGCGATCTCAGCGGGAGCAGAGGCGGAATTATTTACGGCGGACACTTTTGATGAAGCGATGGTCGAGCAGTATGACGCGATCGCCTTCGGCTGTCCCTCGATGGGAGCGGAACAGCTTGAGGAGGACGAGTTTGAGCCTATGTTTGAGAAGTGCGCTCAAAAGCTCAGAGGCAAGCATGTCGCGCTGTTCGGCTCCTATGGCTGGGGCGACGGCGAATGGATGCGCAATTGGAAGGAGCAGTGCGTAGAGCTCGGCGCTGTTCTGACCGAAGAACCCGTTATCTGCAACGAAGCGCCCGATGACGAGGCGACAGCCGCGTGCGAGGCGCTCGGTAAAGCGCTGGCTGAATAAACCGATCAATGAATTGTAGCGATTTCATTTAAGGCTATATCTTTTTCCCCTGTTGAAGAGCGCAGTTGTCGGATGTGACAACTGCGCTCTTCGGCGTAGAAGCTGATCGGGAATTATACTAATCCTTAATAAAAACCTTTATCATCTATTGCGCTATATTTCGTATAGCTTTGTTGGGCTCTTAGTATAAGTACCTAACATAAATGTCAGTACTTGTATTCTTTGTGTTTTCGTGTTATCATTTTCATTGTAGGAATTCAATACCATTTACTATTTCAAATTCGGAGGTAATGAAAATGAAAAAATCTTTAGGTTCCTTTCCGGGCGTTTATCCGATGCCTGTACTGATGGTTGCGGCTTATGACGAGAACGGCAAGGTGAATGTGATGAACGCCGCGTGGGGTATGATCTGCGCGATGGATAAGATCGCGCTGTTCATTGACGAGGATCATAAGACCACGCAGAACCTGCTGAAAACAAAAGCCTTTACCGTCAGCATTGCCGATAAGGAGCATATGGACGTTGCGGACTTTTTCGGCATTGCGACCGGCAACAAGATGGCGGATAAGTTTGAGAGAACGGGCTATCACGCGGTCAAAAGCGACGTTGTCAACGCGCCGATCATTGACGAATTCCCCTATGTGATGGAGTGCGAGCTCGCCGAGGTGATCGACACCGAGAACATGTATGCGATCGTGGGCAAGATCGTCGATACAAAGGCAGAGGAGAGCATCCTTGACGACAAGGATAAGGTTGAGGTCGAGAAGTTGCAGGCTCTTATCTTCGACCAGTTCAAGCACGGCTACTATGTCAGCGGCGATCAGGTCGGTAAGGCATGGAACGCCGGCAAAGATCTAATGAAATAAAACAAAAAATTGATAAAGAAAAAAGAACTTGCTTTGCGGCAAGTTCTTTTTTGTACCCGATAATATTACTCCTTAATAAAAACCTTTATCATCTATTGCGCTATATTTCGTATAGCTTGAATTGTGATCAAGGAATAAGCCATACAAACATAGATAATCAACTATGATCTTTTTCAGCATTTTATTTCTTTATTCTATGCGGCGCTGTGTTGCTTATTCTCTGATTGGAGGGATGAAATCGAGGAACGCCTTGACCATACGCTTGTGATGGATGACAAAGTGGATCGTCGGGAATTTGTTCTTTGATACGATCACGAGTCGATTGCCAATGATCGCATAGCTGATATTGCGGAAGGCGGGCGTATCGTCAAGCTCCAGCTTCATGTTCCCATGCCGCTGAGAGAATTCCTTCGTCTGTTCCAAGTGGAGGGCGTATTCCTCATAGGTATACGGCACGTCGGTTTCAAAGAATATCTCTGCCAAGGAAAGATTTAGAGGAGAACGCTCGAACTGCTCGCGGCTCAACTCAGGGATCACCAGCGTCACATGATACTCCCGGAGCAGCTTCTCTGCGGCTTCTCTGTATTCCGTGTAAAATTCTCTGATTATCTCAGCGCTGTTTTCGGGGATATGGTTTCGCTTTAAGATGCTTTCGAGCAGGTCATCGCTGATCGTGTAGATCGGCAGACTGCTCGCGACGACCTTTCTGTCATCGCTTTCCCAGAGCTTTTTCAGGTGGATGAAAAAGTCCTCCTTGCGCTCGCTGCGATATATTTCCATCAACGGCCGCGCCTTTTCCAGAAGCTGTTCTGCGCGGGCGCGGAAGTGCCTGACATCCTCCTTCGCTTTATACAGCGTGTATCTGCCGCTGCTCTGATGTCCTGCGATCGCGTGCCCCTCCAGCGCGGCGGCTCCCGACACGTTCAGAAGATGATTGAACACGGCGCTCTGGGATGTGGTGAGATAGTAGGGAGAGATCTGACCGGTCATATACATCGGGATATGCCCCTCCAGTCCGAGCATCATCTCATGAAACGGTCGGTTCACATCGTGGATGATGTGCAGGTGCAGACCCTTCTTCAGCATCATAGCACGTCCGAACATCCATTTTTTCGGGAATTCAGGATCCTTCGCCATTTCTTCCAGCGGCATATCGCTGTAGAGGATACAGTCCTTCTTAGAACGCGAGAGAACGGTTGCCTTGATGAAGTCCAGCTCGCTTTCCATCATCTCCTGAATGCCGTTATACTCCTTGGTCGTCGGAAGCTGGAACGGCGCGGTCGGGAGCTTGATATCATTGAAATGGATCGTGCGGATGAAATCATCCAGATTGAACGTTTCCATTTTGTCGAGAAAACGCGACATCGGGCTTTCTACCTCACGCGGTACGGCATAGCCGAGATATTCCACCGTCTTCTCAAATACGCCGTTCGGTGCGTTCAACTCCTCCTCGGTACAGCCGTAAAGCGTGCACAAAGCGGAGAGAGAGATATGATTCGTTTTGACGTACCGGCGAATGAAGGAGGCTGTCTGCGCCGTGAATCCCTCAAGATCGGCAGGCTTGTTCGCTCCTGACAGGATACGGGAAATGTAGGAGGGATCATAGCTGACGCCGCGGGCAAATTCAGCGTTTCGGATATTCAGCTCAGAGAGCAAGGAGCGGAGCTTTTGCAAAATCCCCTTGAAGAGAGCATCGTCCTCCGTGAGGCTTGCTACTGCCTCGATCCTGATTTCATCTTCGGAGAGATCAATCCCTTTCTCCCCGGCGATCTCCGCCAGCGCTCCGATAATAGCGGAAAAGGCGCTGCCGTTAATCGGCGGCTCGATCTCACCGCTTCTGTAGCGGCTGATCGTCGCCTGCGATACGCCCGAGGCATCGGACAGCTCCCTCGCGGTACAGGACAGGGTCTCCATATATTGGTTCAATAGCTCGCTGAAGGTCATGATATCACCGGATCACATAATATTTCATGATAATCATATCACATTCCCCGTGGAAAGCAAACAGATTTGCATAAACACGAAATTGCGTATTCATGCAATTTGATTGAGTAGTCGTTTTCTACCTGTTATAGTAAGTGTAAGCAAATGTTTTTTCTTTTGAACAGAAAGGAGCAATCAAGATGAAGAGATTTTCGAGAAATCTGCTTGCGGTGATATTGGCGGTACTGCTTCTCATGTCCGCTTTGCCGCTGACCGCCTTTGCGGCGGAGGAAAAGCCGACCCCCACCTCCGGTCCGGCGGAGAATGCCTTTATCTATGGCGGCGCCCGCGCGGGCGTTCATGACGCGGCGACACGTCAGGAAATCAGCGTTGTCTATTATGACTACACGAACGGCGGTCTCAAGATCAACAACAGCGCCGTGAGCGGTATGACCTACGATAAACCGACTAACACCCTGACCGTCGAGAACGTCCATCAGCGAGATAATCAGCTTTTCATCTGGTATATGGGCGACGATTTCAAGCTTAACGTCAAAGGCGAGAATGAATTCGGCTTGATCTTCGTCTACAACGGTTTCAATTTCCACAGCACGAGCCTGAATATCGTCGGCGACGGTACGCTGACCGTGAACGAACAGCGAAGGAATGATTTTGCGATCCAAATGGTTGCGAACGGCGATCACAGCCTCATGCACCTTGATATTGCCGACACCGTCACCGTTCATTTGTATTCCGCTGAGGGAGAGGATGGAGAAGAGCCAAACCCCGTCGTCGCTCTGAGCACGACGCGGCTGGAAAGCGGCGCAATCACGCTCGGCGGTACTTCCATCCCCGAGGCGCAAGGCGAGCAGATCGTCTTAGAGGAGCCGGACTACGTTCCCGCCCTGATCGTCGATAGATCCGACAGAGAGGTTGTACATGGCACGATGGTAACGCCCAAATCAACAACCGACGCAGAGGGCAAGTACGCGCTCAGCGTCATGGACGGCGTTACCTATCTCGTTTCCCGCTATATGTATGTGGACGAGCTCGGTATGTGGGTCGTTGATCAGGATTTCAGTGACAAAGGCTTTATCGGCAGGCGCTACAGCAAGGAAGAATTCGAGGAGCAGTACGACTATGTCTATGGCAAGGCGCCTACGCAGGTCGCGTTCATGGACACATACCAGTATGAGAATCGCGGTTGGCCTGCCGCAAAGCTGACAAGAGCCGACGAGCCCGGCGCGGTATATGCCGGAAAGGTCGACTGGGACGATGACTTTGACGACCCGCACGGCTTCACGGTCTATCGCGTTGTTTGGAGTGACGCGGACGAGATCTATTTAGAGGACGAGAGCTATACGCCGAAGTATATCGCGCGCTCCGAGCTGGAGAATGAAGGCTTCACCCTGCCGACCGAGGATATCGAGCGAAAAAATGAGTTGACTGTTTGGAGCTCAGACGATCCTGCAGATGAAGACCGCTTCGAGATGACCCGCGAGGTGATCAGGCGCAAGTCCGCTCCCGACGATCTCTATGTACAGATCGGCACCTACAGTTCCTCTTCCGGAGAGACCGGCATCTCCGTCCAGAAGGTGCATTTTAACCCGGAAACAGAGGAGTTTTACATTCTCTATGGAGACTATTCCTCCGATGAGTATCTGACGGTTTCCGATGAGGAGCTGGAGAGCGGCGAAGAATTCTATTATGATATCGAGAACGTGACGAGACCGGTCGAGATACGTTATATCAGCGCATCCTATAGCTTTGACGAATACGCAGAAAAGGGCGTCCGGTTATCCAAGAAGGACGACCCCGACGCCGTCTACGCTTACAAGCAGTGGACGCATTTCTCCGATGGGATCGTAAACACGGATTATGCCGTCATCAGGCTTGAGTCACGCAACGGTCATTATTTTGAGGACGAGTCTTTTGAGGAGCAAGAGTTCTATGATCTGAGCGACCTCGAGTGGATGGGCTATGAGATCGTCGAGAGCTACCAGCCCCTTGACTACAAGACAAAGGGCAGCGTCGACCGTCTCGAGCTGCCGCTCTATACCGATAACGACGGCAACCGTTATTATGCGGACTATAACAATAACGTATACAGCTTTACCGAGAGCGATCTCATTCAGATCGGTTCCGAAAAGTACTATTGGGGCATGCCTGAAAATACGCTGAGCGTGGATGATCTCAACGACACCGTCCATGAGGTCGTGACCGACAACTATAGCTATCTGATTCCCGGTACGGAGTACCACCACACAGGCGGTCAGGGAGAGTATACCGAGTACGCGCTCTGGGTCAACGGCGAACAGCTCAATTCCGACAGGCTTATGATCCCCTGCGGCAAGGGCTCTGCGGTTTATGACCCTGCGAAGAACACGCTGACGCTGCATAATGCCGAGATCACAAAGGGCGCCGAGAAGGATTGGACCTACTCCGGCGTACTCAGCCAGATGGCAAATCTGACCGTTGTGATCAGCGGCGACTGTACGATCTCCGAAACAGGCGGCGACGGCATCGGCACCTACAACAGCGAATCCTATCAGATCGGCGACGTTGATTATCCCGCGCCGTATAATATCAAGCTGTGTGGCGAAGGTACGCTGACCATCACTGAAAGCACCCCAATCTACGGCTACGGCCTTTACTGCACCGGCAACCTCTCGATCGAAGGCGTGAAGCTCCATATCAACTCAGCCGTTGCTGGTATCTGGGCTTCCGATCTCAAGATGAAGCAGGTCGAAGCTGATATCCACACCTCCTCGTGGTACTCCGGTATCGTCATCAATCGCGGCAGCTTCGCGTTCGATGACAGCACAGTGACCGCACAGAGCGCCGAGGGAGCCGCGCTCCTGCTGGGTAATGATCATGATAACAGCGTTCTGACGATCGAAGGCGGCGAATTGGATCTGAGAGGAAAGCTCGGTGTGCAGGGCGTCGTCGATCAATGCAGCGTTGTCGTGAACAGCGGCACGCTGCGCGTTGAAGGCGAAAACGCCGCATTTGATGAAACCTATCTTGCCGATAACGCGAAGTACATTGTCATGGGTGAAGGCGTCAGCGTTGTTTCCGGAGATATTTTCGGGAAGGCTGTTGTGATCTCCTCCGCATCACTTCTCGGTGACACGGACAGCAGCGGCGATGTGACAATCGCTGACGCAACATATATACAGCGCCATATTGTAGGTGTACCGATTCCGTTTACCTTAAATGAAACGGTTGCCGACACCGACGGTGACGGCGTCATCACGATCATGGACGCGACCTATATCCAAAGATGGCTGGCGAATCTGACATCCAATGATAATATCGGCAAGCCGATATAAAAAGCAATTCACATCATTAACATTACGGGCGGGGCTTCGGCTCCGCCTTTTTCTCTTGAATAATCGACCTGTTGTGGTATTGTGTTGCGCAGTCGGGAGCCTGATACTAATTTCAAATAAAAAGCTTAAATAAGGTGTTAGCGGAGAATTTCGTAGAACGCGGCGGAGGACGAGGAACTGATCAATCGCAATCCCGTCAAGGGAGTCAAGCTCCCAAAGCTCCAGAAGAAGGAAATGAAAACCTTGAAGGCGAGTGAGCTGAGCGCGTTCCTCAACGAAACGATCCGCTCCGACTGCTACGAATTCTACTTCCTCGAGATTACGACAGGGCTGAGATTAGGAGAGATCCTCGCGCTCGAGTGGGAGGATCTGGACGAAGAAAACAAAACGATCCGAGTGAACAAGCAAGTCAGACGCTTCAAAAACGGAATGGAAGTATCTACGCCGAAAACCCAGGCATCCATCCGAACTATCAGTATCAGCGATGAATGCCTGACCTTGCTCAAAGGATTGAAAGCAAAACAGCCTGTCGGAACAAAGCTGATGTTTCCGTCCCCGGTTACGGGTACCTATTATGATCCTAAATCAATCACATACAGATTACACAGAATCCAGCGCCGAGCGGGAGTACCGCAGATACGCTTCCATGATCTCAGACACCCGTATGTCAAGCTAAAAACAAAAAAATTTAGAGATTTTTGGTCGAAAAAGCCGACGTTCAGAATTACTCTGTCGTCGGCTTTCGTTTTTGCACCATCGGAGACTAATCGGGCACGAGAAAATCTTTTGTTGCATAGTCTATTTCAATTTGATTGTCCTTGAAGATATACACGCGGTTTATCAGACGGTCAGAGAGCGACTGCGTTAGACTTTTCGACTCAGAAACTTCCTGTGCGACGGCCTGATGTTTCTGTTTCATTTCATAATCGGTTTGAGCTTGTTTTGCCTTTGAGGATATTGTTGTATAGGCGTTTTGGACTTTTACCAATTCGACGTCGATTTGTTTCTTTTGATACTTGTACGATTCAAGATCTATTTCATTAAAAACATACTGTTCATATAGACGGCGTTTCCGGTTCTGCAATGATAAAATTTTCTTTTCAATCTCGGACTGCTGCATAGTCTGAAAATTCAAAGTATCCTTGTCGGTATCGATCCCCAAAGTTGGACGTATCTGAGCCTTAATCGTATCAAATATCGCTTGCTCCAATTCAACCGCACGGACCTGTAAACCGTTACAGATCAAAGCGTCCGATACTTCGGCATGGCGGCAGTAATACATTACATGTTTGCCGGTTCCTTTACGCGCCATAGCATGATCACAATAACCACAAAACACTTTCCCTTTCAGCGGATAACTGTGCTGCTGCCTATTTGAAATTGAATAACCGCGTATCATACTGTTCGCCGTTTCAAACAATTCTTTGTCGATGATCGCTTTATGATGATCAGGTATCTTGATCCACTTATCCTCGTCTTTCAGCCTCATACGTGTGCCGCCAATCTCTTTTACCTCGCGCTTGCCGATAATATAAGTTCCTATATAGCGCTCGTCGCGTAACATACGAAGGATCGTAGATGATGACCAAACGCCGTTTGATCGTGAAACGTCGTGATATGGCTTACCCTTTGCCGCCTTATGCTCGCCGGGCGTAGGTATCTTTTCTTCATACAGCTTACGAGAGATTCCGGCGGCAGACAATCCCTGAGACGCGAGAATGAATATCTTACAAACGACATCGGCAGTTTCATCATCCGGTTCCATACGATCGTCAGCGCTTTTACGATAGCCATAAGGACAGATCACGCTTTGATATTCGCCCCGCCGCATTTTTGCATATTTAGCGCTTCGGGTTTTGATCGACATATCTCGGCTGTAACACTCACTGATCAGGTATCGAAAAGCTACCTCGATCCCACCTGTATCGCCTTTGTAATTCTGTGAGTCAAAGTCGTCGCTGACGGAAATAAACCTTGTATGATACAACGGAAAGACGCGCTCAATAAAATATCCTGTTTCAATACTGTTGCGTCCGAATCGTGAAAAGTCTTTGACGATGATACAATCCACCTTACCCGCTTGTACCAGCGTTAGCAGCTCCTGAATAGCGGGACGTTCAAAGTTCATTCCGGTGTGCCCGTTGTCAACAAACTCCATCAGTTCGCCGTTTTCGTATTCAGGGAGCGACATAGCTTTTTCTCTCAGTATCAGACGTTGGTTAGGAATACTCAGGCTGTCGGTCAGTGTATCTTCAACCGAGAGACGCATATACAAAGCAATACTGTAATTACTCACGCTGTCACCGCCTTAGTATAATCGTCTTGAAAACGAAAGACTATCTCAACTCCTTTTTCGTGTGAGATCACGACACGATTAATCAGTCTTTCGATCAGCTCCGCGGTTAATTGATGATTGCTATTAAGTAATAACGCATCCTCGCAAACGGATTTGTATTCTTCAACCTCGTGGTCAAGCTGAGCGATCCTATCGTTATACGATGTCAATTCTGCGGATAATTCCTCTATACGCTGTTCATAGTCCTTTTTCAATGAGAAGTAATCCTCTGTCGATATGACGCCCTGCACCACATTCTCATATAAGCCCTGAATCATGCGCTGATTTCTAAGAAGCTCAGCCTTTGTCACTCCGCTGTCGGTTATGATCGAAAGGCGTTCCTTTTGCTGAGCAAACTCCAAATAGTATTCGGGAAGGCAATCGCCCAGAGCAACAGACAGCTTCTTTTCCAGAATCTCTATGACAGAAGGAATCAGCTCGTCCTCGCGAATACTGACGCCGGGACAGGTATTATGCGCAATACGGTTATTTGAAATACAGTAAAAACGATATACGTCATCCTTCTTTTTACGTCTTTTACATAAACGATTCAAATGCTTTCCACAATGAGCGCAATATATTTTTCCTTTGAAAAGGTTAGGCGTATATGGATTCGTTGGCTTAGCTTTACTGATTTCGCTGATCTGTTCAAGATGTTTGTTTTAGATGAGATAAAGAAACAGCCACCGCGAATTTGATATCCGCGGTGGCTGAGAAAATTTTGAAACAAATTATTTGAGTTGTCGGAGTGGGGTTTGAGTGGTAGCATTCAAAGTGTTCTAAAGCAGGAAAAATCAATAAATTCATTTCCATTGAGGTTAGTGATAATAAACAAAACGTATTTAGGTTAATCAACCGATAAAGATAAAAAACTTTTAGACCAAAGAATAGAACGCATTCTAATGGCCAGAGAATTTATTGGCAGTATACATCAACCTAACACTTTTCAAGGGAGAAAAACATATGATACATAAAAACGAACAACTATTCTATTTTAGGAAACTTACAATTCTAGATATTCCTCAGATAAAAGAATGTTTACAAGATGTTATAAATACCCTAACAGATAATGAGATTTTTTTATATCCATCTATAGAATTTATGAATCAAATTATAGAAGGTTTAGGATTATCCGTAGGTGTATTTGAAGATCAGTGCCTAATTGGCTTTTGTTCAGCGATATACCCACATGAAAACGAACGAAATTTGGGGTATAAACTGGATATGAAAAGAGATCAGCTAAATAGAGTAGTACATATTGAAAATATTTGCGTAATGCAAAAATATAGAATGAAAGGTCTTGCTAAAAGATTATATAACTATTTGTTTTCGTTATTTGATTCTAAACATTCAATCGTACTGGCAACCATCTCTCCTAAAAATATTCCCAGTTTATCGTTGGCCTTTAGTTACAGACTAGAGATAGTAAAGTTCTTTAATATACATAATGTTGATAGGTATATTATGTATCGTGACATATCAAAGAGTAAAAACCACATACCTCACCAATTCTTAAGAATCAATTATAACGATATAGACCATATTCAACAAGCCTTGCAGTTAGGTTACTCGGGCATATCTTTTGATGATAATGTCTCAAGTATATTTTTTGAAAAGAACTAAAAAAATAAAATGACATTTTATGTGTAACGTCGACATCAAATATACATCGAACCCTTTTATACGCTCTAAAATTCGTTTGTATAATACCAAAAATGAAGTTGTTCATATGAATACGCTCGCATTTATCGTTTCTGCTCGTGAGATTTTCTACTCCTCTGATGTTGATGTGCTTGCTTTCGCTGTTGATAAACATATTCACGGACGGCGGGCATATTGATCTCGTCATCGAGCTTCATATCTGCATCACGGACGCTGCTGAAAAATGTGCTGCGGGAGAAATACTCGCCGTATGAATTTGAAATCTGATTAAGGGCGTTGCGTTCTTTATCGGGACGAATATCCAAACGTGCTTTGCCTAATTCGCCTGCTTTGAATTCTTTGGCTTGCTCCTTGTATTCATCGTATTGCTGTAAGGCTTCGTTCAGCTCGGCGGTGTATTTTTCTTCTCGTTTGTCTAACTCTGCAAGAGCTGATTCCATTCTGTCAAGGCTATCATTAACCGTAGATACATCTTTATCATCGGTACGCTCCATAGCGGTTAGCAAGCGAGCTTTTTCGGATTTCAGTTCTTCGATTTCTTCCGTAAGCTCGGCGATACGTCGAGCCAAATCACGGTGAGTAATGACCTTGATAACAGGAGTGGATTTCTTCTCAGCTTGAAGCTCCTTCCGTTCCTTCTTCTTTGCGGCAATCTGTTTGACGATAACCTTATAGCGTTCATAATTCACCTTCAATTCCTTAACATAATCGGTAATATTGCGCTTGCCGATTTTGGTGTGCAGGATATGATAGCTGATAACAATAACCTTCTCACGCAGAGATTCCATAGCTTCGGCAAGAGTGGGCACGGTGTTTTTGACCGCTTGTGAGATCTTTGCAAACGCAGCTTTCAGTTCTCGGAGCAGAGCGTTGTCCGCTTTGATTTGACGGTTGATTTTACAACGGTCTGCAATCAATCCTCTGCGTTCCATAGCTTGTGCAACATAGCCTTCGTGAATCGTCGGTTGTTCGCCAATCCCTCTGGCGGCGTAACTGCGGTGGTCGATGTGAGCGTCGGAGCGATTGATTTCATCAAGATATTTGTTTGTGGTCTGCGCCCAGTTTTCTCTCCAAACGACAAGCTGTTCGTCGCTGTTCCAACGGGCGGTGATTGGATTCTGCCGTCCGAATTTCGTGCTTTTAGGATATTTGTTGACTCGCTCGTAGCCGTGTCGCTCCGCTTCTGACGGCGGCATATACACCTTCTTTTTGCCAACAAAATATTGATATTGCTTCTCCCAACCCTGTGCTTTCGCTTTCAGAAACTCGGCGGCTGTGAAGCCCTTTTCCTCTCCGTTACGCTTGCACAGGTATTCCTTTTCGGTTTTGTATTGCCACTTGCCTTTGTCGTCCAACGGTCTGACAGTTAGCATAATATGAGCGTGTGGATTGTGACCGTCGGTGTCGTGGATGGCAACGTCGGCGCACATACCGTCCGCAACAAAGTTGCTTTGGATATATTCTGTCAGCAGATTTATCCATTGATCTTTGTCGAGTTCAACAGGCAAGGCGACGACTAATTCACGGGCGAGTCGGCTGTCCTTTGTCTTTTCGGCACGTTCAACGGCGTTCCATAATTCACTACGATCTTGCCATTCTTGCGGAACGTTTTCGGGTAAAAAGATATGCTCCCAGACAAGCCCGCGCTTGCGGGTGAAGTCATGGAGCACGCCGTCGTAATCGTTCAAAATCTTGGAACAGCTCATATAAGCGGATGCGGCAACAGCGCTTCTACCAGAGCTGCGGCTGATCACTTTTGCTTCTAAATGATAAATTGCCATTCTTGTAAATCACACCTTTCGGGCAGTATTTTTGTTTCTTTTTGCAACGTGACGTTGCATCCAATCCGCCTTTGAAAAACTTAGATTGTAAGATCAAGTTTCTGCAACGGCGGGTCAAAAAGTATTGCGAATTCTTATGAGCAATATAGGGTGTCGCCGCAGCGATACCTATGATGTCAAGGCTGTGGTACAGCGTTGACAATGCGGTTGTCGGACAGATAACCGCACGGAAGGTGACGGCTCTACGGCAACTTCTGCAAGGCTCCAACGGAGCCGCAACCCTCGGAGAGCGCACGTCTGCTTTAGCAGTACCACCGCCCATTTTATGGGTGGTGAGTAAGTGCGCCCTTCGGGATAAAAGAAGAAACGCTAAAAGAAGAAACGCTCCGATTGCTCGAAGCGTCCCATTGATAATGATTATTTGATTAGACTGCATAGATAGCCCTCCAACTGTTTCAATGACATTTGCCGTACCTGCGGAATAGCTTTCTCTAATATAGCGCCCTCTTGGAGAAGCCGATGTGTCCGAGCCGAACGCTCTTTCACACGGTTGCGAGCCTGCGCTTCTTCCAGTCGGTGCTTTGCCTGTAAAAATTCTTTCTCTGTAAAACTCATTATTAATACCTCCAATCAGAAAGGCGGAAAGGCGGCTTGTGAAATTGCTCTCACAAGCCGCCGCAGCGTTAATTATTATTCTGTTTTTGTTCTTTGTGCTTTTGCCAACGTTTTCTGTTGTAATTCCTGTTGCGGCATTGCACACAACAGAATTTTGCATTGGTTGATTTTGAAACAAAGGTCTTGCCGCACTCCCAACACTTTACCTCGAAATTCTTTCCGACGACGTGCTCGCCTGATTTGATTTTTTGGTAAAGCTCCCGTTCATAAACACGCTTTTTCTTTAGCTGTTCCTGACGCTTGATTTCTTCCTCGCTCAACTCAGGTTCGGGGATTTCAAACTGACCGATAAAATTCAGATAGATGTCAACGTCCTGCATACGCTCACCGTCAATATAGTACGGAGCGTGGACGAATATCTTGTCGATGAATTCATTGATCATCGGCGTAGTCAGCTCGGAAAAGTCGGTGTACTTTTTAGCCAACGCAAGAAACTGTTCCGCACGGGCGGTATCTTCTTCAAAAGTAGATAGTTGCTGTTCGGTTTCGGTAACAAAAGCGGTCAGCTCTTTATGCTCCGCTTCATAATCAGCGAGCAGGCTATCGAAACGCTCCTCTGTGATTTTGCCGACGGCGTAGGATTCATAGAGCTTCTTAATGATACCGTCAAGCTCGTTGATTCTCCTGCGGCTCTTGTTCAGCTTTCGCTTAGCGTCCTTGACCGCTTCTTTTTGCCGAAGCTGTGAAGCGGAACGAACGTCATCTAAGAATTTTGCCTTATCCTTAATAGCCGAAGCGCAAGCCGCTTTAATCGTTTCAAGAATAAGCACCCGAAGCGCCTTTGTTGTAATGCGATGTTTATAGCACACGGGCTCTTTTTTACGAAAACTCAAATTGTAGGTCGAGCAATCATAAGTGTCACTCGGATACTTTTTCTTTTCGATGTCGCCGCGTGTGCGGTGGTTATACATCTTCGCTCCGCAATCGGCACAGAATACAAGTCCTGTCAGCGGATTCGCTTCGCCAATTGTATCAACACGTCTC
>CADBYC010000024.1 GCA_902798755.1 uncultured Ruminococcus sp. | reverse complement strand
TATCTCCTGCGGTCTGATCACCGAGGGCGAGCGCTGGATGACCATGGTCGATATCCAGGGTCTTGAGGACTTCTTCGGCGACATGGACTTCAAGGTAGCGGGTACTCACGACGGTATCACCGCGATCCAGATGGATCTGAAGATCAGCGGTCTGCTGCCCGAGATGGTCAAGGAAGCGCTCGAAAAGACCCACAAGGCGCGCAACTACATCCTCGACGAAGTCATGCTCAAGGCGATCGCTAAGCCGCGTGAGGAGCTCTCCAAGTACGCTCCCAAGATGTACACCACCACCATTCCCGCCGACAAGATCGCAGAGGTCATCGGCAAGAGCGGCAAGGTCATCAAGGAGATACAGGCTCAGTGCGAGTGTAAGATCGACATCGAGGAAGAGGGCGAGATCGGACAGGTATTCGTCGCGGGTCTTGACGCTGAGAAGTGCCAGCGCGCGATCGAGATCATCAAGACCATCTCCACCGATCCCGAGCCCGGTGCAATGTATCTGGGCAAGGTCACCCGCCTGATGGACTTCGGCGCGTTCGTAGAGATCGCTCCGGGCAAAGAGGGCTTGGTACACATCAGCCAGCTCGACGTCAAGCACGTTGACAAGGTGACCGACGTCGTCAACGTCGGCGACGTGATCCGCGTCAAGGTGCAGGAGATCGACGACAAGGGCAGACTCAACCTCAGCCGCAGAGACGTGCTGATCGAGGTAGACGGTCTGACCCCCGAGAACGACCCCGACGAGGAGCGCAGACCCCGCCGCGACGGCGGTCGCGGCCGCGGACGTCGTGACGGCGGCAGAGGCAGAAGAAACTAAGCAACAGGCTGTTGCATCAGTTCCGCCTTTTGCAAACTTTTATCGTAACTGTCGTTTCATCGACGGCGGGTCGCAAAGCTCCGTATAGATTGAATAAGCAGTTCATCATTAAAACAGAAAAGACGTACGCGTCACGGCACTGTCGAAAGGCAGTGCCGTTTTTGTATAGAAACGAGTTGAATTATCGTGTGTCTTATGGTATGCTATAGGATATCTACAGTCACCCTACGCAATGATATGAAAGGAGAACGGCGGGCAACCGCCGATACCATATGATAAAGATACTGTTCGTCTGCCACGGCAACATCTGCCGCAGTCCGATGGCGGAATTCGTCATGAAGGATCTCGTCAAGAAAGCAGGCATGGAAAAGCAATTCGAGATCGCCTCCGCCGCCACCAGCCGCGAGGAGCTGGGCAATCCCGTCTACCCGCCCGCGCGCAGAGAGCTTGCAAAGCACGGGCTGTCCTGCTCGGGCAAGTACGCGCGGCAGATGACCGCCGCCGACTATGACCGCTATGACTATATCCCGATCATGGACAGAAACAACGAGCGCAACATCATGAGGATCATCGGCTCCGATCCGCAGGGCAAGGTCAGACGGCTGATGGCGTATGCGGGCAGCTCCCGCGACGTCGCCGACCCGTGGTACACAGGCGACTTTGAAGCGACATGGAACGACGTCAACGAGGGGTGCAAAGCGTTGCTCGACCATATCCTTCGTAGGGACGACCATTGGTCGTCCGCAGAATGACGGACGTTTCATATATCGAAAACGTGTGATAGGGAAAAGACGCTCCTGCTGCACGGACTGCTATCAACGATACAAGAACGGAGAATGGGCTTTTCCGTAAACAGCAAACACGCCCGTGGATCATATCATCAAACAAAGATAGTTGATACATAGTATCATAGAAAGGCAGAGAACAATGAACAAGAAAATGTATGTGATCGATTCGATCACCTTTGTGTTCGGACTGGCGCTTTTATTCGCCGCAAAAGGCTTTGGCAATCTGAGCATGGAAAGCGGCTATATTTCATTGAAATGGGGATTTCTCGCGGTATTGGTACTCTTCGCTGTCATCAGTAACATTTTCTATTACCGCAATACAAATGAAGCGGAGATCGCTATCGGCAATGTTATTCTGCCGCTTGTATTCAGTTTTGCGTTTGTCGGTATCTACTTCAATCCGCTCATCATCTTCAATCGCTTCCCGAGCGCTCCGATGACGGCAAATGAGCTGATCCTGTCAGGTATCTTTTGCATCTTCGGCGCGCATTTCTTCTACTGCCTCGGTATCCATCTCGATAATGTCGGATTGCTCAGATCCGATGGTGATCCACATTCAAAGCATATCTTTTGCCGCATCGGCGCATTATTGAAACGTGTATCGCCGCTGTTCTACGTTGTCGGCGGTTTGATATCACTCACCACAGCAATCAATACACACTAAAAACAGGCTGTCTGATTACGATTATCAGGCAGCCTTATTTGATGGTTGGGAATATTATACTTTGCAGTACGATGCAATATCACTTACGCATAAATCAATCTTGCGGCGGTGTCAAAGTCGTAGTGCAGGTTCACCATGCGCACCATCTCGCCAAGTCGGCGGCTGAGACTGCGCTCGATGGCGGCGACGGGCAGGTCGTCGTCAAGGGCGATGTATTTGAGCTGCCAGCCGCGGTCGCTGTGCTTCGCGCGCAAAATACGCATATCGCGCATGTTGACGGTCTCCTCCTGCGCGGCGGCGATCACGTTCTCGGGTCGGTTTTGATCATTCGTGAAAAACATAGTCATTCTCCTTTGCTTTGTCGATATCGTAGTCTGTTGTTCGTTCCTACACCTATATTGTAGCAGAGGATTATGACAATAAACGGGACTTTGGACACGCGGCGGACGCGTAAATTGTAAACGAAAAATTGTAAAAGTAAATGCAAGTAATGCCCACTGTTTGCTTTTCGGCGATCGTAAAAGAAAAAGCCGATCATAACAAAAATGCCTGCTCCGAACGGAACAGGCATTTTCTTTATAACTTGATATCAATATACCCCGAGAGAGCCTAAGAGCAGGATCACCAGCATGACGGGCGCGACGAATTTGATCATCACGGTATACAGCCCTCTTCTGCCGAATCGCTCGCCGTTCTTGGTGGCTTCTTCGATGATGGTCTTGGGCTTCAAGATCCAGCCGACCAAGATACAGGTGCCGATCGCGAGCACGGGCATGAGGACGTTGTTCGACAAATAATCCATGATATCGAGGATCTGACCGACGGAGCCGTTGGGCAGCTTGAACTCGAAGTAGAATACGTTGTAACCGAGGCATACGACGGTGCTGAGCACGAGCGCGATGATACCCTCTACGACGGTCGCCTTGTGGCGGGACATGCCCTTGTCGATCATACCCGAGCAGATCGCCTCCATGATGGAGATACAGCTCGTCAGCGCCGCGAACAGCACCATGATGAAGAACACCGCGCCGAGGATATTGCCCGCGACGCCCATCTGGGCAAAGATCTTGGGCATGGCGACGAATACCAGTCCGGGACCGGCATTGGACAGACCCTCGGGTCCGATAAATACATACACAGCGGGAATGATCATAACGCCCGCGAGGAACGCGACGACGGTGTCGAAGATCTCGATCTGGTTGACGGACTTGATCAGGTTGTCCTCGTCCTTGAAGTAGGAGCCGTAGGTGACCATAATGCCCATCGCTACGCTGATACTGTAGAAGAGCTGACCCATCGCGTCCATAATGGTCATCAGCACGTCGCGCACGCCGACGCCCTCAAAGTTCGGGATCACGTAGACGCCCAGCCCTTGGAGACCCGTCCTGCCGCCGCTCTCTTCACTGCCCGTGAGGGTCAGCGCGTAGACGGCGATACCGACGATCAGCACGAACAGGATCGGCATGAGCACCTTTGACAGCGCCTCGATGCCCTTGTTGACGCCGCGGAAGATGACCACCGCCGTCATCAAGAGGAAGGCGAAGTTATACACGATCGGCTCCGCGTAGCCCGTGATGAACTGAGTGAAGAAGTCGTCGCCCGCCGCGGCGCCGCCCTGTCCCGTGATGAACACGAGGGCATACTTCAATACCCAGCCGCCGATCACGCAATAGTAGGGCATGATGATGAACGGCACGACGCTGGCGAGTCCGCCCAAGAAGCCCCATTTTTTATTCAGTCTGCCGTAAGCGGTCAGACAGCTCTGCTTTGTCTTTCGTCCGATGGAGACCTCCGTCATCAAGAGCGTGAAGCCGAACGTCAGCGCCAGAATGATGTAGATCACCAAAAACAGACCGCCGCCGTCCTTTGCCGCGAGATACGGGAATCTCCAGATATTTCCCAAGCCGACCGCGCTGCCCGCCGCCGCGAGCACAAAGCCGATCGAGCCTGAGAAGGAACTGCGTTTTTCCATTGTTCTACTCCTCATTTTTTGATACAGATACGCGCATATTTGCGTTACTGATACGCTTTAAAGCGGTTAAGACTCATTGTATCATAAATCATATAGGTTGACAATACTTCCCCGAAAAATGGGTATTCTTGCAAAATGCGGGATAATATTGCAGCAGCCGCCATTTTTAACGCATCGACGACAGCCGTCAGCCGATCCGGCAAGCGTAAATATTCAGATCCCAGCACGGGATATAGGGGTGCTTCCTCAGATAGAGCCGATAATCGGGCTGTAGCTCGTGCAGGCGCAATATCAGGCTGAAAAAGTCCTCGGTGCGGTGATAGGCGGCGAGGTTCAGCTTGGGGCAGTCCCGCCGCAGGGTATCCCGCGCGCCGCTGAGCATTTCGCGCTCCATGCCCTCGATATCGACCTTCAGGTACGTCGGGTGAAAGCCGAGCGCGTCCACCGTCGTAACGGGCACCTGCGTGCCGCTCTGTGCGCTCAGCGCCGCCATGCGCCCGCCGCCCTTGGTAACAAAGGTCACGCCCTGATGCTCCGCGATACCCGCGTTCAGGGCAGTCGCGTTCTCGATATGCGTCAAATGCTCCGTCAGCTTTTTAAAGTTCTTCGGGTTCGGCTCGACGGCGAGGATCGCTTCATAGCCGTCCGTATAACGCAAAAATTCATCGACCGTATCGCCGCGGTACGCACCGAGGTCAAGGCAGCGCTCGTCACGCAGGCAGAGGATATCGCGGAACACCTCGTCCTTATCGCTGTCGATCGCCAAAAGATATTCGAGCCGACCTGTGTAGTAAAAATCCAACGCGCCCTTGAACACCCGCCGCGACCTGTCGTCCGCGAGCAGCCCATAGGCGCGCGCGATATCGTCACGGTATCGCTCTATGAACGCTTCGTCCATGATCGTATCGCCCACGACGGGCACGTTCGGGACAAGGAGCGTATGCCGCTCAGCCACCGCGCGGATATGCGCCGTCACGTCGGGCAGGGAGCTGCCGAAGCACAAAGCGACCGAAAACGCGCCGAGCTGATGCGCAAAGTCGCTCTCCTTCTGCACCGTAAAGCCCCGATACGCCTGATAGCGGCAGAAGTCGTCGCTCGCCATCACGCCCGCGGCTTTGATGTGCCGCTTCTCCATCTCGTCGAGTACCTTGTCGGCGCCGTTGCCCATGCCGTACAAAACGATCGGCAGATCACATTCCGCCATTGCCGTCCAGACGTTGGGATACGCAAAATCAAATAAGGTTTTCATCATCAAATCATCACCGTCGCAGAGGGCGGGAGCGTCATTATACAAGTACTTCACTCCCCTATGATACACCATATAAGACCCTGAATCAAGATAAAATTTGACTATTCGGATAAAATATGGTAATATAATAGGAGTCAGGAGTTAGGAGTTAGGAGTTAGGAGTCAGGAGTCAGGAGTTGCGGTGCTGTCCAAGAAGCGGAGCATACTTGCGAACGCTGATTGGCTAACAGCACCCATGCAAGGCTCTCCCAAGAAGCGGAGCCGCAGGCGAACGCTGATTGGCTGAGAGCTACTGCGAGGAATCTAAATCTGAATCTGAATCCGAACCATATTATAAAAGCATAAACAAACTGAGGTAACATCATGGCTAACTACAAAGGAAAATATGAGATCGTCACGGCGGACGACAACCTGCCCGGCAAGGTGATGCTGTATGAAAAGCCCGGCAAGGAATGTTACACCAACAAGCACTGGCACAAGAATCTCGAGATCGACTACGTCATTCGCGGGTGCATGTGGACGAACTTAAACGGCACGGACAAAGACCTCTACGGCGGCGACTACGTCCTTGTCAACAGCGAGACCATCCACCAGACCTGCGGTAAGATCCCCGACGAGCCTGTCAAATACCTCGTCGTGCTGTTCTCTTACAACTACATCAAGTCGTATTTCCCCGACTTTGACGGCTATCTGTTTGACGTCAACAAAAACGAGCAGGTGCGCGCCCGCGTGCGCGATCTCTTGAAGGCGATCGTCTTTGAAGCGGAGAATCCGTCGGAATTCTCAAAGCTCAAGACCTCCTGCGCGATGGCGCAGATCCTCATGAACCTGTTCACCAAATGCCGCGTCAAGCGCGAGACCGATCCCAAGGCGACAGCAAGCGACGACGCGCCCGACTACATCACCAAGGCGGTCGGCTATATCCGCGACAACTACCGCTCCCGCGTGACCTTAGAGGACATCAGCTCCTTTGTCGGACTCACGCCGACCTACTTCTCGCGCTATTTCTCCGCCGTCACGGGCAAGACCTTCAAGACCTACCTCAACCTCGTCAGGCTCGAGAACACCCTGATCGACATTCAGCAAAACGGCATGAGCGAGACCCGCGCGTCGCTCGAAAACGGCTTCCCGAGCGTAAAGGCATTCATCACGGTGTTCAAGACCGTCTACGGCTGTGCTCCGAGCGAGTACGTCAAGAAGTATCAGGAAGAAGCGCCCATCGCGCTGATCCACACGCTTTAAAAGCGATCATAACGAGAAAAGCCTCCCTGAAAAGGGAGGTTTTCTTACGTTCAATATCTATTACAGATCGCTTACTCGTCCTGTAACTCTTCCCACAGCTCATAGAGCTCTTCGAGCCGCGCCTGCTTTTCTTCGAGCTGAGCGGTCAGGGCGATCAGCTTCTCATAGTCGCTTTGCACCGCCTCGTCGGACAGGGCGGACTGCAGTTCTTCCGTTTCCGACTCCAGCGTTTCGATCTCCGCTTCGGTTTTAGTCAGCCGCGTCCTGCGCTTTCGCTCCTCGCTCTGTCTGAGCTTTTTGAGCTGATAATCATTCAGGGGCTTTTCCGCTTTCTTTGCGGGGGCACTCTGTCCTGTTTGAGCCGTTTCCTGCTGAGAGATACGCTCGAGATAGTTGTCGTAGTTGCCGAGATACTCCGTCAGACCGTCCTTGGTCATCGCGAGCACCCTGTCGGCGAGCTTGTTGATGAAATAGCGGTCGTGGCTGATGACGACGAGCGTGCCCTCGTACTCGCGCAGGGTGTCCTCGAGCGCCTCGCGCGAGGTCGCGTCGAGGTGGTTGGTCGGCTCGTCAAGGAGCAAAAGGTTATACCCGCCGAGCATGAGCTTCAACAGCGAAATCCTCGCCCGCTCGCCGCCGCTCATGGCTGACAGGGGCTTGTACACCTCGTCGCCCTTGAACAGAAACGCCGCGAGCGACGAGCGGATCTTCGTTTCTGTCATGCGGGGGTAGGCGTTCCAGATCTCGTCGATGGCGGTGTTGTTGAGGTTGAGGTTCTCCTGCATCTGGTCGAAGTACCCCACGTCCACCATCGCGCCGTACTCATACTCGCCCGAGTCGGGTCTGAGCTTGCCGTTGAGGATACGGAACAGGGTCGTCTTGCCGCAGCCGTTGTCGCCGAGGATAAAGACGCGCTCGCCCTTTGTGATGTGCATATCCACGTTTTTGAACAGCCGCTTGTCGCCGAAGGCTTTGGAGAGGTCTTTCGCGATCAGGACGTCGTTGCCGCTCTCGTGCCGCACGTCAAAGCGCATACGTATCCCTTCTAAAGAGCCGTCGGGCTCTACCATCTGCGCCTTGATACGGTCGATCTCCTTCTGCTTGCTCTCCGCCATGCGGATATTGCGCTCGCGGTTCCATCGGCGCTGCTGCTCGATGATACCCTCGATGCGGTGTATCTCCTTGATATCGTTCTGATATTTGTTCTCGAGCGCCTGCTCATACGCCTGCTTCTTCTTGATGAACTCGGAGTAAGCGCCTTTATAGGTCATGCACTTGCTGTGCTCGATCTCGACGGTCTTGTTGGTGACCGCGTCGAGGAAGTAACGGTCATGGCTGATGATGATCATCGCGCCCTTGAAATCTCTGAGAAAGCCCTCGAGCCACGCGACAGAGGCGACGTCGAGGTGGTTGGTCGGCTCGTCGAGAAGCAGAAGATCGCTGCCCGACAGCAGTAATTTCAGCAAACTCAGCTTTGACCGCTGACCGCCCGACAGCGCCGAGGTGGGCATGCCGAACTCCGCTTCACGAAAGCCCAGACCCATCAGCGCGGAGCGGGTACGGCTCTTGTAGGTCAGTCCGCCGTCGCGCTCAAAGCGCTCGATCAGCTCCGTCTGGCGCGCGATCAGGTCGGTCAGATCGCCCGTGGACCGGTCGATCGTGACGGTGATCTTCTCGATCTCGTGCTCCATGCGCTTTAGCTCGTCAAAGACGGACTCGAGCTCGTCGTACACGGAGCGGTCGCCCGCGGAGCAGGCGTGCTGTTCCATGTAGCCGACGTTCAGCCCGCGCTCGGTGGCGACGACGCCCGCCGTCGGCTCGAGCTCGCCGCAAATGATCTTGAACAGGGTGGTCTTGCCCACGCCGTTCCTGCCGATCAAGCCGACCTTGTCGCGGCTCTCGACCTCAAAGCTGACGTCCTCAAAGAGCGTCCGCTCGCCGAAGCCCATGGCTATTTTGCTCAGAGAGAGTACAGGCATAAGCCCGCTCCTTTCTATGTAAAATGGTTATTTTTGTGGTTGTGATTTTGACTTGAATTTGATGTTGATGAGCACGACGGACAGGAACACCAGCCCTACGCCCAGATACCCGAACGGTACGGCGAGGGGTTCAGCGAACACCACCGCGCCGACGACAGTCGCCACGACAGGCTCGACCGTCGCGATGATGGAAGCCGTGCTCGACTTGATGTACTTCAGCCCGAGGGTGTAGAACACATAGGGCAACACGCACGACACGAGCGCGAACAGCACCGCGTAGCCGACGCTGCCGATATCCGCGAACACAACGCCCGCGACGGGGCGGATATCCGTCACGCACAGGCAGAACACCGCCGAAAAGAGGAAGGTGTACAGCGTGATGGTGAACGGCTCATAGCCCCTGTCCAGCGCGAACCGCGAGAAGATGGAATACAGCGCGTAGCATATACCCGAGCCCAGTCCGAACAGAAAGCCCGCGAGGGTGACGGTGAGGTTCCCGCCGATCACGCCCGTGGTCATCGCACAGCCGAGGACCGCCAAAATGAGCGATATCCCCTTCATCACGGTCATCTTCTCCTTGAAGAAGATCAGGGAGAACAGCATGACGAAGGCGGGGGGCGGTATAGAGCAGGACTGCCGCCACGGACAGGGAGCTTAATTCTATTGAAGAAAAATAGCAATAGGTGAACAGCCCGACGCTGATCACGCCCGAGCCTAAGAATATCCAGATATCCTTCAGGTGTATCTTAAACAAGCTCCGCTTGTAGATCAGCACGAACAGCGCGAACAGCACCGCCGCGATCACCATACGGATCGCGACCGTCTGCATGGAGCTCAGCCCCATGGCGTTGTACCGCCGCACGAAAATGCCGATACAGCCCCACAGCGTACCCGCGATCAGTACAAAGAATACCGCAAGTTTTTTCTTCATATTTCCTCCGTTGTTACAGTGATGTACAGCCTTCCCCTTGAGGGGAAGGTGGGCAATTTGCCGACTAAGGCAAATTGGTCGGATGAGGTGGAAACCTATCCAATCAATCAATAAACGGGATGAGGCAAAAACGCTTCCACCTCATCCACCGCAAGCGGTCCCCCTTCCCCTATAGGCGAAGGCATTTATTCCATAAAATCCTGTATGCTCATTTTCTCCTGCGCGCAGGCGAGCAGCAGCTTCATATACGCGCACTCGGGCGCGATGTCGTACAGCGGGACGGCTCCCGCCTCGATGATCTCCTTGGTAGTGGCGTAGGGCTTCTGACCCGCGCGGACAGAAGCGATGAAGAACGGCACATCAAGCTCTCTGACGAACCCAACCGCCCGCGGGCTGTCGAGGGTTGCGCTGTGGTACAGTGTATGCAGTACCGCCCTCACGCCGTCGGTGTTTATTCTCGTGTAGTCCTGCATCGGGTAAGGGGTCAGCAGGAGCACGTTATCGCTGATATGCGGCAGGTTCTCCTTGCCGAACACCGCGGGGAGCCGCTGTCCGATATAGGGGCGCTTCTCAGTGAATCTGCCGTTCTCATACACGCCGTACGCTCCGTGCAGGCTAAGGAAATCCTCGGATAAGTCCGCTTGGCGCAGGTCGGTCGCACTGTGAACGTACGCCACGCCGTCGCTGTTGCGATAGGGCACGAAAACGCCTCTGAGCCCCCTCTTGATCAGCTCAACGGCACAGCAGAAGTTCTCATACCCGTTGCTGTCGGGAGCGGTCAGGATCTTGTTCGCCGCAACGATCATCACGGGGAGCGCACAGCCGCCGAGCACCAGCCCGACGAACGCCGACAGATACGCGAGGGTATCGCTGCCCGCGGTGACGATCACGCCGTCATAGTTGCTGTCGTCAATGTCATACAGCGCTTTTGCCAATATATTGAAGTCGTCGGCGGATACACGCTCGCTGAGGATATTCAGCGGGTTGACGGTATCAAAGAGTACGTCGCTGTGCTCCGCCGTATAGCGGTCAACGACCGCGCTCCTGCCGTCGCTCCTGACGTCGATACTCCCGCCGTCAAAGGCAGAACCGATCGTCCCGCCTGTCATGATCAGTAAAATCTTCATATGCTCACCTTTTCTTCACATGAGCGAGTCGTTTGCTTTAATCCATTTTGCATAGAAAACGCTTTCGTAGGGACGACCAGCAGTGGCACTTAGCCAATCGCAGATGAATCTGCTCTTGGAGCGCTGTTGCATGGGAGTTGTTAGCCAAATCGAAGATTTGGACAACTCCTCAATCGGTCGTCCGCGGAATGACGGGCGTTTTACATATCGAAAACGTATGATAGGGAAAAGACGTTCCTGCCGTGCGGACGAGCACTGCTCGTCCCTACGCAAATAACGCGTTGCTCCGCATGGAAGCGAGATCTTGTCAAAGGTCTCGGTACGTCGGCAAGCGCCGTACCCTACCGCCTTCTGCAAGAAAGCATCATACTAATCCTTAATAAAAACCTTTATCATCTATTGCGCTATATTTCGTATAGCTTTGTTATCGTCGTCGTTCGCTGTGAAGTGACAGGCGCCAGCCTGTCTGCGTCTCCCGTCGCGCTATCCGAAATATATCACTAATATCTGATTAAATCTTTTTATCAAGGATTAGTATAAAAATACAACCCCTGCAATAAACTCCCTAACAAGAAGCCCGCCGTTTTGGCGGGCTGTGTTGTTCCTTATTTCTTGTCCAGTTCTTCGAGAATGACCTTCTTGATGTTGGGAGCGGTCAGACCGAAGATATCGAGCAGCTCCTTGGCGGGACCCGAGTAGCCGAACTGGTCGTATACGCCGATCCTGCGAACGGGAACGGGGCACTCGGCAGAGGTGACCTCGCATACCGCGTCGCCCAAGCCGCCGATGACGTTGTGCTCCTCGACGGTGATGATCCTGCCCGTTTCCTGAGCCGCCTTGATGACGAGCTCGCGGTCGATGGGCTTGATGGTGTGGATATTGATCAGGCGGACGCTCTTGCCTTCCTTGGCAAGCTCGTCGACTGCCTTGAGGCTCTCGAGCACGCACAGACCTGTCGCGATAACGGTGATGTCAGCGCCGTCGCGCAGGGTGATGCCCTTGCCCAGCTCAAACTCGTAGGTCTCGGGGTCGTTGAAGCTGTCGACAGCCAGTCTGCCCAGACGGATATAGACGGGACCCTGATACTCGATCGCCGCCTTGGTAGCCGCCTTCATCTCCCAGTGATCGGCGGGATTGAGGACGACCATTCCGGGGATGGTACGCATGATGCCGATATCCTCGAGGCACTGGTGGGTCGCGCCGTCCTCACCGGTAGAGATACCCGCGTGAGAACCCGCGATCTTGACGTTCAGGTTAGGATAAGCGACGGAGTTGCGGATCTGCTCAAAGGCGCGTCCTGTCGCGAACATCGCGAACGAAGCCGCCACGGGGGTTTTGCCGCAAGCCGCCAGGCCTGCCGCTACGCCGACCATGTTCGCCTCGGCGATACCGCAGTCAAAGAAGCGGTCGGGGTGGGCTTTCTTGAAGATAGCGGTATTGGTCGCCGCCGCAAGGTCAGCGTCCAGTACGATAATGTCGGAGCGGGTCTGCGCCATCTCGCTGAGCGCTTCGCCGAAGCTCACGCGCGTCGCCTTGGTAATGATTTCAGCCATGATCAACCCTCCAATTCCGCGAGCTGGGCTTCCAGCTCAGCCATCGCTACCTTAAATTCTTCGGCGTTAGTCGCCTTGCCGTGCCAGCCTACCTGATTCTCCATGAACGAAACGCCCTTGCCCTTGACGGTCTTCATGATGATGGCGTAGGGCTTGTCGGACTCTTTCGCCTTGTTCAGCGCGTCCTCGATCTGATCGAAGTCGTGGCCGTCGATGATGACGGTGTCAAAGCCGAAGGACTCGAACTTGGTATCGAGCGGCTCTACGCCGCCGACTTCCTCGGTGGTGCCGTCGATCTGCAGACCGTTGCAGTCCACGATGACGGTCAGGTTATCAAGGCCGTGGTGACCCGCGAACATCGCGGCTTCCCAGACCTCGCCCTCTTCGCATTCGCCGTCGCCGAGGACGGTGTATACGCGGTAATCTTTATTGTCGATCTTCGCCGCGAGCGCCATTCCGCAGGCGGCGGAAACGCCCTGACCGAGAGAGCCGGAGCTCATGTCGATGCCGGGGGTGCCCTTCATGTCGGGGTGACCCTGCAGCATAGCTCCCACATGGCGAAGAACCTCTAATTCTTTCCAGTCAAAGTAGCCCTTGAGCGCCAAGACGGCGTAAAGGCTCGGGCAGCAATGGCCCTTGGATAAGACGAAACGGTCGCGGTCAGCCCAATCGGGATTCTGCGGATCGACGTTCATCTCCTTAAAATACAGATAAGTGAACATATCCGCCGCGGACAAAGAGCCGCCCGGGTGACCGGATTTCGCGTGAAATGTACCGATGATCGCGCCCATGCGCGCCTTGCAAGCGAGAATCTCAAGATTTCTCTTCTCAGCCTGATTCATCCTTAAATTCCTCCCCTGAATAAGCAGCGGCGGCAACGATTTCGCATTGCGCACCACTCCAGAATACATTAATACTTTACCACATTTTCCTCATAATATTTTTCATTATGTGAAAAAAGCCGAAAATAGGTCATTTATATTGAAACTACCTAAAAATTGTGATACAATCCCATCGGAAAGGAGCGAAATGTATATGTTGCTGACAGCCGATATCGGTAATACGAATATCAAGTTCGGTATCTTTGACAAGAAGGAGCTGATCCGCACGCTGACCGTCTCCTGCGACAAGGCAAAGACCGCCGACGAATACGGCGTGGAGCTCTACTCGCTGATCCGCGTGATGGGTATCCACCGCGACGATTTTGACGGCTGTATCATCAGCTCTGTCGTTCCGCTCGTTACCACCCGCATCGAGGACGCGACGCGCTCGATCCTCGGCGTAGACCCGATGATCGTAGGCCCCGGGGTCAAAACGGGGCTGAATATCCGCATCGACGACCCCTCTACCCTCGGTGCGGACCTTGTGGTCGCCTGTGTGGCGGCGAATCACTGCGCCTTGGCGCCGATGATCGTCGTCAGCATGGGTACGGCGACCGTCTTCTGCGTGATCGACAAAAACGGCAGTATGGTCGGGTGCAACATCGCCCCGGGCGTCGCCGTATCGCTCGAAGCGCTGACCAAGAACACCGCTCTTTTGCAGTCCGTCAACTTCAAAGCGCCCAACACCGTCATCGGCAAGAACACCGACAAGAGTATCCGCGCGGGCGTGGTGTGGGGCTCTGTCTGCATGATCGACGGCATGATCGAGATGATCGAAAAGGAGCTCGGACAGCCGTGCAAGGTCATCGCAACGGGCGGCCTGTCAGAGAAGATCATCCGCTACTGCGCGCATGACATTGAGATCAAGGAGAACCTCATCTTAGAGGGACTCCGCCTGATCTACGAGAGAAATCAAAGAGGATAAAACTGAATATCGATCCTTTGGATTTGATAGATAAAATTTGCGCTTCACCTCGTCGAAGTCCGCTCTGCTTGGCAGGAGCAACCCTTGCGGGTCACTCCACGCCGCGCTCTGCGACTTCTCCTCTCCCCAAAAAGCAGGGGCTTTTCGGGGACCCCCTTCCCACTTCGGCGTATTGAAGAGCGACAAAATTTGCGCTTCACCTCGTCGTTTTTACGGCAATCATGAGGGAGGCAGCAGGAGGTTATTTTATGTCAAACACAAGCAAATCGAACGTCTACCGACTCACGGGTCTGGGAATTTTGACAGCCATCATCATCGTGCTGCAGATACTCACCACCTTTGTCCGTTTCGGTCCGTTCTCCATCACCCTCGCACTGATCCCGATCGTGGTCGGCGCGGCAATGTACGGCAAGGGCGCGGGCGCGTACTTAGGCGCTGTATTCAGCGTTGTGGTCGTCATCATGTGCATCACCGGCGGCGACGTCGGCGGCTTCATGGTATGGTCGGCGAACCCCGTGATGTGCGTCATCATGTGCATGCTCAAGGGTACTGCCGCGGGCTTCCTGGCAGGGCTGATGTATCAGCTCGTCGGCAAGAAGAATCAGCTGCTCGGCGTGATCTTAGCGGCGCTGATCTCCCCCATCGCCAACACCGGTATCTTCATCATCGGCATGCTGCTGTTCTTCAGAGAAACGCTGGCTTCATGGGCGGGCGGCTCTGACCTGCTCACCTACATCATCATGGGTCTGACAGGCGTGAACTTCCTCGTCGAGCTGGGCGTGAACATCGTTTTAAGCCCGATCGTCGTCAAGATCATCGACGCGGTCAAAAAGACCAGCAGAGCGTAAGGAAAATTAGGAGTTAGGAGCCGTTAAGAGTGAGGAGTTAGGAGTTAGGAGTTAGGAGTTAGGAGTTAGGAGTTAGGAGTTAGGAGTTAGGAGTTAGGAGTTAGGAGTTAGGAGTTAGGAGTTAGGAATTTTGGGAAAGCCTGACGGCTTTTGGATTGAAATACAGACAGACATAATGAAACGCTTGCAACTCTGTTACAGGGTCGCAAGCGTTATTTTTATTACTATATCAATCGGGTGCGGGCAGCGCCCGCCATCAACTCCTAACTCCTCACTCCTAACTTCTAACTGAAAGAAGCTCCTAACTTCTAACTGAAAGAAGCTCCTAACTCCTAACTGAAAGAAGCTCCTAACGACTCAAATAACAAACCCGCCGTTGACAGACAAGACCTGTCCCGTGATAAAGCGGGCTTTGTCACTCGCCAAAAACACCGCCGCCTGTGCGATATCCTCGGGTGTGCCGAGGGTGTTCAGGGGCGTTTCGTCCTTCAAGGCGGCGATATCGTCGTCACTGTACTGCGCCATCATGTCCGTCATGATGACCCCGGGGGACACGGCGTTGACGCGCACGCCCGACAAGCCGACCTCTTTTGCGAGCGCCTTGGTCAGTCCGATCACGCCCGCCTTCGCCGCGGAATACGCCGCCTCGCACGACGCGCCGACCTCGCCCCACATCGAGGCGATATTGACGATCACACCGCTGTGGGCGCGGAGCATATCGCGAAGCCCCTCGCGGCAGCAGTAGAACGTTCCGCTCAAATCGGTATCCATCAGCCGTTTCCACTCGTCGTCGGTCATGTCGGTCAAAAGTCCCGCGTGCGAGATACCCGCGTTGTTGACCAGCACCTCGACCGCGCCTAACTCAGCTCTTACGGCTTCAAACATCGCCTTGACCTGCGCGCTGTCCGATACGTCGGCGCATACGGCAAAAGCCCTCACGCCGAGGGCTTTTATTTCTTCTGTCAGCGCGATGGCGCTGTCCTTGCTGTGGCAGTAATTCACCGCCACGTCATAGCCCGCTTTCGCAAAGCCGAGGGCGCATGCCGCGCCGATCCCGCGCGACGCGCCTGTGACCAGTACCGTGCTCATATCAGTTCTTCCTCCATGCAGAGGGAATGAAGATCAGCAGGAACGGATACAGCTCCAGTCTGCCCGCGAGCATATTGAAGCAGAACACGAGCTTTGAAAAGACGGTGAAGTCCGCGTAGTTGCCCGTTGAGCCGACGATATTCATACCGGGACCCGTGTTGTTGAGGGTCGCCAGTACGCTCGAAAAGCTCGTCATAAAGTCAAAGCCGTTGAGCGAGATCAGGATCGTCATAATGATGACGATCGACATATAGATCGCGAAGAACACGCTGACAGAGCGGGAAACTTCATGGGTGATCTTCTTATTATCCAACTTGACAGTCTGAACGGTGCGCGGATGCAGGATCAGGGTGAATTCCTTTTTGATTCCCTTGATCAGGATGATAAAGCGCGTGACCTTCAGACCGCCGCCGGTCGAGCCGGCGCACGCGCCGATACAGGTCGCGATCAGGATAAGCGTTTTGGAAAATTCGGGCCAATGGTTGACGTCCGTCATCGCCATACCCGTCGAGGATTCGATCGAGGTGACGTAGAAGAAGCTCTGGTGGACGGATTGGTACAGATCGTCGCCGTAAGTTCGGTTGAAATACAGGTCGGCGGCGATCAGCGCGGTGATCGACAGGACGATCCCGACATAGACCCACAGCTCTTCGTTTTTCATCGCCTGCTTAAAGCGACGGGAGAGAATCGCGATATAGATGTAGAAATTCACGCCGAACAGCATCATGAATACCGCGACGACGGTCTGTAAATAGGGCGAAAACCGCGCCATGGAGTCGTTGTAGACCATAAAGCCGCCCGTGCCGGCGGTAGAGAAGGAGGTAGTCACGGCGTCAAAGATATCCATGCCGCCGCACAGCAGTAAAACGCACTCGACAACAGTCAGACCGCCGTAAATGCCGTACAAAAGCGCCGCGTAGTTGCGCAGCTTGGGCATACTCTTGCTGACGGAAGGGCCGGTCGACTCCGCCTTCATCAGGTTGATATTCTGCGTGCCGCCCAGACGCGGGATGATAGCGAGCAGGAACACGACAACGCCCATACCGCCCAAAAAGTGAGAAAAGCTGCGCCAGAACAGCATACAGCGCGGCAGATGCTCGATCTCTCTGAGGATGGTGGCGCCCGTGGTGGTGAAGCCTGAGACGGTCTCAAAGACCGCGTCGACAAAATGCGGTATCACACGCGACCACCACAGCGGCAGACAGCCGGCGACGGACAGCAGGATCCATGAGAGCGCGGTCGCGGCGAAGCCGTCCTTGAGATGCATGACGTTGTTTTTCGGCTTTTTGAACACCAGTAAAACGCCCAGTATGATCAGCGCAACGCCGACATAGAAAAAGTATTTCATGAAGTGCCATTCTCTGTAGATCAGCCCGACGGCGGTCGAGAGCTGCATCGACGCTCCCTCGACGAGCAAAACCCATCCCAGAATATAGCTTATCAATCGTTTGTTCATGGTTTTCTCCTATTATACCCCGCTTTACAGCGGAAGTACAACGCCTTCCCTCAGAGGGAAGGCTGAATGATACGTTTTTACCTCAAAATATCTCTCAGATCCGACAGACCCTTGTGCTTGGTGATGACGATGACGCGGTCGCCCTTTTCGATGGTGTCGCCGCCGCCGGGCATAATGACCCTGCCGCCGCGGCTGATACAGACGACCTGCAGATCGTTTTTGAGGTTCAGGCGCGAAAGCGGCACGCCCGTCACCGCGCTGCGTTCGCGCACGACGAACTCCAGCGCCTCGGCTCTGTCGCCGCTCATCTTGAACATGGTCTCGACGTTATTGCCCACGGCGTTCTGCATACCGCGGACATAGCGGATGATGTACTCGCCCGTGAGCTGCTTGGGGCGGATCACGCTGTCAAGGGGCAGGGTATCGACAACGGAGCTGAATTTCAGATTGCCCAGCTCCGTGACGATCTTCGCCTTGGGGTTGACCTGCTTCGCATACAAAGAGGCGAGCAGGTTCTCTTCGTCGGTATCCATCAGGCACACCACGGCGTCGGCGCTGTCAATATGCTCGGAAAGGAGCAGATCCTCGTCCATGGCGTCGGCGTTGATGATCATGACGCCGTCGAGGTCCTCAGAGAGCTCCTCACAGCGGCGGGGGTCCTTTTCGATGATCTTCACGCTCACGCCCGCGGCGCGCAGGATCTTCGCGAGATAGAAGCCGATCTTACTGCCGCCGAGGATGATGACGGAGCGGCTCCTGTTCGTTAAGGCTCCCATCATTTTCAGGAATTTTGCCGCCTCCGCCGCGGGGACGACCAGCGACACAAGGTCGTCCTCCTTGAGGATGAAGTCGCCGTTCGGGATATGGAAGTCGCCGGCGCGCTCGACGTAGCAGATGCGTATCGCTCCCTTTAATACGGAGGCGCAGTCAGCCACGCGACGGCCCGTGATCGGGGTCTTGTCGGTAAGCTTGATCTTGATGAAGTCGATCATGCCCTTGGAAAAAGAGCTGATCTTGACGGCGCCGGGATATTTGATGAGGCGGGAGATATCGCTCGCGCAGGTGTATTCGGGATTGATGGCGAGGGTCAGCTTTAAGTCATCCTTGATGATCTCGACGTCGCTGATATACTCGGGATTGCGCACGCGCGCGATCGTCGAGCTGACGCCCGCGTTCTTGGCAAGCAGGCAGGTATAGAGGTTGAGCTCGTCGGTAGCGGTAACGGCGATCAGCAGGTCGCAGGAGTCGATCTCCGCCTCGCGCAGAACGCTGTAGGTGGCGCCGTTGCCCTGTATCGCCATCACGTTCTGGGTATCGGAAATGCGCTCAAGCGCCTCGGGGTTTTCATCGATCACGATGATGGAGTGTCCCTCCGTGTTCAGCTGTTCCGCGATAGAGCGACCTACTCTGCCGCAGCCTACGATAATGATATTCATAAACGCACCCTCAAAACTTATCGTTAAAAGCCTTAATGCATATATACTGAATCATGATAAACGCTTTATCTGTTGTGATCGCCGCAGTCCTTTGGACTCTGCAACGCTCTTTGTCCATCGTCAGAAACGGAAGCACTTTTGCAGCGCCTTGTATTCGCCCAGCACCAGCAGGGTCATATCCTTTGTCAGCACCGTATCGGGCTTTATCATAAAATTCATGACGTCGTCCTGCTTGATCCCGATGATCGTCAGGTTGTGTCTGCGTCTGACGTCGAGCTGGATGATGCTCTTCCCGATCCATTCGTCGGGAACGGCGACCTCATAGAGCGAATGTCTTTCGTCAAGCTCGATATAGTCGATGATATGGTCGGAGCTGTAGCGGATCGCCGCCCATTTCGCGATCTGCTTTTCGGGATACACCACCCTGTCCGCGCCGTTGCGCAAAAGAAAGCGCTCCTGACCGTCGCGCTCTGCGCGGGCGACGACAAACTTCGCGCCCAGCTCCTTGAGGAGATAGGTGGTCTCCAGAGAGCTTTGAAAATCGTTGCTGATAGTCACAAAGCAGATGTCGAAATTGTTGATGCCGAGTCTGCGCAAAAACAGCTCGTTGGTGCTGTCGCCGATCTGGGCGTCCGTAACGATATCCATCGCCTCGTTGACCCTGTCCTCATTATGATCGACGCCCAGCACGTCATGGCCGAGCTTGTTGAGCTGGATCGCGATGTTTTTTCCGAATCTTCCGAGTCCGATCAATAATACAGACTTCATAACAGTTCTCCTTTGATACAGGGTGATTGGTATATTCAGCCTACCGTGATCTGTTCGGCAGGCAGTTTTGACATCTTATCTCCCGAGCCTGTCACAGCGGCGTAGATAACGGTCAGACCGCCGACTCTGCCCAGGAACATCAGCAGGATCAGGATGATGTGGGAGATCAGTCCCAGCTGAGGCGTGATGCCGAGAGTAAGCCCGACCGTGCCGACCGCCGAGGCGGTCTCAAACAGGCATACGCCCGCCGGCAGCTTCTCGATCGCGCAGATCACCGCCGCGCCGGCAAAGCACAGCGTGATATACATCAAAAAGACGGTGGAAGCGACCTTGACTACGCCCGCGTCGATCCTCCTGCCGAAGCACTCCGGATCGTCCTTGCGGCGAAAAATAGAAACCGCGTTAGCGACCAGCACGGCGATCGTGGTGGTTTTCATGCCGCCCGCCGTAGAGCCGGGAGAGCCGCCGATCAGCATCAGTACGATGAAGATCGCCTGACCGATAGACGTCATGGAGGTCAGATCGAGCGTATTGAAGCCCGCGGTACGGGTCGTGACCGACTGGAACAGCGACCCGAGGATCCTTTCGCCGAGCGGGAGCTGAGCGAAATCATACAAAAAGAAGATAACCGCGGGCACCGCGATCAAAACCGCGGAGGTGATCAGTATCACCTTGCTCTGCAGGCGGTAGCGCTTGAAGCGGAATTTATATGTCACGACGTCCTTCCAGGTCAAAAAGCCGATACCGCCCACGATAATCAGAAGCATCAGGACGATATTGATCAGCGGATGGGACGAATAGTAGGTCATCGACGCAAACTTCTGTCCGGGTCTTCCCATCAGGTCAAAGCCGGCGTTGCAGAAAGCGGAGACCGAATGGAACACCGCCATCCAAATTCCCCGCGCGCCGTGGTCGATGATAAAAACAGGCATCATGACCACCGCGCCGATCAACTCGACGAGAGCAGTGCCCTTGAGGACGAACTTCGTGAGTCTGACGATACCGCCGAGATTCGGCGCGGAGATCGCGTTTTGCATGGTGGTTCTCTGACTGAACGAGAGCCTTTTGCCCACCAGCATCATCGCGGTCGACATCATCGTGATCACGCCCAGTCCTCCGATCTGGATCAGGACCAGAATGACCGCCTGACCGAAGCCGGACCAATAGGTGGCGGTGTCCTGTACGACCAGCCCCGTCACACACACCGCGGAGGTCGAGGTGAACAGCGCCTGATCGAACGGCGTGAACGCTCCGCTTTGCGACGAGATGGGCAGCATCAGGATCAGAGCCCCTAAGACGATCACTCCGATAAATCCGAGCAGTATCTTCTGAAAAGGCGTCATCCGTTTTCTTTTTTTGATCGGATTTCCCATAGTCATTCCCCGCGTCATCCGGTCTGCCCGCCGCGTACCGCTCAAAAAGCCTTTCGGCAGATGAGGCACGCTTTTTCGGGTAAAAACCACACATGTAGTTATTATTTTACATCAACCGTCCCTGAAATTCAATATCATAATAGAAATATAAGTCCAAAAAGTGCCTGACCGTTCCTGTGCCGCGTACAAATTACCCAAAAAAGAGAGAATGATTATTTACATATTTTCCTTTATTTTTTCTGTTTAATATGGTATAATGATTATCTATAATGGGGTTATATAGGGATTTACACCCTGCAGCGAAGGATCGAACGCCGATCGGCGTTCGGCCGCGCCGCCGCCCCGTAACGAAAGGAAGGATACTATGGGTTTATTCAAGGCGCTGTTCGGCGACTACTCTACACGTGAGCTAAAGCGCATCCGTCCGATATGCGACAAGGTACTCTCCTTAGAGGACAAGTACGCGAAGATGTCGGAGAAAGAACTGAAGAACCAGACCAATATACTCAAGGAACGCCTGAGAAACGGCGAGACCACCGACGATATCCTGCCCGATGCGTTCGCGGTATGCAGAGAAGCGAGCTGGCGCGTGCTTGGCATGAAGCACTTCCCCGTGCAGATCATCGGCGGCATCGTCCTGCATCAGGGGCGTATCGCCGAGATGAAAACCGGCGAGGGTAAGACCCTCGTCGCCACCCTGCCCGCCTACCTCAACGGCCTGACGGGAGAGGGCGTGCATATCGTCACCGTCAACGACTACCTCGCAAAGCGCGACAGTGAGTGGATGGGTAAATTATACCGCTACTTAGGGCTTTCGGTGGGTCTGATCATTCACGATATCCCCGCAAACGAGCGCAAGGCGATGTATGAAGCGGACATCACCTACGGCACGAACAACGAGCTGGGCTTTGACTACCTGCGCGACAACATGGTCGTGTATAAGGAGCAGAAGGTACAGCGTCAGCACGCCTTCGCGATCGTGGACGAGGTCGACTCGATCCTGATCGACGAAGCGCGTACCCCGCTGATCATCTCGGGCAAGGGCGACAAGGCGTCCGACCTGTACGAGCGCGCCGATCAGCTCGCCCGCACCATGAAGAAATATGTCTTTACCGAAACGGACAACAAAGAGGACCTTGAGGAATTCTATCAGGAGAATCAGATCGACTACATCGTGGACGAGAAGGCGCACACCGCCACCCTGACCCAGCTCGGCGTGAAAAAGGCGGAGGGCTTCTTCAATCTTGAGAACCTCTCCGACCCCGATAACGTCACCATCCAGCACCACGTCAATCAGGCGATCAAGGCGCACGGCTGTATGAAGAACGAGGTCAACTACGTCGTCAAGGACGGCGAGGTCATCATCGTCGACGAGTTCACGGGTCGTCTGATGTACGGCAGACGTTACAACGAGGGTCTGCACCAGGCGATCGAAGCCAAAGAGGGCGTGAAGGTCGAGAGCGAGTCTAAGACCCTCGCCACCATCACCTTCCAGAACTTCTTCCGTCTTTACGGCAAGCTGTCGGGCATGACGGGTACCGCCAAGACCGAGGAAGAGGAGTTCCAGGAGATCTACAAGCTCGACGTCGTCGAGATCCCCACCAATAAAGAAGTCATCCGTCAGGATATGCAGGACGCCATCTACCGCACCGAGCGCGGCAAGTTCATGGCGATCATCGAGGAGATCAAGGCGGCTCACGCCGTCGGTCAGCCCGTTCTGGTCGGCACGATCTCCATCGAGAAGAGCGAACAGCTCTCAAAGCTCTTGAAAAAGGCGGGCATACAGCATAACGTACTCAACGCGAAGCACCACGAGAAGGAAGCCGAGATCGTCGCTCAGGCGGGCAAATTCGGCGCCGTGACCATCGCCACCAACATGGCGGGACGCGGTACGGATATCGTCCTCGGCGGTAACGCCGAGTACATGGCGAAGGCTCAGCTGAGAAAAGAGGGCTATGACGACGAGGTGATCGCCGAGGCGACGGGCTTTGCGGACACCGACGACGAAGTCATCAAGGAAGCGCGCGCGAAGTATCAGGAATACTACAACGCGCATAAAGAGGACACGAACGCCGAAGCGGACAAGGTACGCGCGGCGGGCGGCTTATACATCATCGGTACGGAGCGCCACGAGAGCCGCCGTATCGACAACCAGCTCCGCGGCCGTTCCGGTCGTCAGGGCGACCCCGGTAAAAGTAAATTCTTCCTCTCCTGCGAGGACGACCTCATGCGTATCTTCGGCGGCGAGAGAATGGCGATGATCCTCGACCGCATGAAGGTGGAGGAGGACCAGCCCATCGAAGCGAAGATGCTGACGAGCATCGTCGAAAGCTCCCAGCAAAAGGTCGAGAGCCGCAACTTCGCCATCCGTAAGTCCGTCCTCGACTACGACGACGTCATGAACCGCCAGCGCGAGATCATCTACGGTCAGCGCAATCAGGTGCTCGACGGCGAGGACGTCCACGACACGGTCGTGAAGATGGTAAACGACACCATCGAGAACAACGTGAATATGTTCTGCGCCGACGATATGGTCAAGGACGACTGGAACCTCGCGGGACTCAACGAGCTGTACCGCGGCTGGCTGATCGACGACAGCAACAAATTCACCTCAAAGAACGCCGCCGATCTCGAGAAAGCGGATATCATCAAGGAATTGCAGGACAGAGCGGCAAAGCTCTATACCGAGAACGAGGAGCTGGTCGGCTCAGACGCGATGCGCGAGATGGAGCGTATCTATCTCTTAAAGACCGTCGACACCTACTGGATGGAGCACATCGACAACATGGATCAGCTCAAGCAGGGTATCCGTCTGCGCGCCTACGGTCAGCGCGACCCGGTCGTCGAGTACCGTATCGAGGGCTTCGACATGTTCGACGAGATGATCGAGACCATTCGCCAGGAGACCGCCAAGCTGATCTTAGTCGCGCCCAAGCGCGTGTATGAGATCCAGAAGCGCAGAGAAGAGCTTGAAGCAAAGCGCAGAGAGATGGAAGCGCAGGCAGCCGCCGAGCATAAGGTCATCTTAAAGACCGAAGAGGATCGCCGCCCCAAGCCCTCTGCCGTTGAGCTCGGACTCAAGCGCGAGCAGGTCGCGAAGCCCGTGGAATTCTCGGGCGACGGCACCGTATCGACCAACAAAACGGTCGTCAATAAGAAGAAAAAGCCCGGTCCCAACGACCCCTGCTGGTGCGGCTCGGGCAAGAAATACAAAAAATGTCACAAACCGATCGACGAGGGATATCAGAATGAGTAAGGTAAGAACACGTTTCGCGCCCAGCCCGACGGGCTTCATGCACGTCGGCAACCTGAGAACGGCGCTGTATGAATATTTGGTAGCGAAAAGTCAGGGCGGCACCTTTGTCCTCAGAATCGAGGACACCGATCAGGAAAGATATGTAGAAGGCGCGGTAGACGTTATCTACAACACCCTGAAAACCGCGGGACTTGTCCACGACGAAGGCCCCGACGTCGGCGGCGATTACGGCCCCTATGTGCAGAGCGAGAGAAAGAACATGTACCTGCCCTACGCCGAACAGCTCATCAAAGAGGGCAAGGCGTACCGCTGTTTCTGCACCAAGGAGCGACTCGAAAAGCTCCAGAGCGAGACCGTCGGCGGCGGCTATGACCGCCACTGCCGCGACCTCAGCGACGAGGAGATACAAAAGAATCTGGACGCGGGCGTCCCCTATGTTATCCGCCAGAAGATGCCGACCGAGGGCTCTACGACCTTCACGGACGCGGTATTCGGCGAGATCACGGTCGAGAACAGCGAGCTGCAAGACCAGATCCTGATCAAGCAGGACGGCTACCCGACCTACAACTTTGCGAACGTCATCGACGACCACACCATGCACATCACCCACGTCGTCCGCGGCTCTGAGTACCTGAGCTCCACGCCGAAGTACAACCTGCTGTATGAAGCGTTCGGCTGGGAGATACCGACCTATATCCACCTGCCGCTGATCAACGGCAAGAACCCCGACGGCACGGTGTCGAAGCTCGCTAAGCGCCACGGCTCGACGGGCTTTGACGACCTGATCAAGGAGGGCTATCTGCCCGAGGCGATCATCAACTACATCGCCCTCTTGGGCTGGTGTCCGAAGGACAATCAGGAGATCTTCACCCTCGACGAGCTGACAAAAGCCTTTAGCGTTGACGGTATCAGCAAGAGCCCGTCGGTGTTCGACTACGACAAGCTCGAGTGGTTCAACGGCGAGTACATCAAGGCGATGTCGGACGAGCGGTTCACCGCTCTCTGTACGCCGTACTTCAAAGAAGCCTTAGGCGACACACCGCTCGACTACCGCAAGCTCGCCGCGATCCTCAAACAGCGCACCACCAAGCTCACCGATATCCCCGGGAAGATCGACTTCTTCAAGGAGCTCCCCGACTACGACAAGGAGCTGTTCGTCAACAAAAAGAGCAAAACCAACCTCGAGAACGCCCCCGTCATGCTCCAAGCGGTGTATGACGAATTACAGGCGCTCGAGAGCTGGGATCACGACGCGATCCACGACGCGCTGATCGATTTAGCGACAAGGCTCGAGGTCAAGAACGGCACCGTCATGTGGCCTGCCAGAATCGCGGTCGCGGGCAAGACCGTCACCCCCGGCGGCGCGATCGAGATCCTCGACATCTTAGGCAGGGACGAGAGCCTGAGAAGAATGGCGCTCGGACTGGAAAAATTGAGATAATAAAACGTCGTAACAACCGTGTCATTGCGAAGCCCCAACGGGGCTGTGGCAATCCCCCTATTATTGCAGCCGATTGCAGACGGAAGGGGATTCCCACGTCGGGATAAACCCTCCTCGGAATGACTACGATACTGTTGCGTTTCGCAATCCATAAAATGAGGGAATGTATATGACAGAAGAACTGAAAAACGTGGAGAATACCGAGGAAATGTCCTCGAATTTTATCCACACCATGATCGAAAAAGACATCGCCGAGGGCGGCGACTACGCGGGAATGAAGGTGCATACGCGCTTTCCTCCCGAGCCGAACGGCTACCTGCACATCGGCCACGCCAAGGCGATCTGCATCAATTTCGGCACCGCGCTGAAATTTGACGGCGTCTGCAACCTGCGCATGGACGACACCAACCCCACCAAGGAGGACGTCGAATTCGTCGACGCCATCAAAGAGGACATCAAATGGCTGGGCTTTGACTGGGAGGATCGCTTCTACTACGCCTCGGAATACTTTGACAAAATGTATGAAGCGGCGGTCGAGCTGATCAAAAAGGGGCTCGCCTACATCTGTGAGCTCACGCCCGATGAAATGCGCGAGTACCGCGGCGATCTCTCTACCCCCGCCAAGTCCCCTTACCGCGACCGCCCCATCGAAGAGAGCCTCATGCTTTTTGAGAAGATGAAGAACGGCGAGGTCGAGGACGGCAAGATGACCCTGCGCGCGAAAATTGATTTAGCGTCGGGCAACTTCAACATGCGCGACCCCGTCATCTACCGCATCAACCGCCTGCGCCATCACCGCACGGGCGACAAGTGGTGCATCTACCCGATGTACGATTTCGCCCACCCGATCGAGGACGCGATGGAGCACATCACCCACAGCTTATGCAGTCTTGAATTTGAAGATCACCGCCCGCTGTACAACTGGGTACGCGATAACGTAACGTTACCGAGCAAGCCCCGCCAGATCGAGTTCGCCCGCCTCGGCATCAACAACACCGTCATGTCTAAGCGCAAGTTAAGAGCGCTGGTCGAGGGCGGCTATGTACGCGGCTGGGACGACCCGCGCATGCCTACCCTTTGCGGTCTCAGACGGCGCGGCTACACCCCGAAGTCGATCCGCAGCTTCTGCGACCGTATCGGCGTGAGCAAGGTCAACTCCACCGTCGAGTACGAGTTCCTCGAGCATTGTCTGCGTGAGGATCTCAACCTGACCGCCCAGCGCGTGATGGTCGTGCTCGATCCGATCAAGCTCGTCATCACCAACTACCCCGAGGAACAATCGGAGACCTTCACGGTCGAGAACAACCCGAACAATGAAGCCGACGGCACAAGAGAAGTCACCTTCTCGCGCGAATGCTACATCGAGCACGGCGACTTCATGGAGGAGCCGATCAAGAAGTATCAGCGCCTGTACCCGGGCAACGAAGTACGCTTAAAGAGCGCGTATATCGTCAAGTGCACCGGCTGTAAAAAGGACGACGACGGCAATATCATCGAGGTCTACGCCGAGTACGATCCCGAGACCCGCGGCGGCAACACCCCCGACGGCAGAAAGGTACGCGGTACGATCCACTGGGTAGACGCAGAGAACGCCATCGACGCGACCTGCAACCTGTACGACAACCTCTTTACCGTGCCCGACCCCGAAGCGGACGGCAGAGATTTCCTCGAGTTCATCAACCCCGAGTCCCTCAAGGTCGTCGAGGGCTGTAAGGCGGAGAGAGGGATCGAAAACTTTACCGCTCCCGCCTACTTCCAGTTCATGCGCACGGGCTACTTCTGCATCGACCCCGACAGCACCAAGGAGAAGATGATCTTCAACCGCAGTGTGAGCCTGAAGGACGGATTCAAGAAGAAATAAGACTTCTTTTCAGTGAGGAGTTAGGAGTGAGGAGTGAGGAGTTAATGGCGGACTCCGTCCACACCTGATTTACAATTAAATCGAGCATAACAAAACGCTTGCACCTCTAAAAAAGAGATGCAAGCGTATATTTTTGTTTCTATCTATCTGTTTGAGCGCAGCGAGTAACCGAAACTCCTCACTCCTAACTCCTCACTCCTAACTCCTCACTCCTAACTCCTAACTCCTTACGGCTCCTAACTCACCAGCGCGCCGATCGCCGCCTCTACGACGGGGGTGGCGGCGGTGATGCCGTAGCCGCCCTCGACGATGGTCGCGGCGAAGGCGTAGGGGTGGCTGTCGTCGTCGATGAAGCCGACGAACCACGCGGTCGGCTCCCTGTCCTCGCCCACCTCGGCGGTGCCTGTCTTGGCGCAGAACGGCAGACCCGACAGGCTGACCCCGCGCCAACTATAGCTCTCGGCGGAGCCCTTCATCAGCTCCTTGACGCGCGAGGCGGTCTCACCCGCGATCATGCTCACGTCGCCGCCCTTGTTCACGGCGATATTGAGCTTGTTGATCAGGTTGCCGTCGTCCTCAACGATATACGGCGCGGCGGCGGTACCGCCGTTCGCGACAGCGCCGCTGATCATCGCCATCAGCATGGGGTTCGCCAAATCCGTATACTGACCGATACCCGACCACGACAGGGCGTTATCGCCCGCGCCCAAGGCGTCATAGTGGCTGGTCGCGATGGGGATCTCGCTCATTTTGAAATCGTCTTTATTGAAGCCGAGCTTCTCGGCGGTCGCCTTCATCTTCTCGTCGCCGACCTGCGTCGCGATCTGAGCGAAGGCGCAGTTGCAGGAGTTGGCGAACGCTTCCTTGAAGCTCTGCGTGCCGTGGGCGTACTCGCAGGTGATGGGGTTGCCCTCAACGTCCAGCGTGCCCTCGCAGGTGAAGCTCTGATTATCAATGTCGGGGATATTCTCGATCGCCGCCGCGGCGGTGATGATCTTGAACACCGAGCCCGGGGTAAAGGTAGAGGACACGACGTTGTCGAGATACACGCCGTCGTACTCGCTCTCGTTTTCTTCCGTGATCTCGGGCGGGTCGGCAGGGTCAAAGGACGGCGCGGACACGTCGCACAGCACCTCGCCCGTCTTGTAATTATACACCACGCACGCGCCCTTTTTGCCGTTCATGGCGGCATAGGCGGCGCGGCAGGCTTCCGCGTCCACGGTGAGCTTTAAGTCGGTATTGGGGCGCAGAGAATCGGGGATACCCGCGCCCGTGATGAAGTTGTAGCCCGACAGCCCCGTACGGTAACGGCTCTGGATACCCGTCGAGATATTCAGCGCTTCATCGCCGATGACGTGGAGCAGGGCTTCGCGGGTCGTCTCGTCGTCGCTGTAATGCCGCTCGTTGTTCTCGCTGTAGGCGAGGGTCTTGTCGTTGCGGTCATCAATCTTGCCCGCCTTGCCCAAGCCGTTCGCCGAAGCCATATGCCCGTTGAAGGGCTGCTGTACCCACTCGCTGTGGTGCCAGACGGTCATCACGCCGAGGTACACGATACCGCCGAGAAAGGCGAAGGTCACGAACCACAGCACCAGCGATCTTGTCATGATCCGTTTCATGCGCGCACCTCCCTCTCCTGCCTGTTCCGCTCGGGCAGGGCGTTCGCGGGAGCGCGGCGCTTGGCGGCGTAGGTGCGCTCGTCAGCCGCCTTGATAAAGGCGAGCAGTCCCCAGCAGGAGATCATCGACGAGCCGCCCGCCGACAAAAACGGCAGGGTAACGCCCGTCAGCGGCAATATATCCGTGATACCGAAGATGTTCAAAGCCGATTGTATCACCATCAAGCCCGCCGCGCAGCACGCCGAGATCGCGTAGAAGCTCGAGCGCGAGCGGGTGGTGATGGCGCGTGAATAAAACGCCAGCGCGATGATCGCCGCCGCCAATGAGAACGCGACGATCACGCCCATTTCCTCGGCGACCAGACCGAACACGAGGTCAGACTCCGAGGCGAATACATATTTTAAATAGCCGTTGCCTACGCCTACGCCGAACAGACCGCCCGACGCCATGTAGGACATCACGCGCACCTGCTGATAGCCGCCGCTGTCCTGCGTATGCTCCCAGACGTGTCCCCACGCCGAGAAGCGGTCGGCGACGTACGGCTTGATGCTCAGCACGATAAAGACGGCGAACGCCGCGGCGACCAGCGCTAAGATAACGGTCTTGAAATCGCCCGAGCGCATGATCGCGATGAGCAGGAAGGTCGAAAAGAAGATCAGCGCCGTACCGAAGTCGCCCATCACCGCTAGCGCGCCGACGCAGATCGCGGAAAAGACGATGAATTCGATAAAGTTGCGCTTGGTCTGTAATTTATCCAGCGCCGCCGCGCCCACAAAGATGAACGCGACCTTGACGAACTCCGACGGCTGGACGGACACGCCGCCGATACTGATCCAGTTCGCAGCGCCATAGGTCACGCGCGCGAACACGAAGGTGACCGCCAAAAGTCCGACAGAGCCGAGCATCAGCCACAGCCGCCACGAGTTCACGCGGTCGGGATTCTCGATGAATTTCACGATGACCGCGAAGAGGATCATGCCAATGACCATCGCGATCATCTGCACGATCGCCGAGCGCAGCTCCTGCCGCACGAGCAGGAGTATGCCCATGCCCGAGAGGAAGCACGCGAGCGCCTCTAACTCGAAATTCACGCGGTTCAAGGCATACGACGACACGCAGAAGAACGCCCACATGACCAGCTCCATCGCGCCGAAGACATACAGGGGCGCGAAGTCCTTTATTTCATTTGAAAAGCACGCTTCGACCGCCATGAACAGGTGGAAGAAGGTGATGAGTATCATCAGCTTATACGGCTTGAGCGTGCCCTTGTCGGAAGCCTTTGAGAAAAACCACGAGGGTCGGAGCTTCTCCTGATACTCCTCGCCGCGCTTTAAGACAAGGGTGGTGTGGCCGACGGTGATCTCGTCGTCAAGCGACACGAGGGTGCGCCCCTCGGTACGCTCGCCGTTGACAAAGGTACCGAACTTTGAGCCGATATCCGAGACAAACCAGCCCTCTTTTCTTCTGAGAAAAACGCAGTGGTCGCGCGACACGCTGATATCGGGGATACGAATGTCAGAGCCCTTTGACCGCCCGATGGAGTTCTCCCAGAAGAGGACGGGGATCTTCTGCCCCGTCTGCAACACCTCGAGCGTGACCAGCGGCTTTTCGGGACGTCTGTGGCGGCGCGCCGAAGCAAAGCACTGGTAAATGATCACCAGCGCGTAAACGGGCAACAACGCCCGCAGCGCGATCGCGGCTATATCCAGAAAGGTCTGCAAAACCAAACGCCTCACCTCCGTAAAATTTTGACAGCAAACGCAAGGCGCGACGGCAATGTAGCGCCCGTCCGCTGTAGGTTTAGTTACAGTTATACATTATATATTTTACTATACCGCAGGGGGAAAGTCAATGAACGGACTATGAACTCCCCGATTTCTATGGTTGCGACGTTTCCATGCGGAGCAAATAAAACGCTTCCGTAGGGACGAGCATTGCTCGTCCGCATGTCAGGTGCCTATCTCCCCTACAGGAAACGTTTATTCTCCCTTTTCCACGCGGAGCAAATAAAACGCTTCCGTAGGGACGAGCATTGCTCGTCCGCATGTCAGGTGCCTATCTCCCCTACAGGAAACGTTTATTCTCCCTTTTCCATGCGGAGCAAATAATACTAATCCTTAATAAAAGGCTCCTTGACAGGCGCCAGCCTGTCTGCGTCTCCCGTCGCGCTATCCGAAATATATCACTAATATCTGATTAAATCTTTTTATCAAGGATTAGTATGAACGCACAGGCAAATCAAAGGCAGTTTTTCAAAAGTTGCATAAAAGTATGCAACTTTTCTCTTTATCTCGGCATAGGTGAAAGGGTGATATGCATGAAAAAACCGAAAATCATCAATCTGTTCATCGACTACGCAGAGGAGTTCAGCCTGCTGTCGGACGCTCAGGCAGGGCGGCTGATCAAGGCGCTGCTCGCCTATGCCGACAAGGGAGAAAAGCCCGATTTTTCCGATGATAAAGCCATTTGTGTGATGTTCTCCATGATGAAAAAGCAGGTCGACCGCGACTTTGGAAAGTATCAGGAATTATGCGACAGGCGGAGCGAAGCAGGCAAAAAGGGCGGAGCGCCGAAGGGCAATCAGAACGCCCGCAAATCAAGCAATTCAAGCAAAACAAGCGAAGACAATGACAAAGACAAAAACGAAAACAAAAACGAAAACAAAAACAAAGACGATAACAAAGACGAAGATAAAGACAATGATCTCAGCGACGCGCGCGGCGCGGGTGAGGGTCGAGCAAGCTCGACAAGATATATCCTTGAGACCTCTGAAATTATTGATTATCTGAATCAGAAAGCGGGTTCTCGGTATCAGCCGACTGCCAAAAGCACCGAAAGGCTGATCGCCGCTTTACTCAACGACGGTTACACGGTAGAGGACATGAAGCGGGTCGTGGATATGAAGTGTAAGGAATGGAAGTTCACGGAGTATCAGAAATACCTGCGCCCCGAGACGCTCTTCGGCGAGAAGTTCGAGGGCTATCTGAACACCCCGCAAGCCCCGACCCTGCCCAAGCGGCAAAGCAACAGCGCGTGGTATGACCCGAGCTACGCCGCTACCATCGAGCGGTACAAGAACACCTCGCTCTTTGACGACTGATCGGCAGGGATAACAGCATACACGGTCGCGGATCGCGCATGACGTCGCGTATCAGCCAAGCAAAAACCGCCCGCGACCGATAAGCCGCAGGCGGTAATGCTCATTGTTCAGATGTGGATTCGGCAAGAACAGTCGTTCCCGCTCTCGCGGCAGCTATCAATAAATGATAACAGGCGTGCCCGAGGGGATATTGTTGTAGATGGTCTGCACGGCGGAGTAGGGGGTGTTGACGCAGCCGTGAGAGCCGTTGCCCTTGTAGATGGGGTTGCCGAACTCGGAGCGCCAGCTCGCGTCGTGGATACCGTAGGACGTGCCGATGAACGCCATCCAGTAGCTGACAAAGGAGCTGTAGCCGGGACCGCTTAAGTAGATATTGCGGGACTTGCCCTCTACCTCATAGTAGCCCTTGGGGGTGTCGGCGGTGTACTGATTGCCGGTCACGACCTCGGTGGACGCGATCTGTCTGCCGTTCTTATACGCCCACATGTGCTGCTGGTCGATGCTGATCTCGATGTAGGTATCGCCGACGTAGTCGCCGTAGGCGCGGTCGGTGATACGCTGGCTCTTCTTGTTGCTGGTGCCCTCGATCAGGGTCGAGCCGCTCTTGTAGATCGGACGCACGCGGAAGTAGTAGGTCTTGCCCACGGTCAGCTTCGGCGTGTTATAGTACAGGCGCGGGGTGGTGAACTGCTTGACAAAGCCCGAGTTGGACGAGGTGGTGGACATGTAGATCTCGTAGTGGGTGGCGTAGGGATTCGCGTACCATGTCAGGTTCACTCTGCCCAAGCGGGAGGTGATGCTGTAGTCGGGGCCGCACAGACCGCCCATGAAGGTCATCGACGCCGCGTCGGAGGAATAGGACGTATCATAGAGCTCGCGGAAGGCTTTGACGCGGTACTTGTAGACTCTGCCGCCCCTGATGCCGCTCTCGGTGTAGGTGGTGTTCTTGTAGCCGCGAATGGTCTTGTACAGCGTTTCCCTGCCGCTGCCCTCGGTGCGGTAGATGCGGTAGCCGGTCGCTTTCTCATTACGATCCCATTCCATCTCGAGCACGTCGGAGGAGCGCCACTTGGTCAGTCCCGTGACCTTAGCGGGCTGGGTCGCAGTCTTTTTGAGGGTCTGCTCGCCCTCGATGATCTTGCCCTTGTACTCGACAAAGGCGCTGACCTTGAAGTGGTACTGCGTACCCTGGCGCAGAGGCTTGACGTTGCAGGAAGTGGTCCTGACGGTCGCAAAGCGTGAGAAGTTCTTGTGATTGTCGGCGTTGAGGTAGTAGACGTAGTAGCCGTCCGCTCCCTCTACGGGGTCCCAGCTGAGCAGGCAGGAGTCGCTCTCAAAGCTGTCGCGCTCAAGGTTTTTGACCCTGCCGACGGTCGGCTCGGGCTCCTCGGTGGGAGCTTCGGTGGGCGCTTCGGTGGGCGCTACAGTCGGCTCTGCAGCCTCAGTGGGCGCTTCGGTCGGCTCAACGGCGACAGGCGCGAGGTCCTCTTTCTCCGTGATGACAGTTTCCTCGGGCTGAGTATCCTGCGCTTCGGCGGCAGTAAAGCCGACAGCCGACAGCGCAGTCAGCGCGAGGGCGAACACCAACAGCATGGAAATCAGCTTTTTGGTCGTTCCTTTCATGTTATCTCTCCTTACATTTGGTATCTGTGTTTTGTCCTCATACAAGATGTATGATAATTGTTAACAAATTGTTAATGAAGTCATTGTAGCACGATTATATCCCGATTGCAAGGGGTTTTCTCAAATTTGGCGGACATATACAAAGAAGAACGGATAAGGCGACCCCTTGTCCGTTCTCCGCAGATCATATTATAAAGTATAGCGGGCTTATCTGTCGATGTGCCGAAGCCTTTGACAAGATTCTGCTTCATGCGGAGCAGCGCAGCATTGCGTAGGGACGACCATCGGTCGTCCGCTTGGCAGAAGCGTTTTTCCCTATCGCACGTTTAAGCGTTTTTCCCTATCGCACGTTTTCGATATACGAAACGCCCGTCATTCTGCGGACGAGCACTGCTCGTCCCTACGGAAGCGTTTTCTATGCTTCGCGTGGAAGCAACATTTGAACCAATGCTTCGGGAGGAGCAAACACGTGTGTTGCGCCTTTCCCCTACGATTTATCCTATTAATATCGGTTATCTGTCGATAACGTACTCCCTCAGCCTTGCGTACTGTATCTCGTCGAGGGTGACTTCGACCTCGAGCCCCTCGGCGGTGTATTCCTCACGGTGCAGCACGGCGGTCTGTCTGAGCTTTGCCGCAATGCCCGCCTTATCAAAGGGCAGGAGGAGCCTCACGCGTTTGAGCTTCTTCGGCAGATTGTCCTCGATGGCTCTGAGCAGCTCGTCGATACCCGTGCCGTACTTGGCGGAGATATGCACCGCGCCCGAGATTCCCGTCATATTGTCACTGATCAGGTCGCACTTGTTCAGCACGGGGATAATGGGCTTGTCAAGGCTCGACAGCGAGGCGAGCAGGTCGCGGGTGACGTCGAGGTGCAGTCGGCTTTCCTCAGAGCTCGCGTCACACACGTTGAGAATAATATCCGCCTGCGCGGCTTCCTCGAGGGTGGATTTGAACGCTTCCACGAGATGGTGCGGCAGCCGTCTGACCAGTCCGACCGTGTCGATGAGCATAACGGACACGCCGCAGGGCAGCTTCAAGGCACGCGAGGTCGGGTCGAGGGTCGCGAAGAGCTTGTCCTCGCTGAGTACGCCCGCGTCGGTGAGGGTGTTCATCAGGGTGGACTTGCCCGCGTTGGTGTAGCCGACGATGGCGACGGTGATCACGCCGTCCTTGTCGCGGCGCGCGCGGAGCTGGCGGCGGTGGGCTTCTACGTCAGAGAGCTGTTCTTTGAGCGTTTCCATACGGCGCTTGATGTGTCGGCGGTCGGTCTCGAGCTTTGTTTCACCCGGTCCGCGCGTGCCGATACCGCCGCCCAAACGCGACATCTCTACGCCCTTGCCCGTCAGGCGGGGCATCATGTATTTGAGCTGAGCGAGCTCTACCTGTAATTTGCCCTCACGCGAACGCGCGCGCAGGGCGAAGATATCGAGGATCAGCATGGTGCGGTCGATGACGCGCACGTCGGTCTCGTGCTCGATGTTGCGGATCTGCACGGGCGAGAGCTCGAGGTCGAAGATGATCAGGTCGATGTCCTCGGCTTCGCAGTAGTCCCTGATCTCTTCGAGCTTGCCCGAGCCGACGCAGGTGGCGGAGTCAACGTGAGAGAGCTTCTGGGAAATAGAAGCGACAGGCTCGGCGCCCGCGCTCTGAGCGAGCTCAAACAGCTCCGCGAGCGACGCCTCGGCGTCATACTCGCCCGTATCGACCTCGACCAGCAGGGCGCGGGTCGGCTTTTGTTCGGTGACAGTTAATTCCATATCTTTCTCCGTTCATCATCGGCAGTGCCGAAGGCGGTATCTCCGATGACTTTTTCTCACAGATGATTGAATTCCTTTGACAAACCTATTATAATAGGTAATAATCAAAAAAGCAACGGGCAATGATAGTTAGGAGTTAGGAGTTAGGAGTGAGGAGTTAGGCAAGCACAATCCGACGTTTCTGTCCCTATTTGTGGGATTCCCACGGTCGCTAAGTCGCTCCCTCGGAATGACAGCGAAAATGCAAACTGCATTAATCAGCGTTTACTTAGAAGTTAATGAAGGGCTTCGCCCTCACCCTTTTCAATAAAAAAGCCGTAGGCTTTCCCTAAACTCCTCACTCCTAACTCCTAACTAAAAAAAGCCCTCATTAAATCAAAAGGTATATTAGCGCGAGCATAAGGTTCATGTCCGCATTGTCCTTCATCAACAGCACCAACAGCAACAGGATCAGGCTTTGGTCCTTATCCTTCATAAAGAGATCGAGCAGGCTCGATACGGGCTTCTCCTCACGCGGGGACTCGCCGTGATGTTCCTCATGGCGGTGTTCCTCATGATGATGTTCATGTTGATGGTGTTCACCGTGATGACGGTCGTGATGTTCCTCGTGACGGCGTTCCTCGTGATGCTCGGGCGGCTTCTGTCTGCCGTCGGCATGAGGCTGTTCACGGCGCCGATCCCCCGCGCGGGGGCTGTCAAAGGGCGCGTACATGCGCCTGACCCTGTCCATCGCCTCTTGCTCGAGGGAATTTCGGGGCATATTATCCCACCTTTGGTCTTAGTCTTACAAATCGAACAGCGGCAGGTCCTTGAGCAGGGGCATGAGCTTCATCACCTTGATCAGACGCTTTGCCTTGTCGAGCTTTTCCTGCCGTTCCGCGCTCAGAAACGGCCGTATCGCGTCGAGCAGTCGGGTGGTATCGTCGTCCTGCCTGAGCGACCCGAGCATGGGCGCGAGCGCCATCAGCTGAGAGGCGGCGTCGTCCTTCGGCGGGGGCGGAGCAGGCTCGCTATGTAAGCCCGACGAATCCACGCCGAGCTGTGAAGCGAGCGCCGCGATGTCGCGCATGGCTTCGGGGTCGCTCAAGATCCCGCTGAGCTTCTCAGAGAGATCGTCCATCAGCCCATGATCCTTTTCATGATGGCTTTCGCCTGCGGAGAGTTCAGGAATTCCTTCGCCTTATCCTCGTCGCCGAGGATCTCTTCCATCTGCTTCGCCTTATCGGACGGGAGCTTGTTGAGCAGCTTGCCGTAGCTCGACTTGCCCACGGCGGTCCTGATTTCATCCTCAGGCGTGCCGATACGCTCGCTGAGCCTTTTGATCAAAATATCTATCTGTTGATTATCAGCCATGATCTCACCTCATACCTTATACTAATACTATACTAATACTCAATTTTATTGAATATCAGTATTATACTATGCAGTAAGGAGAAAAATATGAAAATAATCGTTGTATCCGACACCCACGGCTCGTACCGTAATCTGAGAAAGGTCGTGCAAATGCACAAAAACGCCGACCTTGTGGTGCACTGCGGCGACAGCCGCGACGAGCTCGAGCATATCAAAACGGATTTCCCGAGCATGAAGATCATCGCCGTCAAGGGCAACTGCGACTTTGATACCGCCATGCCGATCGTCGAGCTGTTCACCGTAGACGGCGTGCGCTTCATGGCGACCCACGGACATATCTACAACGTCAAATACGGGCTGTATGACATCGAGAGAGCCGCCGAGGAGCGCGGCGCGCAGGTGGTGCTGTACGGTCACACGCACATCGCGATGGACGTCGTCCGCGACGGGATCCGCTTCTTCAACCCCGGGTCGCTGGGCTACAACGAGAGCTTCGGCGTGATCGAGGTCAAAAACGGCGAGGTGCTGTCGAATATCGCGAACCTGAAATGAGACAGAGTAACATACAGAGAAAATGCGGTGTTATCGCAAGGGAAGGGTGTTCCTCACGAAACGTTGGTTCAGATGATATTTGAACGCGAAGCATAGAAAACGCTTCCGTAGGGACGAGCACTGCTCGTCCGCATGACAGAAGCCTATCACCCCTATCTCACGCTCCCCGACAACGGAAGCGCCCGTCATTCTCGGACGACCAATTGAGGAGTTGTCCAAATCTTCGATTTGGCTTACAACTCCCATGCAACAGCGCTCCAAGAACAGGCATAGCCTGTGATTGGCTAAGCGCCACTGCTGGTCGTCCCTACGCAAATGCCGCGCTGCTCCGCGTGGAAACAGGTTCGGATCAAAGGCTTCGGTACGTCGGCGAGCGCCGTACCCTACAGCCCTCTGAACCGAAGCAAAAAAACCGCTCTGTCTTGACAAAGCGGCAAACTATGCTATAATATAGATACAAGGAGCTACCCGATAGACGGTTAGCCCTCGGAAGATTTATTTATGAAAATAATCGCCCAAAGTGCAGTTGGGCGATTATTTTTTATGCGTAAACATCAATATCGTAAATACGAGAGTAATGATTCCGACGATAAACATACCAAGCGCCATAAGGTCGCTGTATGTAACGTACTGCATAAGAATCCCTCCTCTACTATGTATTAGAGGGACTATGCCCTCTGAAAACAGAGGGTTAACCGCCTACCGTATATGTGGATAACTCCTTGCGAAAGCATTGTATCAAATATATGTACGAATGTAAAGATTTACTGCAAGATTGTAACGCTTTGCCCCTTTTCCTCCTGAAAATAACAGTGGATTTTTTACTCTGTCTATGCTATAATGAACAATGATATGTTGAAAAGGCGGTGAGGGCATGGAGATCAGACTGCAAAAAGAGAACGAAGCGCTCGTCCGCGAGCTGGTCGGATCAGGCAGGATACCGCACACCATCATCATCGAGGGCGGCGACAGCGAGGAGCGCGTCAACGCCGCCGTATTACTGGCAACGGGAGCGCTCTGCAAGGAGCAAGGCCGCCCGTGTCTGAGCTGTCCCGCGTGTCAGAAGGCGCTCAAGGACGCTCACCCCGACTTCTTTATCCCAAAGCCCTCAAAGGGGCTCAAAAGCGGCATACTCTCGCTCAAGGACCTGCGCGACAACTACCTCGCGCAAATGAGCGTGCGCCCCAACGAGGCGGATATCAAGGTGTTCCTGTTCAGGGACGCGGACAAGCTCCTGCGCGAGGACGCGCAGAACGCGCTGCTCAAAACCATCGAGGAACCGCCGCAGAATCTCTTGTTCATCTTCACGGCTGAGAGCGCGAAGTCCATGCTGCTGACCGTCCGCTCACGCGCGCGCGTCATCACCCTGCGCCATACGTTCAGCACCGACTCCGACAGCGAGCAGGCGGCTTCGTCCGTTATCGACGGCATGATCTCGCTGTATGAATACGACATGCTCAAGACCCTTTCGTCCTTTAAGGACAAGCAGAGCATGACCGCCGCCTTGGGCGTGTTCGTCGAAAAGCTCAGACAGGCGCTGTCCTTTTACAGCGGACTGAGCACGACCGACCCCGAGGTCAAAAAGCTGACCAGAAAGCTCGACCGCGCCCGTATCCTCGCGCTGATCGAGGTCACCGATCAGGCGGTCAGAAAGCTCAAAACCAACATCAATTTACAGCTGCTGCAAACGTGGCTGAGTTCACAATACAGGAGGATTACATGGCAGAAGTAATCGGCGTCAGGTTCAAGGAGGTAGGCAAGGTCTACTACTTTGACCCCGACAAAAAGCAATTCAAACAGAACGACACCGTCATCGTCGAGACCTCTCGCGGTATCGAATGCGGCAAGGTCGCCATTCCCAATAAAGAAGTCCCCGACGACCAGATCGTCCATCCCTTGAAGAAGGTCATCCGCACCGCGACCAAGGAGGACAAGCGCAGGCTCGAGGACAACGCCCGCAAGGAGAAAGAAGCGCTGAGGATCTGCGAGCAGAAGGTCGCGGAGCACGGGCTCGAGATGAAGCTCGTAGACGTGGAATACACCTTTGATAACTCAAAGATCCTGTTCTACTTCACCGCCGACGGCAGAGTCGACTTCCGCGCGCTGGTCAAGGACCTCGCGTCCGTTTTCCGCACCCGCATAGAGCTCAGGCAGATCGGCGTGCGCGACGAGAGCAAAATGCTCGGCGGCCTCGGCGTATGCGGCAGACCGTTCTGCTGCTCGAGCTTTTTGGGCGAATTCCACCCCGTGTCCATCAAGATGGCAAAGGAGCAGGGGCTGTCCCTCTCCCCCACCAAGATCTCGGGCACCTGCGGCAGGCTGATGTGCTGTCTGAAATATGAGCAGGACGCGTACACAGACCTTCTAAAGCACACCCCGAAGGTCGGCGCGATCGTCAAGACCCCGCTGGGCAGAGGGCTGGTGGTCGAGACCAACCTGCTGGCGCGCACCTTAAAGGTCAAGATGGACAACACCCCCGACGACGCCGCTCCCCAGAGCTTCAAGGTCAAAGAGGTGCGTATCGTCAAGGACGGCTACATCAAGGTCAACAAGAAGGAGCTGCAGGAGTTAAAGCAGCTCGAGGATCAGTGATCCCACAATTTGCTTGAGCTAAAAATGGTTAGCGACGGCTAATTTTTGGCTTAAAACCTTGATTTTTTAAAAGTATGTGCTACAATGAAAGCAACTTATTCAAGGAGGTTAAATTTTATGGCTTATAAGATTTCCGAAGATTGCATTTCCTGCGGTGCTTGCGCTGACGAGTGCCCTGTAAGCGCTATCACTGAGGGCGACACCCAGTATGTTATCGACGCTGACGCTTGCATCGAGTGCGGTGCTTGCGCTGACGCTTGCCCTGTAGGCGCTCCTGCTGCAGAGTAATCTACACAACTTATGAACAGCCGAGGCGAATGTCTCGGCTGTTTTTTATTTACAAGCGCGGACGGCTGTGGTAGAATGAAAGGAGAAACACGTAAGGAGGGGTCTTATGCGGACAGAACCGCTCGGCAGCGGCGTAGAGGTTTTCGTCACGGACGAGAATCACTTTTCCACCGATACGATACTGCTCGCGGATTTTGCCGCCGTCAGAAACGGCGAGCGGGTCTTTGAGCTCGGCACGGGCTGCGGCACGATCCCGCTGCTGATGATACGCGAGCACACGCCGCAGAGCGTCACCGCCCTCGATATACAAGAGGAAGCGATCGAAATGCTCACACAGAGTATCGCGCATAATCTTGCAAAAGGCATTGAAAGGGCAGGGCTGATCCGTCCCGTCCTCGGGGATATCAGGGAAGTGAGCGAAAACTTCCCCGCGGGCGAATGCGACCTTGTCGTGTGCAACCCGCCGTACAAGCTCGACGGCACGGGGATCAAAAGCCCTATAGGGGCGAAGAACATCGCCCTGCATGAAACGCAATGCACCCTCGACGATATTTGCAAGGCGGCAAAGCGGCTGCTGCGCTTTGGCGGACGGTTTGCCGTTTGTCAGCGCCCCGAGCGCCTGACGGACGTGCTCAGCGCCCTGAGAGAAAATGAGCTCGAGCCGAAGAAGCTGCGCTTTGTACAGGGCAGAGCGGACAAGGCGCCGAAGCTGTTTTTATGCGAAGCAAAGCGCGGCGCGAAGCAGGGCTACATGGACGTGCTCCCCGCCCTGATCGTCGAGGACGAGAACGGCTTCACCGCCGAAATGAGAGAGATCTACGGAACCTATAAGGACGGACGCTAATAGGCTCCTTTTGAGGTGCTCCCCATTGGGAAAACTGATAGCCTTCCCCTTGAGGGGAAGGTGGGCAATTTGCCGACTAAGGCAAATTGGTCGGATGAGGTGGAAACCTCTCCGATTGATCAATGAACGGGATGAGGCAGATACGCTTCCACCTCATCCACCGCAAGCGCTTCCCCTTCCCCTCAAGGGGAAGGCTTAATAATCACAGAGGATAACCTATGACTAACACACTATACGTCGTCGGTACGCCGATCGGCAATATGAACGATATGACCCCCCGCGCGGTACAGACCCTCGAAGCGGTCGATTTCATCGCCGCAGAGGACACGCGCGTGACGGTCAAGCTGCTGAATCACTTCGGTATCAAGAAGCCGATGATCAGCTATTTTGAGCACAACAAGCATGAAAAGGGCAGACAGATCATCGACCGCATTTTGTCGGGCGAGAGCTGCGCCATCGTCACCGACGCGGGCATGCCGTGTATCTCCGACCCCGGCGAGGACCTGATCAAGCAGTGTGAGGAAGCGGGCGTGAGGACGGTGGTCGTCCCCGGTCCGAGCGCCGTGATCTCCGCTTTGGCGGTATCGGGACTGGAAACGGGACGGTTCACCTTTGAGGGCTTTTTGTCCGTGAACAAAAAGAGCCGCAGTGAACACCTCGAGAGTCTATTAGGAGAACGCCGCACGATGATCTTCTACGAAGCGCCGCACAAGCTGCCGAACACCCTCAAAGACCTGTACAAGACCTTCGGCGACAGAAAGCTCACCATCGCCCGCGAGCTGACCAAGGTGCATGAAGAGATCATCCGCACCACTACGAAAGAAGCCGCCGAGCGTTACTCCGACGGCACGCTGAAGGGCGAGATCGTGCTGATACTCGAGGGCAAAAAGACCGCCGAAAAAGCGGAGATCACCCTCGCGGAAGCAGTCGCCTACGCGCGATCTCTGATCGACGGCGGTATGCGCCCCACCGACGCCGCCAAAGAAGCCGCGGCAATGGCGGGATTGAAGAAGAACGACATCTATAAAGAGCTGATGTAAACAGTTAGAAGTTAGGAGTTAGGAGTTAGGAGTTGAGGGCGGGCGCTGCCCGCACCCTTTTCAATAAAAAAGCCGCAGGCTTTCCCTAAACTTCTCACTCCTCACTCCTAACTCCTCACTAAAAAAACTCCTCACTAACAAAGGAGCACCCCTATGACCTACGAAGAAAGCTTACGATTCATTCATTCGCTCGATAAATTCGGCTCGCGCCCCGGGCTTGACCGCCTGCGCAGGCTCTTTCGCCTGATACCCGACGTCACGGCGCAGAAGTTCGTCCACGTCGCGGGTACGAACGGCAAGGGCTCTGTCTGCGCCATGCTCAGCGCCGTGACGGCACAGGCGGGCTATAAAACGGGCATGTACACCTCGCCCTACATCACGGACTTTCGCGAGCAGATACAGATCAACAACCGCCCCGTGGAGAAAGAGATCTTCTCAAAGGCGGTCGGCGATCTTGCGCCGCCGGTACGGCAGTTGAACGAAAACGGCACCGTCATCACTCACTTTGAATTTCTCACCGCGCTCGCGTTCCATATCTTCAAGGAAGAGCGCTGTGATATCGTCATGTGCGAGGCGTGCATGGGCGGCGAGCTGGACGCGACCAACCTGATCCCCTACCCCCTGTGCGCGGTCATCACGCGTATCGACCTCGACCACACCGCCTTTCTCGGCGACACCATCGAGGCGATCGCCAAGCAGAAGGCGGGCATCATCAAGACCTACTCCGCCACCGTCTGCGCTCCGCAGACGCGCGAGGCGTTCGGCGTGATCGAGCAGAAGGCGCGGCAGGAGCACAACACCCTCTACCGCGCAGAGGACGTGCGCCTGACCGTATCGGACAAGGGCAGGGACGGCACGCGCTTTGTCTACCGCGACACGGACATGCTCCTGCCGCTGGTCGGCGCGCACCAGATCGACAACCTGCGCTGTGCCCTCGCCGTGACCGAGGTGCTCAGAAAGGAACATCGTTTTGACATTTCCGCCGAGCATATCCGCGACGGACTGCGCTCCCTGCGCCACCCCGCGCGGTTTGAGAAGCTCAGCGACAGCCCCCTCGTGATCCTCGACGGCGCGCATAATCCCGACGGTCTGCGCGCGTTCGCTCAGGCGGTCGCCACCACCTACCCCGACTCCGACAAGACCCTGATCATCGGCATGCTCTCAGACAAAGACAGCCGCGCCCTGCAATACCTTGACGGACTGTTCTCCCGCATCATCGCCGTGGATATCAATAACCCGAGAGCCATGCCCGCCGAGGAGCTCAAGCGCAAGCTCGGCGCGATCGCCGAACACATCGAAGCGATCAGCGACCCAAAAGCGGCGTTCGACAAGGCAAAGGCATACGGCGGCGATATCTTCATCGGCGGGTCGCTGTACCTCGCCCGCGAGATACGCCCGTATATTTTGGGAGAATAGCGGATTCGACAACAGAATACGGCATAAAAATCACGCCTGTCCTTATACTATAAGGGTAGGCGTTTTTTTAGTGAGGAGTTTTTTAGTGAGGAGTTAGGAGTGAGGAGTGAGAAGTTTAGGGAAAGCCTGCGGCTTTTTTATTGAAAAGGGTGAGGGCGAAGCCCTCCATTAACTCCTAACTCCTAACTACTAACTCCTAACTATATCCGCAAGGAGGCAAGCATGGTCAATATTACATACGAAAACGACACCGTCACGGCGCGGCTGAGCGGCGAGATCGACCACCATATCGCGCCCGCGATCCGCGGAGAGATCGACGCGAAATGCGAGTCGCGACGACCGAAAAGGCTGATACTCGACTTCTCAGGGGTCGGCTTCATGGACTCGTCGGGGATCGGGCTGATCATGGGGCGTTACCGCATGATCTCCCTGCTCGGCGGCAGGCTCGAGGTCGTGAATATCCCGCCGAATCTCAAGAAAATCTTCGTCCTGTCGGGGCTGGAAAATCTGGGGGTGATGAAATGAATATCGTCAACAGCATGAAGCTGAGCTTCCTGTCAAGAAGCGCGAACGAGAGCTTCGCGAGAGCCGCCGTCGCGGCGTTTTTGCTGCCGCTCGACCCGACCGTCGCAGAGGTCGCGGACGTCAAGACGGCGGTATCCGAAGCCGTTACCAACGCCATCGTCCACGGCTATCCCGACAGCTTCGGCACCGTGTACATCGAGATGAAGCTCACCGACACGGGCAAAGCCATCATTAAAATACGCGACAAGGGCGTGGGGATCCCCGACGTGGAAAAGGCGATGGAGCCGCTGTACACCACCTCCTCCGACGAGCGCGCGGGGCTGGGCTTTGCCGTCATGCAGAGCTTCACGGATAAGGTCAGGGTGCGCTCCGCCGTCGGCAAGGGCACGACCGTCACGCTGGAGAAGAACATCATCCGCTCGACTTATGCAAAGAGATGAACGCATACAGCAGAACCTGCGGCTCGTCCATGCCTGCGCCCACCGCTTTGAGGGCAGGGGCGTGGAATATGACGACCTCTACTCTGCGGGGTGCGTGGGGCTGATCAAGGCGGCGGACAAGTTTGACGAAGCGTTAGGCTACCGCTTCTCGACCTACGCCGTGCCCGTGATCCTCGGCGAGATCAGACAGCTCTTCCGCTCGGGCGGGAGCGTGAAGGTCTCGCGCTCGATGCAGGAACTGAGCATGCGCGCGAAGAAGCTCTGCGACGACTACCGCAGGGAGCACGACGGCGAGATGAAGATCTCGGAGCTTGCCGAAAAGCTCCAAGTGGACGTCTGCAAGGCGGCACAGGCGCTCAACGCCTCGCGCGCGGTGCTGTCCCTGTCCGCCGACGACCGCGATCAGGACGAGGGCACGCGCGTGTGCGATATCCCCGTCCCCTCTCACGAAGAAGCGCTGACCGAACGCCTGTCATTAAAGCAAGCCCTGTCCGCCCTCGACGACAGCGAGCGGTCGCTGATACAGCTGCGTTACTTCTCCCACAAGACCCAGCAGGAGACCGCCGAGCGCTTGGGCGCCACGCAGGTGCAGATCTCCCGCAGAGAGAAGAAGATATTGCTGAAAATGCGGGCAATGCTGGCAGGGTAGGAAATAATGATTCGACACAGAGCAGATGGAGCGTTTATCGAGGTGTAGGGTACAGCGCTTGCGACGTACCGAGACCTTTGACAAGATTCTGTTTCCATGCGGAGCAACACAGCATTTGCGTAGGGACGACCAGTGGTCGTCCGAGAATGACGGGCGCTTCCGTTGTCGGGAAGCGTGAGATAGGGGTGATAGGCTTCTGTCATGCGGACGAGCAATGCTCGTCCCTACGGAAGGGCTTTCTGTGCTTTGCGCTGAAACATTATTTAATCCAACGTTCCGGGACGAGCATTCCTCGGCAAAGACGCCTCCCCTACCATATCAACATACAAAAAGCCGACCTGAATCTTCCATCAGGTCGGCGCTTTCGTTTTATCTGCTTCTATTCCGCTTCCTCATACATTTTCTTCAAGTCCTCGAGGTCATACGGCGTCTGCTGATACAGATAGTAGTTCAGCCAGTTCGCGTACAAGAGCGACGCGTGCGAGCGCCATGTCATCACGGGCTTGCGGTTGACGTTGTTCTCGGGGAAGTAGTTGTACGGCATGTCGATCTTGATCCCCTTCTCCACGTCGCGGTAATACTCCTTGGCGAGGGTGTCATAATCATACTCGCAGTGACCGAGCAGATAGAACTCTCTGCCGTTTTTGGAGCAGACGATCGCGACGCCCGCCTTGCGCGAGGTGGCAAGGATCTCTAATTCGGGGATCGCCTCGACGTCCTCGGTTCGGTTACCCGTATAGCGGGAGTGCGGGATCAGGAAATAATCGTCGAAGCCGCGCATGAGCGGGTGCTTCGGATTCAGGATCATGTGGTTATAGATGCCGAAGAGCTTCTTCGGCAGGTCTACCTTGTCGATACCGTAACGGTAGTACAGTCCCGCCTGCGCTCCCCAGCAAATGAACATCGTGGAGTAGACGTGCTTCTTCGCCCATTCAAAGACCTCGCACAGCTCGTCCCAGTAGTCGACCTCCTCAAACGGCATTTTCTCCACGGGCGCGCCCGTGACGATCATACCGTCGAACCGCTCGTCGCGGATCTCATCGAGGGTCTTGTAGAACTTCATCAGGTGCTTTTCAGAGGTGTTCTTCGACTTGTGGCTCGCCATCTGCAAGAGCTCCACGTCTACCTGCAGGGGCGAGTTGCCGAGCAGGCGCATGAGCTGGGTCTCGGTCGTGACCTTGGTGGGCATGAGATTGAGAATGACGATCTTGAGCGGACGGATATCCTGAGTCATCGCGCGGTCTTCCTGCATGACGAAGATATTCTCTCCTTCAAGTACTTTGATCGCAGGCAGATCATTAGGTATTTTGATCGGCATCTTACCGCTCCTTTCTGTTTATTTGTAGGGACGAGCATTGCTCGTCCGCGGACGGTCAATGACCGTCCCTACAGATTCTGTATCAATACTGCTTTCCCCAATACACCATATGCTTGGCGGGTTTGCCGCAGCAGGCGCAGACGTCGGAGAGGTGCTCCTCCTCAAAGGGGATACAGCGGGATTTCACGCCGCCGGTGACGTCCTTGATCTTGTCCTCGCACGCGCTGTCGCCGCACCACATGGCTTTGATGAAGCCGGGCTTGTTCTTCGCGATGTCGACGAACTCGTCGAAGTTCAGCGCGACGTGGGTCTTTTCCTTCATATTCTCGAGCGCGCGGTCATACATATCGTCGTGGATCTTGACGAGCAGGTCGGCGATCGTTTCATTGAGATTGTCGAGCGATACAAAGAGCTTCTCTCTCGTGTCGCGGCGCACCAGCACGCACTGGTTCTTTTCGATATCCTTGGGACCGAGCTCGAGACGGACGGGAACGCCCTTCATCTCATACTGGGCGAACTTCCAGCCGGGGCTCTGGTCGGAATCATCGAGCTTGACTCTGAACTGCTTTTTGAGCTGTTCATACACTTCGTTTGCCTTGTCGAGCACGCCCTCCTTGTGCTGGGCGATCGGAATGACCGCTACCTGGATCGGGGCGATCTTCGGCGGCAGTACCAAGCCGTCGTCGTCGGAGTGCACCATGATCAGCGCGCCGATCATGCGGGTGGAGGTGCCCCAAGAGGTCTGGTGCGGATAATGGAGCTTGTTATCTCTGCCCGTATAGGTGATATCAAAAGCCTTGGCAAAGCCGTCGCCGAAGTAGTGGGACGTACCGCCCTGCAGGGCGACGCCGTTGTGCATCATCGGCTCGATGGTGTAGGTCTCTCTCGCGCCCGCGAAACGCTCCTTAGGCGTTTTCTCGCCGACAACGGCAGGGATCGCGAGGGTCTCTTTGTAAAAATCGGTGTAGACCTTGAGCATTTTCAGGGTCTCCTCGCGCGCCTCTTCCTCGGTCTCATGCAGGGTGTGACCCTCCTGCCAGAGGAACTCGGAGGTACGCAGGAACGGGCGGGTGGTCTTTTCCCATCTGACGACGGAGCACCACTGGTTATAGAGCTTAGGCAGGTCGCGGTAGGTGTTGACGATCTTCGCGTAATGCTCGCAGAAGAGGGTCTCGGAGGTCGGACGAACGCACAGGCGTTCGGTCAGCTTCTCAGAGCCGCCGACGGTGACCCACGCGCACTCGGGCGCGAAGCCCTCGACGTGATCCTTCTCCTTTTCGAGCAGGCTTTCGGGAATGAACATCGGCATGTAAACGTTCTCGTGACCCGTCTCCTTGAAGCGGCGGTCCATGTCGTTCTTCATGTTCTCCCAGATCGCGAAGCCGTAGGGACGAATGACCATACAGCCCTTGACGTTAGAGTAATCTACCAGCTCCGCCTTCTTGACGATGTCGGTATACCATTTTGCAAAGTCCTCGTCGCGGCCGGTGATCGCCTCGACCATTTTCTTATTCTGAGCCATAATTCTCCTCCATAGCTTTGTATTTGAAGCATGACAGCCTTCCCCTCAAAGGGAAGGCTCTTTATCTGTCGCGGGTATTCCAAATCGGTTTTTAAGCCGAATCAAAGATATTATACTATTGATAAGCGCTTTTTGCAAGTGTCAAACCGCAGAACCGCCGAGGGTTTGTCCGATAAAATTGTACACTTTGACAAACAATGAGGAGTTAGGAGTTAGGAGTTAGAAGTGAGGAGTTAGGAGTTAGGAGTTAATGGCGGGCATTGCCCGCACCCGATCTGTATAATCATTCGATTAATTATACTTATATACCAAAGGTATGTAAACTTATCCGATATCTGTCGTTATACAAATCTAAAACACGAAGTGTTTCCCATAACTCCTCACTCCTAACTCCTCACTTCTCACTTTATTATCTCCTCACTTCTCACTTTTACCGCTTCTCACTCTTATATCCCCATCAAAAGCCCTACCGTCAGCACGCTGACGACCACGGCGGTGAAGTCCGCCGTCAATGCCGAGATCAGCGTATGGCGGATCCGCCTGATCCCCGCCGCGCCGTAGTACATGGTCACGGCGTAGAAGGTCGTTTCCGTCGAGCCCGCGACCACGCTCGCGCACCGTCCCGCGAAGCTGTCGGGTCCGCTGTGCTCAAAAATGCCCGTCATCAGCGCCGTCGCGCCCGACCCCGACACAGGGCGCAGCAGCGCCATCGGCACGAGCTCCGAGGGGAAGCCGAGCCGCTCGCATAAGGGCTGTATCAGCTCTGACAGCCGGTCAAGTACCCCCGACGCGCGGAGTGTGCCGACCGCTGCCAAGAGCGCGATCATCGTAGGCGCGATGAACTTCACCGTCGCCATGCCCTCTTTCGCGCCCTCTACGAAGCTGTCGAAGATATTGATCTTTTTGAACAGTCCCCAGACGCACAGCGCCGTGACGACGAACGGAATGACCGCTTCCATGACACTCTCCTTAATACGGTTGATGATAACAGCCCCGCCGACAGCGCTATGACCGAGGTCAGCCACACGCACGGCAGGATATCGAAGGGCTGAGCAGAGCCGAAGCTCTTGCGCAAGGCGGCGACCGTGGTGGGGATGAGCTGGATCGAGGCGGTGTTCATCAGCACAAAGGTCACCATGCTGTCGGTCGCGGTACCCGAGAGGCTGCGGCGCTTCATCTCGCGCATGGCGGCGATCCCGAGCGGCGTCGCGGCGTTGCCAAGCCCTAAGAGATTCGCGCTGAGGTTCAGCGAGATCAGGCTGAACGCCTGCGAGTCGGGCGGTATATCGGGGTACAGCCGCCTGAGAAACGGCGAAAAAAGCCGCGAGAGCTTCTCCATCAGCCCGCTGTCCTTTGCGATCCGCATGAAGCCCGACCACATCACGATCATGCCGCTGATCGAGATCAAAAGCTGTACCGCCTCGCCCGCCGAATCGAGCAGACCCTCGCTCATTTGGGGCAGCGCGCCGCTGACCGCAGAATACAAAAACGCCGCCGCGATCATCGCTCCGAACACATATGCCATTTACAAGCCGCCTTTCATCTATCAGCCAAAAATGGTTGACGTTCTCTGTACATGTTTCACAAAATTTAATAATGCTTGTAGACATCTTGACATATTTTCCTGCATTTGGTAGAATTTTGTCATAAGATTCTTTACCAAACAGAAACCGCGATATCCGTCCGCGATATCAGAAAGGAAATACCATGAAACCCGCAGGATTTTTATGTAAGATCGATAAGTTAGGGCGCGTCGTGATCCCGAAGCCCCTGCGCACGAAATACGACTTGCACACCGACGACACGATCGAGCTCTTCACCGAGCCCGACGCGATCGTGCTCAAGAAATACGGCATGAGCTGTATCTTCTGCCAAAGCAGCGAGGAGCTCGCCGACTTCAAGGGCAAGACCGTCTGCCGAAATTGCCTGAACGAGCTGAAGAAGGCGTAAAGCCTCTATCCGCTCACCATCAATATACTCTCAGCCGACACTAAATATACCTACAGGAGGTCATGATGAAAAGAGAAGACTATATCTCATGGGACGAATACTTCATGGGCGTGGCGATCCTCGCCGCCAAGCGCTCCAAGGACCCTAACACGCAGGTAGGCGCGTGCATCGTTAACAAGAGCAAGCGGATTTTGAGCACAGGCTACAACGGCTTCCCCTACGGCTGTTCCGATGACACCTTCTCGTGGGACAGAGAGGGCGAGGACACCAAGTACAGGTACGTCGTCCACGCGGAGCTCAACGCCATCCTCAACGCGCACGGCAAGTCGCTCGAGGGCGCGCGGCTCTACGTTGACCTCTTCCCCTGCAACGAGTGCGCCAAGGCGATCATTCAGAGCGGTATCTCAGAGATCGTGTACCTCTATGACAAGTACGCCGACACCCCCGAGACCATCGCCTCCAAGAAGATGCTGACCGCCGCGGGGATCCGCACCACTCAGCTCAACCTCCACCGCGACACCATCACCATCGACTTCAATCGGAACAAGTGACCCCATGCCCTGTTTTCACTGAAAAACAGGGCTTTTCTTTGACATTATTGTAACCTTTTGACGGTTGCAATCGCTCACGCACTCATGTATAATGGGTAAGGACAAATGATACTAATCCTTGATAAAAAGATTTAATCAGATATTAGTGATAAATTTCGCAGAGCGAGGCGAGTGACGCAGGCAGGCTGGCGCCTGTCAAGGAGCTCAACAAAGCTATGCGGAATTTAGCGCAATAGATGATAAAGGTTTTTATTAAGGATTAGTATGAATACGGATACGGTTTGAAACGTTGTACACTGAGCAAAACTCGCTGTTACTGAACTGATTAGATTAATAGGGAATCCGGTTCGAATCCGGAGCAGCCGCCACTACCGTGATTGAGCAGAGGATGGGAAGATACCATTGGAGCATTCCGAGAAGGTTCCCGTCCGTGCGCCTTGCGCTTCCTCATCAGCCGGGAGACCTGCCGTATCCAACTAAGCCACTTTGGCAGGAAGCGTGCGAATACAGTATAAGGCTTCCCGCCTTATGCTTTATCATCGCGCTCTTTCGTATGAAAGAGCTTTTTTATTTGCGGCGCGCTTACTTGTTTGCCAAATTACAAGCGACGGAAAGGGCGTCTCACACTGCCGTAGGGACGAGCATTGCTCGTCCGGCATCGCAGATGCTTTTCCCTCTATCTGAGGTTTCCGCCTGATTCTATGCCCATCATTCTGCGGACAACCACCAATCGTCCCTACGAAACCGTTTCCTATCATCCTTTTGCCAATGCGCACGATCTGCCCCTTATCACGTTATTTCCGCCCAATGGGTGAAATATAAATGAATCTTTTTGAAGTGAGGTACAAAAATGAAAAAGATTATTGCATTATTGTTATCCGTACTGCTGGTACTGTCCGTCGGTATGCTGTTCGTATCCGCCGAAGAAGCGCCTGACAGCGTCGATGTGCATGTCACCATCATTGATGAAAAGAGTCAGTTTGCGGTTCCGTATAAGACCGTGACCGTCACCGATATCGACAACGACGGCGCGCTCACCGTCAACGACGCGCTGTATGCCGCTCACGAGCAGTTCTACAACGGCGGCGCGAAAGCAGGCTACGCCACCGAGATGACCCAGTGGGGACTCTCCCTGATGAAGCTGTGGGGCGTTGCGAACGGCGGCAGCTACGGCTATCTGGTGAACAACGCCTTTGCGTGGAGCATGACCGATCCCGTCAAAGCGGACGACTATGTCGTCGCGTTCATCTATACCGATACAAAGAAATTCAGCGATGTATACACCTATTTTGAACCGCAGTATATCGAAGACGAGAGCACGTCGATCGGCGTTGAGCTGACGATGATGAAGACCGGCTTTGATCAGGAAGGCAAGCCCTATACCGAGCCTGTTTCCGGCGCGGAGATCACCGTTGACGGCAACCCGAACAAAGTTGTTACCAATGAGGAAGGCAAGGCCTCTTTCTTCTACGGCTACGGCGATCCCAACGGCTATGAGAGACTGATCAGCGCTCAGGTTAAGGATACGCGTATCGTCCCCCCGATCTGTATTCTGAAATCGATCGGCAAAGATAAGGCGACCCCCGACCAAACGCCTACCGACGCGCCCGCCGTTATCGACGAGCCGACTCAGGCAGAAGCGACCGTCGCTCCCACCGTCGCGCCTACCGTAGCGACCAAGGACAGCGCCACCAAGACCAGCGCCACTTCCTCTTCCGCGACCGCCAAGACAGGCGACAACACCCATCTGTGGCTGTGGGTCATGATCGCGGGTCTGTGCCTGTGCGGTATCATCGGCACGACCTCTATCTATAAAAAGCATTATGCGAAGAAATAAGCTGATCGCCCTGTTGCTGAGCCTGCCGCTGCTTTTCACGGCGGCTGTATCGGCGCGCGCGGAAAGCTATCAGACCTATACCGTCGCTCAGGTGCAGAGCCTGTGCGACGGTATCGTCGCATATAACGGCTATAGCAGTAACCAGAGCTTTGCCGACGGCTACCTGCCCGACAACGCGGGCGTGACCGCCGAGTTCTACGCCGTCGCCCTCTCCCAGTCGGGAAGCTATGACCTTTCGCGCTACGAAAGCGCGCTGCTGAGCTACCTTGATACGCACGAGGTCTACGCCGCCTCCACGCGCGAGAAATTCGCCCTTGCCCTGTCCGCTTCGGGCAGTACCGACCGCTATATTGCCGACACGGCTGACGAAGCGATCGGCGGACAAGGTATCATGAGCCTTGTTTTCGGGCTTCATCTGCTCAACAACGGCTACGACAGCGCGCTGTACAGCACAGACGGACTGGTGTCCGAGATCCTGTCGTGGCAAAAGGACGACGGCGGGTGGGCAGTCATGGGCGCTTACGGCGACGCGGACGTGACCGCCATGACCCTGCAAGCCCTCGCGCCCCATACAGGCAGGTCGGACGTCGCCTACGCCGTGGACAGAGCGCTCGACAGGCTCTCCGAGATGCAGCTCGAGTCGGGCGGCTTCAAGACGATGGGCGCTGAGAACAGCGAGAGCGCGGCGCAGGTCGTCATAGCCCTGTCGTCGCTGGGGATCGACGCGCAGACGGACGGCAGGTTCATCAAAAGCGGCGGCTCGGTCATGAACGCGCTGATGTCCTACCGCTGCTCTGACGGCAGCTTTGCCCATACCGACAGCTCCAATGTGAACGCCACCTTAGAGGCGTTCTGCGCTTTCACGGCATACAAGCGGTACTGCTACGGTCAATCTCCGCTCTATGTCCTCGATCACGCGAACCATTCCGCACCCGCCGACAACACCCCTCGGCAGGGCGGCTCGGGCGGCAGTCAAAGCCGCGGTAATAACAACACTGACACAAACAATAACGCCCATTCCGACAACAGGGGTACGAACGCCGACGATCAAACCGCGGGCGGCTCGGATACCGCTCCGCAGACGGACGAAAACGGCAACCGTATCATCGTCATCAACGGTCAGCGGTTCATCGAAGCGACCACCGCCACAGGCGAGAAAATGACCGTCAGCGTAGAAGAAACACAGCCGTCGGAGCAAAGCACGGTCTCTGCCGCAAAGCCCACCTACGGCGGCTTTCAGCCCTCGGCGACCGCCGACTATGTCAGGGCGACCGCCGATCAGGCCGGCGGCAAGGGCGGCTACAAGCCCTACGCGATCCTCGCCGTGATCCTCGCGGCAGGCGCGGTATGCGCCGTGCTGTTCCTCTTGAAAAAGCGCAACAAAAAGCACTATATCGCCGTCGGAATCATCGCCCTTGCGGGTATCCTGTTCATTCTGCTGACCGATTTTCAGAGCAAAGACAGTTTTCATCAACCTGCCAAAACGGGCGGCGAGCTGAGCGTCACCCTGTCGATCCGATGCAACACCGTCAAGGGGCGTGAAAAGGCGAACTATTACATCCCGGACGACGGCGTTATTCTCGATACGACCGCATTTAACGCCGACGAGGGCGACACGGTATACGATATCCTGATGCAGGCGGCAAGCGCGTATAACATCATGCTTGACAACCGCGGCGCAAAGGGCGCGGCGTATATCGCGGGCATCAACAGCCTGTACGAATTTGACTATGGCGAGTTGTCGGGCTGGATGTACCGCGTCAACGGAGAATTCCCCGACGTAGGGTGCGAGAGCTACCACGTCAGCAACGGCGACAAGATCGAATGGCTCTACACCACCGATATCGGAAAAGACCTTTCTGACAGTTAGGAGTTAGGAGTTAGGAGCTTTTTTGAGTTAGGAGTGAGAAGTGAGGAGTTAGGAGTTAATGGCGAGCTCCGCCCGCACCCGATCTTTAGTATTGTAAATACAGTCGATATCTGACGTTATACAAATCTAAAACACGAAGTGTTTCCCGAAACTTCTCACTCCTAACTCCTAACTCCTCACTAACAAAAGCTCCTAACTTCACACAGAAAGAAGGTGTCCTCATGCGCTTTACACAACTGAATCCTTTCGCCGTCACCGTGTACTATGTCTGCATACTGGCGGTCACGATGTTCTCGATGAACCCGTTTTTGCTGTGTATCGCGCTGGTCACCTCAGTCCTCAGCGCCGTACTCACCCATACGGCGAACCGCAAAAACCACCTGTTCTCCCTCGCGGTTTTCGTCGTCGCGGCGGCGCTGAACCCCATTTTCGTACACAAGGGGCTGACGGTGCTGTTTTATTTCAACGGCAACCCCGTCACCTTAGAAGCGACCCTCTACGGCTTATCCGCGGCGATGATGCTGACCTCCGCGCTCTACCGCCTGCGCGATCTGTCAAAAGCCCTGACGAGCGACAAGGTGCTCTACCTCTTCGGGAGGTTCTCGCCGAAGCTCGCGCTGCTCTTATCCATGACCCTGCGCTTTGTGTCGCTGCTGCGCGTACGTTGGCGCAGGATACAGGACAGCCAAAAAGCGCTCGGGCTCTATGACGACGGCAACCTGATCGACGCCGTCCGCGGCAGGGCGAGGGTGCTGAGTATCCTCATCACGTGGACGCTCGAGAACGGTATCGTCACCGCCGAGAGCATGGAGTCGCGCGGCTACAACAGCGGCAGGCGCACATCCTACGCCGTCTACCGTGTCCACGCCGCCGACGTCCTTTTTATCCTTGTCTGCCTGTCGCTGACGGCGCTGACGGCAGCGGGCATATGGCAGAGCAAGGCGGTCTACTACCCCGAGTTTGACATGCGGTTATTCTCCCCGTGGGGGCTCGCGGGCGCGGCGGCGTTCACCCTGCTGAGCGTTCTGCCGCTGATCATCAACATAAAGGAGGCGATACGATGGCGCTTGTTACTCTCAAAAACCTGAGCTTCACTTATCCGAACGGCTATACAAAAGCGCTGTCGGATATCAGCCTTACGATAGAGAGCGGCGCGTTCGTCACCCTGATGGGCGCGACAGGCTCGGGCAAAAGCACCCTGCTCAGGCTCTTAAAGCCCGAGCTGCGCCAAAACGGCAACATCACGGGCACAGCCCTCTTTGACGGCGAAGAGATCACCAAGCTCAGCCCGCGCGACTCGGCGCGAAGGATCGGCTACGTCGCGCAGAATCCCGACGAACAGCTCGTCACCGACAAGGTGTGGCACGAGCTGGCGTTCACCCTCGAAAACCTCGGATACAAGCGCGCGGACATCGCCCGCCGCGTCGGCGAAACGGCGGCGTACTTCGACCTTGAGCCGCTGATGGAGCGCGACACCTCGACCCTCTCGGGCGGCGAAAAACAGCTTTTGAACCTTGCGGCGGTGATGGCCGCCGACCCCGAGCTGCTATTGCTCGACGAGCCGACCGCCCAGCTCGACCCCATCGCGGCGGCGCGGTTCATCGACACGATCCACCGCCTCAACCGCGAGACGGGCGTGACGGTGCTGATCTGCGAGCACCGCACAGAGGAGCTTTTCCCGCTCTCCGACCGCGTTATCATTCTCGATCACGGACAGCTCACATTTGACGATATACCCCGCAAGGTCGCCGAAAGCATCGGCTGTGACAGCCCGTATACCTCCTTCCTGCCCACGGCGGCGCGTATCTTCCATCAGGTCAGCGGCAGGGGCGAGATCCCTTTGACCGTCAGAGAGGGTCAGCGCTTTATCGCGCGCTACGGCAACTCGGTGCGGTCATTAAGCGAGCCGAAGCCGTCAGACAAGAACGAGATCGCCCTGTCGATGAAAAATATCCGCTTCCGCTACGACAGAAACGGCGCGGATATCCTCAGCGACCTTGACCTGACCGTGTACAGCGGCGAGGTGTTCGCCCTTTTAGGCGCGAACGGCGCGGGCAAGAGCACCATGGCGGCTGTCGCGGCAGGGCTGAGAAAGCCCTATTACGGAAAAGTCGCGCTTTTCTCAAAGCCGCTCAAGGACTACAAAAACGGCTCGCTGTATCAACACAATCTCAGCCTGCTCCCTCAGGACGCGGAGAGCGTCTTTATCCGTGAAACCGTGAAAGAGGAGCTCAAGGGCTGTGAGCATATCCTCGACAGCCTGCCCTTTGACCTCTCTCCCCTATCCGCTCGCCACCCCTACGATCTCTCGGGCGGCGAGCGGCAGTTGGTCGCCCTGTGCAAGGCGCTGTCCACCGACCCGCGCCTGCTGATCATGGACGAGCCGTCAAAGGGCTTGGACGCGAACGCGAAAGCGCTGTTGATACAGGTCATCGGTCAACTGAAAAGCGACGGCGTGACCGTCCTGCTGATCACCCATGATACGGAGTTCGCCGCCCTGTGCGCCGACCGCTGTGCCCTCTTCGCTCAGGGCAGGATCGCGGCGGCCGATACGACCGAGCGCTTTTTGAGCGGCAACCGCTTTTATACCACCGCCGCCTCACGCATCACGCGCGCCCGCTATGACGGCGCGTACACCGCCCACCGAGCCGCAAGGCTGATCGAAGAGAACGGAGGCATGAGGTGATCGCGATCAAAAGCCCCCGACTGCGCACCTTCCTGCGCTACGCGATCCCCTTCGTCCTGATCCCCGCCGCCGTCGCGCTCAGCGCCCTGATCTTTGACGGTCAGCGGTATCTGATCATCTCCCTCGGGATCGCCGTGCTCGCTCTCTTGCTGTTCATGACGGGCTTTGAGCATAGGAACATCGGCTCGCGGCGCATGGTCATCACGGCGATCATGACCGCTCTGGCGGTGTTCGGGCGGTTTATCCCGCTGTTCAAGCCCATCACGGCGATCTGCGTGATGACCGCCGTCTACCTCGGCGCGGAAGCGGGCTTTCTCTGCGGGGCGCTCAGCGTGCTGATCTCCAACATCTACTTCGGACAGGGGCCGTGGACGCCGTTCCAGATGCTCGGCTTCGGGCTGATCGGGCTGTTCGCGGGCTATCTGTCAAAAGTCCTGTTACGTCACAAATGGCTGATGATCCTCTACGGAGCTTTGGCGGGTATCGCGTACTCGTTCATCATGGATATCTGGACGGTGCTGTGGTACGCGGGCGGCTTTGACTGGAAGCTCTATCTTTCGGCGACCGTCTCGGCGATCCCGTTCACCGCGCTGTACGCCGTGTCGAACGTGATCTTCCTTTTGCTCCTGCAAAAGCCCGTCGGCAATAAACTGCGTCGTATCAAGATCAAATACGGAGTCTGACCTGTCAGGAGTTGTTATCATAAAATATTTATGGTACAATCAATGATATACTCCTAACTCCTAACTTCTAGCTTCTAAGTAAATACTGATTAATGCTACTTTCATATCCATTGTCATTCCGAGGGAGCGACTAAGCGACCGTGGGAATCCCAGCAGTGGCGCTTAGCCAATCGCTACGCTCTTGGAGGGACAGAAACGTCGGATTCTCTCTTTGTGGGATTGCCACGGGCTAAAGCCCTCGCAATGACATAGTAATTAATCAGCGCTTACCTAACTCCTAACTCCTGACTCCCAAAGAGGTGATCTCATGCTCTTCAAAAAACAACTGTTCGCCGATATCGCCGCATACCTGCGGCTTCACTACACGGGTGATGACGCGCCTGTTTTACAAGCATCGCAAAGCCCGAGCTGTTCCGCGCCAAAGAGCGCCGTCGGCGCCAACCGCTGCGCGATCCCAACGGCGGACAAAATGCCCGCGCCGACAGAGGAGCTCACGGACGAACGCTTATTGCCCAAAGAACCGACCCCTGTCGGCTATGCGCTCCCGCAAGCGCCCGCCGACCTTGCCGACAGGCTGAGGACGCTGGACGAGAGCTTCCAGCAGGCGTTACTGCGACTGATCGACGAGCGAGGCATGAAGGACAGCGAGTGCTACAAGCGCGCGGGAGTCGACCGCAAGCTGTTCTCAAAGATTCGCTCCAATCCTAATTACCGCCCCTCTAAGCCCACCGCCATCGCCTTTGCGTTCGCGCTCAGGCTCTCGCTCGACGAAACGACAGATCTTTTGCGCAAGGCGGGCTTTGCTCTGTCGCACAGCTCGAAATTCGACGTCATCGTGGAGTATTTCATCGTCAGCGGCAGGTACGACCTCAACGCCCTGAACGAAGCGCTGTATGAATTCGATCAACCTCTGATCAACGTATAAATGTCGCCTGCGGGGCGACCAAAGCCAACTGAATATCTGCTATCATGCGGTTGTAAGGAAAAACCTTATGACCGCTTTTTCATAGCCGACACATTCATATTCAGGAGGTATCATCATGTTAAAGAAAATAGGCGCGAAATCAAAGAAAACTTCAATCGACAAAACCATCGACCCCATTCCCCCGCTGAACAGCACGACCGAGCTCGTCTTTATCCTCGACCGCTCCGGCTCGATGGCGGGGCTGGAGGACGACACCGTCGGCGGCTTCAACGCGATGATCGACAAGCAGAAGAAGGAGGACGGCAGGTGCTATGTGTCCACCATTCTCTTCGATCACGAGGTCGAAACGCTCCACGACCGCGTACCGCTCGAGCAGATCGAGCCCATCACCCGTGACGATTACTTCGTCCGCGGCTGTACCGCCCTGATCGACGCGATCGGCATGACCGTCAGCCACATCGAAGAGGTGCACCGCTACATTCGCCCCGAGGACGTGCCCGCGCGCACGGTGTTCGTCATCACGACCGACGGGCTCGAGAACGCGAGCAAGGAGTATTCCGCCGACAAGGTCAGGAAGATGATCGAGCACAAGAAAAAGAACGGCTGGGAGTTCCTCTTTATCGGGGCGAACATCGACGCGATCTCGACCGCTAAGCACTTCGGCATCGGCGCGGACAGAGCCGTGAACTACCACGCCGACCGAAAGGGCACCGCCGTGCTGTACAACTGCGTCAGCCGCGCCGTATCCAAGGCGCGCGCCTGCGAGCCGATGGCGGCGGATTGGAGCGCGGAGATTCAGGACGACTTTGACAGCAGACAGGGGGAGTGAGGAGTCAGGAGTGAGAAGTTAGGAGTTATAACAGAAACAACGCTTGCAACTCTGTGTTTAGAATTGCAAGCGTTGTTTTTATCTCACATTATATTGATCGGGTGCGGGCAACGCCCGCCCTTAACTCCTAATTCCTAACTCCTAACTATCTCACAGCTTGATGATCTCGTCGTAGAGCTCTTTGTTCTGCTCGATATTCTCGGCGCTGCCGACGGTGCAGAAGGACGCAGTGCCCACGTCCGCTTTCATTCGCTCGCCGATCTCGTTCAGATCGGCAAGAGTAGAGGACAACAGCTCGTCGCGCTCCTGCTGGATCGCCGCCGAATCTCTGCCGAGCAGGTAAAAGACGGTGCTCACATAAGCGGCGGCGCGGGGGAGCTGGGGATTGTCGAGGGTGCGCACCACGCTGATGATATAATCCTCGAGCGCGCGATCGGTTAGCTGTAATTTGCTCAAAAAGTCAGCCGCGTTTTGAAAGGTGTTCAAGGTGATCGCGATCTGCGGGTCGCGGTAGCTCCACATGTCGAGGCGCTTGGCGGAATTCGGCACCGTGCCGCAGCCGTAGGCGCCGTTTTCGACGCGCACCTTCTGCCACAGATACTCGAGGGAGAGGATCTTCTTCGCAAGCATCAAGGTGCCGCCGCGTAAATCCTCGTCGGTATTGAAGCTGTAGCCGTTGAAGACGATGTCGCACGGAGCGGACAGGGCGATATTACCCGAAAGCAGTCCGCTGTCAGCCTGCGACAGCGTGTCGGTCAGGTTGTCTTTCATCGGCAGGGGAATATCCTTGATCTTCTCAAAGCTGTCCTCGTCACAGGCGACGGAGCACACCGCCCTGCCGTTCTTGAAGAACTTCTCATACACCGCCGCGACCTTCTCCTTGAGCTTTTCATAGCTTGCGGGGTCGTCGTCGAGCGACTCTTTAAGCGCTTTTAAACGGGTATAGAAGGTGACGCCGCCCGTCTTGTCGAGGATCGCGTCGCGCTTGTTGAGGTTCGCGGCGGCGCGGGAAGCGGCGATCTGACTACTGTTATTGATAAAGCCCAATTGCAGCTCGGTATAGAACTGACCGATCAGATCGACGACAGCCTTCCGATCGTCAAAGACGGTCTTTGTCAGCACTTCTTCACACAGCTCAGCCGCCTGCGCGTAATACTCCTCGAGCGCCTTGAAGCGCACGGTCGCCGAGGAGATCAGCCGATCGCCATGGCGCGACACCGTACCGCTCACGCCCATCGAGCCCGTGTACAGCCCGAGCTTTGTCTGCAGGGTCTGACCGTCGGTCTTTTCGGTCGCGATATTGGTCAACAGCGCCGAGAGGATACTGATATAGAACAGCTCGTCGTCATCGGCGTTCGCGATGTCAAAGAACAGGTCGGCATAAACGATACCGTCCGTTTTCAGCGGGTGATACAGGAACGGCGCGCCGTCCTTTTCCTTGACCTGAGTGACATATTCCGCCGCCTTTTTGTCGATATCGGCAAGGTTCAGATGCGGCACACAGCCGCCCTCCGCCTTTACGCTGTCGGTCACGGCGGAGTCGCTCTCTTTGATATGCTTCTCGTCGGGATCGGCGTACTTCTTCTCGGTCTTCGTCGGGGTCATCACGACGATATTGCGGTTCTCGTTGAGCAGTAAGAACGCCTGTATCAAGTCCTCAAAATAGCCCTTGTCGAGGTTTTCTTTGATGGTTTCGAGCGGCTTCTCATACTCGAGATACCGCCACGGCTCATAGTCGTACAGCCATGTGTCGGCGATCTGGATACCGTAGTACAGGCCCTTGGTCAGTCCCGCGGCGCTGCCCTCGCGCAGATTGAATTCCACAGTGCTCAGCTTTGCCTTGACCGCTTCCTTATCGAGCCCCGCGGCGCATTCCTCAAGGCACTGCGTCACCTCGCGCTCGATCTCATCAAGGCGCGACGCGTCGCAGTGGCGCAGCTTGACGGTGAACAGCGGATAGGCGATGTCCTCGATCATCTCGCAGTCGAGCTCGACCGCCAGACCCTTGTCGAGGATTCGCTTTTTCAGCGGGTCATAGTTGGTGTCGGCAAGGATATCCGTCAAAACGGACAGTCCGAGATAGGTGGTGAAATCGGGCATCTCGCCGATGGGATAGGTGATGGCGATATAGTCCTCGCCGCTCTTGTCGCCGTCGGCGGTATAGGTGGTGTAATACGGCTTTGCCTGTTTTTTGACGGTGACCTTCGGCTCCTTGACAGGGGCTTGCGGCTCGATCTTGCTCAGATATTCTTCGTCCAAAAAGCGCAACTTCTCTTCCAATTCCATCTTGCCGTACAGATAGAACCGCGCGTTCGACGGGTGGTAATGCTTACGGTGATTGTCGATAAAGTCCCGATAGGTCAGATCGACGATATGGTCGGGGTGACCGCCCGAGACGGTCGTGTACTGGCACGGCTCATAGCTCTCGTTGAACACCGCCTGATAGAGATTCTCCTCAGGGTCGCCGAGAGCGCCCTTCATCTCGTTGTACACCACGCCCTGATAATAGGGCTTGCCGTTTTCGTCGCGCTCGACGTGCCAGCCCTCCTGACGGAACGCGGTCTCGTCGCGGTAGATCAGCGGACGGAACACCGCGTCGGTGTACACCGCCATCAGATTCATCAAATCCTTGTCGTTCATGCTCGACACGGGGTACATGGTCTTGTCGGGGAAGGTCATCGCGTTGAGGAAGGTGTACAGCGAGCTTTTCATCAGCTCGACAAAGGGATCGTCAACGGGATATTTCTCCGAGCCGCACAGCACGCTGTGCTCGAGGATATGGAACACGCCCGTCGAGTCATGCGACGGAGTCGCGAAGGTGACCGCGTAGGTCATGTTGCGGTCGTCGTTGTCGATATAGCATAACAGCGCGCCGCTGTGGATATGGCGCATGATGTAGAGGTCGCCGCCGATCTCCTTGATATGGCGGCTCTGTTCCACGACAAAGCCGCGGAGCTCTTGTCCGATGGTATATTTCATAGAAAGTTCCTTTCTTTTTAGTTAGGAGTGAGGAGTTAGTAGTGAGGAGTTTTAGGAAAGCCTGACGGCTTTTGGATTTATATAACGGGTGCGGGCAGAGCCCGCCGTCAACTCCTAACTCCTGCTTCCTCACTTTAAAGCTAAATTCTCTCCTCGACCAGCTTGATCGCGTTCCTCACGCAGTCCTCGCATGAGCACAGCATATGCCCTGTCATCACGCCCTTGATGTCGATACAGCGCGACGCGCCGCATTTCTCCTCAAAAGCGCCGAACATCTTGCGGCTGTATCCGTTCATGCCCTTAGGCTGTCCGCTGAGGATCCCCAGCACCATTTCCGCGCCCACAAGCGCCCCGCAGGTGCCCATCATGCCGCCCATGCCCGAGCCGAAGTGCGAGCCGAGCAGCAGGAGCGTATCTCTGTCAAGAGGCAGGATATCCTCAAAAGCAAGCAATACCGCCTGACAGCAGTTATTGGAGCGCTTCAATTCAGCGCCGAGGTCCGCTCTGTTCATCTTCATCATCCTTACATATTCAGTATCGGTTTTCCATGGCTAATTATGCTACTTTTCATGGCTTCTGTCAACATGGGTATTTATTATTTTCTCAAAAAGTTTTCACGAAAACGCGCGCTGTCTGTACAAATATCCGAATTCTTGACAAGTCGCTTGACTACTTGTCGCATATAGTGTATAACCCATACTGTAGGGGAGGGGCTTGCTCCTCCCGAATACGCTGTCATTGCGAAGCCCCATTCGGGGCTGTGGCAATCCCACAAAGCAGGAGTACAGCGGTGTGGGATTCCCACGGTCGCTTTGCTCCCTCGGAATGACGTTTTTGAATGATTTATGGGAGGACTGTATTATGGAAAAACGTGAACAGCTCTATGAGGGCAAGGCTAAAAAAGTATTCCTGACCGATGATCCCGAACTGCTGATCGTGTCCTACAAGGACGACGCGACTGCGTTCAACGGTCTTAAAAAGGGCACCATCGTCGGCAAAGGCGTGATCAACAATAAGATGAGCAACCTGCTCATGCAGAAGCTCAGCAAGGACGCGGGCGTTCCCACCCACTTTGTCGAGGAGCTCTCCGACCGCGAGACCGTCGTCAAGAAGGTCTCCATCGTACCGCTCGAGGTCATCATCCGCAATATCGCCGCGGGCTCTTTCTCCAAGAACTACGGCGTGGAAGAGGGCGTCGTCTTTGACGCGCCGACCATCGAGTTCTCCTACAAGAACGACGACCTGGGCGATCCGCTGATCAACGACTATCACGCTCTGGCGCTGAAGCTCGCGACCGCCGACGAGATCGAGCTGATCAAGAAGTACGCCTTCGCTGTCAACGATTACCTCAAGGCTTACTGGAAAGAGCGCGGCGTTATTCTCGTCGACTTCAAGCTCGAGTTTGGTCGACTTTCCGACGGCACCATCGTCCTCGCTGACGAGATCAGCCCCGACACCTGCCGCTTCTGGGACGCAGAGACTAAGGAAAAGCTCGACAAGGACCGCTTCCGCCGCGACCTCGGCGGCGTAGAGGACGCCTATGCCGAGATCATGGGCAGACTTTCTTGAGTCAGAAGTGAGATGTCAGGAGTTTAGGGCGGGCGTTGCCCGCACCCGATTCATATAAAGCGAAATTTATAAAACGCTTGCCGTTCTGAACAAAGAGCTGCAAGCGTTTATTCTTTTTGTTCTTATATCGATCCAAAGCGCGAAAGCGTTTCCCGTAACTCCTCACTCCTAACTTTTATCCAACTCCCCGCTTTCATCTAACTATTCACTAAAATCTTTAACGATTTATTAATTTACTACGCTGAATTATTGACTTGAAATCATGAATATGGTAGTATTATTTCAGATATATTTGGAGGGATCATATGAGAATCGTGATCAAGGTGGGCACATCGACTTTAGCCCACCGGACAGGGCTCTTGAACATCAAGCGCGTAGAGCAGATGTGCAAGGTCATTTCCGATTTGAAGAACGCGGGCAACGAGATCGTACTGGTGTCGTCGGGCGCGATCGGCATGGGACTGGGCAAGGTCGGTATCAGCAAGCGCGACAGCGACATCTCCACCCTGCAGGCAGGCGCGGCGATCGGTCAGTGCGAGCTGATGTACGTTTACGATAAGCTCTTCGGCGAGTATAATCACGTCGTGGCGCAAATACTGATGACAGGCGCGTTCGTCGCGATCGAGGACTACGGCAAGAACCTCGACAACACCCTGTTCCGTCTGTTAGAGCTCGGCGTGATCCCGATCGTCAACGAGAACGATACCGTCACCACCGACGAGATCGTCATCGGCGACAACGACACCCTCGGCGCGATCATCGCCCAGCGCGTCAAAGCCGACAAGCTGATCATTCTCTCTGACATCGACGGGCTGTACACCGCGAATCCCTCTGTCGATCCCAACGCCGAGCGCCTCTCCGTGATCGAAGAGATCACGCCCGAGATCGAGGCTCTCGCGGGCTTAGCAGGCTCCAAGCTCGGCACAGGCGGCATGGTCACGAAGATCAAAGCCGCGAAGCTCGCGACGGCGGACAGCATCGAGGTCGTCATCGCCAACGGCAAGGAGCCCGATATTTTATACGACATCTTAGACGGCACCGCTGTCTGCACCAGATTCTTAGCGAAATAATCGTTAATCAGGAATTAGAAGATAAAAAGTTAGGAGTAAGGAGTTAGAAAGGAACTGCTATGACGACACAGGAACTTTTGATCAAAGCAAAAGCAGCCAAGAGCAAGCTCGGCAACATCAAGGCGGCGGACATCGACTGCGCCCTGCTGATGATGGCTGATCAGCTTATCGAAAATACAGACGCGATCTTAGCGGCGAATGCCCTCGACGTAGAAGCCGCAAAGGGCAACATCAGCGACGTGATGATCGACCGACTCATGCTCTCCGCAGAGCGTATAAGCGGCATGGCGCAGGGTATCCGCGAGGTCGCGGCGCTCCCCTCTCCCTTAGGCAGAGTGCTAAAGCACCACGAACGCCCCGACGGGCTTGTCATCGAGCGCGTATCGGTCGCCTTGGGCGTGGTCGCGATCATCTATGAGAGCCGCCCGAACGTCACCTCCGACGCCGCGGCATTAGCCCTCAAGAGCGGCAACGTCTGCGTCCTGCGCTGCGGCAAAGAAGCGCATGGCAGCGCCGGCGCCATCGTCGAAGCCCTCAGAGCGGGGCTGAAAAAAGCGGGACTGGACGAAGACATGGTGCTCCTGATCGAGGACACCACCCGCCAAAGCGCCAACGAGCTGATGACCGCCGACGGCTACGTCGATCTGCTGATCCCGCGCGGCGGCAAGGGTTTGATCTCCGCGATCGTCAAAAACGCGACCGTCCCCTGTATCCAGACGGGAACGGGCATCTGTCACATCTATGTCGACAGCTCCGCCGACCTCGACATGGCGCTCGATATCGTCGAAAACGCCAAGTGCTCCCGCCCCTCGGTGTGCAACGCCGAAGAGGTGCTGGTCGTCGCCGAAAGCGTCGCTCGAGACTTTCTGCCGAGGCTCAAACAGCGATTGGTCGATGAACGCGAGGTCAACCCCGTAGAACTCAGGCTCGACGAAAAAGCCGCGCGTATCATCGACGGTACGCCCGCGGGCGAGCAGGACTTTGACACCGAATTCCTCGACTACATTCTCGCGGTCAAGATCGTCAAGGACGTCAACGAAGCGGTCGCGCACATCAACGCCCACTCCACGGGGCACAGCGAAGCGATCATCACACAGGACGAACAGGCGGCTGATATCTTCACCCGCGGTATTGACAGCTCGTCCGTCTACGTCAATGCCTCCACCCGCTTCACCGACGGCGGCGAGTTCGGGCTCGGCTGTGAAATGGGAATCTCAACACAAAAGCTCCACGCGAGAGGTCCGATGGGACTCGAGGAGCTCAACACCTATAAATACATTATCAAAGGAAGTGGCAACATCAGATGAACGTGAACTTCGATATCAAAGGGCTCCATCAGATCGGAGCTATCCCTGCCGTGCGCGCGATCAACTACCGTTTCGGCTTTATCGGCGTCGGCAACATGGGCGGCGCGCTGGCACAGGCGGCGTCGCGCTCGACCAAGCAGATCATTTTGTGCGATCACGACGCGCAGAAGGCGGCTGATCTGGGCCGCCGTATCGGCTGTGAATTTGCCGACAGCCGCACCGTCGTCGCCGAGAGCGAATATGTATTCCTCGGCGTAAAGCCCCAGATGATGGCGGATCTGCTCGAAGAGATCAAAAAGACCCTCAAGCAGCACCGCGACGTCATTCTCGTCAGCATGGCGGCGGGACTGTCCATCAAAACCCTCCGCAAGATGGCGGGCGGCAGCTACAAGGTCATTCGCATCATGCCCAACCTCGCCGTCGAGGTCGGCAAGGGCGAGATCCTCTACACTACCTCCGAGAACGTCAGCAAGGTGGAAATCGGCAAGTTTTTGAACCTCATGGAGCCCGCGGGTCATCTGACCGGCATGGAAGAGGAGGATATGGACGCGGGCTGCGCGGTATCGGGATGCGGTCCCGCCTTCGTCTACAAGTTCGTCCGCGGTCTCTCCAAGGGCGGCGTCGAAGCGGGTCTTGACCCCGAGACCTCCTTAGCGCTCGCGATCCAGACCGTCCGCGGCGCGGCAAAGATGCTCGAGAACAACGCGGACGACATCGACACGATGATCGACAAGGTATGCTCCCCCGGCGGCAGCACCATCGAGGGCGTGAAGAAGCTCGACGAAGCGAACATGGAGCAGGCGGTCGTCGACGCTGTTTCCGCCGCGTACCAACGCAATATCGAGCTGGGCAAATCCTGATGGCGAATATCGGACTGGTCATGGAAGGCGGCGCGATGCGCGGGCTGTTCACAGCGGGCGTGATCGACGTATTTTTGGAGAACGATATCACATTCTCCGCCGCCGTAGGCGTATCCGCGGGCGCGGCGTTCGGCTGTAACTTCAAGAGCCGACAGAACGGACGCGTCCTGCGCTATAACAAGCGCTTTTGCAACGACAAGCGCTATTGCTCCCTGGAATCGCTGGTCAAGACAGGCGATCTCTACGGCGCCGACTTCTGCTATCGGGAGATCCCCGAGGTGCTCGACCCCTTTGACAACGACGCGTTTGAGCAAAATCCGATGGCGTTCTACGTCGTCGCGACGAACGTATACACGGGCGAGCCCGTCTACAAGCGGCTCGACAAGGTCGACGGCGACTGCTATGAGTGGATGCGCGCCTCCGCTTCGATGCCGATGGTGTCGCGACCCGTCAAGGTCGGCGGCTACACCCTGCTCGACGGCGGTATGAGCGACTCGATCCCCCTGCGCTTCATACAGGATCAGGGCTATAAGAAGAACGTCGTGATCCTCACCCGGCCGCGCGGCTATGTCAAAAAACCCTCGAACAGACTGATGTTACAGGCAGGGCTGCGGAAGTATCCCGCGATGGTCGACGTGATGGCTGACCGCCACAAGATGTACGCCTTTGAGCGGGCGTATGTTTTCGCGAGCGAGAAGCAGGGCAGCACCCTTGTGCTCTGTCCCGATCAGGCGCTGTCCGTCAACCACACCGAGCACGACCCCGAAAAGCTCCAAGAGGCTTACGACGAGGGCAGGAAGGTCGCCCTGCGTGAGCTTGACAAGATAAAAGAGTTTATGAATAGTTGATTTGGGAGGATAATATGTCGAACGAATTCAAGATCAAAACCCGCAATCCCGAGCTGTTCCTGCGTGTTCAGCGCGGACACTTCGCGACGATGCACAGTCACACCAACTACTACATCGACGTAACGACCCAGAAATACCGTATGTCAGAGGCGAAGGCGGTCGCCAAGGAGATCGTGTCCTTCTACCGCGCGAACACCATCATCGACACCATCATCTGTCTGGACGGTACCGAGGTCATCGGCGCGTTCGTCGCGCAGGAGCTGTCCGACGCGAGCTTCATGAACCTCAACGCCCACCACACGATCTATATCCTCTCCCCCGAGTTCATCGGCAACGGTCAGATGGTCTTCCGCGACAACACCAGCCCGATGATCGAGAACAAGCATGTCCTGATCCTCGCCGCTTCCGTCACGACGGGCAAGACCGCTCTCGCGGCGATCGACGCGATCAAGTACTACGGCGGTCACATCGTCGGCGTATCGGGTATCTTCGCGACGGTCAGCGAGTGCGACGGTATCCCCGTGACCTCGATCTTCAACCCCCACGACCTCGAGGATTACCAAAGCTACAAGCCCCACCGCTGTCCCATGTGTCAGAACGGCGAGAAGCTCGAGGCGCTGGTCAACAGCTACGGCTACTCAAAGCTGTAACAGAATATTTTTACAGATGAAAAGCCCGCGTTCACACTGAACGCGGGCTTGCTTTATACCATCACCTTATCAGGAGAATCCGGGTCAAACAGACCGAAATATTCATTTGTCGGCACATGGGAAAAGGACATTTCCTCTCCCGTAAAAGGGTGAGGAAAGCGCAGCTCAGCCGAACAGAGCATGATGTGCGGACACGGTACCCGGCTGCCGTATCGGCGGTCGCCGACGAGGGGCATTTTGCGGGAAGCGAACTGGACGCGGATCTGGTGCGTCCTGCCCGTCAGCAGACGAATCTTCAACAGCGACAACGCCTGTCCCTCATGTATGACAGTTGACAGCGTTTCATACCGCAAAACGGCTTCCTTGACCCCCTTGCGATCGCGTTTGACGACGTAGCTCTTGTTCTTCTTTCGGTCGAAGTACAGCAGGTCGCGCAGCTCTCCCGAGCGCTCCAAGGGCGCACCCTCCGTAACGGCAAGATATCGCTTTTCCATCTCGCCGTCCTGTATCGTCTTACTCAGGCGCTTTGCCGCCTCCTGCGTCTTGGCGTACACCATCAACCCCTGCGTCGTGCGGTCAAGGCGGTGAACGGTGTAAATGTCGCCGCAACCCGTTTCCTCTTTCAGCACAGCGGGCAGATTCGGCTTTGCCTCGTCCGCTTCACTGAGCAAGCCGTAGGGCTTGAACGCAACAATGATATCGTTATCCTGAAATATAACGTGAGCTTCTATATCCATGTCCACTTCACAGCAAGGAGTACGATCAACTCCTAACTCCTAACTCCTAACTGATCAAAATAGTCCGCTGATCACGCCGTCGTCGCTGACGTCGATCCGCTCGGCGGCAGGGGTCTTGGGCAGTCCGGGCATGGTCATGATGTTGTCCGTCAGCACGACGATGAAGCCCGCGCCCGCGGATATACGGATATTCTGCACGTGAATGACAAAGCCCTCGGGCGCGCCGATCAGCGGCGCTTCGTCCGAAAAGCTGTACTGCGTCTTTGCGATACAGACAGGCAGGTTCGCAAGCCCCATCTGCGTGAGCTTTTGAATATCCTTCTGCGCCTGCTTGGTAAAGGCGACGTGGCTCGCGCGGTAGACGCGCTTTGCGACGGCGCGGATCTTCTGCTCGACAGGGATATCGAGCGGGTAAACAAAGTCGAACTCTTCGTTACTTTCTTCCTCACACAGGCGAATGACCTCGTCCGCGAGGTCTACGCCGCCGATACCGCCGTCAGCCCATACGGTGGACAGGACGGTATTGACGCCCAGCTCCTTACAGCGGCGGATGACCATCTCGATCTCCGCGTCCGTATCGGTCGGGAAGCGGTTCAGCGCGACCACGCCGGGCAGCTTATAAACGTTCTTGATATTATCCACATGGCGCAAAAGATTGGGCAAGCCCTTCTCGAGCGCCTCTAAATTCTCGGGAGCTAAATTCTTTTTATCCACGCCGCCGTGCATTTTCAAGGCGCGGATGGTCGCGACGATCACGACCGCGTCGGGCTTCATATCGGCGTAACGGCACTTGATGTCGAGGAACTTCTCCGCGCCTAAGTCCGCGCCGAAGCCCGCTTCCGTTACCGTGTAATCCGCGAGCTTTCTCGCGACCTTGGTCGCCAGAACGGAGTTACAGCCGTGGGCGATATTTGCGAAGGGACCGCCGTGCACAAAGGCGGGGGTGCCCTCCAAGGTCTGTACCAGATTCGGCTTGAGCGCGTCCTTTAAGAGCGCGGTCATCGCGCCCTGCGCGTTCAGGTCGCCCGCCGTGACGGGGTGATCGTCATAAGTATAGCCGACGATGATGCGGGAGAGCCGCTCCTTGAGGTCGGCGATCGACTCCGACAGGCACAGGATCGCCATGACCTCTGAGGCGACGGTGATGTCATAGCCGTCCTCACGCGGTACGCCGTTGATCCTGCCGCCGAGACCGTCGGTGATATGGCGGAGCTGGCGGTCGTTCATATCCACACAGCGCTTCCACGTGATCTTTCTCGGATCGATATTCAGGCTGTTGCCCTGATAGATATGGTTGTCGACCATAGCGGCGAGCAGGTTGTTCGCCGCGCCGATGGCGTGCATATCACCTGTGAAGTGCAGGTTGATGTCCTCCATCGGGACGACCTGCGCCCAGCCGCCGCCCGCGGCGCCGCCTTTGATGCCGAACACGGGACCTAAGGACGGCTCTCGCAGCGCGACGTTCGCGTTCTTGCCGAGCTTTCTCAGTCCGTCCGCCAGACCGATCGTGGTGGTCGTCTTGCCCTCGCCCGCGGGGGTGGGGGTCATGGCGGTAACGAGGACGAGCTTGTTCTCGCGCTCTTTGCCCTTCAATACGTCAAGGCTGATCTTCGCTTTATATTTGCCGTAGGGCTCGAGGTACTCCTCGCCGATCCCCGCCGTGGCGGCGATCTGAGTGATCGGCTTCATCTCAAAGCTCTGGGCGATCTCAATATCTGTCAATGGTATCATCTCCGCGTTTGGTGATATGACCCGATATTTGCCATATCATCCGTTATTTTTCCATATTAGATTATACCCTAATTTTGCCTTTCGGTCAATATAGACATTCAAAAAACAGGCTTCGTAGGATTTTTTGAGTATTGCGTGAAAAAATCCGCCTTTACTGTCAAAAGCCCTTGCCATCTGTCACAAAATGTTGTAATATTGATGTACCTGAATCAATATATAGTTGGTTTAGACTGAGCAACGAACTTTTACGGGGGAACTGACATGAAATTACTGGAAGAAAGGATCTTAAAAGACGGTATCGTACGCGAGGGCAACGTATTAAAGGTCGACAGCTTTGTCAATCACCAGATCGACGTCGATTTTATCGCACAGCTTGCGAAGGAGTTCAAGCGCCTGTATGAGGGCGAAGAGATCACCAAGATCCTCACCATCGAAGCCAGCGGCATCGGAATCGCGTGTATCGTCGCGCAGGAATTCCACGTTCCCGTGGTATTTGCCAAGAAGAACAAGACCATCAATATCGCGAACGACGTCTACACCTCTAAGGTCGAGAGCTTCACCCACAAGCGCACCTACGACATCATCGTATCCAAGGACTTCTTAAAGCCCGAGGACAAGGTGCTGATCATCGACGACTTTCTCGCGATGGGCTCTGCGCTGCAGGGGCTGATCAGCCTGATCCGCGACGCGGGCGCGACCATCGTCGGCGCGGGCATCATCATCGAGAAGGCGTACCAGCAGGGCGGCAAGATGATCCGCGACATGGGCGTGAGAGTCGAATCCCTCGCGCGTATCCAAAGCATGGATAATAACACCATTCAGTTCATAGACTAAGCAAGAGAGCCTCCCTTTGCCAAAAGGAGCAAACACAAAGCCTGCTTTGTAGGGAGAGGAGCCGCCGCACAGCGCGGAGCAGTCACGCCTGATTGCTCTCAGTGGGTACGGCGAGCGACGATGGAGGGTTTAATACGAAAAAATGGATCATTCTCGGCGTGACGGCGGTCGTCTGTATCGCCGCTATTGTCACGGGGACAGTCCTGCTCACGCGCGACGTCCCGATGGCTCAGCGCGACAGCAAGGGGCTCGACGCGTCCGCCGCCGTTAAGGAAACTGACATGATCACGCTCGTTGCGGGCAAGCGAGACTTTATCGCCGCTACGCCCGACGAAGCGGCAAAACAGGATAAGAAAAGCACCGCGGACGAAGCGCAAGTCACCTACACCAAGGACACGATCCCGCAGGTCACGGGGCTGAGCCGACTCAGCGAAAAGGCAGACAGCCTGCTGATCGGCTGGGACGAGATCGACGGCGTACAGGGCTACCGCATCTATCGGCGCGACGATAACGTTTCCGACAGCGAATATCAGCTGTTCTCCGTCGTGAACCGCTCCGGACTTGAGATCCGCAATCTCAAAAGGGGCAGTAAATACAGCTTCCGCGTCGCGCCTTATATTTTAAGCGGCGGCAAGACCTATGAGGGCGAGCCGACCGAGGTCACCTTCGGCACCGTGCCGACCGACGTCGAGCATTTCAGGATGACCGACGAGACCAAGACCACCGTCACCCTGAGCTGGGACAAAAACGACCGCGCGGACGGCTACCTGATGGAGCGGTGCTTTGGCGGCAAATGGAGCGACTACCAAACCTTTGACGCCGATACCACCGAGTTCACCGACTCTGACCTTACTCCCGGCAGAGCCTACTACTACCGTATCCGCGCCTATCGCGAGGACAGCACGGGGGTCATGCCCGGCGCGAAAGCCACCGTCCGCACCGTTGCGGGGCTCTTAGGCCCCGAGGACAAAAACTCCGCCTCAAAGCTCGGCAGGGTATCGCTCGACTACAAAGACAGCAAGTACGCCGACGGCTACCGTATCTGCTACAGCAAGGACAAAGAGAGCTGGGAGGACCTTGCCGACACCGACAAGACCCATTTCTCCACCTCGCGCCTTGAAAACGGCGAGACCTACTACTTCCGCGTCTATCCCTACAGGACGATCGACGGCAAGGATATCGAGGGCATGTACACCGAGATGGAATTTGTCGCGAACAAGGAGATCTACGACAAGGAGGTCGGCGACACCTACGTCGAGGTCAGCCTGAGCGACCAGCACGTCTGGTATATCGTGGACGGCGACGTCTACCTCGAGAGCGACTGCGTGACGGGCAACTACGGCTCCGCCGATACGCCCAAGGGCTACTTCTCCGTCAACGCGAAGGTTTCCCCCTGCACCTTGAAGGGCGACGACTACACCTCCTACGTCACCTACTGGATGCCGTTCATCGGCGGCGGCTGGGGACTGCACGACGCCGACTGGCGCTCGTCCTTCGGCGGCAGCATCTACAAGGGCAACGGCTCCCACGGCTGCGTCAACCTCCCGCCCTCCGTCGCAAAGAAAATGTACGCGAAGATGGAAGTCGGCACACCCGTTATCGTGTATTAATGAGGAGTCTTTAAGGAGTTAGGAGTCTTTGTTTAGTGAGGAGTTAGAAGTGAGGAGTTAGGAGTTAATGGCGGGCTTTGCCCGCACCCGATTTGCTTGCGACCCTTTTATAGAGTTGCAAGCGTTAACTATTGATATCTTTATTCAATTCAAAAGCCGTCAGGCTTTCCCAAAACTCCTAACTCCTAACTCCTAACTACTCACTCTGCAAAGGCTCCTAACTCACTAAACTGCTTGACTTTATCTCCCGAAAATTGTACACTATAAGGTAGCTGTCAAATACAGCAAAAATTATTGTTCGCCATAGCCAGTGGCGACAAGGAGGTAAACATGAAGAATACAGAAAAAACAATGGAAAAATTAGTCGCTCTGTGCAAGAGCAGAGGCTTTGTCTATCCCGGCTCCGAGATCTACGGCGGTCTCGCGAACACCTGGGATTACGGCCCCTTGGGCGCGGAGCTGAAGAACAATATCAAGAAAGCATGGCTGAAAAAGTTCGTGCAGGAGAACAAGTACAACGTCGGCTTGGACTCCGCGATCCTGATGAACCCGCAGACATGGGTTGCTTCGGGTCACCTCGGCGGCTTCTCCGATCCGCTGATGGACTGTAAGGAATGTAAGACCCGCCACCGCGCCGACAACCTGATCGAGGACTTTGACGGCACTAACGTCGCGGGCTGGTCGAACGAGCAGATGATGGACTACATCAAAGAGCACGAGATCCCCTGCCCCAACTGCGGCAAAAGTAATTTCACCGATATCCGTCAGTTCAACCTGATGTTCAAGACCTTCCAAGGGGTTACCGAGGACACCAAAGCCGAGCTGTATCTCCGTCCCGAGACCGCTCAGGGCATCTTCGTCAACTTCGCGAATATCCAGCGCACCACCCGCAAGAAGGTACCCTTCGGCGTAGCGCAGATCGGAAAGTCCTTCCGCAACGAGATCACCCCCGGCAACTTCATCTTCCGCGTGCGTGAGTTCGAGCAGATGGAGCTCGAGTTCTTCTGCAAGCCCGACACCGACCTCGAGTGGTTCGACTACTGGCGCTCCTACTGCCGCGACTTCCTCTACAGCCTCGGCATCAAGGAAGAGAACCTCCGCCTGCGCGACCATGAGAAGGAGGAGCTGAGCTTCTACTCTAAGGCGACCACCGACTTTGAGTACCTCTTCCCGTTCGGCTGGGGCGAGCTGTGGGGCATTGCCGACCGCACCGACTACGACCTGACCCAGCACCAGAACACGTCGGGCAAGGCGCTCGACTACTTCGATCCCGACGAGAACCGCCGCTATATCCCCTACGTCATCGAGCCGTCGCTCGGCGTCGAAAGACTTTTCCTGACCGTCATGACCGAAGCGTATGATGAAGAGGTCGTCAACCCCGAGAAGAACGACACCCGCGTCGTGCTGCGCCTGCATCCGTTCCTCGCTCCGTTCAAGGCGGCTGTCCTGCCCCTTTCGAAGAAGCTGGGCGAAAAAGCGTCCGCTCTCGCCGACGAGCTGTCGAAATCCTTCCCCGTCGACTATGACGACGCAGGCTCCATCGGCAAGCGCTACCGCCGTGAGGACGAGATCGGCACACCATTCTGCATCACCTATGACTTCGAATCTCTCGAGGACAACTGCGTGACCGTCCGCGACCGCGACACCATGGAGCAGGAGCGCGTAGCCATCGCCGACCTCGAAGCCTATATCGCAGAGAAGATCAAGTTCTAAAAGGCTCCTTTCCTCTATATGTCATTGTGAGGCTCCGTCAGGGAGCCGCGGCAATCCCACAAAGAGGATCTTCCGATTTCCATACAAAACAACCAAACCCGACAGGTTTCATCATACCTGTCGGGTCTTTTTTAGCCTTCCCCTTGAGGGGAAGGCTATTTATACCAATGCTTCATATTCTTCAAATCCGCACGCGATCGCGTCGGTGCTGTGCGCGTCGGAGGACAGGACGAACCGCCCACCCTTTTCGCGGATATACTCCCGCATTTCTTCACTCGGATAGGGCGAGGTGCGATAGCCGCGCGAGATCACGCCCGTGTTGATCTCAAAGGGCACGTTGTGCTTTAAAAGTTCTTCGACAGCTTTCTGCCACGCCGCGACATAGCGCGGGTGAGTCACATCAAACAGCGGTTCTTTCTCGATGAATTTCGAGATCAGGTCAAAGTGCCCGATGATATCGCATTCGGTCTTGTTCACGACGTCCGCGACCGTCTCGAAATACGCTTCACACAGGGCGTAAACATCACCGCCGAAGTGCTTATCTACCGCTTCCTTGAGAATCTCGACGCTCTCGTCGACGGGGATATACTCCCCCTCTACTTTGATATAATGCACCGAGCCGATGACGTAATCAAAGTCGTCGGTCGGGCAGTCGCTGTAATAATCCTGCTCCACACCGCACAGGACGTGGATCTGATCAAAGTATTTCGCGCGCAGATAGCGGCACTCGGCAAGATACCGCAGGATATCCGCTTTCTGCATACAGTAGCTTTCATCAAAGAAGGTGTAGCTGTGTCCGCTGATACCGACGGTCGTTAAGCCCTTTTCGATGGCGCTCTGCACCATTTCCTCGGGTGTGTTCTTGCCGTCACAGTAGCAGGTGTGCATATGCAAGTCTTTAGTTATCACCTGTCATCTTCTCCTGCTTGACCTTTTTGTCGATCACATGGCGGGACGCGAGCTCGCGGTGGATATCCTCGAGAGAGATACCCTGCTCGATCATCAGCACCATGACGTGGTACGCGAGATCGGCGATCTCATAGATCGTTTCCTTCTTATCCTCAGCCTTGGCGGCGATGATAACCTCGGTGCATTCCTCGCCGACCTTTTTGAGGATCTTATCCAGACCCTTGTCGAACAGGTAGGTGGTGTAAGAGCCCTCCTGCGGGTCGGTCTTTCTGCCCTTGATCAGCTCGATCAGTCCCTCATAAGAGAATTCCTTGAGCTCATCGCTCTCCCATACGGGATTTGTGAAGCACGAGGTCGTCCCCAGATGGCACGCGGGGCCGTCAGGCTCGACCATCACGACCAGCGCGTCCTTGTCGCAGTCGGCGGTGATGCTGACGATGTGCTGATAGTTGCCCGAGGTCTCGCCCTTGAGCCACAGCTCCTGTCTTGAACGGCTCCAGAAGCAGGTCAACCCCTTTTCCATCGAGATCCTCAGGCTCTCTTTGTTCATATACGCGACGGTGAGCACCTGCTTTGTGATGCTGTCCACCACCACGGCGGGGATCAAGCCCTTTTCATCAAATTTCAGTTCGTCTATGTTGATCATGTTTCAGTCCTCCTGTTTGCAGTTTCTCTCCGTAGGGACGACCATCGGTCGTCCGTGTTCCGAAAGGAACATTCGCGAAGCGACATCTGCTCCGCATATTAGAATGATGTATCAGAAAGCGGCGGACGAGCAATGCTCGTCCCTACAATAAATGTTTATTGCAGCATTTATAACCTCGTCGGAATCCCTGCCTTTGCCATCGCCGCTTTCAGATCGGCGATCTTCACTTCGCCGAAGTGGAAGATGGACGCGGCTAAACCCGCGTCGACCTTGGGCAAGGTCTTGAACAGGGTGATGAAATCTTCTATCTTGCCCGCGCCGCCCGAAGCGATGACGGGTACGTTCACGGCGTTTGACACCGCCTCTAACATCTCGAGGTCAAAGCCGCCCTTTACGCCGTCGGTGTCGATGGAGTTAAGCACCACCTCGCCCGCGCCGTTATCGACGCAGCGTTTGATCCAGCTGATCGCCTCCATGCCCGTGTCCTCTCTGCCGCCCTTGGCGTAAACGCGGAACGCGCCGTCCTGCCGCTTGACGTCCGCGGAAATGACCACGCACTGGTCGCCGTAGAGCTTAGCGGCTTCATAGATCAGATCGGGATTGCGGATCGCGCCCGAATTCACGCTGACCTTGTCCGCGCCGCATTTGAGCACGCGGTCAAAGTCCGCTACCGTGTTGATACCGCCGCCGACGGTCAGGGGGATAAACACCTTGCTCGCCGTCTCGGTCAGGATATCGGTAAAGAGCGCTCTGCCCTCGGCGGAAGCGGTGATGTCATAAAACACCAGCTCGTCCGCGCCGCAGGAGGAGTAATACTGCGCCAGCTCTACGGGAGAGGCGACGTCATTGAGCCCCTCAAAGTTCACGCCCTTGACGACCCTGCCGTTTTTGACGTCCAGACAGGGGATAATGCGCTTGGTGATCATTTTACCGCCTCCACTGCTTCTTTGAGATCGATCGCGCCCGTGTAATACGCCTTGCCGATGATGGCGCCGTACATGTCCATGTCCTTGAGCGCGCGGATATCGTCCATCGTCGACACGCCGCCCGAGGCGGTGATGTCCACGTTGTGGCGGCGGCTCATGGTGCGGTACAGATTGAGGTTCGTGCCCGCCATCACGCCGTCGCGGTTGATGTCGGTGCAGATGATGGTCTTGACGCCGAGCTTCTGCATATTCTCAAAGAACTCGTCGACCGTCACCTGACTGCGCTCGAGCCAGCCCTTGACGGCGATGAAGCCCTCGCGGATATCCGCGCCCACGACAATGCGCTCGCCGTATTTCAAGACCGCTTTCTTCAGGAATTCTTCGTCCTCGATCGCCGCCGTGCCTAAGATCACGCGGTCGATGCCCGCGGAAAGATAGCGGTCGACGACCTCCATATTGCGGATACCGCCGCCGATCTCGCAGAACAGACCCGACTGCTTTTTGATGGCTAAAACCGTGTCGAGGTTCGGGGTGCCGCCGTCGCGGGCGCCCTCAAGATCAACGATATGGATATGGGTCGCGCCGCAATTCTTGAAATCCAGCGCGATCTCCTCGGGATGATCGCTGTAGACAGTCATTTGGTTATAATCGCCTTTATACAAGCGGACGGCCTTGCCGCCCACAATGTCGATAGCGGGAAATAGTATCATAAATTCATAACCTCCTTAGAAAGAAATAGCGATCACGCTATATCTCTTTGGATAAGCACATTAAGTGAGGAGTTAGGAGTGAGGAGTTAGGAGTTGATGGTGGGCGTTGCCCACACCCATTTATAATTTGTAAATTCGTAATATCAATTCAAAACGCGTTAGCGTTTCCCGAAACTCCTCACTCCTAACTCCTCACTCCTAACTCCTCACTCCTAACTGACTTATATCTCACAAAACGCTTTGAGTATCTTCAAGCCTACGTCGCCGCTCTTTTCGGGGTGGAACTGACAGCCGTAGACGTTGTCCTTCTCCACAGAGGCGGTCAGCTCGGCGGAATACTCCGCGGTGGCGGTGACAGCGTCCTCACAGTCGGTCGCGTAGTAGGAGTGGACGAAGTACACGCAGTCACCGTCGCTGAGATATTTGAACAGCGGGCTTTGCTTCTTCACGATCAGGCGGTTCCAGCCGATATGCGGGATCTTCAGCTCCTTGTCGATCACGTCGGCGATCGGACGAACGCTGCCGCCGATCAGCCCGAGCCCCTCGTGCTCGCCGTACTCATAGCTTTTCTCAAACAACAGCTGCATACCAAGGCAAATGCCCATGATCGGCTTGCCGCTCTGCGCTTCACGCTTGACGACCTCCGCCATACCGCTGTCGCTGAGCTTCTTTGCCGCGTCCTCAAACGCGCCGACGCCCGGTAAGATCAGACGATCGGCCTGAGAGATGACAGCTGCGTCCGACGTGACAACAGCTTCTTCGCCGATGGCGGCAAAGGAGGATTTCAGCGAGAACAGATTGCCTACGCCGTAATCAATGATAGCGATCATCACAGCACCCCCTTGGTAGAGGGGATCTCGTTCTTGAACTGATCGTCGATCGCGACCGCCTGCTTCATCGTCCTGCCAAACGCCTTGAACGTGCCCTCGATGATGTGGTGGCTGTTCTTGCCCTCGAGCTGTTTTACATGCAGGGTGAGGTTCGCGTTGCGGACAAAGCCGAGGAAGAATTCTTCCGCAAGCTCCGTGTCAAAGGTGCCGACCTTCTGGGTCGGGATATGCAGATCAAAGTTAAGGTAGCTCCTGCCCGATATATCGACCGCGCAGAGGATCAACGTTTCGTCCATCGGCAGGATAAAGCTGCCATAGCGAATGATACCGCGCTTGTCGCCGAGCGCCTGTGTGAACGCCTGACCCAGCGCGATGCCGATGTCCTCCACCGTATGGTGGTCGTCGACGTAGGTGTCACCGTCACAGGACAAGTGCAGATCAAATCTGCCGTGACGCGCGAAAAGGGTCAGCATATGGTCGAGGAAGCCCACGCCGCTGTTGATATTGCTCTCGCCCGTGCCGTCGAGGTTCAGGCTCAGGCGGATATTCGTTTCGTTCGTTTTGCGTACTATCTGTACTTCTCTCATTTGGCTTCCTCCAGAATTTCTCCGATCTTGTCCAGCAAGATGTTCACCTGCTCGATCGTGCCGACAGTGATACGGTTATAGTCCTTGATGCGCTCTTTCGTGAAGTGACGGATCAGCACGCCGCGCTCTTTGAGCTTCAAGTACAGCTCCTCGCCGCTGATATCGGGGTGCTTCGAGAAAACGAAGTTCGCTACCGAATCGGTCACCGTAAAGCCCATTCTTCTCAATTTGACGATCAGAAAGAGGCGGTTCACCATGATCGTCCGGCGGTTCTTCTCGAACTCGTCGCGGCACAGCAGCGAAGCGGTACCCGCCGCCTGCGTCATGGTGTTGACGTTATACGGATTGGTGGAGTATTTGAGGGTATTCAGGTCGCGGATCAGCTCACGGTTGCCGATCGCCATACCCAGTCTGCCACCCGCCAAGGACCACGACTTTGAGAAGGTCTGGGTGACGAGCAGGTTGTCGTATTCATTGATCAGCTTAATCGCGCTGCCCGGTCCGAAACCGATATACGCTTCATCGATCACGACCACGTTATCGGGATTGCTCTCTAAGATCTTTTTGATTTTCTCCATGCTCAGCGCGATACCTGTCGGAGCATTGGGGTTCGCGATGAAGATGGTCTTATTGATGCCGCAATAGTCGTCGACGTTGATGGTGAAATCCTCATTCAAGGGAATCTCCTCATACGGCACGTGATTCAGCTCGGCGAACACGGGATAAAAACCGTAGGTGATATCGGGGAAAGCGGCAGGGTGACTCTCGTCACAGAACGCCATGAACGCGAAGTTCAGCGCGTCGTCGGAGCCGTTGGTGAACAGCACCTGATCCTCGTCAATACCGAACGTATCGGCAAAGGTCTTTCTCAGCACCGTGCACTCGGGATCGCAGTAGAGCTGTAATTTACGCGCCGCGTCCATCGCGCTCATAATGACCTTTTCGGTCGGCGGGAAGGGGCTTTCGTTGGTATTGAGTTTGACGTACTGCATGTCCTTGGGCTGTTCGCCCGGGGTGTACGCCTCTAAGTTACTGTATTTTTCACTGAAAAATCGGCTCATGCCTCGTCATCCTCCAGGCGGATCACCGCACTCTTCGCGTGGCCGGTCAGCCCTTCTTTTCTCGCAAAGCAGGCGACGTCCTCGGCAACGCGCTTCAAGGCGTCGGCGGTGTAATAGGTATACTGTGTTTTCTTGATGAAGTCGTCGACCGACAAGGGGCTCGAGAACTTCGCCGTACCCGAGGTGGGCAGGGTGTGGTTGGGACCCGCGAGGTAATCGCCCAGCGCCTCGGGACAGTTGCGACCCATGAAGATCGAACCCGCGTGACGGATCTTTGAGAGCCAGTCAAAGGGATTGTCCACGCACAGCTCAAGGTGCTCGGGAGCGATCTCGTTGGCGATGTCGATGACGACGTTGAGGTTATCGGCGACGATGATCTTGCCGTTGTTGTCGATGGACGCGCGTGCGATCTCGGCGCGGTCGAGCAGGGGGATCTGCTTTTCAAGCTCGTCGGATACCGCCTGCGCCAACTCCATACTGTCGGTGACCAGTACCGCCGAAGCGTTCTTGTCGTGCTCCGCCTGACTGAGCAGGTCAGCCGCTACCCAGCGGGGATTGGACTTTCCGTCCGCGACGACTAAGATCTCGCTCGGGCCCGCGATCATGTCGATGGAAACGGTGCCGAACACCTGCTTCTTCGCTTCCGCGACAAAGGCGTTGCCGGGGCCGACGATCTTGTCGACCTTCGGGATCGTTTCCGTGCCGTAAGCCAGCGCCGCGATCGCCTGCGCGCCGCCGACCTTGAAGATCTTATCCACGCCCGCGACGGACGCCGCGGCTAAGATAGCGGGGTTCACCTTACCGTCGACAGACGGCGGGGTGACCATCACGACCTCGCGCACGCCCGCGATCTTGGCGGGGATCGCGTCCATCAGCACGGTGGACGGATAGGCGGCGGTGCCGCCGGGCACATACAGACCCGCGCGGTCGACAGGGATGATCTTCTGACCCATCACAATGCCGTCGCCGTCGTTGATGATGAAGCTCTGGCGCTTCTGCGCCTCATGGAATTTGCGGATATTCTTCGCGGCGTGCTCCAAAATGCCGATGAACTCGGGCTCTACCAAGGAGCGCGCCTCGTTGATCTCCGCCTTGCTGACCTGCAGATCGGTCAGCTGTGCCTTGTCAAAACGCGCGGTATAGTCAAACAGCGCCTTATCGCCAAAGGTTTTGACGGTTTTGATAATATCGGAAACGACGCCCTCGACCGACGAAGTCGGCTCAAAGCGCGAGAAGATCTCGTCGTAGGACAGCTCGTTGTAATTCATAATTTTGATCATAAACATTCTCCTGTTTTGCCGTAGGGACGACCATCGGTCGTCCGCGTGCAGCCGTGTTGTATTCTATCTGACGTGTCAGCGACCCGCAAAGCCCGTCATTCTGCGGACGGGCAATGTGATCTCCCCTAAGGGGAGGTGTCGCAAAGCGACAGAGGGGTGCCGTCTCCGGCTGAGGAACGTCCCTACATAGCCTCAATCTGACTTTTCAGCTCAGCGGCGACCTTCATAATACTGTCGCCCTTGAATTTATAACTGCTCTTGTTCGCGATCAGCCTTGCGGAGATCGGGACGATATTCTCCTTGACCTCAAGGTTGTTTTCCTTCAGGGTCGCGCCTGTTTCCACGATATCCACGATTACGTCCGTCAGCCCTAAGATGGGCGCGATCTCGATCGAGCCGTTCAGGTGGACGATGTCGATATCTCTGCCCTTTGAGGCGTAGTGGTCGGCGGCGATCTTCGAGAACTTTGTCGCGACGCGCAGGGTGCGGTTCGGGTCGTCCTCAAATTCCTTGGGAGCGGCGACCGCCATACGGCACTTGCCGATATCGAGGTCGAGCAGCTCGTAGATCTCAGGCTCATATTCGAGCAGGATATCCTTGCCCGCTACGCCGATATCCGCCGCGCCGCGCTCGACGTAGATCGCGACGTCGCTGGGCTTGACCCAGAAATAGCGCACGCCCGCCTCTTTGTTCTCAAAGATCAGCTTGCGGTTGGGCTCTAAGATGGACGGACAGGGAAAGCCCGCCGCCGCGAACATCGCGTAGACCTTTTCGCCCAGTCTGCCCTTGGGCAGAGCGACGTTGAGCATCGTATCGGTCGCCGCCTGTGTCTGTGCTTCTTCGTCGATACGCTCAAGCATATCGAGATACACCGCAAAGCCGACCGCCTTGCTCTTGCGCTTCATGCGCTTCAATAATTTATCATATCTGCCGCCTGACAGGACGCTGTCGGGAACACCGCTGATAAAGCCCTTGAAGATCACGCCGTTATAGTAGGCGCGGTCGCTGACGACCGAAAAGTCGATCTGTATTTTTTCGAGCAGGTCGCTGTCAGAAAAGACGGACAGCGCCTCTTTCAGCTCGTCATAGGCTTCCTCACAATCAAGCTCCGCGCACAGATCAGCGAGCTTTTGCAGTACGCGCTCAGGCTTGCCGCACAGGGAGAGCAGCGTGATCAGGCTGTCGGCGGACAGGGTGTCGATCCCATTCTCCTCACAGATCGAAATGATCCCGTGGGCGTTCTTCTCGCTGACGCATTTGACCAGCTCCTCCTGCAGATGGCGGCTGTCGGTAATGCGTTCGAGCGCGGCGTTGAGGATATCAAGGCTCGATACGTCCAGCACAAAATGCGGGCTTACAAGGCTCAGGCTCTTTGCGGCGAGCATCAGACTCTCGCCGACAAGGGAGCTGTCGACCTCGCCGATACACTCCACACCCGCCTGCATGATCTCTTTATAGCCGCCCACGCTCTTTGACACGCGGTAAACGTTCTCGTTATAATACAGCTTCGTCGTCTCGCCGTCCGAATGGTTCTTGATGATGGACAGGGTGACGTCGGGCTTCAGGGCTTTGAGCTTGCCGCCGATATCGGTAAAGGTGATGACGCTGTCGGACACGAGAAAATCCTTGTTCCTGCTGTACAGGTCATAGTCCTCAAATTTGCTCATGCGATAGGGCTGATAGCCGCTTTGGCTGTACAGCTCCCTGAGCGAGAAGGTCAGGCGCTCGGCGTTGCTGAGTATCTTATCGCTGATATTCATGCTTTGTCCTCCTTCATGCGGTCGATGACCGCGCGGTAGCCGCCCGCGCCGTAGTTCAGGCAGCGGCTGACGCGGCTGATGGTGGCGGTGGACACGCCGATCTGCTCCGAGATCTTCTGATAGCTGATGCCCTCGTCGATCAGAAACGCGGTATCCAGCCGCTGGCACATATCGCGCAGCTCGGTGATGGTGCAGATATCTTCAAAGAAATGATAGCATTCGTCGGTATCTTTCAGGCTGAGTATCGCCTCAAAGAGCCTGTCGGCAGACGGTGAATGGTTCATAATATACCTCTTTTTTAGTTAGGAGTGAGGAGTGAGGAGTTTTAGGAAGCACTTTGTGCTTTGGATTCCTGAAAAATAATTCGGAAGCGTTGCTGAAACATTTACAAATGGGTGTGGGCAACGCCCACCATTCACTCCTAACTCCTCACTCCTAACTCCTCATTTTTAAAGTCAGTTTACCACTTTATCATGATAAAGTCAAGTTCCCGTTCCTACTTTCATCATCTTGACGGAACAGGCATAGCGTGTGGAAAACTTTTTAGGCAAAAGGAAAGTGAGGACGGAGCTGTCAGCTCCTCACTCCTCACTCCTGATTTCTCTCGCCTGCGGCGAACGTCCCTGCGGGACGCGGACGAGCAATGCTCGTCCCTACGATTACATCTCGACTTCGCCCTCAAACACGGTCGAAGCGGGACCCGTCATGATGACGGTCTCGTCGGTGTAGTTGATGACAAGGTCGCCCCCGCGCAGGCGCACGGTGATGTCCTCGCCCTTTTTGCAGAATCCGTTCAGGCAAGCCGCCACGGCGGTCGCGCAAGCGCCCGTGCCGCAAGCCCAGGTCTCGCCCGAGCCACGCTCCCATACGCGCATCTGCAAAGTGTGGTCGTCGATGACCTTGACGAATTCCGTGTTCACTCGCTCAGGGAAAGCAGGGTGGTACTCAAAGTGCGGTCCGATCTTCTCAAGCGCCAAGCCTTCCACGTCGTCAACAAAGGTCACGCAATGCGGATTGCCCATCGAAACGGCGGTGACTCTCCATTCCCTGCCGTCCACGGTCAGCCCCTCGTCGATCATTCTCTCCTTGTCAAATACGACAGGGATCTCGGCAGGCGTGAGGATCGCCGCGCCCATATCCACGCGCGCACTCTGCACCTTGCCGTCCCTGACGGTCAGCTCGAGGGTCTTGATACCGCTCAGGGTGTCGATCGTGACGGTCGTCTTATCGGCGGGGACAAGCCCCTTGTCATAGATGAACTTGCCCACACAGCGGATCCCGTTGCCGCACATCATGCCCTCGCTGCCGTCGGCGTTGAAGATACGCATTTTCGCGTCGGCAACGTCGGACGGACAGACAAGAATGATACCGTCGCCGCCGATACCCGTGCGGCGGTCGCTCAGGCGGATCGCCAGCTGTTCCCAATCCTCCTCGGGCTGGTCAAATGTGCTGATATAAACATAATCGTTTGAGATGCCGTGCATCTTGGTAAAACGCAGTTTTTTCATCATAATCACCCTTTCGGCTCAATTATACAGAGATTTTGTACCAAAGTCAACAAAGCATAAATCACTTCATTGCTCAATAAGATTTATGGTAGAGTTGCCAAAGTGGTTCGGAATTTATTGACATCGGGAATAAATCATAATATACTTTAGTAAGATAACGAATCGTTTACGATTCAAATCATGGAACGAAGTGAGAAATCATGAACCGGTACGGTTCAATTCATGACTGCTTTGCTGTCAAATCATCATGATTTGCACCTGCGGCGCATGAATTGCTTTCACATGAATTGCCTTTGGCATGATTTGGCTTCGCCATGTATTTCGGAGGTCACCAATGATTGATGTACCGGGCATTTTTGCCTCAAATGTATTCAACGACGAGAAAATGCGCGAAAGGCTGTCTTTAGACACCTACACCGCGCTGCATGAGAGCGTCGAGAGCGGTACCACCCTCGATATCCACATTGCGAACGAAGTCGCCGAGGCGATGAAGGAATGGGCGATCGAAAAGGGCTGTACCCACTACACCCACTGGTTCCAGCCCATGACGGGCATCACCGCCGAAAAGCACGACAGCTTCATCTCTCCCCACGCGGACGGCCATGTGATCATGGAGTTCTCGGGCAAGGAGCTGATCAAGGGCGAGCCCGACGCGTCCTCCTTCCCCTCCGGCGGTATCCGCGCCACCTTTGAAGCCCGCGGCTATACGACGTGGGACCCGACCTCTCCCGCCTTTGTCAAGGACAATACCCTGTGTATCCCCACCGCGTTCGTATCCTATACGGGCGACGTGCTGGATAAGAAGACCCCCCTGCTGCGCTCGATGGACGTCATCAATCATGAAGCGGTGCGTATCCTGCACCTGCTCGGTCGCGACGACATCACCCGCGTAGAAGCGACCGTCGGTCCCGAGCAGGAGTACTTTCTGATCGACAAAGAGATGTACGACCGCCGCAAGGACCTCAAATATACAGGCAGGACCCTCTTCGGCGCACGTTCTCCCAAGGGTCAGCAGCTCGACGACCACTACTTCGGCGCGATCAAGCAGCGCGTCAAGGCGTTCATGACCGAGCTCGACGAGGAGCTGTGGAAACTGGGCATCTACGCCAAGACCGAGCACAACGAGGTCGCCCCCGCACAGCACGAGCTTGCCCCGATCTTTACGACCGTCAACATCGCCGCCGACCACAATCAGCTGACGATGGAGCTGATGAAGCGTATTGCGAGGAAGCACGGCATGGTATGCCTGCTGCATGAAAAGCCCTTCAAGGGCGTGAACGGCTCCGGTAAGCACAACAACTGGTCGCTCTCCACCAACACGGGCGAGAACCTCTTAAAGCCCGGTAAAAAGCCCGAAGAAAACACCCAGTTCCTGCTGTTTTTGACCGCCGTGATCAAGGCGGTGGACGACTATCAGGATCTTCTGCGCCTGTCCGTCGCGACCGCGGGCAACGACCACCGCATGGGCGGCGACGAGGCTCCGCCCTTCATCATCTCGATGTTCCTCGGAGACGACCTCGAAGCCATCGTCGAAGCCATCATCAACCGCGAGGACTACGAAAGCCAGGGCAAGGTCATCATGAACACGGGCGCCGAAGCGTTGCCCGAGTTCCGCAAGGACACCACCGACCGCAACCGCACCTCGCCCTTCGCCTTTACGGGCAACAAATTTGAGTTCCGCGCCTTAGGCTCTGCGCTGAATATCTCCTGCCCCAATATCATGCTTAATACGATGGTCGCCGACGTGCTGTCGTCCTTCTCCGACGAGCTGGAAAAGGCGACCGACATCGACGCCGCCGTGCGCCGACTGATCCGCAAGAACCTGAAAAAGCACCGCCGTATCATCTTCAACGGCGACGGCTACACCGACGAGTGGGTAGCGGAAGCCGAAAGACGCGGACTGTTGAACCTGCGTTCCACCCCCGAAGCGCTGAAAAAATATACCCTCAAGAAGAACCTCGACCTCTTCGAGCGCAACCACATCTTCAACGAGATCGAAGTCAAGGCGCGTCAGGAGATCCTGCTCGAGAACTATATCAAGATCATCGACCTCGAGGCGCTGACCATGCTCGATATGGCGAAGAAGGACATCTTCCCCGCCGTGTCCGCGTTCACGGGCAAACTCGCACAGACCGTCACCCGCAAACGCGCTGTCAGCGACGATATCCGCGTAGACGCCGAGATCAAGCTGCTCAACAAGCTCAGCGACCTGCTCTCCGCGTTCAGCGAGAAGATCGACGAGCTGGATTCCAAGGTCGGCGGCTCTATCGCCTACCGCAAGAACCTCCAGAGCCACGCCGAGTACTGCTGTAACGAAACGCTCAAGACCATGGACGAACTCCGCGCGATCTCCGACGAGATGGAGATGTGCACCGACGCGTCCTACTGGCCCTACCCGTCCTACGGTCAGCTCCTGTTCAGCGTGCAATGACGCGCGGCGTCTTTATCCGCGCACTGATGCGGTTGATATATTTTAACTGCTAACTCGCGTGAATAACGCTTTTCGCATAGCTGCGTTGTCGAGCTTGACAGGCGACAGCCTGCCTGCGCTCTCCGCCTTGCTCTGCAAAATAATCTGCTAATATCTGTTTTAAGTTTTTTATTGCTACTTAGTATAACGGCTTTTGAATCAAATCAAGATATCAATAAAATAAACGCTTGCAACTCTATAAAAGGGTCGCAAGCGTTATTTTTATAGCAAAGTATATCAATCGGGTGCGGGCAACGCCCGCCATTCATTCCTAACTCTCAACCGACAGCTACCTATCCTCGCGGAAGTACGACAGTCCCAGCGCCTCAGGCGGCTGATTCTCACGCTTGTTGCGCATGGAGTTAAAGATCAGCACCAGAACGGTAACGACGTAAGGCGCCATCTTGATCAGCTCCTGAGTACCCATATCCACGGGGATAAAGGGGAAGAACTGGTTGAGGTAATTGTGGACGATGTACAGTCCGCCGAAGAGGATAGAGCCGATGATCGCGAAGTTCGGTTTCCAGACAGTGAAGATGACCAGCGCGATGGCGAGCCAGCCGCGGTCGCCGAAGCCGTCGTTCGACCATACGCCGCTGACATAGTCCATGACATAGTACAAGCCGCCCAGACCCGCGATCATACTGCCGATGCAGGTGGAGAGGTACTTGTAGCGAGAGACGTTGACGCCCGCCGCGTCAGCGGTAGCGGGGTTCTCGCCGACCGCGCGCAGGTTCAGACCCGAACGCGTTCTCTTGAGATAGATCGAAGCGACGATGGCGATGATCACCGCAAGATACGCCAAAAAGCCGTAGTTGAGGAAGATCTCACCAAACCAGCCCAAGTCTTTCGCGAAGGGCAGGGTCGCGGAGAAGAATTTAGAGGTAGTGGACAGGGTGATAGAGGGAACGTCAGCGCCGACGATCTTGATCAGCGAGCCGCCGAAGAAGTTGCCCAGACCCACGCCGAAAGTGGTGATTGCAAGACCCGTTACGTTCTGATTCGCTCTGAGGGTGGTGGTCAGGAAGGAGTAGATCAGACCCATGAGGAACGAGCCGAGCAGACAGCACAGCAGCGGGATCATGATCGCCAAAAACGGATTCGCCATGCTCTTGTCGGGCAGGGAATTCTCGTACATAAAGGCGCCGATTACGCCGGAGATACCGCCGACGTACATAACGCCGGGGATACCAAGGTTGAGGTTGCCGCTTTTTTCGGTGATGATCTCACCGGTCGCGCCGAACAGGAGCGGAATACCCTGCATGACCGCGCGATGGATAAACGATACGATCATTTCGCCTCAACCTCCTTCGCGTGTGTTCTCTTGATACTGTAGTTGATGAAGAACTCGGAACCGATGATGAAGAAGATGATGATACCGGTGATGATATCCGAGAACGAGGTGTTGAGACCGAATACGGTGGAGATCTCGATCGCGCCGCGTGACATGAACACGAGCAGCAGAGAGGTCAGCACCATGAACAGCGGATTGAATTTGGCGAGCCACGATACCATGATCGCGGTAAAGCCTCTGCCGCCTGCGGTGTTCGGGGTGATGGTATGGTCGGTACCGGATACCAGCAGCATGCCCGCCACGCCGCACAGCGCGCCGGAGATCAGCATGGTACGGATGATGACCTTTTTGACGTTGATGCCCGCGTACTTCGCGGTGTTGATGCTTTCGCCGACGACGGCGATCTCATAGCCCTGCTTGGAGCGGTTGAGGTAGAAGTACAGCAGTACCGTCAGCACCGCGACCAGCAGGATATTCAGCAGATAGCCGTATTTATCGACCGACTGGGGCAGGGTGAACCAGCCCGCGTGGTTGTCGGTATTGATGGTGTTGATAACGTTGTTGCCCTTGTTGGACGACCAGATGTAGGTAAAGTACGAAACGATCTGGATCGCGATGTAGTTCATCATCAGGGTGAAAAGCGTTTCGTTGGTGTTCCAGAACGCCTTGAAGATAGCGGGGATCACGCCCCAGATCGCGCCGCAGAGGATACTGGTCACGATGACCAAGATCAGGACGACGGGAGCGGGGAGGGTGTGTCCGAGCTTTAACATGATCGCGGTAGCGCCCAAGCCGCCGATGAGCACCTGACCCTCGGCGCCGATGTTCCAGAATCGCATCTTGAAGGCGGGAGTGACCGCCAGCGATACGCACAAGAGCATCGCGATCTCCTGCAGCAGTACCCAGAAACGTCTGGTGGAGCCGACAGCGCCCTTGACCATGGTAGCGTATACCTGGATCGGGTTATCGCCGGTCACGGCGACGATGATGATCGCGCAGACGATCAGCGAAAAGACGATCGCCGCGATACGGATCAGCCAGCTTTTCCACACCGGCAGGTCCGTGCGCTTGACGATATGGAACAGCTTCCCGCGGGAGCTTGCGTCCTTAGTCGTTGTCATTCTTCTGTCCCTCCTGTCCGTCTTCTTTCAGATTGGTCATCAGCAGACCGACCTCTTCCTTGGTCGCGGTCCTGCCGTCTACGATGCCGTTGAGCTTGCCGCCGCACAGCACCGCGATACGGTCGCACAGCGCGAGCAGTACGTCGAGGTCCTCGCCGACATAGATAACGGCGACGCCCTTTTTCTTCTGTTCATTCAGGAGATGGTAGATGGTATAAGAGGTGTTGATATCCAGACCGCGCACCGCGTACGCCGCCATCAGCACCGTAGGATTCGAAGCGATCTCTCGACCGACCAGAACCTTCTGGACGTTACCGCCCGAGAGCTTTCTGACGGGGGTGGAGATACCGGGAGTGACGACCTCCAGCTCCTCCTTGACCTTTTCGGCAAGGTTGCGGGGCGTTTTGCGGTCGGTGAACATACCGTGACCCTTCTCGTAGGAGCGCAGCATCATGTTGTCCGACATACCCATCGTGCCCACCAGACCCATACCGAGTCTGTCCTCGGGAACGAAGGAGAGCGCGACGCCCATCTTCTTGATCTCGGAAACGGATTTGCCGATCAGCTGATCTCTCGCGCCGGATTCAGGCTTGATATACTCGATCGAGCTGCCGCTCTCCGCCTTCTGCAGACCCGCGATCGACTCAAGAAGCTGTTTCTGACCCGAGCCGGAGATACCGGCGATACCTAAGATCTCGCCGCCGAAAGCGTCAAAGCTGACGTCGTCGAGGGCGGTCACGCCGTATTTGTCAAGGCAGGTCAGATGGCTGATCGAGAGCCTGAGCTGTTTGTCCTCGATCTCGGGTCGCTCGATATCCAGCTCGACCTTCTGACCGACCATCATATCCGTCAGCGACTGGACGGTCGCCTCGGCGGTCTTGACGGTGTCAATATATTCGCCCTTTCTGAGGATCGACACGCGGTCGGAGATCGCGAGCACCTCGTTGAGCTTATGCGTGATGATGATGATAGACTTGCCGTCCGCTTTCATGTTGCGCAGTACGGCAAAGAGCTTGTCCGTTTCCTGCGGCGTCAGAACGGCGGTCGGTTCATCGAGAATGAGAATATTCGCGCCGCGGTACAGCGCCTTGACGATCTCGAGCGTCTGCTTCTGAGATACGGTCATGTTGTAGACCTTTTTCTTGGGATCCACGTCAAAGCCGTAGCGGTCGCAGATCTCGGTGATCGCCTTCGCGATCTCCTTCGCGCCGCCTGTCTGCTTTTTGTCCATGCCCAGCGCGACGTTCTCGGTGGCGGTAAAGACGTCAACGAGCTTGAAATGCTGGTGGATCATGCCGATACCCAGCGCGTAGGCGTCCTTCGGCGAGTTGATATGCACCTCTTCGCCGTCGACAAGGATCTGACCCGAGTCCTGATGATAGATACCCGATAGCATATTCATCAGCGTCGTCTTGCCGGAGCCGTTTTCGCCGAGCAGCGCGAGGATCTCTCCGCGCATGATATCCATAGAAACGTCCTTGTTGGCAACGACCTTGCTGCCGAACGCCTTGGTGATATGGCGGAAGCTGACTGCTGCTTTATTTTCCAAAGATTCTACCCCCTTGTAACTGTTGAATAATTAGGAATACTCACGAATCGCTCTGCGATTCAATTCATGGAGTGCATTCGCGCGAGAAATCATGAACCGCAAACGGTTCAAATCATGACAGCTTGCTGTCAATTCATCAATAAATGATTTGCGCAGAGCGCATGATTTGGCTTTGCCATGATTTGCCTGAGGGCATGATTTGGCTTTGCCGTGATTTGCCTGAGGGCATGAATTGGCTTTGCCATGAAGATTCCTAATTGCTCACAATGAGTGTAATATAAACCACGTAAAGGGAAGCCGAAAGATCAGCTTCCCTTTACGGTATTGGTTCGTTTAAATTAGAACGCGGTGTTCAGCAGAGTGATACCGTCGATGTCGAGATCGAAGTAAGGAGCGGAACGATACTCAGACTCGTGGAAGTAACCGTCAGCGATTACTTCGGTGTCGCCCTTGAACTCAGCGTCGGTGTCAACGTCAGCCTGATAGGTGGTCAGGGTCTCGCCCTTTACGGTGAAGGTAGAGGTATCGAAGACGTGGATCTCGCCGGACTCGAGCTTAGCCTTGACTTCGTCGATCTTCTCCTGGGTGCCCTTAGCGGCAGCCTTGTCGTTGATGTCGGTCAGAACAACAGAGCCGGTAGCCAGAGTGCCGGTCCAGTCGGTATCGAACTTCTCGCCGTTCATAGCAGCCTTGATGGCATACTCGAGGTAGGGAGTCCAGTCGATACGGGAAGAAACGATAAAGGTGTTGGGGCAGGACTCAACAGTAGAACCGTTGTAGGAAACGTCGGGAACACCCGCGTCCTCACAAGCGGTCGGAGCGCCCATGGAGTCAGCGTGCTGAGAGATCAGGACGCACTTGTCGTTGATCAGAGTGGTAGCAGCTTCCTTCTCTGCAGTCTCGTCATACCAGGAACCGGTGAACTGTACTTCCATGGTAGCGGTCGGGCAGATGGAGCGAGCGCCGAGGAAGAAGGAGGTGTAGCCGGACTTAACCTCTGCATAGGTGTAAGCGCCTACATAACCGATCTTAGCCTCTTCAGCGGTGATCTTGCCCTCTTCGATCATCTCGTTGAGCTTCATACCCGCGGCAACGCCTGCAAGGTAACGGCCCTCGTAGATGGAAGCGAAAGCGTTGTGGAAGTTCGGCAGATTCTCGGTGTGAGCCTTGGTACCGGTCGCGTGAGCGAACTGAACGTCGGGGCACTCCTGAGCCGCAGCGATCATGAAGTCCTCATGACCGAAGGAATCGGCAAATACAAAACCGCAGCCCTGGTCTACCAGGTCAAGAGCGGTGTTTTTGCAGTCGTTGGTCTCGCCGATGTTGGTCTTGAGAACGCACTCTACACCCAGGTTCTCACAAGCAGCCTTAGCAGCGTTGATGAAGTTAAGGTCATAGGTAGAGTTCTCGTCATGCAGGAAGATGAAACCGGCCTTGAAGTTGGTAGCGGGCTTCTCGTCCTTGGTGGCAGCGCCGTTGTTTGCATTGTTGTTAGTGCCGCCGCAAGCAGCCAGCGCACCGCAAACAAAGAGAACGGCTAAGAGCATAGCAATAATTTTCTTCATTTTTTTCCTCCTGTTATCATAAAAGGATTTTTACGCGTATCCCCCCATTGAGATACGGTTACACCATAATTATACATAAACGGCGATTCGATAGCAATTGAAAATATTGCAAAATTTGACATAGATAATATAGCTGTTTTTATCATTTTTAACAAACTGTGAACAAACGCGCCGTATCTTATTTCCGCAAGAGCATTTTCAAGCGCATTTTTCGCCGAAAAAGTTGCAAGCAGCCCCAAAGAGCGGTATAATAAGGCTGTAAAATCCTTTCATACTCACCCTGATCCGTCGGAGGTCATCATGAACAGCTTCATCATTCACGGCGATATCTGTTACAGCGCCGACCAAAATACCCTGATCACGAAAGAAAACGGCTATCTTGTCTGCGAGGACGGCATAAGCCTCGGCGTCTTTGACTCGATCCCCGAAGAATACGGCGGTCTTCCCCTGCACGACTACAGCGGTATGCTGGTCATGCCGGGCATGGTCGACCTGCATATCCACGCGCCGCAGTACGCCTACCGGGGGCTGGGCATGGACAGAGAGCTGCTCGACTGGCTGAACACCTACGCCTTTCCCGAAGAGAGCAAATACGGCGACCTCGCCTACGCCGACAGAGCCTATACCATCTTTGCGAACGCCGTCAAAAACAGCGCCACCACGCGCCTTGTGATCTTCGGCACCCTGCACAGAGAAGCGACCGAGCTCTTGATGGATAAGCTTGAGAAGATCGGCGTCGTCAGCTATGTCGGCAAGGTCAACATGGACCGCAACTCCCCCGATACCCTGCGCGAAGCCTCCGCTCAGGCTTCCATCACCGATACCGAACGCTTTTTAAAGGAAACACAGCACAAATACAAAAACACCTATCCCATCATCACCCCGCGCTTCACGCCCTCGTGCTCCGACGAGCTGATGGCGGGACTGGGCGAGCTGAGCAAAGAATATCACGTCCCCGTCCAGTCGCACCTGAGCGAGAACCCCGGCGAGGTGGAATGGGTCAGGGAGCTTTGTCCGTGGGCAAAAAACTACGGCGAAGCGTACAGCCGCTTCGGGCTGTTCGGCAAGCCTGAAAAGACCGTCATGGCGCACTGCGTCTACTCCGACGACGACGAGATCGCCAAAATGAAAGAAAACGGCGTTTTCATCGCCCACTGTCCCGCGTCCAACACCAACGTCGCCTCGGGCATCGCGCCGGTCAGAAAATACCTCGACCGCGATATGAAGCTCGGGCTCGGCTCCGACGTCGCGGGCGGTCACAGCGAGAGCATGTTCACCGCGATGGTGGACGCGCTGCAGGTCAGCCGCCTGTACTGGCGGCATGTCGACCAATCCTGCAAGCCGCTGAATGTCGCCGAGGTCTTTTATCTGGCGACCAAGGGCGGCGGCGAATTCTTCGGCAAGGTCGGCTCATTCGAAAAGGGCTATGAGCTCGACGCTGTCGTGCTCGACGACAGCCTTCTCCCCCACCCCCAGCCGCTGACCCTGCAAGAGCGGCTCGAGCGCTCCGTCTACCTCGCGGGCGACGTCAAAGCCCTGAAAGCGAAGTATTGCCGCGGCAGGATCATAAAGAGTTAGGAGTTAGGAGTGAGGAGTGAGGAGTGAGGAATGTTGGGAAAGCCTGACGGCTTTTGGATTGAAATACAGACAGACATAATGAAACGCTTGCAACTCTTTTTTCAGGGTCGCAAGCGTTATTTTTATTACTATATCAATCGGGTGCGGGCAACGCCCGCCATCAACTCCTAACTCCTCACTCCTAACTCCTCACTCAAAGATGACCGTCCCCGCCTGTCCTCTGACAGCTTCTCCCGCCTGATGCAAGGCGGCGATCACGGCGATACGACCGTTGCCGCTTTCGACAAAGCGCGCGGCGGCCTCTACCTTCGGGAGCATACTGCCCGCAGCGAACTCGCCGTCCGCGATATAGCGGCGCGCGTCCGTAAGGCTCATGCTGTCAAGGCTCAGCTCGTCGGGCTTGCCGTAGCGGATCCTGACCTTGTCGATCGCGGTCAGGATCAAGAGGATATCGGCGTTCAGGTTATCGGCGAGCAGGGACGACACATTGTCCTTGTCGATGACCGCGCCCACGCCCTTGTGGAAGTTGCCGACCTTTTTGACGGGGATACCCCCGCCGCCGCAGCAGATGACCACGGAGCCGTCCTCCACCGACGCGCGGATCGCGTCGAGCTCGACGATCTTTTTCGGTTCGGGAGAGGGCACCACTCTGCGCCAGCCGCGTCCCGCGTCCTCGCGCATGGTAAAGCCCAGCCGCTCATGCTCCTTTTGCGCGTCGGCTTCACTCATGAACTTGCCGATAGGCTTGGTCGGATTCTGCAAGGCGGGATCGTCGCCGTCCACCAGCACCTGCGTGACGATGGTCGCGACGGGCTTGTAGATATCGCGGGAGAGCAGCTCCTCGCGCAGGGCGTTCTGGATATCGTAGCCGATATACGCCTGGCTCATGGCGACGCACATCGACAGCGGTGTGCGCTCGACAGAGCTGTCCTCACGGCACAGCGCCGCCATCGCGGAGTCGATACGCCCCACCTGCGGACCGTTGCCGTGGGTGATGACGACCTCGTTGCCGTCCTCGATCAGGTCGGCGAGCGCCCTCGCGGTGAACTTCACCGCCGATAATTGTTCATTCAGGTTTTTGCCCAGAGCGTTCCCGCCGAGGGCTACCACGATCTTACGTTTCATAATCACTTAAAGCTATCGGGACAACTCATAGAGAGTCCCGCATAAAACACTGTTTTAGTGAGGAGTTATAAGTTAGTAGTTAGGAGTTAATGGTGGGCGCTGCCCACGCCTGTTTATAAGAATCAAAACGCGAAGCGTTTCCCTCAACTCCTCACTCCTCACTTCTCACTCCTAACTATCAATACGCCTTGCGTTCCTTACCCTTTGCCTCTAATTCCTCCAGCGCCTTGGCGGGGTCTTTGACCTTTGCGAGGAAGATCATCGCGGCGATGATATAGGGCTTATAGGAAGCCTGCTTGTACAGCGGCGCGCGGTAGCGGTCGAAAACGCTTGCCGCGACCTCGCCCTCCTTGCAGGACACATCGGTGATATCGGCGGGCAGGCAGTGCAGATACAGCGCCTTGCCGTCCTTGGTCAGCTCCATCATCTCTTCGGTACATTCCCAATCCTTATGGGTGGCGTTCTCGGCGAGCAGCTCTTTTTCGAGCCTGTCGATGCCCTCAAAATCGCCCTTGCCGTACAGATCGGTGCGCTTTTCCATCGCTGCGAACGAAGCCCAGCTCTTGGGATAGACGATATCCGCGTCCTTGAACGCTTCCTTCATGTCGTTGGTTTTAGAGAACGAACCGCCGTTCTTCTCGGCGTTCGCCTTCGCGACCTCTTCGACCTCGGGCATCACGTCATAGCCCTCGGGGTGAGCGAGGACAACGTCCATGCCGAAGCGGGTGAACAGACCGATCACGCCCTGCGGGACGGACAGCGGCTTGCCGTAGGACGGCGAATACGCCCATGTCATGGCGACCTTCTTGCCCTTGAGGTTCTCTACGCCGCCGAAATAGTGGATCACATGGTCGAGATCGGCGAGCGTCTGAGTCGGGTGGTCGATGTCGCACTGCAGATTGACGAGGGTCGGCTTTTGCTCGAGCACGCCGTCCCTGTAGCCCTCTTTGAGCGCGTCGACGACCTCCTTCTGATAGGTGTGACCCTTGCCGATGTACATATCGTCGCGGATACCGACGACGTCCGCCATGAACGAGATCATGTTCGCGGTCTCGCGCACGGTCTCGCCGTGGGCGATCTGGCTCTTGCCCTCGTCAAGATCCTGCACCTCTAAGCCGAGCAGGTTGCACGCGGAGGCAAAGGAAAAGCGGGTACGGGTGGAGTTATCGCGGAAGTTGCTGATCCCCAGACCCGAGTCAAAGATCTTGGTAGAGATATTCCTCTCCCTTAAATCGCGGAGCGCGTCGGCGACCGCAAAGACAGCGGCGATCTCGTCGTCCGTCTTGTCCCATGTCAGGAAGAAGTCGTTTTCATACATCTCTTGGATATCTAAGCCGCGCAGCTTGGCGGCGAGTTCTGCTGTTTTGCTCATATCGTTATTCCTTTCGTAAAGCCTTTTTACAAAAACATTACTTTTCCTGCGCGTAATTCATCGGCACAGCCGCGTACACGGCGGCACAGCGGACGAGGTCCTCTTTCCACGTGATCTCGTTTGGAGCGTGCGCCTGAGCCTCCGCGCCCGGTCCGAAGCCGATACACGGGATACCGTAGCGGCCCATGATGGAAACGCCGTTGGTCGAGAAGGTCCACTTGTCGACTCTCGGCTCGCCGTACATGCCCTTGTGAGAAGCGACCAGCGCTTTGCAGGCGGGGTGGCTCTCGGGAATGACCCATGTCGGGAAGTAGCATTCGGTCGGATAGACCAGTCCTGTCCATGACGGACGCTCGTATTTATACATGCTGACTTCCGCGCCGTACTTCTTGACGGCGGGCAGATTGCGTACCTCTTCCAGCGCGCTTTCCCATGTCTCGCCGTCGGTCAGTCGGCGGTCGAGCGAGATCGCCGCGAAATCAGCGACCGCACAGCGGGAGGGAGAGTTATAGAACTGCTGAGTGACCGTAACAGTGCCCTTGCCGAGGAAGGGATCATAGTGCAGACGGTCGTTGAGCTCTTTGACGTTCAGCACGATCTCCGCCATCTTATAGATCGCGTTATCGCCGCGCTCGGGAGCGGAGCCGTGGCAGGATACGCCCTTGACCTCGACGCGGATCTCCATGCGTCCGCGATGGCCGCGGTAGATGCCCTTGTCGGTCGGCTCGGTGATGACGACGAATTCGGGGGTAACGTCCATTTCGTTATGGATATACTGCCAGCATAAGCCGTCGCAGTCCTCTTCCTGCACCGTGCCCGTGACCAGCACCTTGTAGCCCTCGGGGATCAGATCGAGGTCCTTCATGATCTTCGCGCCGTAGACCGCCGACACCACGCCGCCCGTCTGGTCAGAGCCGCCGCGTCCGCCGATCTCGGTCTCATTTTCATAGCCCTTGTAGGGGTCGAACTTCCAGTTGCTCAGCTCGCCGAGACCTACCGTGTCGATATGACCGTCAAAGGCGATGATCTTCTCGCCCTTGCCCATCACGCCGTGGACGTTGCCCATCTTGTCGATGAAGGCTTCGTCAAAACGGAGCTTCTCCATCTCCTCTACGATGCGCTTTGCTACGCCCTCTTCCTCTGCAGATTCGCTGGGGATAGCGATCAGCTCGCGCAGGAACGCTGTCATATCCTTTTCATAGTTTTCGGCTGCTTTTTTGATCGCGTCAAAATTCATGAATATTCCTCCTTATCTGACTTTGAACATCAAGAAATCTCAACAGAATTCTTCTATCTTCATTATACTATATCCATGCGTGTTGTCAAATAAAATTTTCGGTTTTCTGAAAAATTTTTAGGTATCTTTCAGGCTTTTCAGTTTTTCGTAAAATTCATACGGGATCTGCAGGTTTCCCTGCCCTGTACCGAGGGCGATATGCGGCTTGTTCGCGCCGTGAAAATCACTGCCGCCGCTCTCGCAGATACCGAACCTCCTGCTGACCTCTCTCGCCTTCTGCGTCGTTTCGTCGTCATAGGTGCTGTACATCGTCTCCATGCCCTGCAGGCCCGCCTTCACCGCGCGCGGCAGGAACTCCTCCGCCTGATCGAAGGTCATGTGGAAGTACGGGTGCGCCCATACGGCGACCGCTCCGATCGAACGGATAAAGGAGATCGTGCCCGTCGACGACAATCTCTCGGGCGGCTCATACAGCCCGTAGTCCTTGTGCAGGATGGTATCAAAGCCCTCCGAGATACTCCCGATATAGCCTTTTTTCACCAGCACCGCCGCGATGTTGGCGCGGTTGATATTGCCCTTGGTGCCCTCGAGCACCTCACGGTAGGTGATATCATAGCCCTTTTCCTCTCTGAGCCGTTTGATCAGCCGATAGTTGCTCTCGTCTTTCATCTCCGCGGCGCGTGCAATATAACGGTTGATCGTATCGTACTGATCGGGCGTGATGAACAGCCCTAAGATATGCAGCTCCGTGCCGTTGTCGGCGGTGGTGAACTCCACCCCCGGCACGATCTCGATCGGCTTGCCCTTAGCCGCCTTTGTAAAATCAGGCAGACCCGCTACGGTATTGTGGTCGGTCATCGCCAGCGCGGACAGCCCCGCTCCGATCGCTCTGTCCATTAGCTCAAACGGCGTCAAAGTACCGTCGGAATAGACGGAATGCGTATGTAAATCACAGGTTTTCATGATGGATTATCCTTCCGTTGCTCGTTCATAATACGTTATCAAATCTTATACATAGTTTATTATACCATAACTCCATAGGAGTTCATGGTATAATCAGCCATCGCCCGTTGTCGCAAAGCGACAAACCGGGCGGGCATATAGATTTGTATAATAATCGGATATATACGATTATTATACCACAAGCTGTATTTTTTGGAAGCTCAAAAACGCAAATAATCATAAATAATTCTGCAGTTTTTCGCGAAAAAATCGCCTTGAAGCATTGATAATCTCTGCGGAATGTATTACAATATAAATAGTTGTTAGTTTACCTGAAAATTTTTGTGAATCAAACCGACAAGTCGCTCCGCAACACACTCATGATTTTCTGAAAGGAGGCGTCGATTTGTTGAATGAACAACTCAAAGCCACCCTCTGCTCGCTCGCTCACGCCATCGCCGTGCACTACGGCAAAAGCTGTGAGGTAGCGATCCACGACCTGACGGTCGAGAACGCCGCCGACAGCTCCATCATCTACATCGAAAACGGCGAGGTCACAGGGCGCCGTGTCGGCGACGGCGCGTCGGCAGTCGTGCTCGAAGAGCTCAGCCAAGCCGAACAGAACCGCGAGGATCGTATCGGCTACTTCACCAAGACCTCCGACGGCAAGGTGCTCAAATCCACTACCGTCTACATTCGTGACGAAAAGGGCAGGGCGACCGCCATCTTCTCGATCAACCACGACATCACCGCCCTGAGCGTCGCGGCGGCTTCACTGACCGAGCTGACCGCTCCCGCTACCGCTTGTGAGCCCGAGCGGATCACCCCGCACGTCGGCGAGCTGCTCGACGAACTGCTCTGGAAGTCTACCGAGCTGATCGGCAAGCCCGTTTCCCTGATGAACAAGGACGACAAACAGCGCGCGATCCGCTACCTGAACAGCAAGGGCGCCCTGCTGATCACCAAATCAGGCGACAAGATTGCCAAGTACTTCGGCATATCCAAATTCACGCTTTACTCGTATCTGACGGACGAAGAAGATACGGACAATACTTAATCATTCATCGAGGAGGAACCATCATGATCGATTTTACCGTTAACAAAGAAGGCTTACAGCACAATATCGAAAAGGCGCGGGAGAACAACATCATTATCCCCACCATCAAACAAATGCAGCACCCCGAGCTGATCCCCGAGCAGATCAAGGAAAAGCTGAAAACAACGGGTCTGTGGGACGTCGACCCCGTCAACCTCTTCCGTATCACCTGGAAGAACGAACCCAAGGAGAGCGGCGGTCTGTTCCGTGAGATCCCGAACATCATCGAGCTGCCCTCTGCCCTGACAGGCGTGAAGGCGCGTATCTTCGCCATCGTCGGCAAGTGGTTCCCCACAGGCTGTCACAAGGTCGGCGCGTCCTTCGGCTGCCTTGCTCCCCGCCTCGTGACAGGCCAGTTCGACGCGACCCGCCATAAAGCGGTATGGCCCTCTACCGGCAACTACTGCCGCGGCGGTGCGTTCAACTCAAAGCTGCTGTCCTGCGACAGTATCGCGATCCTCCCCGCCGAAATGAGCCGCGAGCGCTTTGAGTGGCTCTCTAAGATCGCGGGCGAGGTCATCGCGACCCCCGGCTGTGAATCGAACGTCAAGGAGATCTTCGACAAGACATGGGAGCTCCGTCAGCGCGACGACGTCATGATCTTCAACCAGTTCGAAGAAATGGGCAACCCCCTGTGGCACTACAACGTCACCGGTCACGCGCTTTCGGACGCCTTTGAAGCCATCAAGAGCGACGGCGACCGTTTCGCGGGCGCTTGCTTTACATCAGGCAGCGCGGGCACCATGAGCGCGGGCGATTATCTGAAAGAGCAGTACCCGACCCTCAAGCTCGGCGTCGGCGAAGCTCTCCAGTGCCCCACCATTCTCGACAACGGCTTCGGCGGTCACCGCATCGAGGGCATCGGCGACAAGCATATCCCGTGGATCCATAACGTCAAGAACACCGATATGGTCATCGACATCGACGACGAGGACAGCCAGCGCCTCCTCCGCCTGTTCAACACGCCCGAGGGCATCGACTATCTCGTCTCCGTCGGCGTAGACAGGGAGCTTGCCGAACAGCTCAGCCTCTTAGGTATCTCAGGTATCGCGAATATCCTGTGCTGTATCAAGATGGCGAAGTACTACGAATTCACCGAGCACGACGTCCTCGGCACCGTCCTCACCGACTCCGCCGCCATGTATCAGAGCCGCATCAAGGAGCTCGGCGAAATGTACGGTGAGTACGATATGCACAAGGCGGAGCTCGACCACAACCTGCATATCCTGAACCTCAAGGACGACAACATGCTCGAGCTTAGCTACAAAGAGCGCAAGCGCGTCCACAACCTCAAGTACTACACCTGGGTCGAACAGCAGGGCAGGACCGTCGAAGAGCTCAACGCCCTGTGGTATGACACCGAGAACACCTGGGACGCTGTGCATAAGCAAGCCGAACAGCTCGACGAGTACATCGACGCGTTCAATAAGGAAGTTGGCTTAATAGGCTCCCTTTCCTAAGGGAGCTGTCAGCGCCAGCTGACTGAGGGTTGCCATGAGTAAAGAAAAACCTATCCCCAGAGAATTACAATCAAGAAAGAATGCGCGTGCATTAAGAAAAAATCCAACAAAGGAAGAAAATCATCTTTGGTATGATTTTCTTCGAAACCACCCGATTCGTTTTCACAGACAATATGTGATAGAATCCTATATTGTTGACTTCTTTTGTCCGAAAGCAAAATTGATCATTGAACTGGACGGCAATCAGCATTATGAAAAAGAAAGCACTGTAGCATATGATTCCAAACGTACCAAAGACATTGAAAAATATGGATTTTTAGTTTTACGGTACACAAACTTGGAAATACAGCGTCAATTCAGAAACGTATGCGAAGACATCAACAACCATATTCAGGAAAGGATACAACCCTCCGGCACTTCGTGCCACCTCCCTTAGGAAAGGGAGGCTTTAAGCGAGATATCACTATGAAACACATCAAATACTGTCAGTGCGTCAAATGCGGGAGGACCTACGCTCCCGCGCCGGATATCACCACCTGCGAATGCGGCGGTATCCTCGACGTGATCTATGACTACGACTATATCAAAGCAAGATTCAATAAAGAGACCTTAGCCCACCGTGACGACCCCACCATGTGGCGTTACCGCGAGCTGCTCCCCATCGAAGAGGACACCGTCCCCGCGGGACTGCGGGTCGGTATGTCGCCGCTCTATGAAGCGCCCAATATCGCCGAGGATCTCGGCATACGCCGCCTGTACATCAAGGACGACGGCGTGAACCCGACTGCGTCCCTCAAGGACCGCGCCTCCGCGATGGCGGTGACCAAAGCTATCGAAGCGGGCTACGACACCATCGCCTGTTCCTCTACGGGCAACGCGGCGTCTTCCCTCGCGGGCAACGCGGCAAAGGCGGGACTCAGAACCTATATCTTCGTCCCCGCCCGCGCTCCCAAGGGCAAGATCGCCCAGCTGATGATGTTCGGCGCGAACCTCACCGCCGTGGACGGCAGCTATGAGGAAACCTTCGAGCTATCCAAGGCAGCCATCGACAAATACGGCTGGTATAACCGCAACGCCGCCATCAACCCCTATCTCAGCGAGGGTAAAAAGACCGTCGCGCATGAGCTCTGCGAACAGCTCGATTTTCACGCGCCTGACTTTGTCGCGGTATCGGTCGGCGACGGCTGTACCGTCGCGGGCGTTTACAAGGGTCTGTACGATATGTACATGGTCGGTCTGATCGACCATATCCCGCGGATCATCAGCGTGCAGGCGCAGGGCTGCTGCCCCATCAACACCGCCGTCATGACGGGTCAGCCTTGGCAGCCGCAGGAGGAGAACACCTACGCCGACTCTATCGCCGTGGGCGTTCCGCGCAACCCCGATAAAGCCATCAACGCTATCAAGAACAGCGGCGGGCTCTGCGTCAACGTCACCGACGACGAGATCCGCGCAGCGCAGAAGTACCTCGCCAAAAACGCGGGCGTATTCGGCGAACCCGCGGGCGTGACCGCTACGGCGGGGCTCTTAAAGCTCAGCCGCGAGGGGAGATTGCCGCACGACGCGACCATCGTCTCCATCGTCACGGGCAACGGCTTAAAGGACATCGACTCGGCAATCAAATCCGTCGGCGAGCCGATTCATTGCAAGAACGATTTAGCGGAGTTTGAAGCGAAGTTCGGTCTGTGATCTACTGGCGTTACATTGCAGGAATATTCATCGGTCGTCCGTCCTGCAGGGCGCGATCTCAGTCCTTTCAACACTTGCGCTATCTCTGCATCAAACCCGATATTCCTTATTTTTGGGTATATATAAAGCGACGTCCCGAGGGAGCTTCTCTCGGGACGTCATATTATATGTTTATTTCTCAGTTTTCTTCCGAAAACTCGAGCAGATCACCGGGCTGACAGTGCAGTGCCTCGCAGATCGCGATCAAGGTCGAAAACCGTATCGCGCTGATATGACCGTTTTTGAGCTTGCTGAGGTTCACATTAGAAACGCCGACCTGCTCACTGAGCTCATTCAACCCGATCTTCCGATCCGCCATCACGCGGTCGAGCCGTACTATAATCTTCCCCATATCGTCACCTTACACCGTTTCGTCGTGCTCTTTTTGCAGTTCTGTGCCGTATTTGAAGATCATCGTCAAGATGAAGATAATAACGACAAACGCAACCGAGATAAAGTCGATATCGAAGTTAAAGGAGCCGCTGAGCATAGCGGAGATCGCCGATTTCATCATCAGAACAGCCGCGGTGCAGGGGATCAGCGCGATCGCGAACGCGCGCATTTTCTTGACGACTCCCTCGCTGAACGGACTGTCGCACACCATAAACTGCTTCATCAAGGCGCGGAAGAAGAACAGCGCCACGACGATCGCCGCGACATATACCATTCCGTATACCAGCATCAGCATACCGTCGTTCAGGTCAAAGTGAAGCTGCTTGAAGTCGCCGTTGACGTTCAAATTGCCGTTCTCGTTTTTGACGTTCAGACTGCCGGTGCTGATCTCGCCGAGCGCGAGGCGTCCGCTGCCGGTGTTCACATAAAACTGTTCGCCGTCCAAGCCGAAATACTCGGTGTTCACATTCACATCGATTGTTCCCGCTCCGTCGACCGTCACACTGTCCTTCGGAACACAGGCGACGATGATGTCGCCGACCAGCATAAAGCCTTCCGCTACAAGCAAGCATACGATAATGATCATTGTAATGATCTTGGCAACCTTACCGAAAACATTGATCTTTCTCTTGATTGAATTTTCCATGACATTTCCCTCTTTGCTGAAAAGATTAAGTAATTAACGTTTATCGTTAACTCTTGACTGTATTATAACACAGAAAATTCGTTTGTCAATAGTTTTTTATCGAAAAACATTAATTTTTTTATTTGTTCATGGATTCAGAGGGTTTCTGCGCCTTCTCCATTCGCTTCCAGTTGATGAAGCCGTAGATATCGTTGACAAGGAAGGCGCCGAAGCAGATCGCCACGCCGATATATCCGCTGTCCTCAACGGACGCGAGCACCCACAGCACGATCAGCACGATATCGTTCAGCGCGTAGGCGACCGCGTAATACGGACTGCGCTTGCCCGTCAGGTACACGGCGGCAAAGCTCGTCGCGACGGACAGCGTGCTCGGCAGGATATTCGCCGTACCGAGAGCGCTGAGGATAAAGTAGAACGCGACCGTAACGCCCGCTGTCAGACCCGCCATCAAGAGCCGATCCCTTTTGCTCAGCTTCGCGTTGACCGTCACCTGCGACCGCTGACCCTCATACGGGTGCCTGAGCCATTGTATCAGCGACCACACCGACATCGGCAGCGTCATGCCGACATAGGTGATCAGCTCGCCGTAATAGGCGAAGGTGTAGGAGATATAGCCGTAGATCGCGCTGAACACGATCATCAGCACCATGCCGAACGGATTCCCCTTTGCGGCGAACAGCAGCGAGGTCACGCCGATCAGCGAGGCAATGTAGCTCAGCCAATTCGCGCGATCAAATTCCACGAACGCGACCGTGATGATCGCGACCGACACCGTCCACAGGATCTTTTCACCGTTGGAAAAATAATTCAGCTTATCATAAAAACGTTTCATTTTTTCACTTCCTGAAAGGTTGAGATTGCAGATTTAATCAGATATTAGTGATATATTTCGGATAGCGCGACGGGAGACGCAGACAGGCTGGCGCCTGTCAAGGAGCCCAACAAAGCTATACGAAATATTGCGCAATAGATGATAAAGGTTTTTATTAAGGATTAGTATGATATACTTTCAGCCTCGCAATGACGATTAAAAAAGCATCCGTAGCACATCTTCAAAGACCTAACGATGTGCCGCGAATGCTTGATACATTCCTACCCGGTGGCAGTTATATAATATAGAGATCAATGGGTGCGGGCAGCGCCCGCCATTAACTCCTAACTCCTCACTTCTAACTCCTAACTGATTTAAGCGAGCTTCAAATCTCCGTCCTTGACCCAGCCGATCTTGCGGAAGATCAGGTTGATCAGCGGAGTGATCACGGCGGGGAGGACAATGCAGATCAACACCAGTCCGATCCAGTCCATCGCGCTCGGCGCGATCGCCTGAGCGCCCTTCGCGAGCGCTTCCTCAGCAGGCGTGAACCAGCCCGTGATAACGCCGATCTGACCGCAGAATCCGCATGTACCCATACCCGAATTGATCGGCGCGCCGTTCATTTCGAGCTTGAACAGACAGGTCGCGATCGGGCCCGTGATCGCCGAGGTCACGATCGGCGCGATCCAGATACGCGGATTCTTCATGATATTTGGCATCTGGAGCATTGAGGTGCCCAGTCCCTGACTCACCAAACCGCCCCAGCGGTTCTCACGGAAGGACATCACGGCAAAGCCGACCATCTGAGCGCAGCAGCCCGCGACAGCCGCGCCGCCCGCGAGTCCCGTCAAGCCGAGCACCGAGCAGATCGCCGCCGAAGAGATCGGCAGCGTCAGCGCGATACCGACCAGAACCGATACCACGATTCCCATCAAAAACGGCTGCAGCTTCGTCGCCGAGTCGATCAGCACGCCGAACCAGCTCGCCGCCGTACCGATCGGGGGCGCGATCAGCTTTGCCAGCGCCACACCCACGAGGATCGTCACGGCAGGGGTGACGAGGATATCGACCTTTGTTTCCTTACTGACCGCCTTGCCGCACTCCGCGGCGATGATCGCGATGATCAGTACCGCCAAGGGACCGCCCGCGCCGCCCTCGGCGTTTGCGGCATAGCCGACCGCCGCCAAGGAAAACAGCACCATCGGGTCGGCTTTCAGAGCGTAGCCGATGGCGACCGCCATCGCGGGGCCCGATACCGCCATCGCGTAGGTACCGATATCGGTGAAGAACTGCAAACCCGACAGCACGCCGACCGTCTTGACGATCGTACCGATCAGCAGCGAGCAAAAGAGACCCTGCGCCATCGCGCCGAGCGCGTCGATCCCGTACCGCTTCCACGAGATCTCAATATTCTTACGTTTCAAAAACGCTTTAACTTTTGACATAGTTTTACCCTCATTTCATGCCGCAGGCAAATCACGGCAAAGCCTTTTCATGCCGCAGGCAAATCATGACGAAGTCAATTCATCTTTTCAAATATAAACAACAAAATGCCGAAAGTCAACGGACGATCGGCATTTACTCTGTTTTGAACAATTTTCAGTTTTCCCGCGGCGCTTTTCTTGCACACTTTTTAATGGTTTAGTGTGTTAAATTCACTGCAATTTTACACAGCATGCGCCGTCGCGATAACGTCTACGCCTGTTCCCGCTACGTCCGGGATCAGCACCTCGCCGATGACGACAGGCGCCTGCACCTGTGCGGCGTTGATCGCCTCCATCACGGCGGATATCTTATCCTTCGGGATATCGTGCGCGGTCTTGCAGGCGACGCGCTCGCGCTTTCCGCCGACCACCTTCACGGTAGACGTAACGATTCGGGTAGGATTGGTGACCTCCTTCTGCGCGTAGGTCTTACCGCGCGGACAGGTATAGCCGCTGATCTCTTTTATTTCATCGCCGTCCATCTCGACCGTCAGCAGACAGCCCATCGGACAGTTGATACAGGTCAATTCTCTGATCTCCATCGTTATTCCCCCTCTATCTTCACGGTGATCGTTTTCAGATCGGGATACTCCGCGAGCTGTTTCTTCGTCAGCACTACCTGCTCCATCTCGCCGGGCGCTAAGATCCGCTTCTTCTGATGACGAATACGATTGTCGTCAAAGTACACGCTCACATATGAATCCTTGTACACGTCCCCTACGCGGAATCTCACCGTCACCTGATCGTCCACGCGGTCGGGGTGGATGGTGACGGGCACGGTATAGCGCACGCCGCTCTCGGCTTTCAGCACGATCTCCTTGTCGGTTTCATCGGCGATCGCGCCCTGCGCGAATTTCGCCGCGATCTGTCCCGCCTTTGCCGCTTCCTCAGACACATAGTCGACCAGATCGTGCACATGCAATACGTTACCGCAGGCGAAAACGCCCTTGATATTCGTTTCTAAACTCTCGTTGACCACAGGGCCGTTGGTGATGGGGCTCAGCTCCACGCCCGCGGCGGTGCTCAGCTCGTTTTCGGGGATCAAACCGCAGGACAACAGCAGGGTATCGCAGGTATAGCGTTCCTCCGTGCCCTTGATCGGTTTGCGGTCGGGGCCGACCTGAGCGATCGTCACGGCGGAGATATGCTCTTTGCCCTCGATATCCACAACGGTGTGCGACAATCTCAGCGGGATACCGAAGTCGTCAAGACACTGGACGATATTGCGCTTTAAGCCTCCCGAATAGGGCATCAGTTCCGCTACTAATTTTACTTTAGCGCCCTCTAAGGTCATGCGGCGCGCCATGATCAGACCGATATCGCCCGAGCCGAGGATCACGACCTCTTTGCCGGGCATATACCCCTCGATATTCACGAGCCGCTGTGCCGTACCCGCCGAGAAGATGCCCGCAGGGCGGTAACCGGGGATATTCAAAGCCCCACGGGGTCGCTCGCGGCAGCCCATCGCGAGGATGACCGCCTTCGCCTGAATCTCAAACATGCCGTCCTCACGGTTCATGGCGGTGACCACCCTCTCGGGCGATATATCCATGACCATGGTGTTCAGGAGATACGGGATATTTCTTTCTTTGACTTGCTGTATAAAACGGTCGGCATACTCGGGACCCGTCAGCTCCTCCTTGAAGGTGTGCAGACCGAAGCCGTTGTGGATACACTGGTTGAGAATCCCGCCGAGCTGTTCGTCACGCTCAAGGATCAGCACGTCCTTTGCGCCGTTATCATAAGCCGCGACTGCCGCCGCCAGTCCCGCGGGACCGCCGCCGACGATGACGATATCAACATTTTTCATCTTATTCACCGCCCTTTGTACGCGCGTTGACGATATACGAACCGCCGCCGCTCTTGGTGACCTCTGTCAAGTCCATATCCAGCTCACGGCGCAAGATCTCCATGACCTTCGGGGAGCAGAAGCCCGCCTGACATCTTCCCATGCCCGCGCGGGTGCGGCGCTTCACGCCGTCGAGGGAACGCGCGCCGACAGGGCGGCGGATCGCGTCGATGATCTCGCCCTCCGTGACCGACTCACAGCGGCAGATGATGGTGCCGTAAGCAGGCTCGCGGCGTATCAGCTCATTGCGCTCTTCGAGCGATAATTTCGCGGGATTCAGGATATCCTTACGCTCAGCGACAAAGCTCCCTTTTTCGGATAAATGCAGTTTTTCACGGATCAGTCCCGCGATATACACGCCGATCGCGGGCGCGGCGGAGAGACCCGGGCTTTCGATACCCGCGCAGTTGTAGAAGTTCTCCGCGTCCTCAGGCTCGCCTAAGACGAATTCGTGACCATCCTCATGCGCGCGCAAGCCCGCGAAAGAGGTGATGACCTGCCGCACAGGCAGACCCTTGACGCTCAGGGCGGATTTCGCAATCACGCTGTCGATGCCCTCGGCAGTGGTCGCAGTGCTTTCCTTATCGTCGACATCCACGGCGGTCGGGCCGACGATGGTGTTGCCGTGGACGGTCGGGGTGACCAGAACGCCCTTGCCCAGCTTCGTCGGCAGTTGGAAGATCGTGTGCCTGACGAACCCTTCTGCGGAGCGGTCGAGCAGGATATAGTCGCCGCGGCGCGGAGTGATATGGAGCTTGCGCTCCGAGACCATATTATTGAACATATCGGAGTAAACGCCCGCCGCGTTCACGACAGCCTTTGCTTCATACTCCTTTTCATCGGTAACGACGTGCCATACGCCGCTGTCGGCATAGACCTTGTTGACCTGCGTGTCAAAGAGGAACTCCGCGCCGTTGACGGCGGCGTTCTCGGCGAAAGCGATCGTCAGCTTGAACGGACAGACGATACCCGCCGTCGGCGCTAACAGTGCTCCGACGACCTCGTCGCCGATGTGTGGCTCTATCGCGAGCAGCTCCTCGCGGCTGAGCACCCGCAGACCCTCTACGCCGTTGCGCTCTCCCCTCTCCTTGAGCTTTTCAAGCTCGGGGAGCAACTCTTTCTCCGTGCAGACGGTCAGCGAGCCGATCCGCTTGAACGGAACGTCCAGCTCCTTGCACACGTTTTCCATCATGCGGTTGCCCTCGACGTTGAACCTCGCCTTGAGCGTACCGTTTTCAGCGTCATAGCCCGAGTGGACGATGGCGCTGTTCGCCTTGCTGGTGCCCGCGCAAACGTCCTCGTTCTTCTCGACCACCAGTATCCTCGCGTTATATTTACTTAATTCTCGTGCCACGGCACAGCCGATCACGCCCGCGCCGATAATGATAATATCGTACATTTTTACCTCTTGCAAGTTAGGAGTGAGAAGTGAGGAGTGAGAAGTTTTTCTCCACTCCCATTCTTGATTACTCCTTGTCTTTATTCTTTGTTGTTATAGTGATTGACGAAAGTAGTTTTTTGATTTCCCTACAATCGCTGATAATTGATTGAAATTCCTGTTCATTCAGAAGTTCGGTATCACACAATAATTCCAACCAGTATTCTGTTTCAGCACATTCTTTAAATGCGATATACATCTTTGCTAAAAAATCCTTTTCACTGATTGCACAATTAGCCTCAGATATATTCGCTCCTATACTCGTTCCGCTTTTTAATAGTTGTTTAGAGATAACATATTCTCTTTTATCTTCACATAAATAACGATAGAGTTTCACGATTCGAACTGCGAATTTTTTACTTTTCAGATAGGTTACACCTTCATTCACAACTCCTCACTCCTAACTCCTAACTCCTCACTTCTAACTCTACTTCGCCCATCCTTTGGTAGCGGCTACCGCCTTATTCCAGCCTTTTATCTCCTGCTCGCGCCAGCTCTCCTCGCGCTCGGGCAGGAACTCGCGTTCGATGCTCCAGTAACGCTTGACGTCCTCTTTGTCCTCCCAGAAGCCGACCGCCAAGCCCGCAAGGTACGATGCGCCCATCGCGGTCGTCTCAACGCAGGACGGACGGTGAACGGGAGCGTTCATCAGATCAGCCTGGAACTGCATCAAAAAGTTGTTCATGCTCGCGCCGCCGTCTACCTTCAGCGAATCCAGACGAATCCCCGAATCGAGCTCCATCGCGTGCAGCACGTCGTTGGTCTGGAACGCGAGCGACTCCAAGGTCGCGCGGATCAGGTGGTATTTGTTCACGCCGCGGGTCAGACCCATGATCGCGCCGCGCGCGTAGGGGTCCCAGTGCGGAGCGCCCAAGCCCGTGAACGCGGGGACGACGTAGCACCCCGCCGTGTCCTTGACGCGGGTCGCGAAGTACTCGCTGTCGGGCGAGCCGTCGATCAGCTTTAGCTCATCTCTGAGCCACTGGATCGCCGCGCCCGCGACATAGACCGAGCCCTCGAGCGCGTAATTGACCTTGCCGTCGAGCCCCCACGCGATGGTGGTGAGCAGTCCGTTATCGGAAAAGACAGGCTTTTCGCCCGTGTTCATCAGCATGAAACAGCCCGTGCCGTAGGTGTTCTTCGCTTCACCCTCGTCAAAGCAGGTCTGACCGAACAGCGCCGCCTGCTGGTCGCCCGCCGCGCCCGCGATCGGGATCGCCCCGCCGAAGAACTCGGGGTCGGATTCGCCGTAGATACAGCTCGAGGGCTTGACGTCGGGCAGCATGGAAGCGGGGATATCCAGCTCATTGAGGATATCCTCATCCCACTCAAGGGTGTTGATATTGAACAGCATGGTGCGCGAAGCGTTGCTGTAGTCCGTGACGTGGATACGTCCCTTACTGAGCTTGTACATCAGCCACGTGTCGATCGTGCCGAACAGCAGATCGCCGTGCTCGGCTTTCTCCCGCGCGCCGTCTACGTTCTCGAGGATCCAGCGCAGTTTTGTCGCCGAAAAGTACGGGTCGATGACCAGACCTGTTTTTTGTCTGAACGAATCGGTCAGTCCCCTTTCGATCAGCTCGTCGGCATAGTCGGAGGTGCGGCGGCACTGCCACACGATCGCGTTGTAGATCGGCTGAGCGGTCACGCGATCCCATACGACGGTCGTTTCGCGCTGGTTGGTGATACCGATCGCGGCGATCTCATCATAGCTCGCGCCGATCTTGCGCATCGCTTCACGCGCGACGGAGAGCTGACTCTGCCAGATCTCGTTCGCGTCATGCTCGACCCAGCCGGGCTGCGGGAAATACTGGGTGAATTCCTTTTGCGCGACCGAGCGCATATTGCCCTCTTTATCGAACAGGATACAGCGGTTCGAGGTGGTGCCGGAGTCGAGCGCCATGATATACTGCTTCATACTGACCTCACTTTCTGAACGTTATCAACGAATCATGATTTTCGAAAAATCTCTGCATAAAAGCCATATCATAGAAGCTATATACAATTATTATACCATTTTCCGTGTTTTTTTCCATTCCCATAGCCTACAAGATTTGTGATGATATTCTGTGCAATATCACTGCGCTTACAGTAAAGGGTTAAAGCGCGGTCATATCCCCGCTTTCCTGCGCATATCATATATCGGTGATTCGATGAGTTTTATGATTTTGACGCGCAAAAAGCTGACGATATTTTTCTCCTGTGTGCTGATCGGCGTGATCGCCTTGGCGGTCGCGTCCTCCACCTCGGGCAAGATCGCCTCCACCGCCGCCGAGCCGCGGCAGATCCCCATCTACTATGTCGATACGCAGGAGAAGGTCTGCGCCATCTCCTTTGACGCGGCGTGGGGCAACGAACAGACCTCCACCCTGCTCGATATCCTCGATCAGTACGACGTCAAGAGCACCTTCTTCCTTGTCGGCGACTGGGTCGAGAACTATCCCGACGACGTCAAGGAGATTTTTTCACGCGGTCACGACGTAGGCAACCACAGCGCCACCCATCCGCATATGGCTCAGCTCTCAAAGGAAGAACAGCTCAAGGAGATCGACAGCTGTAACGAAGCGGTCAAGGCGCTGACCGACCACGCCCCCACCCTCTTCCGCGCGCCCTACGGAGAGTATGACAACAACCTCGTATCAGGGCTCAAAGAACGCGACATGTACTGCGTACAGTGGAACATCGACAGCCTTGACTGGAAGGATCCCTCTCCCGACGAGATGGTCAGCCGTATTAAAGAGAAGCTCTGCCCGGGCTCCGTGATCCTCATGCACAACGGCGCGACAAACACCCCCGAAGCCCTGCCGAAGATCATCGAGATGATACAGGGCGAGGGCTACACGATCATCCCGATCTCACAGCTGATCCCCGAGGGCGACTACTACACCGACCACGAGGGCAAGATGATCCTCTCAGACAGCGCCGAGTCCGCCTCCGAATAAACGCTCCGTTTCCTCACTTGACGGTCATCGTAAAAAGGACTATAATAAAAAACGGAAACAGAAGAACTGTTCCCGAAAAGAAAGTATTTATTCAAAGGAGAATGAGGTATGTTTACAAACATCGGTAATAAAATCAGGACTTTGGCAAAAGTCCTTTGCATCATCGGCATCGTCCTTGCGGCGCTGAGCGGTCTGATCATGATGATCTCGGGCATCTCGATGCTCGGCTACAGCTACACCGCAGGCGCGGGCGTTGCTCTGATCTTCGGCGGAATTGTCAGCGCGGCGCTCGGCGCACTGCTCGCATGGGTCGGCAGCTTTGTGCTTTACGGCTACGGTCAGCTGATCCACAGCGTACAGCAGATCGAGAAGAAGGTGCTCGGCGACGAGTATCAGGATTTTGACAAGCAGCCCGGCGTTTCGCCCTTCAGCGGCATGAACAACGCCGCCCCCGCGGCTCCTGTTGCTCCTGTTGCTCCCGTACAGCCCATTCAGCCTGCACAGCCTGAGCAGCCCGCAGCACCCGAGCAGCCCGCACAGCCTGAACAGTCTGACGTCAAGGTTTGCCCCAAGTGCAATTGCGCGAACGCTCCGACCGCGACTTTCTGCGTCGGTTGCGGCAATCGCCTTGACTGATTCTTTCCGACATAACGAACCGCCCTGTTTCAAACAGGGCGGTATTTTTTGCGTATTCAGTTTCAGAAAGCGGTATCAATCGCATCAGTTGCTGTTCATCACCGCGTCGAGCACCTGCTCCTTCAAGCGGTCGAGAGGGCTCTTGTCGGGCTTGAGTTCCTCGCCGCTGAGTCTATGCTGCGGCAGTCCCGAAGCGGAGTTGAAGCTCTTCATGCGTATCACGATATGTTCGTTCTTGACCAGCTCAAAGAGCTTGTCGATAGTCGGACAGGTCTGCACCGCGCGGATCAGCTGTTCCTTAGTGTGTCGGACAGGCTGCACAGCGGGAGCGGGAACAGAAACGACCTCTCCCCTCAGGCGCGCCGCGTCCATCACCGCCTGGCGCACCCTGATCTTCAGGCTGTCCAGCGGAGACAAATCGGGGATCGGCTTCGGCGCCTGCTTTGGCAGGGAGGAAGCGGAGTTGAAGCTCTGCATCTGTATCACGATCTGCTCGTTTTTGACGATCTCAAAGAGCTTGTCGATGGTCGGACAAAGCTCGATGGCTCTGAGTATCTGCTCGGTCGTATGCTTGCGATAACCCTGACTTTGCAAGAGCCTTCCTCCTTTCCCGATGATATGCGTTTGATATGCGTTAGTTAAAGATATTATAAACGAATCTTTGCGTTATTTCAAGTAAAAGTAAACTTATTGTGAAGTTTATTTACAATAATCCGCTTTTGTGGTATTCTATATGGGTAAAAATACCGCAAAAAGGAGCATTTATGGCTGACTTAGACGATAAAAAACGAACTTCCCGCTCTAAGGGCGGCAAGCACAGTAAACAACAACCCCGGAGCAAGCATCGTGTCCCGATCATCATCGCGGCGATCCTGCTGTCGGCGGCGCTGATCATCGGCGTAGGCTGGGGCGTCAGCCGCCTGTTACAGCCTAAGCACGTTGATGAAAACGCCGTTCCCACCTCGTCGGGCGAGGTCGTCACCATCAACGATTCCGTCATGGGCGACATCGAGCTGCAGACCGTCAAGGGCGCCGAGGTCAACACCTACACGGCAGAGGGTCTGCAATATGAAGAGGACGGCACCCCCGCCTATTATGAGAACGGCAAGAAGATCTCTCATCTCGGCATCGACCTGAGCGAATTTCAGGGCGACGTAGACTTCACCGCCCTGAAGAACGCCGGCGTGGAATTTGTCATGCTGCGTATCGGCGGCCGCTACTACGGCGACGACGGCGGCTTGTATGAGGACAAGAATTTCGATACCTACTATGAACAGGCTCGATCCGCAGGCTTGAAGATCGGCGCGTATTTCTTCTCACAGGCGAACTGCGTCGAGGACGCCGCGCAGGAGGCGAACTACTCCATCGATAAGCTCGACGGCAGAAAGCTCGATTTCCCCGTAGCCTTCGACTGGGAGAACATCGCCGAGGGCGACGCGCGAACGGACAAGGTCACGGGCGACGAGCTGACCTCGCTCGCCGAGACCTTCTGCGATACCATCACAAAAGCGGGCTACAAAGCCATCGTCTACTCCAACACCTCTCAAATGCTGATCATGTACGACTTTGAGACCATGAAGGACTACGATTTCTGGCTCGCCGACTACCGCGAATTCCCCACCATGTACTACAAATTCGACATGTGGCAGTACAGCAAGGACGGCTCGATCGACGGCGTCGAGGGCACAGTCGACCTGAACCTGAGCTTCACGGACTTCTCGGAATAAAGCCATCATTCATAAGAAAAAGCTCCCTGGAACGGGAGCTTTCACCTTGCCGCTTACGAATCGAAGAACTGCTGTCCCTCGTCGGTGATCAGGCGTTCGGTCTTGGGATATTCGAAGATCGCGCGATCGTCGGCGTTCGCCTCCAGATATGCCGCGAACTCCGCCGCGTACCACTTCGCCATGCCGAGATTGTGCATGAGATAGTGCCCGCAGTTCACCGCCGTCGCGCCAGGGATCACCTCTGCGTCGGCGACCGCCTTGAACGCGCCGAGAATCAGGTCATAGATATCTTCGGGCGCGCGGTTACCCTTAAGGATCAGGTAAAATCCCGTCAGACACCCCATCGGGCCCCAGTAGATGATCTCGTCCTTCCAGTCGGGATCGTTCCTCAGATAGGTCGCGATGATATGCTCGAGCGAGTGCATCGCCGCGACGTCGATCACAGGCTCACGGTTCGGCTTTTTCAGCCTGATATCATAGGTCGTGACCATGTCGTTTCCCACATGATCCTCACGGCTGAGGAAAATACCGGGGACGATCTTGGTGTGGTCGACGGTAAAGCTCCGGATCAGTTCCATGTTCATCTCTCCTTTTACGCTTTCTTGATCAAATCAAGTGTAGCATAAAAGGATAACTTTTTCAACACCTTAAGCATAGTTAGAAGTGAGTAGTGAGGAGTTTTTGGTGGGCAACGCACACCCGTTTTCTATATAAATCCAAAACGCGGAGCGTTTCCCACAACTCCTAACTCACTGAAACATATCCTTCGCGCTGTCGAGCAGATCCTCCATCGCCTGCGCTACCTTGTTCGCCTTTTTCTGCAGCATCTTCTTATTGTTGCTCATCAGGCAGATCGCGCCCGCGCTGACCGCCGCGCCCGCCAGCATACCGCCGAGGATACATTTCAGGCTGCCGCCCTTCTTCTCCTTGCAGTCGCCGCTGCTGCACATTGCTTTTGACATAATACCAACTCCTTTCTGTTTTGGATAGGTTGAATCAAGCCTTCCCCTTGAGGGGAAGGTGGGCTTTTCGGCTCAAAATGCCGAAAAGGTCAGATGAGGTGAAAACGCTTCATTCATATCTTTTCAATTGATAGAACAGAAAGGCTTCCACCTCATTCGCCTCGCTTTGGCGAGGCACCTTCCCCTCAAGGGGAAGGCTCTTACCTTAATCGCGTTCTATTCTCGATTACAAACTTATTTTTAGCGATTATATTTCGCTTATTCCAAGATAAAAGAGGAAAAACAAATTGGAAAATCAAGATAAAAAAGTTTTGAACATCGTTTTATTCGAGCCGGAGATCCCCCAGAACACGGGCAACGTCGCCCGCACCTGCGCCGCTACGGGCGCAAGGCTCCACCTTGTGCGACCCTTCGGCTTTGAGATCACCGACCGCAATCTGAAAAGAGCGGGGCTCGACTACTGGTATCTCGTCGACATCACCTATTACGACTCGATCGACGACTTTTTCGAAAAGACCGCGGGCGGAGAGTATTTCTTCTTCTCCACCAAGGCGCGCCGCAAGCACAGTGATGTCGCCTACCCCGACGGCGCCTACATCATCTTCGGCAAGGAAACGCGCGGTATCCCCGAGCACGTTCTCATGCGATACCCCGACCGCTGCGTTCGTATCCCGATGATCGATGAAGCGCGTTCTCTGAACCTCGCGAACTCCGTCGCCATCGGCTGTTACGAGGTGCTCCGCCAGTGGGATTACCCCGAGCTCCAAACCCAAGGCGAGCTCCACCGCCACCACTGGGACGATATCGAGTAGCACAGCGCTCCGAAAGGGGCGCTTTTCTTGTTATTTTTAACAATTAACCCCAATAATATTCCATTTTGCTATTGCAAACTGTTACCCTTTTGTTATATAATTATGGAGTAAAATTATGGTATCGGATATCCGCGGTTAGTATACACTAACATTCAGCGGCTTTCCGTTACACAGAAAGGATGTTTTTATCATGAAACTCAACAAGTACACCGTTGATGACATCAACTTCGCCGGCAAAAAGGTACTGTGCCGCTGTGACTTCAACGTACCGCTCAAGGACGGCGTGATCACCAACGACAACCGTATCACCGCCGCTCTCCCCACCATCAAGAAGATCATCGCTGACGGCGGTCAGCTGATCCTTTGCTCCCATCTGGGCAAGCCGAAGAACGGCCCCGAAGAGAAGTTCTCTCTCGCTCCCGTCGCGGTTCGTCTGAGCGAGCTTTTAGGCAAGGACGTTGTCTTCGCTAACGACGACGAGGTTGTCGGCGCGAACGCCAAGGCTGCTGTTGCCGCTATGAAGGACGGCGACGTCGTTCTGCTCCAGAACACCCGCTTCCGCAAGGAAGAGACCAAGAACCTCGAGCCGTTCAGCTCTGAGCTGGCTTCTTTAGCTGACGTATTCGTTATGGACGCGTTTGGCTCCGCTCACCGCGCTCACTGCTCCACCGTCGGCGTTACCGATCATATCAAGTGCACCGCAGTCGGTTACCTCATGCAGAAAGAGATCGACTACCTCGGCAATGCGGTAGAAGCTCCCGTTCGTCCCTTCGTCGCGATCCTCGGCGGCGCAAAGGTCGCGGACAAGCTCAACGTTATCTCTAACCTCCTCGAGAAGTGCGACACCCTGATCATCGGCGGCGGCATGGCTTATACCTTCGCTAAGGCGCAGGGCAAGGCGATCGGCACCTCTCTCGTAGACGACACCAAGCTCGATTACTGCAACGAGATGATCAAGAAGGCTGAGGAGCTCGGCAAGAAGCTCCTGTTGCCCATCGACACCGTCTGCACTAAGAGTTTCCCCGATCCGATCGACGCTCCGATCGACACCGAGGTTTACGACGCGGGCGAGATCCCCGCTGACTGCATGGGTCTGGACATCGGTCCCAAGACTCGTGAGCTGTACGCAGAGGCTGTCAAGTCCGCTAAGACCGTCGTCTGGAACGGTCCTATGGGCGTATTCGAGAACCCGATCCTCGCTGAGGGCACCATCGCGGTCGCGAAGGCTCTCGCTGAGACCGACGCTACCACCATCATCGGCGGCGGCGACTCCGCTGCGGCTGTCGTCAACCTCGGCTTTGCCGACAAGATGAGCCATATCTCCACCGGCGGCGGCGCTTCTCTCGAGTACCTCGAGGGCAAGGTTCTGCCCGGTATCGCGGCTATCGCTGACAAAGACTAATTAACAACGAAGGAGGGCGGCGCTCGTCGCCCTCTGTTACCATACGAAAGGATTGTTTATTATGATACTTGACGCATTAACTAAAGGCATGAGAAAGACCATCATCGCCGGTAACTGGAAGATGAACAAGACCCCCTCTGAGGCTAAGGCGCTGCTCGAGGAGATCATTCCCCTCGTCAAGGACGCTGAATGCGAAGTCGTCGCTTGCGTACCTTACGTAGACCTCGCTACCGCGATCGAAGTCACCAAGGACACCAACATCAAGATCGGCGCTGAGAACTGCCACTGGGCGGAGAGCGGCGCTTTCACCGGCGAGATCAGCACCGGTATGCTCAAGGAAATGGGCGTAGAATATGTCGTGATCGGCCACTCCGAGCGCAGACAGTACTTCGGCGAGACCGACGAGACCGTCAACAAGCGCACCAAGGCTGCTCTGGCGGCGGGTCTCAAGCCCATCGTCTGCGTAGGCGAACTGCTGTGGGAGCGTGAGTGCGACATCACCAACGAGGTCATCGCCCGCCAGATCAAGCTCGACCTGTGGGACGTCACTCCCGAGGAGATGGCTAACGTCGTCATCGCTTATGAGCCCGTATGGGCGATCGGCACCGGCAAGACCGCTACCGCTGAGCAGGCGGAGGAAGTCTGCGAATTCATCCGTATGTGCCTCAAGGCGAAGTACGGTCTCGAGGTCGCTTCCGGCGTCACCATCCAGTACGGCGGCTCCATGAACGACAAGAACGCGGCTGAGCTGCTCTCCAAGACCAACGTTGACGGCGGTCTGATCGGCGGCGCTTCTCTCGTAGCCGAGAAATTCGCGGCGATCGTTGACGCGACCAAGCCCGAATAATCCAGATTCTTTTCAGATAGCACTCCTACATAGAGAGGATCATCATATGAAAAAACCTATTGCATTAATCATCATGGACGGCTTTGGTATCGCTCCCAAGTACGGCAACGCCATCACCTACGCGCGCACCCCGTATCTTGACCAATTGTTCTTCAAAAATCCCATCACCATGATCGGCGCGTCGGGTCTCGACGTCGGTCTGCCCCACGGCCAGATGGGCAACAGCGAGGTCGGCCACACCAACATGGGCGCCGGCCGCATCGTCTATCAGGAGCTGACCCGTATCACCAAGTCCATCGAGGACGGCGACTTCTTTGAGAACGAAGCGCTGAACAAGGCGATCGACAACTGCAAGGAGCACGACAGCTCCCTGCACCTCTTCGGTCTGCTGTCCCCCGGCGGCGTTCACAGCCACAATACCCATATGTACGGTATCTTGGAGCTTGCCAAGCGCAAGGGGCTCTCCAAGGTCTATATCCACGCCTTCCTCGACGGCCGTGACGTACCGCCCTCCAGCGCGAAGGAATACGTCGCTCAGGCTGTCGAAAAGTGCGCCGAGATCGGCGTAGGCAAGATCGCCACCATCAGCGGCAGATACTACGCGATGGACAGAGATAACCGCTGGGAGCGCGTCGAGAAGGCGTACTCCGCGATCGTTTACGGCGAGGGCGTTCAGGAGACCGATCCCGTTCAGGCGGTCCAGAACAGCTATGACAACGGCGTGACCGACGAGTTCATGCTGCCCTCCGTCATCGCGGGCGGCGACACCGTCAAAGAAAACGACTCCGTTATCTTCTACAACTTCCGTCCCGACAGAGCGCGCGAGATCACCCGCACCTTCGTCGACGACGATTTCACCGGCTTTGAGCGCAGGAACGGCCGCTTCCCCGTCACCTACGTCTGCATGACCCAGTACGACGCGACCATGCCCAACGTCGAGATCGCTTTCAAGCCGGAGAAGCTCGTCAACACCCTCGGCGAGTATCTCAGCAAAAACGGTTTGACCCAGCTGCGTATCGCCGAGACTGAGAAATACGCTCACGTCACCTTCTTCTTCAACGGCGGCGTTGAGAAGCAGTACGACGGCGAGGATCGTATCCTCGTCAAGTCCCCCGCTGTCGCGACCTACGACATGCAGCCCCATATGAGCGCCTACGAAGTCACCGAAAAATGCGTCGAAGCCATCAAGAGCGGCAAGTACGACGTCGTGATCCTCAACTTCGCCAACTGCGATATGGTCGGTCACACAGGCGTATTCGAAGCAGCTGTCAAGGCTGTCGAAGCCGTTGACTGGGGTGTCAAGAAGGTATCCGACGCCATCGCCGAGATGGGCGGCGTGACCTGTATCACCGCTGACCACGGCAACGCCGATCGCATGATCGACAAGGACGGCACCCCCTTCACCGCGCACACCACCAACCCCGTGCCCTTCTGCGTCGTCGGCTGCGACGAGTGCAAGGAGCTGCGTTCGGGCGGCGTTCTCGCGGATATCGCGCCCACCATGCTCGATATCATGGGTCTCCCCCAGCCCGAAGAAATGACCGGCAAGTCCATGATCATCAGATGACGCGCAGCGTCTTTATTCCGCCATTTGAAAGGTTAGCGCTTCCATTAACGGATATCAACGGCGTGTCAAAACAGCATCAATCAATTAAGCCCTCTCACATTGAGAGGGCTTTGTTATTGTGCAAATATTTGATAAGAAGTTATTCCTAAAGGACAGCAACATCATCGTAGGGACGAGCATTGCTCGTCCGAGAATGACGAGCGTAGAATCAAGCGGAAACCTTAGAAAGAGGGAAAGGGAAAAAGCATCTGCGATGCCGGACGACCAATGGTCGTCCCTACAAATCAACTAAAAGTAAAATATCTCTTCAAATTTCTTATCCAGCGCGATACACAGGATCAGAGCGAGCTTGGCGGTCGGATTGAACTGTCCGGTCTCGATGGAGCTGATCGTGTTGCGCGATACGCCGACCATCTTTGCGAGGTCACTCTGCGACAGACCCTTTTCCTTACGGATTGAGGGCAGGTTGTTCTTTAGTACCAATGCATTGTCCATAATTACATCACTCCGCAAAGCTGTAAGATCCAGAGTGTCAACATCGACGCCGCAAGAACGCCCCAGATAATGGCAACGACAAGCTCGTGCCGCTTTCTCAGCAGGATATACTTGGTGAGAAACGTGACGAACGCCATCGAAAAGAGTACAAAATCCATTCCGCGGTTGACCTTATGAAAAACAAATCCGTTTACGCAGTCGACGATGATCACAAGAAGAATACCTATGACGTACGCTGCCCATGCACCCTTGTAGCGCGCCTCGATATCGGCATAGTCCTTGCCGTGGTTCTCCGCCTGTGCTTTCTTCAAAATATCTTCTCTGTTCATGATAACATCTCCTTTTTGATTGTCTTTGCGAGTGAGCTTGACGGCAGTAGCTCTCAGCCAATCAGCATTTGCATAATATGTTCCGCTTCTTGGGAGAGCCTTGCATGGGAGTTGTCAGCCAAATCAAAGATTTGGACAACTCCTCAACCGTGGCAATCTCAACCGCACTGATACCATTTGACAAGTTTACTTGTCATTTGATGGTGCTATTATAGCACTGCCAAGTTTACTTGTCAATAGTTTTTGCAAAGTTTTCTTGTCAAATATTTTTTTGCATACAAAAGCTCCCGAAGTATTTAACCTCGGGAGCATTGGTTATAGATGAAGTTTTGACACGCCGTTACAGTGAAGCCGACAAACCGTCAACTTCGCAAAAGACACACAAAAACGCTTCGCGTTACTCCGCGTCAGCCTTCGCCGCTTCGATGACCTTCTGAGCTACCTGAGCGGGAGCGTCCTCATAGCGCTCGAACTCAAAGGTGAAGGTGCCGCGACCCTGGGTGCACTGGCGCATGAAGATGGAGAAGTCAGCCATCTCAGCCATCGGGACCTCAGCCTCGACGATCTGCATGCCGCTCTCGCCTGCGTTCATACCGAGCACGCGGCCTCTGCGCTTGTTGACCTCGCCCATGATATCGCCCATGTTCGCGTCCGGAACGGTCGCCTTGAGGGTGCCTACCGGCTCGAGCAGGGTCGGCTTTGCCTGCGGAATACCCGCCTTGAACGCCAGCTGAGCGGCAGTCTTGAACGCCATTTCGTTGGAGTCAACGGGGTGGTACTTACCATCGTACAGAGTCGCCTTGACGCCGACAACAGGATAACCTGCCAGCGGACCCTTCTTGATGGAATCCATCAGACCCTTTTCGACCGCGGGGAAGAACTGCTTCGGTACGGAACCGCCGACGACGGCGATCTCGAACTCCAGTCCCTCGCTGTCGCACGGCTCAAACTTGATCCATACGTCGCCGTACTGACCGGAACCGCCGGACTGCTTCTTGTGCTTGCCTTCTACGTCGGACTTGCCGCGAATGGTCTCGCGATAAGCGACCTTGGGCTGCTTTAACTCAACCTCTACGTTGAACTTGCTCTTTAACTTGGTAACGACTACGTCGAGGTGCTGTTCGCCCATACCGGACATGACGAGCTCCTTGGTCTCGGGGTCGTTCTTGAATTTGATGGTGGGATCCTCTTCTGCCAGTCTTGCCAGACCCTGAGCGACCTTATCCTCTTCGCCCTTCTTCTTCGGATAAACCGCCATGGAGAAAGAGGGAGCGGGATAGTCGATGCCGTCGAGAATGACCTTGCGGGTCGGGGAGCAAAGGGTGTCGCCCGTGTTGGCGGAGGTCAGCTTCGGGATCGCGCCGATATCGCCGGCGACGACAGCGGAAGCGTCCTCCTGCTTCTTACCGCGGACGGTGAGCACCTTGGTGATACGTTCCTGGTTACCGGTGCGCATATTCAGGAGAGGCGTATCGGTGGATACCTTGCCGGATACGACCTTGAAGTAGCTCAGCTTGCCGACGAACGGGTCGGCAACGGTCTTGAAGATGATCGCCGCGGTAGCGCCCTGCTCGTTGCAGGCGATCTCGACAGGCTCGCCGTTAACGTCTACAGCGGTCTCGCCGCCCTTGTCAGCGGCAGAGGGAGCCAGCCATGTCAGGCTGTTCAGGAACTGCTCGATACCGAAGGTGGTCGAAGCGTCGCCGCAGAATACGGGGCACAGAGTGCCGTCTTTAACGCCCTGCGATACGCCGGTGATGATCTCTTCGGGGGTGAATTCCTCTTCCATGAAGAACTTCTCCATCAGCTCTTCACTGGTCTCAGCGACAGCTTCCTTGATCGCCTCGCGCAGTCCCTCAAAGCGGTCGCCCATCTCGGGAATGATCGCGGTGGGAGCGACGTTGCCCTTGCTGTCATATTTGTAAGCCTTGTACTCAAGCAGGTTGATGTAGGTGTTCGCCTGACCGTTCTCGATATGCGGAACGATGACAGGGCAGACGGAAGGACCGAAGGTAGCCTTCAGATCCTCGAGCACGCGATAGAAGCGCGCGTCCTCGTCGCATACGCCGTTGACAAAGAAGATCTTGGTGAGGCCTTCCTTATCGGCAGCCTTGACAGCCTTTTCGGTACCGACATTCACGCCGTCCTTCGCGGATACGACGATCAGCGCGGTCTCAGCGGCGCGATAGCCCTCAAACAGACCGCCCTCAAAGTCGAACAGTCCGGGGGTGTCGATGATGTTGATCTTTGTATTCTTCCACTCTACGGGAGCCACTGCGGTAACGATAGATACCTTGCGGCGGATTTCCTCAGGGTCAAAGTCAAGTTGGGTGTTGCCGTCGGCGATCTTGCCCAAACGGTCGCTCGCCTTGGAAAGATACAGCATCGCTTCGGCGACAGAGGTCTTGCCCGCGCCGGAATGACCTGCCATAGCGATATTGATGATGTGTTTCGGGTCGTACTGTTTCAATTAAAAAACTCCTTTCAAGAGTGTTATGTACCTTTATCGGGTATAGTGAAGCGGTAGAGCCAATGCTTTTTCACCCGCTACCAGTTTATTATATAACAAATTCAACAACGGCACAATAAAAACCGTCCCTCGGACGCAAAAATCCACCAAATATATAAAAACAAAGTAATACTATTGTGCAACCTGCACATATATATTTCGCATACCGCTCCCTGATCGGCAAAAAATCTCTCTTATCACGCGGCTATCATACGTTTTTCAACCCATTACGACCTGCCCAAGCCGCAAAGGGCTTTGCCTTTTAGGTCAAAATCCACAAAAAACCGCGCCTATCCTTGCAATATTCAAAATAATATGATATGATGATAGCAGGTTTAGTGAATTAACGCATTAAACCGATATTACAAAATCTTAAGGAGGATTTTACTATGGAACAACAGGGTAAGAAAGGCTTAGCGATCGCTTCCTTGGTCTTAGGCATTGCTGCTTGCGTCATCTCTTGGTGGGGTCTTGTATTAGGCATCATCGGTATCATCTGCGCAATCGTCGGTCTGATCCTTGCGATCAACGCCCAGAAGAGCTACAAGGCTCTCGGTCAGAAGAACGGTATCGCTACCGCAGGTCTGATTCTTTCCATCATCGGTCTGGTTCTTTCCATCATCGGCACCATCGTCTGCGGCGTTCTGCTCGCTGCCGGCACTGCTGTTGCCAATCAGATTGCGAACGATCCCGAGGTTGCGAATCAGCTCTCCAGCGCTCTCGATCAGATCAGCTCTTCCGTAAACTAAAATCAGTTTTTCTGAAGCTTCACAGCCGGTCGTGCGTTACGGCCGGCTGCGTTGTTTTTACAGCCTCCCTTTGCTAAATGGAGGTGTCTCGATTGGGATCGAGACGGAGGGATTGCATAATTGATCGAGTGTCAGCGAGATACAAATACGATCATGTGTCCAACTTAAGGAGAAAACTATGTTCCCTGTATTTGAAATCTTCGGCAAGCAGATCGGGCTTTACGGCATTATGGCGGCTGTCGGCTTTGCCGTCTGCTTTTTAGTCGGCAGACTGCTGATTCGCCGCTACGATATCGACGTCTACGACTTCGCCCTGACGATGATCGCGGCGGGTATCGGCATGACGATCGGCGCGAGCCTGCTTTATGCCGCCACCAACTACCGCTATCTGTACTACGGCTTCTCTCATTTTTCCGAGATCGGCTGGAGCGGCCTGTGGACGTGTATCAAAGCAGCGTTCAACGGCTTTGTCTTTTACGGCGGCTTCATCGGCGCGGCGATCGGAATCCTCGTCTACACAAAATTCGCGAAGGACGTCAAAGCCCACCGCGATCATCTGCTGGACATCTACGCGGTGCTCGTCCCCCTGTTCCACGGCTTCGGTCGTATCGGGTGCTTCTTCGGCGGCTGCTGCTACGGCGTAGAGAGTCCCTTCGGGTTCACCGTCCACGACAACCCGATCAACCCCGCCATCAACGGTGTGAACCGCTTCCCCATCCAGCTCGTTGAGAGCGCGTGTTGCTTTATCCTCTTTTTCGTTCTGTTGCAATTGTTCCGCAAGCAGAAGATGACAAGCCGCCTGATCTACTGCTACCTGCTCACCTACCCCGTGATTCGCTTCATCACGGAGTTCTTCCGCGGCGACGTCAACCGCGGTATCTTCTTCGGACTGTCCACCTCCCAGTGGTTCAGTATCCTCCTGTTCATATTCGCCCTGATCCTATTGCCTATCAAAACGAAAAAGCTGAAGCAACAAACTCAGGAAACTCCATGACATAAGAAAGCCCGCGGAATGACCCGCGGGCTGTTTTGATGCCTGATGATAGTCAAATGGCTTACGCCTTGTTTTTATGCTGTAAGTACAGCGCGATTGCCGTGCCCATCAGGGCGTGGGCAAACTCTCCCCTGCCGTACTCCGCGATCACCTGCTCGGCGGGCATGAGCTCATAGGTCAGCAGCTCGTCATCGTCGAGATGCTGTTCCCCTGTCGGCTCCAACTCCTCCGCGAGATACACATGATACTGATTTTTGAACAGAGCGGGATTAGGGCTGACAGAGCCCAAATGTGTCAGCCTGCCTGCCTTAAAGCCGGTTTCCTCGCTCAGCTCTCTGCGCGCCGCTGTCGCCGCGTCCTCTCCCCTGTCGACCACGCCGCCGGGGAATTCCGTGCTCATGCTCTGTGAAGCGTGCCGCCACTGGCGCACTAAGATGAACTGTCCGTCCACCTCGGCAATGACCTGCACCCAGTCGGGCGCGTCCATCGCGATATAGTCGCCCCGCAAGCCGCTGTGCGTAATCTCCTGCTGTTCGAGCACGTCAAAGACAGGCGTTTTCAGCAGTTCCTTCGTGCTCTCTATCTCCCAGCGCAATTCTTTATCCGTCATACCGCTCACCTTTATCAAGCGTCCAGATCGCCCTTCATATGCTCAAGGGAATCGATCGTGATCTTGCAGCCGGGCTTTACATGCTGCATGACGAACTTCATGATGTTCTCGGGCACGCCGACGCAGCCGCCCGTGTAGGTGCGGTTGACTCTGAAGCAGTGCAGGAAGAACGCAAAGCCCTTTTCTTCCTCACACTCTGCGTTGTAGCCCATATTCAGCACATACTGATACGCGTAGTCAAAATCAGCGATATGCTCGCTGTTCTCGGTATCGAGATCGGGAACGTCCTTGATGTTGACCAGCTCGTTGAAGTGCTTGCCCTCTCGCGCGTCGCCCGACCAATAGTAGTTCTCGTCCACCTTGGTGTATTCCATCTGACAGCCGGGGTCATCCGCCAGACCGAACGCCTTGTCGATCGTGAAAGTACCGACAGGGGTGTAGCAGTCATTGATGTTCGCGTCGCCCAAGCCGTCCAGACCGATAAAGCCGGGGGTCGCGATGATCTGCTGCCACTTGCCGTTCGCGTCTTTTTCGTGCATGGTAACATACGCGGTCGTCTTGTCTACGCCCGCGACAACGATCAGCTGCTCAGCGTCCTTGGTCGCCTCTAAGTCTGTGACCCACTTCGGCGACTCGCGCACCTCCTGTACGGAAAAGTACAGTTCATCGGGCGTCGCTGTCACGGTATTCTGATTGACACAGCCTGAAAGTACAGAGACCGCCATCACAACGGTCAAGATGACCGCCATTACTCTAATCATCATTTTCATCGGGATTCCTCCGTTCTGACTTTTTATGTGTTTTCTTATTCCTCAAAGAGCGGCGTGGAGAAGTAACGCTCGGCGGTGTCGGGCAGGACGGTGACGACCGTCTTTCCCGGTCCGAGCTTTTTCGCGAGCTTCAGCGCCGCCGCGACGTTGGTGCCGCTGGAAATGCCGCACATCAGTCCCTCTTCACGCGCCAGCCGCTTTGCGGTCTCGATCGCCTCTTCGTCCGTCACGACATAGATCTGGTCATAGATCTCCCTGTTGAGTATCGGAGGGATCAACCCGTCTCCGATACCCATCTGCAAGTGCGTACCGATAGTACCGCCCGCCAGGATCGCGGCGTTCTCAGGCTCTACCGCCCAGATCTCGATGTCGGGATACTGCGCCTTGAGCACCTCGCCGATGCCCGTGATGGTGCCGCCCGTGCCGATACCCGAGCAGAAGCCGTCGATATGATCGGCGCACTGCTGCATGATCTCCAGCGCGGTATACTTCTTGTGCGCTCTGACATTATTGATATTCTCAAACTGCTGCGGTACGAATACGCGCGGGTCCTTCTCCGCCATCTTCAAGGCGGTTTTCAGGCACTCGTCGATACACGCGCCGATATCACCCGCGTCGTGGATCAGCATGACCTTCGCGCCGTAGTGCTTGATCAGTTTCCTGCGCTCCACGCTGACGGAGTCGGGCATGATGATGATGGTCTTGTAGCCCTTCACCGCACCCACCAGCGCCAACCCGATGCCCTGATTGCCCGAGGTCGGCTCAACGATGATGCTGTCGTATTTCAGCAGTCCCTTCTTCTCCGCGTGGTTGATCATGTTCAGCGCGGTACGCGTCTTGATCGAGCCGCCGACGTTCAGCGCCTCAAACTTCACCAGCACCTCCGCGCTGCGCGGCTCGGGCATGCGGTTCAAGCGGATCAGCGGAGTCTGCCCCACCGCCTCCAGCACATTTCTGTAAATCATGCGATCACCTTCCAAATATATTGCGCGATAGAAAGCCTCTCGGATTTGTCGACCGTCATTCCGTCAAAGCCCTTATCGGCTCTCTGTCAAAATCAAGTATAAGAGTCCCATTCATTATACAAGTTAAGATCCCATTCATTATCTTTGACCACAACGCTACCGCCGCCAAATGTAAACAGCCCGATTTTCATAAAGGTGAGTAGCAGGGTGATAGTTTTCGGTATTCGTTTCATTTTCTTTCCGCTTCGTTAATTCATCAGTACAAGTTGCTAAATACATTTGAGAATAGGATCGATATATTTTTTATCAGTCCAATCACACTTGTTTTCTCCGGCATCCATTATTGCTTTCTCCC
>CADBYC010000023.1 GCA_902798755.1 uncultured Ruminococcus sp. | reverse complement strand
ATACCGATTCTTCTGTTACCGGCTCCTGTCACACGCCCTCTGCCTTTTTACATTTGTGACTTTTGCCTATTGACAAACGGTCACTACATAACAGTATTACAGCTTTTCCGTTTCCTTGAGCGCGAAATACAGCGCCGCCGTCACGGCGAGCTCTCTGATCCGCTCGCGATCGGCGTTGTTCTCGCCGAGGAGCATTTTCTCCGCGCGCAGACCGTTTGCGGTGCTCACGCCGATATAAACAAGACCGACAGGCTTATACAGAGAGCCGCCCAAGGGCCCCGCGATCCCCGTCGTGGAGATACCGATATCCGCGCCCGCAAGCAGTCGGATACCGCGCGCCATCTCCGAGGCCGTGCGGTCGGACACCGCGCCGTAGGTATTCAGCGTTTCCTCCCTCACGCCGACGATCTTATGCTTGATGTGGTTCGCGTAGGAGCAGACCCCGCAGTCGAATACGCCCGAAGCGCCCGAGACCGAGGTGATCGCGCCCGAGACCAAACCTCCCGTACAGCTCTCGGCGGTCGCGACGCGCAGTTTTTTCTTTGTCAGCGCGTTCACGAGCAGCGCGGGCAGGTCCTCTTCTTTGATATTTTCCTGAGCCAACAGCTCTGTTAATTCTGATGATTTCATCTTTTCCTCCATCCTTTTGTAGGGGCGAGCATTGCTCATCCGTGTGACAGGATCGTTTTTTCCCTATCTGCCGCTCTCAATTGCAGAAATGTCCCTCATCCTGCGGACGACCGATGGTCGTCCCTACGAAAGCCTTCTGCTATCACTCTATGATATATATGATTATAAACCCTCTTTTCCCCTATTGCAATCCTCATCAAAATTTGTTAGAATTTGTTTACATTTGATTTTCGGAGCGGCTTATGGCTTGGTTTTTTGCAAACGACGCGATCACAACCGAATATTACACCATCTCGGGCGAGGACGCCTCTCATATCGCGCGGTCGCTGAGAATGAAGGTCGGCGAGGAGCTGACCCTCTGCACCCCCGACGGCAGACGGCATGAGTGCGAGATCACCCTTGTCGCACGCGACGAGGTCACTGTCCGTATCAAGAGCAGCACCGTATGCGAGCAGGAGCCCGACGTCAAGGTCAGCCTGTACATCGCCTTGATGAAGGGCGACAAGATCGACGACGTCGTGCAAAAAGCGGTGGAGCTGGGCGCGTATGAGGTAACGCCCTTTCTGTCCGCCCGCTGTATCTCACGCCCCGATGAAAAAAGCATGGCGAAAAAGCGCGCGCGCTGGCAGAAGATCGCCGACAACGCCGCCTCTCAATCCCGCCGCGGCATCATTCCGCGCGTCAACCCCTGTATCCATCTGCGGGACATTCCCGAAGCCGTCAAGAATACGGACAAATCCGTCGTCTTTTATGAATGCGGGGTCAGGAAGCTCAGGGAGATTATCGGCAGCGAGGAGTCGTCCATCGCCCTGATCACAGGCGCGGAGGGCGGCTTTGAGCAGGAAGAGATCGATCTTTTATCCGACAGCGGGATAGAGGTCGCCACCCTCGGCAAGCGTATCCTGCGCGCTCAGACAGCCCCTATCGCGGGATTGTGCGCCGCCATGCTGCTGACAGGGAACTTAGAATAAAAGTGAGAAGTGAGAAGTTAGGAGTTAGAAGTTGATGGTGGTCTTTGCTTACACCCATTTATAATAAACGCTTCAGCGTTCCCGATAACTCCTCACTACTAACTAACAACGGAGGTATATATGTTAGGATTCATCTGCGCTCTCTCTATCGAGGTAGAGGGCATCGTCAATTTAATGGAAAACAAAGAGGAAACTACCGTCGCAAAGATCACCTACCACAAGGGCAAGATCTTCGGCAAAGACGTCGTATGCTGTGAATGCGGTATCGGCAAGGTCAACGCCGCCATGAGCACCCAGATCATGATTGACCTCTACCGCCCCGACGTCATCATCAACAGTGGCGTGGCAGGCTCTCTGTCGGGCGATATCCGCATCGGCGATATCGTGATCTCCGACGACTGCGTCCAGCACGATATGGACGGCAGGGAGATGGGCGATCCGCTCGGTCAGGTTCAGTTCAACGACGAGCTGCGCACCTACTTCCCCGCCGACAAAGCGACCGCCGACAAGCTGTACGACGCGTGTCAGACGATCAAGGATATCTCCGTCTTTCGAGGACGGATCGCCTCGGGCGACATCTTCATCGCCTCTCACAATCGCCGTCAGCGCGTCGCGGACGACTTCAACGCGCTCGCGTGCGAGATGGAAGGCGCGGCGGTCGGCACCGTCTGCTACCGCAACGGCGTACCGTTCGCGATCCTGCGCAGTATCTCAGACGATTTCAATAACAACGAGCTGATGGACTACATGCACTTCAGAGAGATCGCCGCGAAGCAGTCGATACAGGCGATCAAAGAATTTATCCGCAACGATTGATTTCCAAAGCGATCACGATTCGAGATCGCTTGAAAACTTTATAACTACAGACAAAAACCGCCGAAGCGAAAAAGACTTCGGCGGTTTGCTGTTATTCTCTTTTATACTAAGTAGCAATAAAACAAGGCGGAGAGCGCAGGCAGGCTGTCGCCTGTCAAGCTCGACAACGCAGCTATGCGAAATAAGATGCAATAGATGTTAAAGTGTTTTGTTGATACTTATTATTTGCCGAAAACCCAGTACTGGGTACCTGCCGCGGTGATCTCGGAGGGATCGAAGGCGGTACCGACATAGTGGTTGCCGCCGTTGGGATCATAGACGATGATCTTGCCGGCAGAGGTAACGCCCGCAAGGACGATGAAGTGACCGCCGCGGGTGAAGCGGCCCGCGCTCTGGGCGCTGATCACATATTTGCCCTTTTTCAGCTCAGCGATCACGCTGTTGATCTCTGATTTGCCGAGCTGTTTTTCCATCTTGATGCCGAATCTCTTCGCCGCCGCGTCAAAGTAATCCCAGCGTGTGCCGACGTTGTCGACATAATATTGGTTGCCGCACCATACCGCGTCGATCGGGGTGATCGACTTGCCGGTAAGGGTAGAGGCGACCATCGCAAGGCACGTCGGTCCGCAGCCGGAGTAAGCGATCGTGTCGTCGCCGTAGGGATAATTATACGCTCCCTGATCGTAGTAGACAAAGCCGTCGACGGAAGCGTCCTGTACTTCAGCCTTGATGATGAAGCCGTCGGGATCAAAGCCGCTGTAGAACTGATCGCCCGCGTTATTGATGACTCTGACGGTATAGGTGTAGGTGCTGCCCGTTATGATATCCTTGTCCGTATAGCTGTTGTCGGTGGTATCCGTCAGTCGCTTCCATGAGCCGCTGACTCTCTTGTACACGCGGTATTTGGTCGCGCCGACAGGCTTGTTCCAGGTGAATTTCAGACTGCTCCAGTCCACGTCGGAGGACACCAGCCGCGGAGCGGCGATATAGAAGATCTTCACGCCGTTGATATCGCAGTCGGAGGTGAACGCCGTGCCGTCCGCGGTGATACAGCGCACGGTGTAGCGGTAGGTGGTGTTCGACTCTACGTCCGTGTCTACATAGGAAGTATCGGTCGTCTCAGCCATTTTCGTCCAGCCCTTACTGCCGTAATAATACACGCGGTATTTCTCAGCGCCCGGAGATTTGTTCCATGAGATTTCGATACCGTCCTTAGTGTAGTCGGGCGTTTTCAGGGTCGGAACATAGGTGAATTTATAGGATACGCCGGGGATATCACAGTCGGAAGTGAACTGCGTGCCGTCCGCGGTGATACAGCGCACGGTGTAGCGGTAGGTATAGCCCGAAGCGACGTCATCGTCGATCACGGTATTCTCTGTCGTTTCGGTCAGCCTTGTCCAGCCTCTGCTGCCGTAATAATACACGCGGTATTTCTCAGCGCCCTCAGAGGGCGTCCAGCTAATCTTGATCGCGTTCATCTCGCTTTCGACCTTGATATTCTTCGGAGAAGCGATATAGTGGATCGTCTTGCCCGTTCTGTCAAAGTCGGACTCGTAGTCTGTGCCGTCCTCATTGATACAGCGCACGGTATAGGTATAGGTCTTTCCCGATTGGGCGGCGGTATGGACAAAGGTCTTTTCCGCTGTCTCGCCGATATTGTACCAGCCGTCGGACGTCTTGTAATAGACGCGGTACTTGGTCGCGCCGTCGCCGCCTGTCCATTTGATCTCTACGCCCTCGGTCGTGTTCTCGACAGAGGAAACATACGGCGTTTCGACAAATTTCGCGCTCTTGCCCTCACGATAGGACGAAGTGAACTCTGTCGCGTCGGCGTTCAGACAGCGCACAGTGTAGGAATAGGTGTTGCCCGAAACAACGGAGGTATCCTCATAGGAAGTATCGGTCGTATCGGTGATGCGCTTCCAGCCGTTTTCGCCGAGCGTATACACACGGTACAGCTCAGCGCCCTCGACCTCATCCCAGCTGACGGTGATACTGTGTTCGTTGCGCGTCAGGCTGAAATCAGGCGCTGAAATATACTGATGGGTCACGCCGGGCTTGAAGTAGCCCATGAAAGCAGTGCCCTCGTTATTGATGCCGCGCACGGTGTAGGTGTAGGTCTCGCCGGAATAAACTTCTTCATCAAGATAGGTCGTCCCCGCGACGTCCGCCATTCTGGTCCAGCCGTTTCTGCCGTAATAATAGACCCTGTATTTGTCCGTGCCGGGTACTTTGTTCCAGGTGATCTTTACGCCGTCCGTAGTGCTGGTGATATTGGTGATACCGGGAGCGGCATAGTATTTTATCTTCTTGCCGGGCAGGTAGCCGCTCGCGAACTGCTTTCCGTCGGCGCTGATACAGCGCACGGTGTAGGTATAGTTATAGCCCGACGTCACGTCTGTATCGGTGACGGAGGTTTCCTCGGTGTCGGTGAGCTTTGTCCAGCCCTTGCTGCCGTAGTAATACACGCGGTATTTCTCAGCTCCCGCGACGGCGTTCCATTTGATATCCACGCCCTCTGCGCCGTTTGAAACGCTGAAATCGGGAGCGCTCGCGTAGGTGCCGACGATTCCCTCGGGATAGAAGTAGCTGATATAATCGCCCGCGCCGTTCATACAGCGCACGGTGTAGGTATAGCTCGAGCCCGAGCTGACTTCCCTATCTAAGAAAGAAGTCGAGGTCGTCGTGCCTAATCTTGACCAGTCGCCGCTGCTGTTTTTATAGAATACGCGATACTGGGTCGCGCCGTCCGACTTTGCCCATGTGATCTGGATACCGTCGGTCACGCAATCAGCCGACAGCAGTACGGGAGCGGCGATATACTTCACCGTTTTGCCGTTGCGGTCAAAATAGCTGGTATAGGACTCGCCGTCAGCGGAGACACAGCGCACGGTATAGGTATAGCTGCGATCCGAGCGCACGTCCTCGTCGAGGAAGGAGGTCTCTGTCGTTGTGGTCAGACGCGCCCAATCCCCGTAGCTGTTGCGGTAAAATACACGGTACGCCGCGGCGCCTTCGACCTTATCCCAGCTGATCTTCACGCCTCCCGCGGCATTTTCCGCCTTGAGAGAGGGGGTCGAAAGATATTGCACGCTCATGCCCGTTTCGTCGTATTCATCGGTGATGAACGCGCCGCTGCTGTTCAGTCCTCTGACCGTATAGCGGTACGCCGAGCCCGAATACACATTTCTGTCAAAATACGAGCTGTCGGAGGTGGTGGTGATCGCGTTCCATGAACCGCTGTTCATGCGGTAGACGACAACCTTGCTGATCTGAGAGGTCATATTCCAATAGACGCGCACGCCGCCGTCGCCGACCTCGAGTCCCGTCACGCGCAAAGGTGCGTTATAGGTCACGGTTCTTGTCGAGGTGGAGGTGATTACGTTGCCTGCGCCGTTAAGACCGACCAGACGATACTGATAGGTATTGCCCGAGGTGACCTCGGTATCGGTGTAGGTCAGACCCGCGGTCGCGCTGAGCGTCTGCCAGCCCCGTCCGTCGTTGTAGTATTTATCGACGCGATATTTACTTACGCCGCTGACAGCGCCCCATTTCAGGACGACGCCCTCGGCGCCCGATTCAGCAGAGGTGATCACAGGAGCGGCGTTGCCGACCTGAGCCTCTTCGAGTTCCACACCGACAGGAGCGATCTCCTTTTTGATACGCTCGTCGATCATGACCGCTTCCGCAGCGTCCTCCGTGTCATCATCTTCCGCCGCGAAAGCCGTGACGGACATGACGGAAAACACCGTCAGTACCGCCAGCAGCGCGGATATGATCCGTAATAGTTTTTTATTCAAACAAACACCTTCCTTCCATCGGGTCCATAGCTGAAATACGCCGTCAATAACGGAGTCATCACGACGTATAGTTATCTGATTATAATTATATTTCCGCCTTTTGACAAAGTCAACAACAAGGGATTAACAATGCAATTACATAATTGCAATAAAATGGAAAATATGTTAAAATAGTGTCAGAAATTCGAAAAGACAAGGAGCGACACGATGAGCGAAGTACTGATCTACAATCTCGATTCCCGCAAGGACGCAAAGCTGAAGATGCTGTGCCGCAAGATGAACCTCTCCGCCCGCACCGTCGAAAAGGCCGAATACGGCTGTACGCTGAGCTATCTTTTAGGGCTCTCTCAAGACCCCTCTGTCAAAGACGGCGAGGATTTCGACGACGAAATGCTGTATATCTCAGGGATCAGCAGCGGTATGCTGAATCTCTTTTTAGACCAGCTCCGCCGCAATAAGCTCATTATTCCGCTCAAAGCGATCGAAACCGAAACCAATATCGGCTTCACTTCTTACGAGCTGTACCGTGAGCTTTCCGCCGAAAGGGAAGCGATCATGAAGGGTACGCAGTACCATCAGCCTGATCAGGAGCAGTAAACTGCCATATCTATATCAACAATTCTTTCGCACTCTTCCCCGCTACGGAGGTAGGAACATGAAACGTTTCTTTACACTATCCCTTATCACTCTCTTAGCCGTACTTCTGCTTGCTTCCTGCAGTAAGCCCCTCGCGCTCGACCAGACCGAGCTAAATCTGACTGTCGGCGATACCGCCGTACTCAGCGCGGGAGAGGCGACAAGGGTCAACTGGATTAGCTCCGACAGCGCCGTTGCCGCTGTCAACGGCGGCACGGTCAGTGCCAAAGCGGCAGGTACCGCGGTCATCACCGCTTCTCTCGAGAACGGCGAGCAGGCGACCTGCACCGTCACCGTATCCGACAAGCTGATCAAAATGGTCACGTTGGACGTCAAAAGCGCGCGGATCGAAGTAGGCAAAACCATTCAGCTTTCCGCGTCCTACGCTCCCGCCGACGCGACCAAGACCGCTCTGAGCTGGACAAGCTCCGACAAGAATATCGCCGAGGTCGACGACAACGGCTATGTGACGGGTATCGGCGAAGGAACGGCGACCATCACCTGCAAGAGCGAGAACGATATCGAAGCGTCCTGCACCGTGACCGTCGGCGCGGCTCAGCTGCCCACCACCGTCGCGACCTTGCCGCCCGCGACGCAAGCGCCGACTCAGCCCGCTACTACTCCTGCAGAAAAGTCCAAGGATAAGCAGGAGGGAGAAACGACCGCTTCTCCTGTGATCAGCGACGGCGGCTTCATCTTCCCCGATTCCTCTGCCCGCTATCTCAGTGACAGCGAGGTCGCGTCACGACTGAGCGGTATGAGCGGCTCTCCCGTATCCGACAGCTTCGCGCAGGACGCGGTCAATGAGATCTTCGCCCGCCACGGCTATGTTTTCCGCACGCCCTCTATCCGCGCCTACTATGAAGCGCAGTCATGGTACAGTGCAGACCCGAGCTACGACGGCTCATTAAATGCCGCTGAACAGTATAACATAGCTTTGTTAAGCGGATATTAACAAACTGCAAATAAACTTCCCCCGGTGCAAGCACTAAAGTGTCCACCGGACGCTTTACCCTCGCTACGCTCGCGCGTTGGTATGCCTTGACCTCATGTGGCGGCTCCTCCTCTCCCCAACACGCAGGGGCGTGTCGGGGACCCCTTTTGAGGGGCTTCGCAATGACTATTGAATGAACCGTAACGCATACGGCTCAAATACAGTCATTCAGCGTGATCGCAGGTGCGGTCACGCTGTTTTTGCTCTGTCATGAAAATGTTCACACAATCTTCTTGTATTTGATTTTCGGATAGTATATAATAATCATGTATATGATCATCCCTTTCAGGAGGAATACTATGAAAAAACGAATCGTCAGTGCAATTCTGATACTCGCGCTTATCCTTTCGGTATGCTGTATCGGCACCGTCGGCGCTTTTGCCGCCGAGGATTCCGCTGTCGTCCGCGTAGGCGGCAAAAGCTACGGCGCAAAGGTCGGCGATATCCTTGAGTATCGTATCTCTTTCACCTATCCGGGCAAAAACCTGTCGACGGCACAGGTCGAGCTGCCCTTTGACTTCGACGGTCTGAGCAGCTATACCCAAGACGAGCTCAAGACCCATCAAAGCCGTATCGCTCCTACCACCGGCGACGCGTCCGTCGTACAGCGCTTCGACACTCCCGGCACCACAGGTATCAAAGGCTATGTGATGAACTTCGTCAGCGTGAACGGCTATTCCTTCACTACCGAGAAGCGCGTTCTCTCCCTGATCTTCACGATCGAAAAGGCGGGCACCTATGACTTCACCTCTAAGGTCAGATATATCGAGGACGCTGCCGGCAAGACCGTCGTTGACAGCAACTATCAGGTAAAGGACAGCAGCTTCAAATATACCGAAGCCATCTATCAGGCGACCCTCGATACCCCCAAGCTGAGCGCTTCCACCGCGGCGGGCGGTATCCGCGTCAAGTGGGATCCTGTTCCCGGCGCTTCTCTCTACCGCGTGTATGTGAAGAGCGGAAGCTCCTGGACCAAGCTGCAGGATACCTCTGAGACCTCCTACCTTGATACAAACGTCAACTCAGGCACGCGCTACACCTACACGGTGCGCTGTCTGTCGAGAAACGCCGAACGCTTTATCAGCGACTTTGACCACGACGGCAAGTCCGCCACCTACTACACCGCTCCCGTTCTCAGACTCACTAACGCCGAGGACGGCGTGTCCATCAAATGGGACAAGGTAGAGGGCGCGTCAAAGTACCGCGTGTACTACAAGGGCAGCAAGGGCTGGACAAAGCTGACCGACACCTCCTCTACCTCCGTGTATGATGACGACGTCACCTCGGGCACTACCTACACCTACACCATCCGCGCGATGGATAATAGCGGCAACCACCTGAGCTGGTACTATGAGGACGGCTTCAAGATCACCTTCATCAAAGCCCCCGTATTCGATCTGTCCAATGCCGCCGACGGCGTCAGGATCAGCTGGAACGCCGTACCCGGCGCTGAAAGCTACCGCGTGTTCTATTACGGCAGCCGCGGCTGGACAAGGCTCGCCGATAATATCACCGAGACCTCCTTCATCGACACCGACGTCAGCTCCAACCACAACTACACCTACACCGTGCGCTGTATCACCGCGGACGGCTCCGCATACACCAGCGATTTCCGCGCGGGCAAGAGTATCAGATACTACGCCGCTCCTATCCTCAAGCTCTCTAACGCCGAAGACGGCGTGTCCATCAAATGGGACGCTGTCGCGGGCGCGTCAAAGTACCGCGTCTATTACAAGGGCAGGAACGGCTGGACAAAGCTGACCGATACCACCTCCACCTCTGTACTCGATGAGGACGTCGCCTCGGGCACTAACTACACCTACACCATCCGCGCGATGGACAGTAACAACAATCACCTGAGCTGGTACTATGAAGACGGCTTCAAGATCCGGTTTATCCGCGCGCCCCAAGTCACGCTGAGCAACGCGGCCGACGGCGTGAGGATCAGCTGGAACAAGGTCGGCGGCGCGCAGAAGTACCGCGTATTCTACTACGGCTCCAAGGGCTGGACAAGGCTTGCCGATACCGCCGAGACCTCCTTCATCGACACCGACGTCAGCTCCAACCAGAATTACCGCTACACCGTGCGCTGTATCACTGAGGACGGCTCTGCCTATACCAGCGACTTCCGCGCGGGCAAGACCATCAAATATTACGCCGCTCCCGTATTGACCCTCTCTAATGCCGCGAACGGCGTGTCCATCAACTGGAACGCTGTCTCGGGTGCTTCTCAGTACCGTATCTATGTCAAGAACGCAAACGGCGACTGGACAAAGCTCGGCGACACCAAGACCACCTCTTATGTCGATACCACCGCAAAGAGCGGCAGCTCCTACACCTACACCGCCCGCGCGATGGACAGCAGCGGCAATCACCTGAGCTGGTACTATGAGGACGGCTTCACCATCACCTATCAAAAGTAAAGTGTCCGGCGGACATTTACCCTTTTTGATCGGTTGAGATTGCCACATCGTCGTCGCGCGCCGTATTCGGTAGGCATATCCGGTTGGTATGCCTTGACCTCATGTGGCGACTCCTCCTCTCCCCAGCGTCCTCGCGCTTTGCCACTCGTCCTTTCTCCAAAAAGCAGGGCTTTTTGGAGCCTCGTTTATGGGCGTGTCGGGGACCCCTTTTGAGGGGCTTCGCAATGACTATTGAATAAAACTCAGCCCTTCCGACAAACGACTGTCGGAAGGGCTTTTCATATTCTATGCTGTTTTCATACTAATCCTTGATAAAAAGATTTAATCAGATATTAGTGATATATTTTGGATAGCGCGACGGGAGACGCAGACAGGCTGGCGCCTGTCACTTCCGGGGTCCCCACAACGCCTCGCGCCGGATATGCCTACCGAGTACAGCGAACGACGACGACAACAAAGCTATACGAAATATAGCGCAATAGATGATATAGGTTTTTATTAAGGATTAGTATCAGTCGCGCAGTCCCGCTCGCATGAGAAACTCGCCGCCGTGCTCCTTGAGCCAGCGGTTCCAGCGGTCATAGTCGGGATAGACAGCATATACCTGCTGATAGAATCGCGCGCTGTGATTCATCTCTTTCAGGTGACACAGCTCATGCACCACCACGCTGTCAAGAACCTCGATCGGGGTCAGCATCAAGAGGATATTGAAGTTCAGGTTCTTTTTGGTCGAACAGCTCCCCCATCGGGTTTTCTGACAACGCAGGGTGATCCTGCCGTATTCCACGTTCATTTTTTTCGCGTAATACGCGACCCTCTCGGGGATCACCTTCTTCGCCAATCTCCCCAGCGCCAGAAGCTCCGCCTGAGTCAAACGCTGAACAGACTGCGCCTGCGCCTTACGTTCGCCCATCTTTTTGCGATGGTTTTCGACCCATTTCTCATGCTTTTTCACAAAGGCGTCCGCCTCGCTTTTTGTCGTGCGGTTAGGCGCGCGAACGATCAGCGAGCCGTCGGGCTTCATCTCCAGCGAGATCGTTTTGCGTTTTGATTTGATCAAAGTATAAGATAAATCCATTAATTCATTCCTGTCAGTGCTAAGATAAGAGCGCCTCATACGAAGCGCTCTAAGCATGTTTATTTTGTGATATCAGTTATAAAAACGAAGTTCGTTCACAGGATACTGTATATCCACATGAGCCAGATATCTCTGCAAAAACGTGACGTCCAGCATGTCGAGACCGTCCATATCGTTGACGTTTCCGCGCTGCTTCATTTTGTCATCTACATTGATTTCCATTCTTGCGATCACACGCTGGAACATTGTGACATCGACGGCGCTCACCTCTTCGTCACCGTCTATATCGCCGATCAGATATTGCTCCCTGACCTTGAAGCCGATGCTTCTCGTATTATTGAAGAAGTAGGCTTCCGCGGTCTGATGGCTTGAATTGAACGAGGCGGTGATGGTATAATCGCCGACCGGCAGCTTTTTATTGAAGCTTTCTTTGTTGTACCGCATACCCGTTTCGGACGGGATCGTCAGATTCTGATGATAGTTAAATGCCTTTGCGTATACCTCGTTCCCCTGTGAATCCTTCACAGAGATCTGCAAGGAGAGCTTGCCGTAGTAATCCGCGTTGGCGGCGTTCATCATGTACGGCTGATAGTAGATCGTCGCGTTCGGAGTGAACGTCGTGACGGTGTTATCCTGCTCCGGGTCGTCCGTCAGGACAAACGGGTCGAGTATGATATCGGGAGAGTTGATCATGTCAAGCGTCGCGTCGGGAGAGGTCTCATGGGGCACGTCCTCGCTGAAGGGCATAATCGTGACTGCCGTCGTGATCATCGCGATTTGCTTCTGAGTAATATCGAATTGATATGTGTCTGCTCCTTCCTGCTCCACAGGCTCGAGCGCGAATAAGCTCATGACGTCATCCGCGTCCCGACGGTCTTTTCCGTCCGTTACATAATATTTGTGGGAGTCGGAATCGGTGGTGAAAATACTCTTGTAAAACTGCTTTGATGTTTTCGGGTAGCGAACATCGGTCACAAAGCCCCAGCATGTAACCGCGTGAGAGCCCTCATAGCCCTCTGTGCCGTAGATATTCAGGCTCAGCGAGACGCCGCTGCCGTTTTTCAGTCTGTCATAGACGGTCGACAATTGTCCCGCGCAGTTTTGAATCATATCAAACTCTTCTACCAGATCGGTGTAGTTATACTGCGGCAGGTATTTGCCGGTGTCCTCGCGGGGCTGAGAGAGCGAGGACGCCGACACGCCGTTGATAAACCAGCCTGTCGCAAACTTGACGTTTCCGCCTTTATCCTCAAACGCGTCGATAAAGGCTTCAAACAGGTCGTCGGCGCTGTCAAAGCCCGCCTGAGCCGCCCACCCCGTATAGGTCAGCAGATTAGAGGTAGAAGCCGCCCAGCATAGGTTTTCGTCGCCGTCTGTTTCCTTCGTCTTTTCCGCGTCGATAAAGCCGAGATTCGTGAGCGAAAAATCCTCGCCTTCGACATAACTGTCGATGATCGCCTGACGGATCTCGCCGACGTTATCCTGCGTCAGACCGGTCAGGAAAACGCTGTAGTCACTTTCGGGGATCATAAATTCAGCCGTATAATACTCATTTGCCGCGGTATCGCTCAGCGCCGCTGTCGCGCCGAACTCTTTGACGCGCACTACCTTCAGCACGGGCTCGCCGTCATCTGTCAAAACATAGCTGTCGGTATCAGAAACCGTGTCAGCTTCTTCGATCGTGATGACCGTTCCCTCCGCGGGTGCTTCCTGCGCGAAAACGGCAGTCGCGGTCAGCGTGCTCAGGGCGATCAGCATACATAGGAATACTGCGATCAGCTTTTTCATTCACTCCACCTATCTTTCAAATAAACAGACAGCGGGACACTGTGCAGAGGTGTCACGCGTTTTATTACTCTCAGAAAATCCCGATCAGACGATACGGATATTCAGCGTATCGGTGCCGGAGGTCGGTACGGTCTTGTTGGAGCTGATGATGACAACGGTGTCGCCCTTTTCGACGATACCGGTGGACAGCGCCTTTTCGACCGCCTGCACGGTGATCTCGTCCGAGGTCTGCTTCTCCTCTCCCAGCACCGGGCTGACGCCCCAGCTCAGGCACAGCTTGCGGCATACCTGCTCGCCGGTCACGACCGCGATGATCGGACACGCGGGGCGGCATCTTGCCATCGCGCGCGCCACAGCGCCGGTCTTGCTTTCGACGATGATCGCCTTCGCGCCGATATTCTCGGCGACCTGCTTCGCCGCCTCGCAGATATTCTCGCGGAAAGCGGTCATGTCCGTCTGGGTAGCGGACGCGCCGCGCAGGAGCATGAGATTCTCGTGCTTCTCCGCCTCGGTGCAGATATCGTTGAGCGCCGCGACGGACTCGACGGGATACATGCCCGCCGCGCTCTCGCCGGAGAGCATGACCGCCGAGGTACCGTCGTATACGGCATTCGCGACGTCAGAGATCTCCGCACGGGTCGGGCGGATATTCGTGGTCATGCTGTCGAGCATCTGGGTCGCCGTGATAACGTACTTGCCCGCTAATACGCACTTACGAATGATCATCTTCTGGATCTCGGGCAGCTTGATGAAGGGGATCTCAACGCCCATGTCGCCGCGGGCGACCATCACGCCGTTGGAGACCTCGATGATGCGGTCGATATCGTCCACGCCGCTCTGGTTCTCGATCTTAGAGATGATCTCTACGTCCTCGTAGCCTAAGCTGTCGATATAGTCGCGCAGCTTGATAACGTCGTCCGCCGAGCGAACGAACGAAGCCGCGATCACGTTCACGCCCATCTTCAGACCGAACTCGATATCGGCGCGGTCTTTCTGGCTGATATACGGCATATTGATGGTATAACCGGGGATATTGATGCTCTTGCGGTTCGAGAGCTTGCCGCCCGTAAGGATACGGGTCACGATGCAGTCCGCCTCCACCTGCTCCACGCGGGCAGAGATCTTGCCGTCGTCAAAGAGAATAACGCGGCCGGAGCTGGTATTATCGCGGCGGAAAATATCGATAAGCTTCGGATACGACAGACTTACGCCCTCGTCGTCGCCGTGACCCTCGCTCGCGTACAGGCGATATTCCTGACCCGGCTCAAGCTCTACAGAGCCGTTCTCAAAGGTGCCTACGCGGATCTCGGGACCTTTGGTATCGAGCAGCAGAGCGACCGTCTTGCCGCTCTTCTCGATCGCCTTCTTGACGGTATCGAAGCGCTTGGTCATCGCATCGTACTCGCCGTGAGACATATTGAAGCGCGCTACGTTCATACCCGCGTCGATCATCTTGCACAGGATATCGATATCATCGCAGGCAGGACCCATCGTACAAATTATCTTAGTCATTCTCATGAGAAAACCCCCAGTCGTGTTGATAATTGTTATTTAATATTACTATAATACCAGTTAACTTCAATGAAGTAAAGAGCTTTTTTCAGATTTTTCCGCCAATTCCGCGAAAAATCAGATTATTTCTCCGTCATCGGGATATTTGGAACAGAAAAAGACCGCGGTTTTCCCGCGGCCTTTGAGTGATACAATTATTCCGCTGCGATCGAATAGACCCAGTGACCGCCGCCGACTGCGGCGTAATAGTCCACCATCGCCATCAGCTTACCGCTGCCGTCGAGATACATTTTCGCCGCCTTAACATTCGCGCTGTCGAGGGTCTTGCTGCGCTCGCCGTCATTGCCGGGCAGTGTGGCGAACTTCTCGTCATAATCCGCGGTCAGATTCTCGGTCAGCTTGTCGAGCGCGGTATTGTAGTCGCGATTGGTCGCGGAGCACAGCGTCGAGCTGTTGAGCTCGTTGCCGTTCGTGACATTGAAGGTATAGCACAGACCGTAGCTGTTGCCGCCGTCGAATCTGCCCTTGACGATAACGCTGAGATAGACGTCGTTGAGATACGCTTCATAGTCAAGCTCCGACACGGGCGAATACTCGTCGTATTCCCTCACGTCGTCGCCGAAACGCTCCATGATCTCTTTATTCGCGGCAGCCGCGTCGTCGCCGCTGAGTAAGATCTCAGGGATACGGTACACCTTGGTGTTGCCCTCGCTGAAGGTAAAGGAGGCTTTCTTCGCGTCCTTGACGTAGCTGTCGAGCGTTCCGACCGTCACCTCAGTCGGCGCCTGTGTCGCGGGAGCGGAAGTCGCGGCGGGCGCTTCGGTCGCGGCAGCGGTAGCAGGCTGAGCAGGCTGAGTCGGCTTCGGCGCGGGACGCGGGATCAGCGAGCAGGCACTCAGCGCGGTCACGGCGATAGCGCAGACAGACAGTAAAGCAAGTATTCTTTTCATATTACATTCTCCTCAATGATATTGATGATAATGGGCTTTCTTCACACCCCTATCATAATACATCGCCGTTCAAATAGCAATACTCATAGAAAAAATGTACAGTTTTTTCATCTATTATCAGTTTATTTATGACAATGTATTTTCTGTACAGCTGTTGCATTTGTTTTAAAAGATGGTAAAATAGTTTGGGAATTTCTATTTTCTGCAAAATTCGACATTTTTAATGTTATTATATCATAGATGTGTTCGTCCTATTTTTACCGACTTTGACGATCACAACGGACTATTTCAGAGGATAATATGAGAATCAACGATCTGAAAAACAGAACAGAAGACAAGCTCCTGCTGGGTATCGACATCGGCTCTACTACGGCGAAGCTTGCCCTGATCGACGACGGCGAGCTGATCTACAGCAAATACGAGCGCCACTTCTCTCAGGTGCGCCAGAAAACGCTCGAGATGATCGAAGCGATCAAGGAGCTCCTTGACGGCCGCAGCTTCACGGTAGCGGTCTCAGGCTCCGCGGGACTTGGCATGGCTAACGCCGCGCGCCTGTCCTTTGTGCAGGAGGTATACTCCACCGCCGAGTGCGTGCGCCGCTTAGAGCCCGACACCGACGCGGTCATCGAGCTCGGCGGCGAGGACGCGAAGATCATCTTCTTCACGGGCGGTCTTGACGAGCGCATGAACGGCTCCTGCGCGGGCGGTACAGGCGCTTTCATCGACCAGATGGCGACCCTCTTAAACCTCTCCAATACCGAGATGGATCAGCTGAGCCTGACCCACCGGCACCTCTACCCCATCGCCTCGCGCTGCGGCGTATTCGCGAAAACGGATATCCAGCCGCTGATCAACCAGGGCGCGACCAAAGCCGACATCGCCGCCTCCATCTATCAGGCGGTCGTCAACCAGACGGTCGGCGGACTGGCGCAGGGACGTAAAATCGAGGGCAAGGTCATGTTCCTCGGCGGCCCTCTCTACTACTGCAAGGGGCTGCGCGAGCGCTTTGTCGAGACCCTGAAGCTCGATGAAGAGAACGCTGTTTTCCCCGAATACGGTCTTTTCGCCGTCGCGATCGGCGCGGCGCTGTATTCCGAGGACGGCGAGCTGATGGGCTATGAAGAGCTCGTCAAACGCCTTAAAAGCAGTATGAAGCACAAGGAGCGCGTGTCGACCCTGCCCCCGCTCTTCAAGGATAAAAACGAATATCAGGCGTTCATCAAGCGCCATACCAAAAACAGCGTCAATACCGAATACGCGGGCGCTTACAAGGGCGGCGTATACATCGGTATCGACTGCGGCTCCACCACCACCAAGCTCACGGTCATCACCGAACAGTGCGACATCATCTACACCTACTACAGCTCCAACAAGGGCAATCCCGTTTCCATCGTGCGCGATCAGCTGACAAAGATCTACGACGAGTTCGGCGATCAGCTCACGATCAAGGGCTGCGCCGTCACGGGCTACGGCGAGGAGCTGATCAAAAAGGCATTCCACATCGACTTCGGTCTGGTGGAGACCATGGCGCACTACACCGCCGCCAAGTACTTTGACAAAGACGTCGATTTCATTCTCGATATCGGCGGTCAGGATATCAAATGCTTCAAGATACGCAACAACTCTATCGACAGCATCATGCTCAACGAGGCTTGCTCCTCGGGCTGCGGCTCGTTCATCGAGACCTTTGCGAAGTCGATGGGCTACACCGTCGAGGAATTTGCCCGTCAGGGACTTTTCTCCATGGCTCCCGTCGATTTGGGCACCCGCTGTACGGTATTCATGAATTCCTCCGTCAAACAGGCGCAGAAGGACGGCGCTTCCGTGCAGGACATCTCCGCGGGTCTGTCCCTCTCCGTCGTCAAGAACGCGATCTACAAGGTCATCCGCGCCACCTCGCCCGACGAGCTCGGACAGCGGATCGTCGTACAGGGCGGCACCTTCATGAACGACGCGGTGCTGCGCTGTTTTGAGAAAGAGATCGGCAGAGAGGTCGTCCGTCCCAATATCGCGGGACTGATGGGCGCTTTCGGCGCGGCATTGTACGCGAAGGAGCATCGCCCCGAGAAGTCAACTATCCTCAATGCCGAAGAAGTCAAAAACTTAAAGCACGAGAGCAAATCAGCCGTCTGCAAGGGCTGTACCAACAACTGCCGCCTGACGGTCAACATCTTCAACGACAAGGAGCGCCTGATCTCGGGCAACCAGTGTGAAAAGGGCGCGGGCATACGCCTCAGCGACGACGAAAAGCTCCCGAACCTTTACGAATTTAAGCGCAAACTGATCGAGAGCTACGGTCACCAGATGTCATTGCGAGGCTCGCAAGAGCCGCGGCAATCCCACAAAGAGGAGAACCGCCCCTCTGAAAACAGTATTTCCGACAAGGGGATTCCCACGTCGTCGGCTGCGCCGGCTCCTCGGAATGACATGAACAAGGGTCGGCAAAAGATCGGTCTGCCCTTGGCGCTGGGCACTTACGAGCTCTACCCCCTGTGGCACACGATCTTCACACAGCTCGGCTTTGAGGTCGTTCGCTCGGGCTTTTCCACCCGCAAGCTGTATCAAAAGGGTCAGTTCTCCATTCCGTCCGACACGGTCTGCTATCCCGCAAAGCTCATGCACGGCCATATCGAGACCCTGCTCGAGCAGGGCGTGGACGCGATCTTCTACCCCTGTCTGACCTACAATATCAACGAGAAAAAGGGCGACAACCACTACAACTGTCCTGTCGTCGCCTATTACTCCGAGCTGCTGCAGGGCAATATGGATTCCTTAAAGCAGACCAAGTTCCTGTGCCCCTATCTCAACATCAACAATGAAAAGGAGCTCAGCCGCGAGCTGACAAAGGTACTGTCGGCTCACTTTGACCATATCAAAAAGTCCGACGTGACCCGCGCTGTCAAGGCGGGTATCGCCGAATACAAAGCCTATATGCAGCGCGTCTATGACGAAGGCGCCCGCGCCGTACAGTTCGCCCGCGAAAAGGGCAAGCGCGTTATGATCCTCGCGGGCAGACCCTATCACATCGACCCCGAGATCTGTCACGGCATCGACAAGCTGGCAACCTCTCTCGGCTTCGTCGTCGTCAGCGAGGACAGCGTGACCGCCGACATAGAACCGCCCGTTTTAGGCGTGCTCAACCAGTGGACCTACCACTCCCGCATGTACGCGGCGGCGCAGTACGCGTCCGACCATGCCGACACCCAGCTCGTTCAGCTGGTGTCCTTCGGCTGCGGCGTCGACGCGGTCACCACCGACGAGGTGCGCGCGATCCTTGAACGCAACAACAAATTATATACCCAGATCAAGATCGACGAGATCACCAACCTCGGCGCCGTTCGTATCCGCCTGCGCAGTCTGATCGGCGCTCTACAGGAAAGGGGGCAGTAAGATGGCTGCCGCAAAAGCCGAATATGTCAAATTCACCGAAGAAATGCGGCGCGAATACACCATCCTCGTGCCCACGATGCTGCCCATCCACTTCAAGCTGATCTCCAACGTCCTCGTCCGCTACGGCTACAAGATCGACTTTCTCGAGGACGTCGACGGCAATGTCAAGGAATCGGGGCTCAGATACGTCCACAACGACACCTGCTATCCCGCGCTGCTGGTCATCGGACAGCTGATCAACGCCGTCGAATCGGGTCGCTACGATAAGGACAAGGTCGCCCTCCTGATCACCCAGACAGGCGGCGGCTGCCGCGCCTCCAACTACATATACCTGTTGCGCAAGGCGCTGAAAAAGGCAGGCTACGGTCATATCCCCGTCATCTCGCTCAACTTCAACATGCTCGAAAAGCACCCGGGCTTCAAGCTCACCCTGCCCATGCTGTACCGCATGCTCTACTGCGCCTTTTACGGCGATCTGATGATGCTGATGGCAAACCAGTGCCGCCCCTATGAAAAGACAAAGGGCGAGACCGACCGCACCGTCAAGAAGTGGGTCAACCGTCTGCTGGACGAAAGCGCCCACGCCTCCTCCATGCGCTACAGCCATGTCAAGGAGAACTACCGCCTGATCGCGGACGACTTCAACAAGATCCTCGGCGATACCCCGCGCGACAAGGTCAAGGTCGGCATCGTCGGCGAAATCTACGTCAAGTTCTCTCCCTTAGGCAACAACAATCTCGAGCGATTTCTGCTCAAAGAAAACGTCGAGCCTGTTATCCCGGGCTTTGTCGACTTCTGCCTGTACTGCGTGTACAACGGTCTTGTCGACTACGACCTCTACCGAATCCGCCCGTTCAAGGCGTTCGGCTCCAAATTCCTGTACCGCTTCCTGCTGAAAAAACAGCGCTATATCCGCCGTATGATGCAGGAGCATTATCCGAACTTCATGCCGATGGCGGATTTTGATGAAACACAGCAGCGCGTCCGCGGCTATATCAGTCAGGGCGCGAAGATGGGCGAAGGGTGGCTCCTGACCGCGGAAATGCTCGAGCTGATCAACGAGGGCGTGACCAACATCATCTGCACCCAGCCCTTCGGCTGTCTGCCCAATCATATTGCGGGCAAGGGCATGATGAAGCCCCTCAAGGAGCGCAACCCCGGCGTCAATATCGTCGCCATCGACTACGACCCCGGCGCCACCGCGATCAATCAGGAGAACCGCATCAAGCTGATGCTGTCCAACGCGGAGCGCTGACCATGCTGTACGAAAAGCTGAAAGCCTATTCCGACAGCGGCGTCTATCCGTTCCATATGCCGGGACACAAAAGAACACCGACCGACGGTCTACCCTATGAGATCGACGTCACGGAGATCGACGGCTTTGATAATCTGCACGAGCCCGTCGGCTGTCTTTGTGAGTTGCAGGAAACAGCGGCAAAGCTGTTTTGCTCACGCTATGCCTTCGCGCTCGTCAACGGCTCGACCGTAGGCATACTCTCGGCTGTGCGCGCGATGACCAAATACGGCGACCGCGTGCTGATCGCCCGCAACAGCCATATGTCCGTCTATCACGCCGCCGAGCTGTGCGGTCTGCATACGGATTACATTGTCCCCGAGCTGATCGACGGGACGGGTATCTTTGCTTCTGTCCCGCCCGAATTGATCGAGCAAAAGCTGAACGCCGATCCCGCGATCTCTCTCGTCGTCGTCACCTCTCCCACCTATGAGGGCGTCGCGTCGGATATCGAGCGTATCTCTGCAATCTGTCACGCCCACGGCGCAAGGCTTCTCGTAGACGAGGCGCACGGAGCGCATTTTCCGTTCTCCGACCGCTTTCCGCTAAGCGCTGTCCAATGCGGTGCGGACGCGGCGGTGCTCAGTCTGCACAAGACCCTGCCCGCCATGACGCAGACGGCATTACTGCTGACGAACGACGGCGAGCTGGCAAAGGAACTGAGCCGCCAGCTCTCTGTTTTTGAAACGAGCAGTCCGTCCTATGTCCTACTCGCGTCCATTGACCGCTGTCTTAACTACCTGCAAAACAGTGAGCGGGATTTCACTGCGTATATCGGGCGCTTGACAAAGTTTTCAGAAGCCGCCCGCGCGCTTCATCATCTGTCCGTTTCATTTGACAGGTTCAATGCCGATGAAAAAGTCTATGCTTTTGATATCGGAAAGCTGTGTATCTTTTGCAATGGCTGTATGAGCGGCAAAGAGCTGATGGCGCTGTTGCGCTCCGATTACCGTATCGAGCTCGAGATGGCGCTCGGCGACTACGCGCTCGCCATGACCTCCGTCTGCGATACGGACGAGGGCTTTGACCGCCTGCTCAGCGCTCTCATCGAGATCGACAGCCGATGCAAAAGCGCAGAGCATACCGCAAAACCTGTGTCCCGTTCTCTGCCCCGACAGCAATGTACTATCGGCGAAGCGCTCGCACGCGACGGCGAAACGCTCGATATTGACACGGCAGAGGGCAAAGTTTCACGCGAATATATCCGCGTTTATCCGCCCGGCGTACCGCTGATCGTTCCGGGCGAGATCATCGACTCCGACGTCCTGTCACAGCTCAGACGACTGGAAGCGGCGGGAAACGAGATACAAAGCGATCGTTCGACCTTTCCCTTAGTTTCAATATGCGGTTGACAAAGCACATTCTGCGTGTTAAAATATTCCCATACCAATCAAGGAGTGACATATTATGAAAAGAATCAAGACCATCGAGACTCGCGACCTGAAAACCAGCGTCAAGACCGGCGGTTGCGGCGAATGCCAGACCTCCTGCCAGTCCGCTTGCAAAACTTCCTGCGGTGTTGCTAACCAGCAGTGCGAGAAGTGCGTCAGCGAGAAGTAATCTGATACGTCTGAACACAATAAGGAATTTTCAGCCGTTGATCCGCCATGGTTTGACGGCTTTCCTTATGCAAATTATTTCTTACCGGAGGAGTTTATGATACACTGCTACAAGCAAAACGGCTACAATATCGTCCTCGACGTTTTCAGCGGCAGCGTCCATACGGTGGATGACCTCGCCTATGACGTGATCGAAATGTATGAGACCGCCAATAAAGACGAGATCGTCGCGGCAATGCTCGAAAAATACAACGGCGACGACAGCATCGACGAAGCGGAGATCCGCGACTGTATCGACGACGTTGAGGAGCTGAAAAGTGAGGGAAAGCTCTTTGCGACTGATGATTACGAGGATCTCGCCTTTGACTTCAAGGCGCGCAACACCGTCGTCAAGGCGCTGTGCCTGCACGTCGCGCACACCTGCAACCTCAACTGTGAATATTGCTTCGCAAGCCAGGGCAAGTATCACGGCGACCGCGCGCTGATGAGCCTTGAGGTCGCTAAGCAGGCGATCGACTTTCTGATCGAGCACTCCGGCTCGCGCAGAAACTTAGAGGTCGATTTCTTCGGCGGAGAGCCGCTGATGAACTTTGACGTCGTCAAAGAGACCGTCGCCTACTGCAGGAGCATCGAAAAGGAAAAGGGCAAGAACTTCCGCTTTACCCTCACCACCAACGGCGTGCTGCTTGACGACGAGGTCATCGATTTCGCCAACAAGGAATTTCACAACGTCGTCCTCAGTCTTGACGGCAGGAAAGAAGTGCACGACCGCCTGAGAAAGACCGTCAACGGCAACGGCAGCTATGATATCATCGTGCCTAAATTCCAACACTTTGTTGAGCGCCGCGGCAACAGGGGCTACTACATCCGCGGCACCTTTACGCACAACAACACCGACTTCACCAACGATATCTTCCATATGGCTGACCTCGGCTTCACGGAGCTTTCGATGGAGCCGGTCGTCTGTCCCCCCGATGATCCCTACGCCCTGACCTACGACGATCTGCCCGTCCTGTTCGAGCAGTACGAGATCCTCGCCAAGGATATGCTCCGCAGAGAAAAAGAGGGAAAGCCCATCACCTTCTACCACTATATGCTCGACCTCAACGCGGGCCCGTGCATCTACAAGCGCATCTCGGGCTGCGGCTCGGGTACCGAGTACATGGCGGTCACCCCGTGGGGCGACCTCTATCCGTGTCACCAGTTCGTCGGCAACCCCGACTACCTGCTCGGCAACGTCTATGACGGCGTCACCAAACCCGCCGTTCAGGACGAATTCAAGCTGTGCAACGCCTACGCCCGCCCCGACTGCAAGGATTGCTGGGCAAAGCTGTATTGCTCCGGCGGCTGTGCCGCCAACGCCTACCACGCGACCGGCTCCGTCACCGGCACCTATCAGTACGGCTGCGAGCTGTTCAAGAAGCGTATCGAATGCGCGATCATGATGAAGGTCGCTCAGGCACAGAGCGCCGCCGCAGAATGATTTCATAAACAGTTTACCCCCGATTCAGCCGAATCGGGGGTTTTTGTATCTCTGTCACTCTGAACAGTATCATTCAAAATTCTTTTTGTCGTAGCCGAAGTTTGTCAGCAGCGCGCGTCTGTTGCGCCAGTCCTCCTTGACCTTGACCCATGTCTGCAGATTCACCTTGCAGCCGAAGAACCGCTCGATATCCTGACGCGCGTAGGTCGAAATCTTCTTGAGCATTGCGCCCTTCTTGCCGATGATGATACCCTTGTGCGAGTCGCGCTCACAGAAGATGGTTGCCTCGATATCCATGATATCGCCGTCCTCGCGCTCTCTCAGGCTTTCGATCACCACCGCCGTGCCGTGGGGGATCTCCTTGTCGCACAGCCTGAGGATTTTTTCGCGAATGATCTCCGAGACGATGACCTTCTCGGGCTGGTCGGTGATCGCGTCGTCGTCGAAGAAGTGACCGCCCTCGACGCAGTGCTTTTTCAGTTCTTCCAATAACGCCTCAAAGCCCTCTCCCGTCTCGGCGGAGATCGGCACCACCGCGTCAAAATTATACAGCTCGCTGTAGGAGAGGATCGCTTCCATCAGCTCTTCCTTTTTGTTTTTCAGCGTGTCGATCTTGTTGATGGCGAGAATCGCGGGCATATCGGATTTTTTCAGCTTTTCGATCAGGCTCAGTTCACCCTTTCTCACCCCGCCCGTCGCTTCTACGACCAGCACGGCGACGTCGCCGTTCGGTACGCTCTCATTGATCGCCTTGACCATGTATTCGCCCAGCTCGTTTCTCGGCTTCAGGAGTCCCGGCGTGTCGATAAACACGAGCTGATCCTCGCCGTCCGTGAGGATCCCCGTGATCCTTGTGCGGGTGGTCTGGGGCTTTGAGCTGACAATCGCGATCTTATGTCCCAAGATTCGGTTCAATATGGAGCTTTTGCCGACGTTCGGCACGCCGACGATCGTAATAAATGCGGATCTCTGTTTTTGATTCATGTTATTGTTTCCTTTTTCATAATCAATATCCCCTGTCAGCAAAGTCTGCGTCTGATCGAAGGATAAGCAATATTTGCAAATTCGGTTGACTGACAGCAAGCCGATAAAATCGAAAATAGTTATCAGCATGAGCACTTTCACGTCAGTCACCCTATTATAATCAAAACTTTGACTTTTGTAAAGAGCGCACGCTTTTTCAGCGTGCGCCCGATTCTCTGTTATATTCTTCTTGCAAGTCCGATACGCTCCATGACGGTCTCTTCCTTCATGCGCATGACCGCCTTTTCCTGCGCTTCCATGTGGTCGTATCCCAGAAGGTGGAGCATGCTGTGCACCGTCAGGTAGCAGACCTCTCGCTCAAAGCTGTGCTCATACTCCTCCGCCTGCGCCGCCGCGTGTTCCAGCGAGATAACCACGTCGCCGAGTATCTTCGCGCCTGTAGCGGGGTTGGTGTCATACACGCCGTTCTCGCCCATCGGGAACGACAGCACGTCGGTCGAAGAGTCGATATTTCTGAACTGTTTGTTCATGCTGTGGATCTCTTCGTCATCGACAAAGGTGACGTTCACCTCGGCGTTGCCCTTAAACTCCTCTTCCCTGAGCGTGGCGATACACGCGCGACGAACCCGCATTCGCAGTCCCGTCGGGATACGAACCTTTTTCTGACTGTCTGTAATGATTACTTTCACCTTGTCGTTTGCCATAGCCATCATCATCATAACTATCCCTACTCTCTGGATGGATTATCCATATCGTGTATGTGCCTTCGGATAAGATTATTGAACTGTCAGAACAAGGAGTAGTGAAGGATCGCTGACGTTTTTTGACATGAACTATCTGAAATCCCTACCAAACAAATTCCTTTTCTCTGCTTCTTCTCTTCCTTCTTCATATTAAATGGATAATGTTGATCAGCTTCTGTTCCTCTCCTGAGCCTTCTCATAGGCACGGATGATATCCTGCACCAGTCGATGACGTACAACGTCCTTGTCCGAGAAGGTCATGCGCTCGATCCCCTTGATCCCCTTGAGGATCTTCACGGCTTCCTTCAAGCCCGATTTTGCGCCCGAGGGCAGGTCGATCTGGGTGATATCGCCCGTGATGACCATTTTGGAGTTGTTGCCCAGTCGGGTGAGGAACATTTTCATCTGCTCAGAGGTCGTGTTCTGCGCTTCATCAAGAATGATAAAGCTGTCGTCAAGGGTACGTCCGCGCATATACGCGAGGGGCGCTACCTCGATATTGCCTCTTTCCAGATACTTCTGATATGTCTCAGCGCCCAGCATATCAAAGAGCGCGTCATACAGCGGTCTGAGATACGGGTCGACCTTGCTTTGCAGATCGCCCGGCAAAAATCCCAGCTTCTCGCCCGCCTCCACGGCGGGTCGCGTGAGAATGATACGGTTGACTTCCTTTGAGCGGAACGCCGTCACCGCCATCGCCACCGCCAGATAGGTCTTGCCCGTACCCGCGGGGCCTACCGCGATCGTGATCGTGTTGTTCTCGATCGCCGAGCAATATTTTTTCTGACCCATCGTCTTAGGCTTGATGGGCTTGCCCTTGCTGGTCACACACACGCAGTCGGAAGCCAGCGTCTCGATCTTCTCCTCGCTGCCCTCATTCACCAGCGAAATGCAGTAGGTGATGTTCTGCTCACTGAGCTGTTCGCCGCGGTTGAGCAGATTCAGCAGGCTGTCGATCACCTTGCTCGCCTTGAGCACACCCTCGGCGTCGCCGGAGATCTTCAGCTCGCTGTCCCGCGCGTGCACGCGGACGTTGAATTCGTCCTCGATGATTTTGATATTGGAGTCAAAGCTGCCGAACAGCGCGGCGGCATGCTCCATACGGTCTATATTGATGATTTGTTCCATAATACCTCTTGATACACGCTCTGCTATGCGGAATCCGCCGACAGAGTATACATATCCAATTTAGAGTACAATTATTGTAACATAAAATTCTGTGAAAATCAACCATAATTTACGAAAAATTTCTATTAAACATGCTAAATTTCAGTTGATTTTACAGAAGAAATACCCTCAGCCTATCATATTATTGACTTTTCCGAAATAAATATAGTATAATATCAGGTGGTTTATCAAAAAAATAACACTGACTGACGCCCGACATACCGATCTGCGGTATGATTGGGTTTCCTATTATTCTCGCTAAGGAGATAATAAAATGAAAAAAATCATCTGTCTGATGTTATGCGCTTTAGCGGCTGTATCCGTCTGCGCGTGTAACAAAGACGATCCGCAGCCCGCTACCGAGGCGGCGAGCGAGACCGCACAGGTCGAAGCGACCCGGGCAGCTACGCCCGACGAGGTCGACGGCACAGGGCTCAAGAGCTTCATCACCTCTTTTGACAAAGCTCCCACCGCCGAGGAAAAGGTCATATTTGAAAATAAAGATATCGCGATCACCTTCACAGAGATCGATTATTCCCCGATCTCAGGTCCGGGACTCAAATTCAAGATCGATAACAAAGGCAGCAAGGGCGTTATCATTCAGTCGCCCTACGCCGTCGTCAACGGCTACATGGTCAGCCCCGAGATGAACCTTGAGGTCGCCGAGGGCAAAACCGCGACAGGCCCCATGATCCTGCCCTACTTCAACCTCGCGATCTCCGAGGTCAGATCCCTGCAAAAGATCGAATTCGTCCTTCGTATCGTCGAGGCAAAGACCTATGAGCCGATCACGAAAACCGACCTGATCACCGTCACCACAACGGCGAAGCAGGAGCCTCAACCCGATTGCGACGATAACGGTCAGACCGCCTACGATAAGAACGACGTCAAAATCATACTCAAGGGCGTCAACACCGACCGCGCGTATTCCGACGGCGCGGAGCTGATGGTATATATGTACAACGGCACCGAGCAGAACATCGCCGTCCGCACCGACGACGTCATCGTCAACGGCTACGATATGACCTCCGCGATGAACTGCACCATCCTTCCCGACAAGCGCGCCGTAGACGTCGTCACCTTCTATAAGCTCGATATGGAAGAGTTCGGTATCGACGAGATCGACAGCGTCAAGGTCTCCTTTGAGATCAAGAACGCCGACAACTGGGAGACGCTCGACGCCACCGACATGATCAGCGTCGAACTTGCAGCAAAGGAAACGCAGGCGCCAACCGAAGCAAAAACCAAAACCGAATCTAAATGATTTTACCAAAAAGAGACTGACCGTTCGGCCAGTCTCTCTTTTCACTTATATAACTTTTTAGAAGCCAGTCACCTTGTAAAGCAGCGGCTCTGTCGTATCGTCGGTTTTCTTCACGTAAACCAGCATCAACAGGTTGCCGTCGCCGTCGTCACAGAAATCCTTGACCCAGAAGGTCGACACGTCCGCGCTGTCAAAGCCCGCCTCGGTCTTGAGGTCCTTGATCTGTCCCACAGGCTCGAGGTCGCCGCTGTGGAGATAGAGCTTGCTGACGTTCGCAGAGATAACACCCTTGTCGGTCTCATACAGAGCGGAATAGCCGACGGGATCGGACGCGGCGCTCATCACCTTCTCGTTACCATCATAGTCAAAGATACCGATCCTGTAATTCTCTTCGCCGTTGTCCTTATAGGTACCGCCGATCAGCACGTCGTCGCCGACGATCTCACAGTCAAATACCATCGACAGCTTGCCGACGCGCTTTTCATCGTCGTTGATGTTCTCAAATACCCACGGACCCTCTTCGCCGTTATGGATAACGGTCGGGTCGGCGTTGACCCAGGTCAGGACCGCGAAGTCCTCTTTCTTGGAGCACTCCAGATCATGCTTGAAGGGCAGTTTATCAAAGTTGCCGTCTCTTAACAGCTCATACGCTTCAAAGATGCCCTGGCTGAGCAGGATATCGCCGTTGTGGTTGGCGGTAATCTTCTCAAAGCCCGTCTCCGTGTCGTATTCTTTCTCCAGATCCGCAGTCGTACCGTTGATGGTGTAAACAAACACCTTCTTCGCGTTCTTGTCAGAAAGATAGTACTTTCCTTCGGAGTAATCGCCGCAGAAGTCATGGCTTCCCGAGCCGCCTGTATTTCCGCCTAAAGCGATCGGCTCAAAGCTGAGCTCATAGTCGCCCGCCTTCGCGGTGAACGCCGTCGGGTTCAGCGTGACGGTCGATACCGCAGCCGCCTCGGTCGCCTCTGCGTTATCGGAAGCAGGCGCGCTGTCTACAGCCGACTCTGCGCCCGATACGGGAGCGGGACTGCCGTTTTCCACCGGCACGACCTTCTTGCCGCAGCCCGCCAGCGCCGCGACCGATAAAATCATGCATACAGCCAGTAAAAATGCAACATACCTTTTCATAAGTTTCTCCTTTTATAAAAATATATAAAAAATTAAAAACGCTGTCTGTGATATGCTCTTGTTCATATGATATCAACGGACAGCGTGTTTATCTATTACGATTCTGTTTTCAGTCTAACAGAGTCGGGAAATAATGTCAACAATAGATATTTATTTAACAAATCGCACAATTATCACCCTATAGCCTTGACAAACGCCCCGTCCTCTGTTATAATAGCCCAAGTGTAAAGCTCTTTACTTTACAGAGAGGATGAATACGGCTTCATGAACAGCAAGACCGATATCTCACTGCTCTACGATTTTTACGGCGAGCTGCTCAAGACCTCTCAGCAACAGGTCGTCGAGTTATATGTCAACGAAGACCTTTCGTTATCCGAAGCAGCGGATCTCCTCGGTATCAGCCGACAGGGCGTCCGCGACTCCCTGAACCGCGCCGAAAAATCCCTGCGGGACTACGAAAGCAAGCTCGGGCTGATGGACGCCTACCATAAGCGCCACAAGCGCAATGAATCCGTCCTTACTATCATCAATGATATCAAAAACACCGAAGGCTGCGAAGCGATACTTCCGCAGCTTACGCAGATAGAAGAAATGTTGAAAGGAGATGACTGAGCATGGCATTTGAGAACTTATCCGATAAGCTGAATAACGCGTTCAAAAAGCTCAAAAACAAAGGTAAGCTGACCGAAGCCGACGTCAAAGAGGCAATGCGCGAGGTGCGCTTAGCGCTTCTCGAAGCCGACGTCAACTTCAAGGTCGCCAAGGAATTCACCAACAAGGTCACCGAGCGCGCGATCGGCGCCGACGTGATGGAGAGTCTGACGCCCGCTCAGATGGTCATCAAAATCGTCAACGAAGAACTCGTCAATCTGATGGGCGCCGAAGACGCCCGCATAGAGTTCGCCTCCAAGCCTCCCACGATCATCATGCTGTGCGGCTTACAGGGCGCAGGTAAAACTACTCACGCCGCCAAGCTCGGTAAGTACCTGAAAGAACAGGATCACCGCCCGATGCTCGTCGCGTGCGACATCTACCGTCCCGCCGCGATCGAACAGCTCAAGGTCGTCGGCTCAAAGGCAGGCGTTCCCGTCTTTGAGATGGGCACCGAGAACCCCGTCACCATCGCGAAAGAAGCGATCAAACACGCTAAGGACTACGGCAACGATATCGTCATTCTCGATACCGCCGGCCGACTCCATATCGACGAAGCCCTCATGCAGGAGCTTCAGAACATCAAGGCTGAGGTCCATCCTCAGGAGATCCTGCTCACCATCGACTCCATGACCGGTCAGGACGCCGTCAACGTCGCTAAGACCTTCAACGACCTGCTCGACATCACGGGCGTTATTCTGACAAAGCTCGACGGCGATACCCGCGGCGGCGCCGCGCTGTCCGTCAAAGCGGTCACGGGCAAGCCGATCAAGTTCTCCGGTACGGGCGAAAAGCTCGAAGACCTCGAGATGTTCCACCCCGACCGCATGGCTTCCCGCATTTTAGGCATGGGCGACGTCCTCACCCTGATCGAAGAAGCCGAGCAAAAGCTCGACCAGAAAAAGGCGGAAGAGCTCGCGCAGAAGATGCTCAAAAACAAGATGGACTTCAACGACATGCTCGACCAGCTCGATCAGGTGCGCAATATGGGACCCATCAAGGGTATCCTCTCTAAGCTCCCCGGTATCGGCAACAAGGTCGACGACATGGACATCAACGAGCGCGTGCTTGACTGGAACAAGGCGATCATCCTGTCGATGACCCCCGCCGAGCGCGAGCACCCCGGACTCTTGAATCCGTCCCGCAAGCGCCGTATCGCCGCAGGCTCGGGCAGACCCGTTGAAGAGGTCAACCGCCTGATCAAGCAGCTTGAGCAGACCCAGAAGATGATGCGCCAGTTCACCTCGAAGGGCAAGAAGGGCAGACAGCTTCGCAAAATGCTCAACAATAACGGCGGCATGGGCGGCATGCCCCCGATGGGTGGCGGCGGCTTCCCGGGAATGTAACAACGCTGAACACGGAGTAATCCGTTCAGATAATTTACGACTGTAAATTATATATATAGACTATATAAAGACAGGAGGTAAGACCATGGTAAAAATCAGACTGAGAAGAATGGGTGCGAAAAAGAACCCCTTCTATCGCATCGTAGTAGCTGACTCACGCTACCCGCGTGACGGCCGCTTCATCGAGGAAATCGGTACCTACAACCCCACCGCCGAACCCTCTGAGGTAAAAGTAGACGCCGATAAGGTTAAGGAATGGATCGCTAAGGGCGCACAGCCGACCGACACCGTAAAGGCATTATTCAAGAACACAGGCATTCTTTAATAGTATTTCTAATAATTAATTGCGAAAGGACCATAATTATGAAAGACTTACTTCTTACTATTGCACAGGGCCTTGTTGAAGACCCCGACGCGGTCAGCGTAACTGTAGACGAGCCCAACGAGGAAGACACCATCGTTTACCACATCCATGTTGCAGAGGGTGACATGGGCAGAATCATCGGTAAGCAGGGCAGAATCGCCAAGGCTATCCGTACTGTTGCACGTTCCGCGGCTATTCGCAAGAACGAGAAGGTTATGGTAGAGATCGACTAATTCCACGCATCCATAGCACAAAAGCGCACCCGAGCGGGTGCGCTTTGTTTTTGTCTGTTCAATTCTTATCTGCTTTACGGCGCAATCGGAACGACCCGAGGTCAAGCGATCCGTCATGATCCGATCATGCTCAATTTATTTCTTCTTATTGAACTCCTTCACCCTGTCAGACAGCTCCGTCAGCTCCTCGCGGCTCAGCTCGGGCAACCGCTCCAGCTTTTCCAAAAAGGTCGAGACCGTTTCCTTTTCCTTTATCTTCAGGTATTCGGTATAATAGGCGACCACCACGCCGGGCACCATCGCTACCGTCAGGATTCCCGCCAACGTCACAATGATCGTGATGGCCCTGCCCAACACCGTCACAGGGACGATATCGCCGAAGCCGACCGTTGTCGACGCGACAAAGCAAAAGTAAAAGCCGTCGAAGATCCCGTGTACCTGCGGCTCAATAAAGCTCAGCGCCACGCCGCCGATACACAGCAAAATCAGATACGCGATCGCTATTTTCACCGTGCCCGTGCGAACGAGCAGTCTGCCGATCCGTCTTAATCCTTTCATAGCCGCCTCCCGTGAATTTCCTACTCCCATTATAAATACCCCTCGTCCTCTTTGCAAGCCAAAAACAAATAAATGTTGAAAAGGAGCGCGATACTCGCTATAATATACTCAGCGTTTTTCATCTGTTGAAATACCTGTGCCATCGCCTTTGAGCCGATGGCATGATACTATATCAATAAAGGATCTGATCCCATGCAAAAGCAATACTTAGAGGTCGGCAAGATCGTCGGCACCCACGGCGTCCGCGGCGAAATGCGCGTCGAGTGCTGGGCGAATTCCCCCGACTTTCTCCGCAAATTCAAGAAGCTCTGGCTCGACGAGGGCAAAACGGCGCTGTCCGTCACCTGCCGTCCGCACAAAAATATCGCCTTGCTGACGGTCAAGGGTATCTCCACGATCGAAGAAGCCGACAAATACCGCGGCAAGGTCCTCTATATCGACCGCGCCGACGTCAAGCTCGACGAGGGCGAGCACTTTGTGCAGGATATCATCGGTCTTGAGGTCACCGACGCCGACAGCGGCGCTGTTTACGGAACGGTCAAGGACGTCCTCAAAACAGGCTCCAACGACGTCTACGAGATGAAAGCGGCGGACGGCAAGCTCTACTATATCCCCGTGATCCCCGATATCCTCGACCGTTTCGATTTTGACGAAAACAAGGTCTATATCCACCCAATGAAAGGACTGTTCGACGATGAGGATTGATATCATCACCCTGTTCCCCGAGATGTGCGAATCCGTCCTCAGCGAGAGCATCATCGGCAGGGCGCGCCGAGCGGGAGCCATCGACATCTGCTGTCACCAGCTGCGCGACTTCGCCCTCGACAAGCACCGCCGCGTGGACGACTCCACCTACGGCGGGGGCATGGGTATGCTCATGCTCGCGGAGCCCATCGCCCTGTGCTATGAAAGCATCTGTGAGCAAACGAATGCAAAGCCCCATTTTATCTACCTTTCCCCCAAGGGCAAGACCCTGACCCAGAAAAAGCTCAAGGAGCTGTCCTCTTACGACAACATCTGCCTGTTGTGCGGTCACTACGAAGGCGTCGACCAGCGCGTGCTCGACCGCTATGTGGACGAGGAGATCTCCATCGGCGACTATGTCCTCACGGGCGGCGAGCTCCCCGCGCTGGTGCTGACCGATTCATTAGCGCGTCTCCAACCGGGCGTCCTCAGCGACGACGAGTGCTTCGAGCTTGAGAGCCACTACGACGGTCTGCTCGAGTACCCGCAGTACACCAAGCCGCAGGTCTGGCGCGGTGAAGCGATCCCCGACGTCCTGTTCAGCGGTCATCATGAAAATATCCGCAAATGGCGGCGGGAACAGAGCATCATCGAAACCGCCAAGAAGCGACCCGATATGATCGCGTCCGCCGGTCTTACGGAAAAGGAACGCCTCCTTGCCGGAGAGATCATGCGTTCCGCAGAGTAGCGACAGACAAGCCGATCGGCGGTCAGACCAACTCGCTCTGAATCCTCAAAAAACGCAGTGATTTCCCCTTTTTTGCCCTTCTTCCCAAAACCGAATCAGCAGTAATCACAAATAGTTATCAACACCTTGGTGATTTTGCACAATAAAAAAGAATTCGGGATTTCGACTGTTAGATATCAAAACAAAAATGGATTTCGACTGTTGACCTGCCGTGTTTTCGAGGATATAATAAGTAAGCAACCAAAAAGTTACTGTATTATTTTCGAGAAAAAAGAGGGTATCATTATGTACGTTAAGGAAGTTTTAGTTCAGAATAAAGCCGGCTTACACGCTCGTCCTGCTACTTTCTTTATCCAGAAGGCTAACGAGTACAAATCCTCCATCTGGGTTGAGAAGGATGAGAGAAAGGTTAACGCTAAGTCACTCCTCGGCGTTCTTTCCCTCGGCATCATCGGCGGCACCTCCATCAAGATCTTCGCTGACGGTCCCGACGAGACCGACGCGGTAGAGGGTCTGGTAGAGCTGATCAACTCCGGTTTTGCTGAATAATATCACGCAAAAGATCAAGGCGGACGTTTGTCCGCCTTTTATTTTTGCAAAAATATGGTTGCCCTCCGAGCGGTCGTTAAATATTCGGAATATAACAATACTACGTCATTGCGAGGGCTTTAGCCCGTGGCAATCCCAGCCAGTGGCGCTTAGCCAATCGCAGGCATAGCCTGCTCTTGGAGCGCTGTTGCATGGGAGTTGTTAGTCAAATCAAAGATTTGGACAACTCCTCACAAAGAGGAGAACCGACACTTCCGTTTCATTTAGTAGTTGCGAGAAGCAACAAAAGCCTTGGCAATGACTGCGGGAAGATCAAGCTGCAAAAAATCCCCGAGGAGAGCTCTCCTCGGGGATTGTGCTATTCAGTTAAGATAGATCGTGAATGATCAAGCCGAATGCTTAGCGTCCCAAGCATCCCAAGTGGTCATGTTAGCCAGTACGCGCTGCATCAGGGTTACGTCGATCGCGTCGACTTCGCCGTCGAGGTCAACGTCAGCGGCAACCGCGTTATAGCTGGGAACTTCATATTCAACCAGTACGCGCTGGAGAACGGTAACGTCAGTCGAATCAAATACGCCGTCCTTGTTAACGTCGCCGCGAACAAACTCAGCGGGGATCACGAGAGACTCGAGAGTGACCTCCTGTGTACCCTCTGCGTCCGCAAAGAGCTTTTCGCAATTAGCGCAAGCGTAGTGAGACTTAACGCCGTCCTTGGTAGCGGTAGCGGGTACCTCTGCAACAAGAGAGAGCTCGTGACCGGGAGCCTTGATGGTCTTGGTCTCGCGGGAGATCTCTTCCTGACACGCAGTGCAGTATACGACCTCGTCATAGGAGCCGTCCACGGTGCAGGAAGCGGGTACTTCGTTCTCACGAACTGCCTCGCCGGGAGTGTGAATATGTACCAGCTTCTGGATAACCAAATCAGCCGCGGTGACTTCTACGGTACCGGCAGCGTCAGAGAAGAGCTTATCACAGCCGGAGCAGGTGTAGTGCGCCTTGGTACCGTCAGCCTGCTCGGTAGCGGGAACCTCGGGAACAAAGGTCAGGGTATGGGTGATGATCGGGAGCTCAACGGGAGTACGGCTGATCTCTGCCTGACACTCGGTGCAGTATACAACCTCATCGTAGGTAGTCTTATCGTGGGTGACCGTTACGTTCTCCTGTACCGGCTCGCCGGGAGTATGAGCGAGCTTGTCGATGGTCTTCTGCTCACGAGAGATCTCTTCCTGACACTCGGTGCAGTATACGACCTCGTCATAGGAGCCTTCCTGGGAGCAGGAAGCGGGTACTACGTTCTCCTGTACCGGCTCGCCGGGAGTATGGGTGTGAGCGGACGAGCCTGCGGGCAGGGTAGAATCGTCATAGCTCCACGCGCAGCTAATGCCTGCGGTCTCAAAATAAGACGTAACCACATCTTCCTCAAACGCCGCCTTGATATCGTCCTTGGTCAGACCTAAGCCTGCGCCGATATCGTCGATCAGCTTCTGCTCAGACTTGTAGCCTGCGGAAGAAGGATCGATCTCACACTTATACTTGTGAGCGTTCTCATAGCAAGTCTTGTTCTGGAAGTCGGTCTTTGCCTCGGAGAGGAACTCGACAAACAGAGAATGCTTGGTCTTGCCCTGCTCTACGCAGGAACCGACAACGTTACCGATCGAGGTGATCGCCAGGTGATCGCCAGAACGGGACCGTTCTCTTCGGGATCGATATCTCTCCAGTATACGGTCTTACTCTTCTTGGTGGAGTCTACGTCGTTCTCCATCTCGGTACCGTCGCTATACGCTACGTGACCGAAGCAGTCGGTGGTGAAGAACAGAGAACAGGTCTGCTCCTTCCAGTTAGCGCCGTTGACGTGTGCGAAGATGATCTTGTACTGAACGCCCGGGGTAAACTTATAGCCTACTTTAGCGGCCGGATCGAACTCAAAGATACCGGTCTGGCCGGAAGTTGCGGTACCGACCAGCTTCTTACCGCCCCATGCGATCGGCTCAGTGGGGTTCGCTTCGGTGTCAAAGTCGCCACCTGCCATGTAGAAAGCGATCTTGTCCTTAGTGGTGGACATATCCCAGCCGGTGCCTTCTACATCAAAATAGAACTTGGTGGATTCGGGAGTGAAGCCCTCGGTAGTAGCCGCATTGGAAGTGACTACGCCGACTGCCATGACGGATACGACCATCATCACTGCCAGAAGCACTGATAAAAATTTCTTGATCAAGTTAATTACCTCCTAATAATGTATATTGGTGCGATTACATTATGCCATAAAACTTTTGAAAATACAACTGTTTTTTATGAGATTTTAGAATAATTTCGATATAAATTTTTATTCCGTTCCCCTATTCTTATGTGAATAAGCCGAAATTAAGCCATTTTTCTTTTTGCACTCTGTTTTTTTGACGGCGGGTGTGCTATAATTTTCCATGGTAAAACAGTTTTCTTTCAAAAGGAAAGAAACTTAAATATTGGGAGGTAATTATGAATTGTGCAATCGTCGGCATCAACTGGGGCGATGAAGGCAAGGGCCGCATGGTCGACCTGATCAGCTCCGATTACGACGTTGTCGTGCGCTATCAGGGCGGCGGCAACGCGGGCCATACCGTCATCAATGAATTCGGCAAATTTGCCCTGCATCTGCTCCCCTCGGGCATTTTCCGACAGGGCGTCGTGTCCGTCATCGGCAACGGCGTCGCCGTGGATCCCGAGAGTCTTATCAAAGAGATCCGCTATGTCCGTGACAAGGGCGTGTCCGTCACCCCCGACAACCTGAAGATCAGCTCCCGCGCGTCGCTCCTGCTGCCGTGGCACAAGGAGCTCGACTGCCTTGAGGAACAGCGCCTTGCCGACAAAAAGTACGGCTCCACCAAGCAGGGTATCGCGCCGTTCTACTCCGACAAATACCAGAAAAAGACCGTGCTTGCGGGCGAGCTCTTTGACGAGAAGGCATTCTTTGAGCACCTCGACGGTATCATGGAGTGGAAGAACCTGACCCTCGAAAAGGTCTACTCAGCCGCTCCCACCACCCGTGATCAGCTCAAAGAGTGGTACAACTCCTGCTGCGTTCCGCTCATGCCCTTCATCGGCGACCTCGACGATTTTTATGATAACTGCAAGGAGCAGGACAAGAACATCATGTTCGAAGCCCAGTTAGGCTCTTTGAGGGATATCGACTACGGTATCCACCCCTACACCACCTCGTCCTCCACCATCGCCGCCTACGCGCCCATCGGCGCGGGAGCTCCCGCGATGAAGCTCGACGAGATCATCGGCGTCGTCAAAGCGTACTCCACCTGCGTCGGCGAAGGTCCCTTCACCTCTGAATGGTTCGGTGAGGAAGCCGATCGTCTCCGTGAAGCGGGCGGCGAATACGGCGCTAAGACGGGCAGACCCCGCCGCGTCGGCTCCTTTGACGTCGTCGCGACCCGCTACGGCGTCAAGGTACAGGGTGCGACCGCCATCGCCCTGACCAAGATGGACGTTTTGAGCTACATGGACAAGATCCCCGTCTGCACTAAGTATATCGTAAACGGCAGCAAGACCGATAAATTCCCCTTCCCGTCCTTGCTCAGCAAAGCCGAACCCTATACAGAATATCTCCCCGGCTGGGGTACGGATATCAGCAAGATCCGCCGCTTTGAGGATCTGCCCAAAGAAGCGCAGGACTATGTCCTCTACATCGAGAAGCAGATCGGCTGCTTCATCAAGTACGTTTCTGTCGGTCCCGAGCGCGACAGCATCATCATTCGCTGAAACAAGGCCCCTTTCCTAAGGGGGCTGTCACCGAAAGGTGACCGGGAGTTGCTAAACGCGATTCACCGCTTTTATAGCGATCTCTCGACACTTCGTGCTGCCTCTCTTAAAAAAGAGGCTGAAAGGAGCATAACAATGACAAATAATTACGAATCCCCGTTCTCGGCGCGCTACGCGTCGCAGTATATGACGTCCCTCTTCTCCGCCCAGACCCGTATCGAAACATGGCGCAGGCTCTGGGTCGAGCTCGCAAGAGCGGAGTCTGAGCTCGGTCTGCCCATCACCCCTGAGCAGGTCGCAGACCTCGAAGCGCATATCTCTGACGTTGATTTTGACTATGCTGCTGAGAAAGAGAAAGAATTCCGCCATGACGTCATGGCGCATATCCACGCTTTCGGCAAGGTAGCACCCTCCGCCGCGGGCATTATCCACCTGGGCGCGACCTCCTGCTATGTCACCGACAACGCCGATCTCGTGCTCTACCGCGACGCGTTATTGTATATTCGCAAGGAACTGCTGAAGGTCATCGCGAACCTCTGCGATTTCTGCGAGAAGTACAAGGATATGCCCACCCTCGGCTACACCCACTACCAGCCCGCACAGCTCGTCACCGTCGGCAAGCGCGCGTCGTTATGGCTGCAGGACTTCGTTTCCGACCTTGACGAGATCGACTTCGCTATCAAAAACGTCAAGTTCCTCGGCTGCCGCGGCACGACAGGCAGTGAAGCGAGCTTTGTCGAGCTGTTCGAGGGCGACGGCGAGAAAATCAACGCTCTGAACAAAAAGATCGCCTCCGCCTTTGACTTTGATGAGATCTTCGACGTACAGGGTCAGACCTATCCCCGCAAGGTGGATTCCCGTATCCTCAACGCTCTGTCCTCGATCGCGCAGTCTGCGCACAAGCTCGCGACCGACATGCGCCTGTTACAGCACGACCGCCAGCTCTTTGAGCCGTTCGCCAAGACGCAGGTCGGCTCCTCCGCTATGCCCTACAAGCGCAACCCGATGATGTGCGAGCGTATCTGCTCTTTATCCCGCTACCTGATGGCAGACGCTCTCAACGCGCCCATGACCATCTCCGTACAGTGGATGGAGCGCACCCTTGACGATTCCGCCAACCGCCGTATCTCTATCCCCGAGGGCTTCCTCTGCGCCGACGCCGTTCTGCGCATTTTACAGCGCGTCACCGCGGATATCTACGTCAACACCGACGTCATCAACAAGACCGTCATGACCTATCTGCCCTTTATCGCGACCGAGAACCTCATGATGGAGGGCGTCAAGCGCGGCGGCAACCGTCAGGAGCTTCACGAGATCATCCGCACCTGCTCCATGCAGGCGATCGCCGCGATGGACAAGGGCGAACCCTGCAATCTGCTCTCTATGCTGGCGGCAGACGAAAACTTCCCGCTGACAGAAGCGGAGATGACCGACGTCCTCGATCCCTCCGCCTATATCGGCAGATGTCCCGCTCAGGTACAGGCGATCGTCGACAAGACCCGTCCTCTGCTCGACGGCATCAACCGCGAAAACGCGGAAATCAACATTTAATTTATTCAGTGTCATTGCGAGGCTCTGACAGAGCCGTGGCAATCCCACAAAGAGGAGTAAGGCTTCTCTGCCAAAAGGATTCCCACATCGGGCGTTGCCCTCTTCGCAATGACATTGTTATTTCAGACAGGAAGTGTATGATATGCAAAAAATCTTAGTTTTGGATTTCGGCGGTCAGTACAACCAGCTCATTGCCCGCCGTGTACGTGAGCAAAATATCTACGCCGAGATCAAGCCCTACAATAAGATCACCGTCGATCAGATCAAGGCAGAAGGCTACAGCGGCATCATCTTCACAGGCGGACCGAACAGCGTGTCCGATCCCGAGTCCCCTCACTTCGATCCTGCCGTCCTTGACGCGGGTATCCCGATCCTCGGTATCTGCTACGGCTGTCAGCTGATGGCATACATGGCGGGCGGCTTGGTAGAGGGCGCCGAGGACAGCAGTGAATACGGCAAGATCGAGGTCTACGCGCGCGAGAACGTCCTTTTCACCGACGTTCCCTCTAAGAGCGTTTGTTGGATGAGTCACCACGACTACATCCCCCATCCGCCCAAGGGCTTCACTACCATCGCCATCACCGACAAATGCCCCACCGCCGCTATGTGCGACGAAAGCCGCAGGCTATACGGCGTGCAGTTCCATCCCGAGGTCACCCACACCGAATACGGCAAGCAAATGCTGCACAACTTCCTTTACCAAATCTGCGGCTGCAAAGGCGACTGGCAGATGGACAGCTTCATCGAGGACACCGTCAATGAACTGCGCGACACCATCGGCGACAAAGGCGTCGTGCTCGGACTCTCAGGCGGCGTCGACAGCTCCGTAGCCGCCGCGCTGCTCAGTAAAGCCGTCGGCAAACAGCTCACCTGCGTATTCGTCGATCAGGGACTCATGCGCAAGGACGAGGGCGACTTTGTCGAAAATACCTTCACCAAATTATTTGACATGAACTTTGTCCGCATCAACTGTCAGGACGAATTCTTATCAAAGCTCAAGGGCCTGACCGATCCCGAGGACAAGCGCACCGTCATCGGCACTGAATTTTATAACGTGTTCTGGAACAAGATCCGCGAGAGCTACGGCAGCGGCTTCTTTGCGCAGGGCACCATCTACCCCGACCGTATCGAAAGCGGCAAGGGCGACGCGTCCAAGATCAAGACCCACCACAATCAGGTAGGTATCCCGAAGGATATTGAGTTTGAGGGCGTGATCGAGCCCCTCAAGGATCTGTTCAAGGACGAGGTCCGCGCCGTCGGCGAAAAGCTCGGACTTCCCCACGACCTTGTATGGCGCCAGCCCTTCCCGGGTCCCGGACTCGGCGTTCGCGTGATCGGCGAAGTCACCGCCGAGCGCGTGCATATCTTACAGGAAGCCGACGCGATCCTCCGCGACGAGATGGACAAATGCGGCTACTCAGGCGAGATGAGCCAGTTCTTCGCCGTCCTGCCCGGCGTCAAGACCGTCGGCGTCATGGGCGACGAGCGCACCTACAGCGAGCTGGTCGCGATCCGCGCCGTCACCACCGACGACTTCATGACCGCCGACTGGGCAAAGATCCCCTACGATATCCTCGGCAGAGTATCGAACCGTATCATCAACGAAGTCGATCGCGTCAACCGCGTCGTCTACGATATCACCTCCAAGCCTCCCGGCACCGTGGAGTGGGAGTAAATTTCTAATTTAGAATTATAAATCACAGCCGCCAAGTAGGATAACCTCCTGCTTGGCGGCTTTTTGTGGATTCTGCAAGTAAAAATATCTGCGACTAAATGTAAAACATACTTGACATATTGAAAATGATATGATACAATATGCTTGAAAAACAAGATATCTAAAAGGAGTGTTCTATATGTTTGACAATGTTCTCTTTCCGATTATCATTTGTGTTGTTGTAGTTTTATTTGTCGTAATAGTTCGTCTGTTTAGAAACAAGAAAAACCAATATGATGAGCGGCAGCTTTTGGCGAGAAACGCCGCATATAAGGTCTCGTTTTTCTTTTTGCTGATTTATTGTTCAGTCTGTGGTTTGATGCAGATTTTAAATGTAAAATGGGCGGATGCCGCTGTACAAATGTTTCTCGGAGTCATCTTATCGTCCGTGCTTTTTTGCGCCCTGTGTGTGATAAAGGACGCCTATTTTTCCGATTCGCCAAAACGAAATACGTATTCCGTTTTATTCTTTTTTGGATTTGGAATACTGTATTTGATTCATTTGATGTTGAGATTGAGCAGGGGAGAAGTGCTTTGGCAAAAAGGTGAGCTGACAACGCTTGTTTTGTATTTAGTTTTATCTGTTTGCTTTATCGCTTTGTGCGTCATTTCTGCCGTTAAGTTGATTATGGAAAAACGCGGAGCGGAGAATTAAATGAAAAATCTGAAACTGAAAAGCGCCCGTGCCGCGCTTGACCTTTCTCAGCAGCAGCTTGCCGAAAAAGTAGGCGTCAGCCGACAAACGATCAACGCAATTGAAAAAGGGGATTATAACCCAACAATCAGGCTATGTATCGCTATTTGCCGTACACTCGGAAAAACCTTGGACGATTTATTCTGGGAATCGGAATAAAATTCTAATTTGGAATAGTATCACAGCCGCTAAGTAGGATAATCTCCTGCTTGGCGGCTTTTTCTTGAAATTGACAAAATACAAAGAATACGCTATAATACGACAGACAGGAGGGCTTCGTTTTGAAAAGATATGTTATTGCCGTATAAGCATTGGCTATTCGGTATCGTTTGAATATTTTATAGCCATTGCTTACCCTAAAGCATTTCAATTTTTAGGAGGCAACAATGAGCTATATCAAGGC
>CADBYC010000022.1 GCA_902798755.1 uncultured Ruminococcus sp. | reverse complement strand
AAAGCGGCTTGCTCTATTATATCGACTACGAGTGCAACAGCTATATGGACGAATGGAGCTTTGAAAACTGGGGAGTCAAATACTGGTCGAAAACACCGGAGTTTGAAGAATATTTAAAACACAGTTAAGGACACACAATTAAGGAGAAACTTTTTTAAAAACAAATTCAAAAGGAAATTGTTTGTTAGACGGGATGTCTGACGAACAGTCATAAGGTAAAAGATTTCTTTGTTGTATTTTTATAAAAATCAGAGTAGCATAGCTTATCTCCACCATAAAAAAGACGGCGCGTATCGCAAGATACCTGCCGTTATTTCATTTATACCGTACTGTGAAGATAAGCGGACCTTTTTGATTATTTCGGCAAAGCGGTATCAAATACGCAGACCTTGCATAAGATATAATGAAAGGTTTGCTGACAACATGGTTCGGTTGCCTTTTGTATACATTATAATATGTTTGAAGTGATTTACCACTTTATATGTGTACGCAGCAGTATGGATATCGGTTTATATTTGAAAGCATGTTCCGCATGCAAGAAAACAATCATTAATAAACATATACTAATTATAATTAATATTGAACGAAATAATTGTGAATAATATTACAAAAAACTATTGACAAAGTGAATATAAGCTGATATACTCACTCAATCTAATAAGCCATTGCCAAACCTGTGGAAACGCAGGGACGGAAAGCTCAGGAGTCTAATGCACTTGATAGTGACGACAGTCCGGCTGCAAATCAACAATTTGCACGGACTGTTTTTTATTTGTCCGTGCCAACCGTGAAATGGAGGAATCTATCATGAAAAAGGCATTAGTATTAGTTCTCGCACTCATCATGGCTTTCGCGGCTCTGCCTGTCGTAGGCGCTTATGCTGACGAAGTCCCCGCCATCGAATATTCTGAGCACTTCACGATTAACAGTGACACCGGCTATGATTATGACATCACCGGCGCGTCGATCGCTTGGGTAAAGCAGGCTAACGGTACCCTCGTTTGGGTTCCTGCTGACGACGCCCGCAGCGACGCTGAGATCATAGCTCAGGCACAGGCGGCTGATAACTCACTGAAAAAAGATGAAAACGCTGTTTTAAAGGGCTTCGGCTCCGCTCAGACCCCCAACAAAAATGGCGCTAAAGCAACTGTTACTGTTTCTGAGACTGACGGAAAGATCATCCTCAGCATCGACGGCAAGTACAGCCATTGCGTTATGGGTATTTCCGATACCGTAGAGCCCGATCAGCCTGAAGTTCCCGATCAGCCTGAAGTTCCCGAAGAGGAAGGCGAGAAGGCTAACATCAGAATCGACGCTCCTTTGAAGATGGCTGTTGCTTTTGAAGACGGCACCGTTTACTACGGCGGCGAGATGAAGGAAGTCATCGTCGGCAAGGAATACGCTTTCCAGATGTGCTCCGTCAACTGGGAGAACGGCGTCTATGACGAGAACGGCAACGGTATTGCCGGTACCGTCGTTTACAGAATGGTCGTTGTTCATCGGGACGAATTCAACGAGCTCGCTGCTGCAGCGAAGGAAGATCCCGAGCGTTACACCGTAAAGGGTATCGACATCATCGACAACGTAGAGAAGAAGATCATCGTTAACATCGACGCTAAGGATACTCACCTTGAGACCGACGTCAACAACTTCTTTATGGCGTACAGATTCCACTTCGAGGGTCAGGATTACAACAAGCAGACCGGTATCGCTCAGGTCGTCAATACTCCTCTCGAGAGCCTGTCCGTCAACCTGCCGCTCGGTTCTACCATCACCTGCGATGCGTACAAGAACTACGAGAAGGTCGACACTGCCGACGTATTTGTAGCGAACAACTCCGGCGAGGGCGTTTATGAGGATGAGTACCTCACCAGCGTCAACGACTTCACCTGGGGCGAGAAGCTGGTTGCTGAGGCATTTGAGGCAGTTGCCGAGAGAATCGAATACGCAAAATAATCATTCACTGAATTTGATGGGCGTCCGCTGTGTGGGCGCCCTGATTTTTTTATTGCGATACACGGACACAGGTGCGTCAATCGAACTCGAATACCCGCATATGACAATTTTAGCGCTTTATATAGAAACGACATGAATAATCAGTGAAAATTGTTAAAAAAATTAAAAAAACGCTTGCAATTAAAGAAATAATATGCTATAATAACTACAACGATAAAAGGGGCAAACCCGCTGAAAGGCGGGGACGCAAAGCTCTGGTGTCTAAATAGTAACACTATATGACCGACCGGCTGCATTGTTTTTTACGAACGTAACAAACTATGCGGACGGTTATTTTTTATCGTAAAATATCTTTCTCGCATCATGTGATAAAGATTGATATACACATAATCACCCAGGCATAAGGGACAATAGAAAGGATGATTAGAATGAAAAAGATTATTTCCGTATTACTGGCAGTTTTCCTGCTGGTCTCCGTGCTCCCGCTGGCTGTCAGCGCGGAGGAGGGAGAGTTCAAGACTGTTCTGATCAATGAGAACGGCGACTATCTCCTTAACGAGAACGACTACGACGCGGTCGATATCGACGGCGTCACCGGAACGGTTACACTTTCCAACGCAGGCGTGTACTCTCAGGGCCGCTCCGCGATCAAGGTCATGAACAATTCCGACGTGACCTTTGTCCTTGACGGTTACAGCACCGTTATGGGCGACAGCAGCAATTTCTCCTGCGGCATCGAGGTCGAGCTTGGCTCCAAGGTCACCTTCGAGGGCGAGGGAACTCTCGACGTTACCGGCGGTAAGTACGGCGCGGCGATCGGCTCCTACGGAACCGGAATCAACATCCCCGAGGAACAGAGAGTCCAGGTCGGCGAGATCACCATCAATAGCGGCGTCATCAACGCTTACGGCGGCTACAGAGGCGCGGGCATCGGCGCGGGCTACCACGTCAGCGGCAACCTCATTACCATCAACGGCGGTACAGTCCGTGCGTATGCGGGTGAACAGGGCGCAGGTATCGGCTCCGGCTACGGCACCAGCGGCGGTGCGATTGGCGTTGCGGCTGTCGGCGAATACACCGCCGGAACCATCATCATCAACGGCGGCGACATCTATGCTGCTTCGAGCAAAAAGGATTTCACCGATTTCAGCAGCTTTGACGCGATCAACGCGAATGAAGTCCCCGGCGCTTGGGGCGTAGGCATCGGCGGCGGCTACGGCGCGTCCGTCGATCTCATCGAGATCAACGGCGGTAAGGTCGTTGCGGTCAGCGGCGCCAGCGGCGCGGCGATCGGCACCGGCCGCGGCACCAGCAAGGCGAACCAGTACAACCCCGACGCATATCACTGCAATATCAGGATCGGCGGCGACGCTGACGTTACAGCTGTCACCTCCGACGTTACAAAGGACAGCGACCGCCTCGGCGGCGCGGCGATCGGTACCGGCCGCGGCTGTCATACCGGCGGCAACATCGAGATCACCGGCAACGCCAAGGTGACCGCGATCAACGCCTCCCTCTCCCCCGCGATCGGCGCAACCAAGAAGGTGTCTCCCGTAGACGGCGTCGCGATCCCGGTTGCCGAGAGCATCGTGATCGGCGACAACGTCCAGCTTTACGCGGTTTCCGCTGCGGACTATGCGGTCGATAAGGACGCTTCCGCCCTCTCCATCAATGACAACTACTTCGGTTCCTCCGACAGATGGTTCTTCGGCGAGGACGCTGCCGCGATCGCTGACGTCGCGAACGTCAAGGTTGAGAGCACCAAGGGCGAGCAGATGTACACCGCACCCACCGGCGCAGTCTCCGTCTGGTCCCGCATCAAGGCTGCCGAGGAGCAGCATGACGAGCCCGTCGTTCCCGAGAAGGATGACAAGGGCAACCTCAGAATCGACGTTCCGCTGAAGATGGCGGTCGTCTTTGAGGACGGTACCGTCTACTACGGCGGCGAGATGAAGGAAGTCGAAGTCGGTAAGGAATATCACTTCCAGATGTGCGCTGTCAACTGGGACAACGGCACCTTTGACGACAACGGCAACGGCATCCGCGGCACCGTCGTTTACACCATGGAAGTCGTTCACAGAAATGAGTTCAAGGAGCTCGCTGCGGCTGCGAAGGAAGATCCCGAGCGCTATACCGTGAAGGGCATCGACATCATCGACAATGTTGCGAAGAAGATCATCATTGACATCGACGCGAAGGATACTCACCTCGAGACCGACGTCAACAACTTCTTCATGGCTTACAGATTCCATTTCAAGGGTCAGGATTACAACAAGCAGACCGGTATCGCTCAGGTCGTCAATACTCCTCTCGAGAGCCTGTCCGTCAACCTGCCGCTCGGTTCCACCATCACCTGCAACGCTTACCACAGCTATGAGAAGGTCGATTCCGCCGATGTTTTCATCGAAAACAACTCCGGCGAAGGCGTCTATGACGACGTTTATCTCACCAGTGTAAACGATTACACTTGGGAGCGATAATCATCAGTAAACAGCATATAGCAATATCTGACATTTACTGATCTTTAAAGCTATAGAAAAATATACAGTCGCAATGGTTTCTGACGACTGATGATTTAGTTATCTAACCAAAAGAGTATTCCTTGACTTGATTTTTAGTCAGTCAGGGAATATTCTTATAATTGGGGAGGATTTATATGAAACATTCCATGGTAAAAGCAGTATCGCTTTTCTTGGCGATCATCCTCACTGTTGCGGTATTTTCCGCCTGCGGCGTCGATCCCAACGTCAAGCAGGAGGACAAGGCGACAGCTGACTACAAGGTTAAGATCGACGAAGAAGAAGAGGAGACCGAGCGCGAGGGCTTTTACGCCTACGGAAAGGGCAAGACCGATCCCGTAGAAGTCGGCGGCGTCGAGGTCAACGTCAAGGATTTTGCCGTGCGTTCCTATGAGCTGGCGTTCATGATGGCTCAGAAGAGCTTTGACAGCCCTAAGGATCTTCCGCTCGACGCGGCTGTGCAGTATGCCTTCACCCATATCTTCTACAACGATTTTTACCACATCACCAACAAGACGGTCCAGTACCGCAGCGCCAGCGAACAGCAGATCAGAGATTCTCTCAAAGAGCAGTTCGGCACAGACGACTTTGACGTCACCTCCTCCATGCTGTACAACGCGGGGAAGAAGATCTTTGAGATGTGGGTCCCCTCCTACGGCACCAATATTTATTATATCGTCGACGCGGTCAACGTCAGCGGCGATAAGGCGGAGATCGTGACCACCTTCTATAACGAGCTTGCCCGCAACACCCTGCTCGGTAAAGCGACGATCACGGTCAAGATCCAGGATAAAAAGCCTGTCATCGAATCGTTGAAAGCGGAGTAAGGCTATATGGACGATAATAAAAAAGCTTTGGCAAGCGAGAACGCGCGCCTGCGCGAAGCGCTGAAGAAGATTGCTCAGCATCAAGCTGAGATACAGAAGATCCTCGACGGCGTGAGTGATCTGCTCGCAGAGGACGAACAGACAGAGTCCGCGCCCGTGACAGAAAAAGATGTGAAGGAGCTTTTGAAGAAGTATTCACGTCTGAATTGATGAAGAAAAACATATGCTCAAATGAGGCTCGAAGATGAAAAAGGTCAGCGTAAACAAACTGAATGACAAAATCAAAAAAGGGGGAGTGCTCCCCCTTTTAGGCGTATCCTTGATCGTCCTGCTGCTGACCGTAGCCGTCTATTTTGTCGCGAACTATGTCGCCGACAGCTATACGCAGGACAACCGTCTTTCCAACTGGAATTATCTTTATACCCAGAAGGCAGGCACGGTGCCCGACGGCGAGCTTCGTATCTATAATGCCCAGAATCCGATCGTATCGGACGGCAAGAAAAGCAGTATTTACTTTTCAAAGACGCTCGAGCCTACGGATCAGGGCTATAACTTCGTACTTATCACCGATTTCTCTCCTGTCAAGATCAGGCTCAACGGCAGAGAGATTTACAACAACCAGTTCGATACGGCTGAATACGTCGGCAATTGCTACAACGCCGTGACGCTGGAGCCGTCCACTCAGGAACGACAGCTTGAGGTCATGCTTAAGCTCCCGTTCTCGGTACGGTTTGAGACCTTCCTCAACCCGCCCTCCGATCCCGCGTTCACCTCTATGAACGGCTTCAGCCTCGGACTGATCCTGATGGGGATCGGTCTGCTGGCGGCGATCGTTTTCGGTATCCTGTCAGCGGTCAAAAAGCGTTTGTTCCGCTCTTTGTTCGTATCGGGATTGGTATTCTATGTGGGCATTGCTCTGGCGCTCCATCTCTTGCCCGAGGTCACCTACCTGTTCAATACGCCGATATGGCTGGGCGTCACCGCCGTTCCCGTGCACCTCACCTTCATGCTGGTGCTTTTAAGCCTGAACAGCCTGTTCAAGGAGTCCCGCAAGACGGCAATCGCGCTGATTTTCGCCTCTGCGATATCGGCGATCGCGATACTTGCGTCCTTCACCCCGCTGATGGTGAGGCTCTCGACGGTGCTGATGTGTCTGCTCACCATTGCCGCCGCCGTTTATGTTATCCATACGGCAATGGTACAGCTCGACAGACGTATCCAGTACGGCGTACCCATATTCGTGATGTGTGTGTTCTGTACGATGATCATGGTCCTTGCCGCGATCTTCATGTTTGTCCGACAGAGGACGTTGTATATTTATAATGTCGCCGTATCGTCCGCCGTCATCATCGGCACGATCGAGTATGTCTATATCAGCGAATACCGCTCTCAGATGAAGAACAGCGAGATCCGCGAGCAGAGCGTCAAATACGGCAAATCGGTAGACGGTATCTCTCTGTTTATCCGCAATATGATCCAATGCCGCGACGAATCCCTGTTTTACGAAACAGCAGTCCGCGAGGTCATCGATCTGGTCAAAAAGTATGATCCCGAAAATGATGATATCCATTACTGCGCGGCTGTCAAAGAGAAAGACGGCTATACCGAGGTCATCAACGACGGCGTCGGCTCATGCAACTATCAGATCATTGAGGAAAACAGCCTGAAAAGCGACAAGAGCTGTCTGTTTGCGGAAACCTATTTTGACTATATCCTGAAGGACGACGATAAGATCGGTGCGATCCTTCATTTTGAAAACATCAAGGATGGTCTGGACGTATTCTTTGAGAGTATGATCGAAGCGACCTACTGCGGTCTCGAGACCACCTATGAGAACACCTTTTCACAGATCGGCAGCCGCGATATCAATATCATCTTCGCCGAGCTTGCCGAGAATACCGAGCTTGACAACGGCTGCAGCGTAGACCATCTGGTGAACATCCGCGATAACAGCTATGAGCTGTGCAGGAGGATCGGTATGGACGACGAGAAAGCCGAGCATATTTCGCTCGCCTCTGAGCTGCACGACCTCGGCAAGATCGCCGTACCCAAGAACATTATCCATAAAGAAGGCAGACTCAGCGAGGAAGAGCGCGTCATCGTCAACAGCCATACCGAGTTCGGCTACACGATCCTGTCGGCGTACAACGACGATCCTATGCTCGCTACCGCCGCGACGATCGCCCGCTATCACCACGAGCGATATGACGGTACAGGCAACAACGGCTTGAAGGGAGAAGAGATCCCTGTCGAAGCCCGCGTCGTCACGGTTTGCGACGTATACGACGCGCTGATCTCTGAGAGGACCTATAAAAAAGCATGGAGCAAAGAGGACGCTCTCCGTTACCTCAAGGATAACGAAGGCAAGATCTTTGACCCCGCGATCTGTGAGTCGTTTATCGCGTATATCCGCGAAGAAGAGGCTCGAGCGGCAGAGGAAGCCGCTGCAGAAGAAGACTAAACCAACGATGAAGGCGGTGTGATTATGCCGAAAGAAAAAAAGGATCAGGCTCCGGCCGCCCCGCTTACGCCTGAGGAACAGGCTTTTGAGCAGCATCAGGACGCGCGTAAGGCTAAGGTCAAGCTGTTTATCAAAAGGCTGAAATGGTATCATATCGCGGTCGCGGCGCTTGTGCTCGGTATCATCCTGCTGTTCGTGATTTGGCATCTGTTGCCCAAAAAGGTGATGAACGTTGCCGTTTTGGACAAAACCGTGCTTTCCTACGCGGACGATGAAAACATCATCAAAGAGAACGTGTACCGCAAGCATCAGGGCCTTTACTGGATCCTTCATCAGCAGAGATACGTCAAGCCCGACGGCGAGTATTACGATTACCAGCGCGACTATTTTGGCCCGAAGCTGGATGAAGAGGGCAACTTTGACGGCGATACCGAGTTCAAGGACGCCGAGTCCACCCCCGACCTGCTCTATCTTTCCGACGCGTACGGCATGGGCAACGATACCTACGGTTATTATAACGGCGGCTCTCCGCTTAACGGCGGTATCTCCGACGACGATATGTCCTATATCTCCTTTGCGCATGAGAGCGGCGCACCGATCGTGGCGGAGATGGCGTTCTTCAGCACCCCGCTGTCCGATTCCGTACGCGCTCAGCTGATCTCGCTCACGGGTGTCAATCCGACAAAGTGGATCGGCAGATATCTTGTCGATCTCGAGGACTTCACCGATGTTCCCGACTGGGCGCCTCCGATGTATGAGCAGCAGGAGGGTGTGGAGTGGCGCTTCACAGGCCCCGGCATCCTGCTCGTCTCCTCTGACGGCAAGATCATCATTCTTGAACAGAACACGGATTTTATCACACAAAATCTGTTGAAAATATATATCAATGAAGAGTACCGCAAGGAGTTTTCCGGCTGCGATACCTGCAATTTCTACAACTGGTTTGAGCTTGTCGAGCCGAACTACGGTGTCGAAACTCTCGCAACCTTTGAATTCGACCTCAACGCGACCGGTATGGAAAAGATTAAGGAGGTCAGCAAGACCCCGCGCTTCTGCGCTATTTCACGCAAGCAGGAGGAGGGCTACGCGCCCGTCTACTACTTCGCGGGCGACAGCAACGATTATGTCAACGGTAACCGCTACGGCGAGTTCCTCTTTTCCAACGAGTTCTTCAAGGTCCTGTCCTATGACAGACAGGGCGATATCTCCAACTTTTTCTGGCGCTTTTACAACCCGCTGATGCGCCATATTCTCTCCGACACAGCCTCCAAGGTGTATACGGAGGAAAAGTCGGAGCACACGGAGGTTTCCCGCGTCAATAACGGCACGTTCCAGGTGCTCGATGATGAAAAGTGGCGTTCATTGTCGCTCAAAGCCGTTGCTTTGAACGCGCAGGAGCCGGGCAAGGCGACCTATTCGCGCGACTTTACATTCTACGAAGGCTTGATCAACTCCGCGGGTGAGCTGGGTGTGAACTGCGTTGTCGCCAAAGACCTGTACCCGCCTGAATTCTACGCGGCGGTCAGCCGTTACAATAAGGATCCCGACAAAGAGGATATCCTGATCATACAGAACGTCACCGTTCCCGATGAGCTGTTAGCCGCGGATTATGTGTCCGGCGACGGGCTTGAAAAGTGGAAGGAAGCGGTCACCTGCGCTGTTAAGGCGCTGCACGGCGACGGCCGCGCAAAGCGCGAAAAATTAGGCGAGGCGACCTATTTCATCGACGTTTCCGAGTATGTGCTGGGCGTCTGTATCGATCCCGATCTCACTCCCTCTAAAACCTCCGCAGTCAGCGGACTCGCTTCCTATTCCTGCAAGGGCGACCATGTCAAGGACAGCAAGGGCGCCGCGGGCTTTGCGGCGTATTTGTACGATACCGCCCAGACGGTCTCCTATGACACCTACGGTTATTACACTCCCGTCGCGGTCAGCTCTTCTCTCGATATGGTCAAGGGCATGAAGGACGTCAAGGACAAAAACGCGTATTTGTTTAACGATATCGCTTCCGCCGACTGTGAGGACTATTTCTTCTCCGCCGTCCTTCTCGACAACGAAGCGATCGCCGACAGCGGCAAGAAAAATGATTCGGTCTTTACCAAATACCTGAGCGCCTTCAATGAGCTGAACAAGCTCACCTCTCCCGTGCTGGCTTGCGGCGTATCCTTCTCCGACGTGAATGCTGTTTACGGACAGGAAGCCGTCACCGAGTCCGAGCAGGGCGAAGCCATCACAGGAGCGCTGAAAGCCGCCGACGACAGCGATATTTTAGGCGCTACCGTATATGACCTCAACGACAGCTGGGGCGACGTGGGCGAGGATATGCGCTTCTATACCGCTTCGGCTTCCAACAGCTATCTGTGGCGCAACACCTGCGACAGCGCGCAGATGACAGGCGTCATCGCGATGGACAGCGTCATGCCCGAGACCCCCGGACTCGTCCTTTCCGACGACGATTTGGCGCAGGCTGTGTCGATGTATGACGACGCGGGCTATCTGTACATCACCCTGCAGCTGCTCGAAGAGATAGATTATAAAGATAACGCCATGTTCATCGGTCTGGACACCTTCCAGCGCAACGACGGTGAATATTACTATGCAAAAGACTTTACGGCGAACTCTCTCTCGGGCATGGAATTCTCCCTGCGCTTTGAGGGCAAGCAGAAAGCCGCGCTCTATGTCATAGAGACCTACGACCGCAGCCGCGGTTCGGCTTATACCAAGGAGAGCTACACCGGTAATTACCGCAAGGTAGCCGATCTGACCTACGGCGGCTTTACGTCGGGCGACACCCAGTTCTATCAGACGGGCTCCACCGTCTATATCCGCCTGCCGTGGACATGGCTCAATGTCGCCGATCCGTCCAAGAAGCTTGTTATCAACGACAACGCCTTCAAGGGCGACGTCGCAAAGTCCGTCACCACCAACGGCGTTCTGGCGTCCGTCATGGTCGGCGAGCGCAAGGAGGGCGACCTGATGTACGCCTTCCCCGCTGATAAGCACGATCCCGGCTACAAGGTCTTCCAGTGGGAAAAGTGGGAGACCGTCAAGTATACCACCCGCACCAAAGAGAGCTTTGATCTGTTGAAAAGCTACTATCTGGGACAAAAGTCCCAAACGGAATAACGGATCCACATGTTTATTTGATAAGCGGTTGAATCATTCACACTCAACTCCTTACGGGGCAAATATAGGAGATATACGCTTGAAGATAGAACTGATAAGCGTTATCGGATTACTGCTGTGTCTTTTGATCATAGGCATAGAGTACATTCTTCTTTATCGGTTGGCTGAATTGCAGGATGAGCATACAGCCCGTACCGAAAACATCAGGCGCAGGCTTGATATCCACGTGGAAGGGGTGCTCTACGCCCCCACCGACGGCAGCCGAAACGCTGAGATTACGGCAATGGCAAATGAAATAAACGGAGATTTCACGGTCTACGAAATGGCTGTCGAGGCGATCCGCGAGCACAACGGCTCCTCCTTCAGCGGCGATGACGAGGCAAAGGAAAGGCTGATTGAGCGCATCAACGCGCAGGTCGACCCCGTTGCCATCTACGTGAAGATGCTCGACGAAGGCGACGTATACCACAAGGGCTACGCCTGCCGCAGGCTTGCCGAGCTGAACGCGCAGGAATACCGTGACAAGATTAAGGACTGCGTCGGCTCAAAGGACAGAGACCTGTCCTATAACGCCGCGATGGCGCTGTGCCGGATGGGCGACGTTTACGAGGTCGCCGAATATTTGCTGAGCATCGAGAACGATACGCTCTATTCGGGCAGGATCGTCAACGAATTTTTTGCCCAGTTCACGGGCGACAGGGGAGAGCTCGCTTCCCTGATCTTTGAAAAATGCAACAAGTACATGAAATGTACCGTCATCAAAACGATCGCGATCTACAAGCTCGACCGATTCAGACCGATGTACCTTGAGGGCGCCTCGGGCGACGATAGTCAGATGAAGATCGCGTGCGTCAAGGCGCTTGCCGCCTTCGGCTATCCCGAGGATGAACAGCTTCTGCAGATCGCCGCGGGCGACAAGGACTGGGTGATCCGTTCCTCTGCGATCAGAGGACTCTCTCTCTTAAAGACCCAATCCGCGCTGAACACCGTCAAGCATGCCTTGGGCGATAAGGAATGGTGGGTGCGCCAGACTGCCGCTCAGGTGATCACCCGCATGGATATCTCGCCGAAGGATCTGGAAGAGATCCTCGGCGGCTACGACCGTTTTGCCGCCGACGCGATGAAGAACGTGCTTTACAAATCGGTCGAATAAGGCGGAATGTCCGTCAAGGCGTTTATCCTGTTTCCGATAAAACGCTTCAACAAGAAATCAGTATCAGTAAGGAGGGACAAACTGTGGGATTTTTGAATGCGGTTCGCAGTTTTATCGTTATATTCAACTATTTCTGCATGGCGTTCACACTGCTGCTCAGCTTTATCTATATCATCCAGCTCTTTGTCTCGCTGTTCAGAGTCCACCGCAATTACGACAAGACCTTTTCAGACGACTTCCTCAGCTACGTGGACAGCGACAACCTTCTCCCGATCTCCCTGATCATCCCCGCCTACAACGAGCAGGAGAATATCGTGCAGAATATCCGCTCGCTGATGAAGCTCAATTACCCTCAGTTTGAGATCATCGTTGTCAACGACGGCTCGACTGACAAGACGGGCGAGCTGGTCGTCAACGCTTTTCATATGCACAAGATCGAGACCTCGATCCGTTATCAGATCCAGACACAGAATATCGAGGCGGTCTATTACAGCAAGAAATACCCCAACCTTCTGTATGTCCAGAAGGCGAACGGCGGCAAGTCCGACGCGCTGAACGCGGGCATTAATATCTCCAAGTATCCGCTGTTCACCTGCCTTGACGCCGACTCGCGTATCGAGAAAGACGCTCTCTTGCGCCTGTCGCTTGAATTTATCAAGGATTCGAGGACGGTCGTCGCGGGCGGTATCGTGCGTATCGCGAACGGCTCCAAGATCGTCGACGGCGAGCTCAAGGGCTTCTCGATGCCGAAGAAGCTCATCGAGCGTTTTCAGATCGTCGAGTACTACCGTTCCTTTTTGATGGGTCGTGTATTCTGGAGCGCATCCAACTCCCTGCTGATCGTATCGGGCGCTTTCGGTCTGTTCAGAAAGCAAACGGTCATCGAGGTCGGCGGTTATAAGAAGAACACCATCGGCGAGGATATGGAGATCGTCGTCCGTATCCATCGCTATATGCGCAAGAATCATAGAAAGTACAAGGTCAAGTTCAACGAGTTTTCCGTATGCTGGACGCAGGGACCGATGTCCTTGAAAGATATCCGTTCCCAGCGCCGCCGCTGGCAGATCGGTCTGATGGATACGCTGCTCTCCCACGCTATCATGACCTTCAATCCCCGCTACGGCTTTGTCGGGCTGGTATCCATGCCCTACAACTGGATCTTCGAGCTGTTCGGCGCATTGGTAGAGACGATCGGTTACGTGCTGCTGCCGTTCACGCTGATCATGGGCGAGCTGAACATGTTCTTCTTCGTCATCTACTTTTTGCTGTCGGTCTCCTTGGGCGTTATTCTGTCCGAGGGAAGTCTGGTGCTCGAGCAGTACACGCACCGCGCCGCGATGACCGCCAAGCAGAGTATCTCTATTTCGGTTTACGCGATCCTCGAGAACTTCGGTTACCGCCAGCTGATCACCCTGTTCCGTATGGAGGGCATCCTCAAATACCGCAAGCTCAGAAAGACATGGGGCAAAATCAAGCGTAAGGAGTTTGAGCAATGAAGAAGATCGTTATTTCCGTCGTTGCTACCATTCTCGTTCTCTTCCTGCTGGCGCAGACAGGTTTGCTCGCGCCTTTCGGGATCAAACAGCTCTCGATCTTCGGTCGAGAGAACGTCAAGCATAATTATTCGGAGAATTCCAACGAAGAGTTCATGGATACTGCCAACGATCTGAGCTACCGCGTCAAGGCTGAGGGCAATTATTTCAGCGTGTACAAAAACGGCGGGTGGAGTGAGCAGTTCATGACAGGCGTCAATATCGGCGCGTCAGAGCCTGCGCTTTTCCCCGGCGATCTGACCATCAGCTACGATACCTATCTGAGATGGTTCAAGTATATCAGCGAGATGAACTGCAACTGTATCCGTGTTTATACCACCATGCGCCCGCAGTTTTATCTGGCGCTCAACGACTTTAATAAGACCGCGGACAATCCGATCTATCTTTTTCAGGGTGTATGGGTCAACGAGGACGACATTGAGCGTCTCGATGACGTCTATGCCGAGAATGAGAAGATCCTGACCGATTTCAAGCACGACGTCCTGACCACCGTCGACGTCATCCACGGCAACGCGGTCATCCCCGACAGCCCCGGTAAGGCTTCGGGTACCTACCGTACCGACGTTTCCCGTTGGATGGCCGGGTGGATCGTCGGCATCGAGTGGGACCCCAACCTTGTCATCAATACCGACGAACAGCATCCCGATATGCGCGACTATGACGGCAACTATCTGTTCACCCAGAGCGCCTCGCCCTTTGAGGCGTTTTTGTGCCGTGTCGGCGACGCGCTGATCGATCACGAGACGGAGGAATACAAGTTCCAGATCCCGCTCGCCTTCACCAACTGGATCACCACCGATCCCCTGAGCCATCCGAACGAGCCTCACTTTGACGAGGACAAGGCGACCGTCAATACCGAGAACATCAAGTTCCGCAATTTCGGACCCGGTATGTTCGTTTCTTATCATATCTATCCCTACTATCCCGACAGCCTGAACTATCAGGAGGATTACCTGCTCAACACCGACAGCGAGGGCAAGGTCGATACCTACACGGCGTACCTAAAGGACCTCAAGCTCGTCCACACCCTGCCGATGCTGGTCGCCGAGTTCGGTATCCCGACCTCACGCGGTATGGGTCATGAGAGCGTGATGGGCTACAATCAGGGCCATGTCGATGAGAACGCCCAGGGTGCTATGCTGTCGGGCATGTTCGATTCGATCTACGATACGGGCTACGCGGGCGGACTGATGTTCACTTGGCAGGACGAGTGGTTCAAGCGTACATGGAACAACGTCATGTACGATATCCCCGACCGCCGTCCGTTCTGGTCGAATATCCAGACCACCGAGCAGTGCTTCGGTATTCTGTCCTTTGACCCGGGCGAGAATTACACCGTCTGCTATCCCGACGGCGATCTGTCCGACTGGGACGGCGTCAATTCAATCGTCACGACCGATCAGGGCGAGCTGTTTGTCCGCAGCGACGAGCGCTATGTCTACATCATGGTCAAGGCGGACGGCTACGATTTCAACAACGATACCCTGTATATTCCGATCAATACGATCGCGGGACAGGGCAATTCCGAGGCAAAGGACTACGACCTGACCTTTGACGACGGCGCCGACTTTTTGATCAAGCTCCACGGCGCGAGCGATTCCCATATCTACGTCGACCGTTATTATGACGCGTTCAATTATTATTTCGTCGATTCCCGTATCCTGTCCGATTTCCCTGTCTTAAAGGATTCAGGCGTCAAGGACAGCGGCTTGTTCGATGAGATGATGCTCTGCTACGGCTACCACCTCAAGGTGGGCGGTACCGGTGCGGAGGTGCCCGATAAGGCGTATGAAACAGGCAAGCTCCTATACGGCAACGCCAATCCTGAATCAGAGGATTACGCGTCGCTTGCGGATTTCTGTTACGGCGACGGCGGAGTCGAGCTGCGTATCCCGTGGCAGCTCTTGAACGTCATGGATCCCTCGTCCAAGCAGCAGATGAGCGACTTTAACGAGGAGCAGGTCTTTCTGCCGCAGGATTTTGACGCGTTCGATTTCGGCTTCGGCTATGTCAAGGGCAAGGAATCACTGAGTATCTCCTTCTCGGGCAGCTACAGCTACGAAGAATGGAACATTCCCACTTGGCATGAGCGGCTCAAGCCATCTTACTATGAATTACAAAAGTATCTCGAAAAATACCGTACCGAAAATAAAAAGAAATAAAGGCGCATCGCCGCCTGTAAGGAGGTCGCAGGATGAAAAGGATAACAGCGCTGATCTTAGCGTTGCTGACGCTCTTTCTTGCCGCCTGTAATAAGAATAACGTTCATAAAAACGCCGCTGTACCCGGGCAGATCACTCTGCCCGAAACGCAGGGCGTTTTTATGCCTTTTTACGCATCCGATAACGGCTATATCTATCGGAATATCGGCGAGAAAAAGGGCGAGCTGTTTTATATCAACGGCGTGAATATGGGTCTCACCGAACCGCGCACCGATCTTTCCTCTCCCGATATTACCTACGATACCTTTATGGATTGGTTTCAGAAGCTCGCCGCGATGAACGCGAATACCGTCCGCGTGTTCTCGCTGATGAATCCCGATTTCTACCGCGCCTTTGCGGATTATAACGATCAGCATGCGGACGATCCGCTGTATCTGATTCAGGGCATCTGGTTCTCAGAAGATCTGATGTATGAGCTGACGGACGCCCTCGAGAGCGACCGGATCCTGATCACCGCGTTCAAGCGCTCCGTCACCGAGACCATCGACGCCGTCCATGGCTCGAGCGACGATACCGCCTACGGCAAGTTTAACCCCGCGATCTATGACCGCGATATCTCCGAATATGTCGTCGGTTATATCCTCGGTCTGGAATATCCCGCCGCTTTTGTCAACGAGACCAACGCCTCCCATCCCGACATGGCTGCTTACAAGGGCGAGTATCTCTCGACGATTGAGGGCTCCACTCCGTTCGAAGCCTTCCTGTGCGAGGTCGGCGATACGCTGATCTCCTATGAGAGCGACGCCTATTCCTGCCAGATCCCCGTAGCCTTTCTGAACTGGCAGACTCTCGATACCCTGACGCATTCCTCCGAGCCTTTCAAGGAAGAAGAGGATTCGCAGAACGTTGATACCGAGAAGATCAAGCCCGCTTCCTATTACTACGCGGGGCTGTTCGCCGCCGTGGACGTCTATCCCTACTATCCCGAATTCATGAACCATCAAAAGGAGTATACCGAGACGGACGACAACTACCTCGCCTATCTCAACGACCTGAAAGCGACCTATACCGTCCCGCTTCTTGTTGCCGAGTACGGTCTGAGCACCTCGCGCGGTATCGCCCATACGGGTATCAACGGCTATCAGCAGGGCGGACTGTCCGAGCAGGAACAGGGCGAGCTTGATTCGCGCATGGCTCGCGATATCTGCGCCGCGGGCTGTTGCGGCGGACTCTTGTTCTCATGGCAGGACGAGTGGTTCAAGCGCACGTGGAACATGGAGATGTATTATTCCCCCAAGGCGGCTGACCGAACCCACGACCTGTCCTCCGCGGAGCAGAGCTACGGCGTGCTGGCGTTCGATACTGCCGCCGCGTATCCCGACGGAGATACCGCCGAATGGAACGCGAACACCGGTATCGGTGAAAGCAGGGTCTGCGCACGCTGGGATACCGACTATCTCCATCTGCTGATCTCCCTGCCCGACGGCTTTGATTTTGATTCCGATACCTACTATATCCCCATTCAGGTGACAGGGGAGGGGAGCGACTTCAAAAAGGACAGCTCTCTGACCTTCTCCGAGCCTGTCGATTACCTGATCGAGATCAATGGCAAGGAGAATACCCGCGTATTCTGCGACGCTTACCGCGACGTGTTCTACTTCCGCCAGAATGTGACAAGGAAGATCTTCGGTAAGGATAAAGCCGAACCCGCCGAGAAGAACAGCGGCGAGTATCACCCCACCTATATGCTGACGGCAAATGAGATGTACCTGCCCGACGAGGACATCACGCTCGAGCCGCAGTATTATGAGACGGGCAAGCTCCTATACGGCAACGCCAATCCTGACAGCGAAGCGTTCAACTCTCAGGCGGATTTCTGTCTTGCGGGCAACAAGCTCGAGATGCGTATCGCGTGGTACCTGCTAGGTATCAAAAATCCCCGCACCATGGCTTGTATCGGCGAGCTCAGCGGCAAGGACAAGGATATCACCTTCACTACCTTTGCGTCCATCAAGCTCGGCGCGGGCACGGACGGCGAGATCACGCTCTATGATACCGGGTTCTCAGGACTGAAGAATATCGAGTACCGCCAAAGATTGAAGAGCTCCTACGGCATTCTTTCCGATACCTTCAATGCTTTGCCATCTTTTGAGATCGGTTAGGATAATCATTACTCAAATAATCGGTTTGTGTTAAAAACAGCGTTATATTTTGTTAGAACGATTATCTTATAAACGGTATTATTAAGGTATCACCATATGACAGGAGGTTGTTTTATGAAAAAGTTATTATCCGTACTGCTCGCGGCGCTGCTGCTGATCGGTACGGTATCGGTCGTCGGCGTATCTGCCGCCGAAGAAAAGGGTGCTCCGTCTGCTTACGCGACAGAGCCCGCTCTGTATGTCCATGCCGTCATGGATTCTGCCGATACCGAAGCGTGGCATGCGTGGCAAAGCGTACACGATGAGGATTTTGAAGTCGCAAAACCCAATGAAAAATACTTCTTCCTACCTTCATCTGTGGGTAAAACCACCATCGACGTTTACAACGGTTACGACGCGGCAGTCACCCTCAACGGAGTGACCATCGCTTCCAAAACCACCGAGAGCGTCGCTTATGCTCCCGATACCGCCTATACCGTATCCGCGGGCGGTCAGGATTACACGCTGAAGATCATGAATTCCAACGCCGAGGGCGCAATCTATATCAACAATCCCGATGCCGACGGCAACGGTACCGATCTGATGTCGTATCTCAATGAAACGAAAGAAAACAGCGCCAAGGCGACAGGCGCCATCGTGACTCCCGACGGCGCGATCGACAACACCACGATCAAGAAGATCAAGGGCAGAGGCAACACCTCCTGGGACAAGCCCAAGAAGGGTTATAACATCACCTATGATAAGAAGGTCGGCGTCGCGGGTATGGAGAAGAACAAAAAGTATTCTATCCTGCCCAACTACCAGGACGATTCCCTTTCGCGCAACCGTATCCTCTACGACCTCTCCGACGCGGTCGGCATGCCCTACGCGTCCGATTCCCGTTACGTTGATTTCTACGTCAACGGCTATTACTGGGGTTCTTATCTGATGTGCGAGAAGGTCGAGCCGGGCAGTCTGGTTCCCGAAGTGACCGACGACGGATATCTCAATGAGGACGGCACCATCAAGGCTGACTTCCCCTTCATCGCAGAGGTAGACGCAAGCGCGACCACCGGTGATTATTATGTCACCACCAATAACATGAAGATCACCATCAAAGCTCCCGAGGTCGATCCCGGTCAGCCCGGATATGAAGAGGTCAAGGAATATGTCAAGAACAAGTTCAGCGCCTTCTATACCGCGACCGCCCCGAACGGCAATCTCTCCGCTGTCGCGGATATCGATTCCGTCGCCAAGCTCTATCTGATCAATGAGCTGGGCAAAAACTGGGACAGCGGCGTATCCAGCACCTTCTTCACCTACCGTCAGGACGAGAACGGCAATTATAAATTCTACGGCTCGCCCGTATGGGACTACGATAATTCGCTCGGCAACGCCACGGGCGTACAGTGGGATCTGAGAAACATCGGCGTGACCGACTATGAGGAGTACACCGGCTGGTGGTGCCAGCATAAGGGCAAGACCAACTCCACCGCGAAGCGTTCCAATAACGTCATCGCGAGGATCTCTCAGAACGCCGCCGTCAAAGCGGTCCTGCCGAAGATCTGGTTCGAGAAATTCATGCCCGCGTTGGATCATTTCTCAGGTGTTGATTTCGACAGAGAGATCAACCGCGAGTTATATACCAAGGAAGCGTACTACGCTCTGATCAAGGATTCTGCCGCGATGAACTACGAGAGCGGCTGGCTGATCAATACCGGCAGCTGGATCGCGGATCATTCAAGCCAGAAGGTAGCGCACTACGACAGCACGACCCAGAAGATGGTCGTAGATACGCAGGCTACGAGCTATGTACAGAACTTTGAAGGCATGTATGACTACGCGTCCGACTGGATGCTCAGCCGCGCCGCGTGGCTCTCTGAGCAGTTCGCGCCGGATTACGTACCCTCGCCGCTTCTCGGCGACGCCGATCTGAACCGTGAAGTCGATATCATCGACGCGACCGCTATCCAGCGCCATGTCGCGGGTATCGTTACCCTTTCGCAGGAGGCGCAGCTCGCCGCCGACGTTGACCGTGACGGCGACGTGGCGATCATCGACACCACCCTTTTGCAACGCTATCTTGTGGGTATGCCCAATGTGCCCGAGGGCATCGGAAAGCCCATCTGATTATAGCTGTTCGATCATAAAGAAACCGTTCCGAAATGTTTGCTTCGGAACGGTTTTATCTTTGTATTCAGTTTTCTTGTTTTGCTGATACAGTCGGCTGAGGACACGGTTCCTGTACCACGCGCTTTTCGCGCCATTTTCCGCTTTTCCATCTCAACAGCATCAGGATCCCTCTGACGCATTCATCTGCCGCGAGAGCGATCCACATGCCGTAGATCCCCATGCCGCACACGACCGCCAGAAGATATGACCCCAGCACGCTCAACAGCCAGTTGGAGAAGATCGCGCAAGCTGTCGGGAAGTATACGTCCCCCGCCCCGCGCATACAGGCGATCACCACAAGATTCGTCGTCCTGCCAAGCTCTAAGATACAGTTGATCAGCAGGATATTCGCGCATATCCCGATGACCTCCGCGTTATCGGTGAAGATGCCCGCCAGCGGTATCCTCAGCGCCGCGCCGACTCCGCAGGAGATGATCGTGATCAACAGCGCCGCGCGCTCAGAGCGATACCCCTGTCGATACGCCTCGTCAAATTTACCCGCGCCGACAAGGTGTCCGATCATGATCTGCGACGCCTGACCGATCGATACCGCGCAGAGGTAGAACAGCATCGTGATATTCTGGACGTAGGTCTTAGCGATCAGCTCGTTTTCCGTCAGGCAGTTGAGCACGATCGCTGTGATGACCAGCTGTGAGAGATTGTAGAGGAAGGTCTCCATTGCCGACGGTACGCCGACCTTCAGCATCGCTTTGAGCTGTTTGAACGGAAAAGGTATCAGCATGCGGAAGATCGACGGCTTTTCGATCTTTGTGAACAGGATGACCGCCAGCACGATACCGCCGATGGTCCTGCTCGCGCAGGTCGCCGCCGCCGCGCCCGCTACGCCCATCTTCGGTACCAACAGTACGTCCATCGCGGTGTTGAACAGGTTCATTCCCAAGGACACGAACATCGTGATCTTGGTCATTCCGTGGTTGCGGATGATGACGGATACCGAGCTTAAGAAGGCTTGCAGGAAGATCGTGCCGCCGACGATCGAGAGGTACTGTCCCGCGTATTCGAGCAGCTGTCCCTCTGCCCCGATGAGGACGAGGATCTGACGGTTGAACAACAGGAACACCGCGCTGATGATCACGCCAAACAGCAGCTGCATGACGATCGACAGCGCCGCTACCTGAGAGGCGTTCTCCCGCTTCTGTGCGCCCAGATATTGTGAGATCATGACGGCGCTCGCGGTCGACAGGATATTGAAGACGATCGTGATGATGGAAACGGTCTGGTTTGCCGTGCTGACGGACGCCGCCGCAAGATCGTCATACCCGCTGAGGATGTATACGTCGATAAAACCCAGCAGCATGAACAGCGCCGTTTCGATGAAGATCGGCCAAGCCAGACTGAACAGCTTCAGTTTTTTCATGATTTCGCCCGATTTCGTAAAATTTTCCGATAATTCTACTTGTATTATATTCTTCTATCAGTTATAATGCTAACAAATATAGGCGCTATTATTGACACAAAACGATGATTGGGGGCTTATCATGGCTGCTTATCAGGAAACAAAGATCCACGGAACGCGCGGCTTTCCTTATATCGTCTATCCCGTGTATGTACCGGAGCGGCTCAACGGCTTTCCGCACCATTGGCACGACGAGATGGAGATCATCTACGTGTCCGAGGGCGCGGTCAGCGTATCTCTGAGGAACGAGGAATATATCCTTGACGAGGGCGATATCGTGCTCGTCCATCCCCAGACGATCCACGCGATCAAGCAGTATCGGGATCATTCCGCCCGCTATTTCAATATTCTGTTCCGCTTCTCCATGCTCGAGAGTGGCTCTAAGGATATCTGCCGTGAAAAGTATTTTCAGCCGATCTATGACCGCGAGCTGCTGATGCCCGAACGCCTGACCGCTGAGCACCCCCTGCACGGCGAGCTAAAGCCGCTGATCCAACAGCTGTTGGTCGATCCCCGCCGCCAGCGCCAGAGCGACGAGCTGATGATCAAGTCGCGCGTGTTTGAGATCATGTACCGTATCCTTCCGTACTGCGAAAAGGCGGACAAGGACTCCGCTTATGAGGATATCGTGTTCGAAAAGCTCAAGCGCTCGCTGCGCTATCTTGAGGAGCATTTTGCCGACGACCTGACGATCGGCCATATGGCGGCGATCAGCAACTATTCCGCCAGCCATTTCTCCAAGCTTTTCAGACAGCTCACGGGCGACTCCTTTACCCAGTACCTTAAGCGTTTCCGTCTGGAAACGGCGGCGGAGCGTATCCGTACCGAAAAGGCGAAGATCTCCGAGATCGCGATGGAGTGCGGCTTTTCCAACCTTTCCTATTTTTCGCGCGCGTTCAATGAGCGCTACAAGATGTCGCCGTCCGAATACCGCAAAAGCACAGAGCTCACAGCGCTTGCCCCAAGCGCGTATCCGCACGGCTGAGCCGCCTTCTGCGATTTTTCTCTTTGCCGTCAGGCGATCGGAAAGTCATATTGAAATCGTATCAAAACAGGTGTAAAATATAATCACTGCAAAAATCGGGTGATACTATGTCAAAATTAACGCAAAAAGCCATACAGAATTCCTTTATCAAGCTGCTCGACAGCAAGCCGATCGATCAGATCACCATCAAGGATATCACGACCGACTGCGGCATCTCGCGCAATACCTTTTATTATCACTATGCCGATCTGCCCGCTCTGGTCGAGGAGCTTTTGACCGATAACGTTGAAGAGCTGATGAAGGCATATCCGTCCATCGACTCTTTGGAAGAGTGCCTCAACGTCGGCGCGCGCTACGTGCTGGATAACCGCCGCGCGGCGAATCATATCTACAATTCCTCCCATCGCTATATCTACGAGCGCTGTCTGATGAACGTGCTGCGCAGGGTCGTCGCGGAGTACTTCGACATGGCGCTGTCCGCCCAGAATTTCAGCCAAGACGAGCGCGAGATATTGATCGACTACTACAAATGCGTGTGCTTCGGTATCATCGCCGATTGGTGCAACAAGGGCATGCGCGAGGATTATGCCGACGATTTTCACAAGCTGATTGAGTTGCGCGGCCGTATGCTGGGCGCGGAATTCGGCAGATAATTGAATATTGCGAAAGCAGGGGCGGTTTTCCGCTCCTTTTTTTGTTGCTTTTTATTGCCGATTTTTTAGTACAAATCACCTCTTTTGCCCAAAATTTGGGCACGAAAAAATCTTTGCGAATGGTAAATCTACGCAAAGAATAGTATCCTGATATATTGGAAATTAACAAAACGAAGGTGAAATCATGAAGCTGTCAAAAGCGATCGTGAAGCTGAGGATCCCCATCGTGATCCTCGCGCTTGTTTTGATGATCCCTGCTGTATTCGGCATGCTGAATACGCGTATCAATTACGATATGCTGACCTACCTGCCCGACAGCATGGATACCGTCAAAGGACAGAATATCCTGCTCGACGAATTCGGCAAGGGCGCATTCTCGTTCATTATCTTAGAGGATATGCCCGATAAGGACGTCGCCGAGCTGAAAGCTCAGGTCGAACAGGTCGAGCAGGTCGACTCCGTGCTGTGGTACAACACGCTTGCCGATATCTCCATTCCGAAGGAGTTCCTGCCCGAGAAGGTGTATAGTGCCTTCAACACCGACCACAGCACCATCATGGCGGTGTTCTTCAATACCTCCACCTCCTCCGACGACACGATGGACGCTATCCGTCAGATCCGCTCCATTACAGGCGAGAAGTGCTTCGTATGCGGATTGTCGGCGCTGGTCACCGATTTAAAGGACTTGTGCGAGAGGGAAGAGCCGATCTACGTTGGCATCGCGGTGCTCTTAGCGCTCGTTGCCATGCTTGTATTGCTCGACAACTGGCTCATACCGTTCGTGTTCCTCTTGTCCATCGGTATGATGATCCTGCTCAACCTCGGTACGAACTTCTTCCTCGGCGAGATCTCCTATATTACCAAGGCGCTGTCGGCGGTCTTACAGCTGGCGGTCACGATGGACTACAGCATTTTCCTGTGGAACAGCTACAATGAGCAGAAGACTATCCATGAGGATAATAAAGAAGCGATGGCGGTCGCGATCCACCACACCTTCCTGTCCGTCATCGGTTCCTCTGTCACCACCATCGCGGGCTTCATCGCCTTGTGCTTTATGACCTTTACCCTCGGCCGCGACCTCGGTATCGTCATGGCAAAGGGCGTACTGTTCGGCGTGATCGGCTGTATCACCGTACTGCCGTCCCTGATCCTGCTCCTCGACAAGCCGCTCTCAAAGCTCAGCCACCGCTCCCTGATCCCCGATATGAAGAAGCTCTCGGGCGGTATCGTCAAGATCTTCCCCGTATTCCTCGTCATCTTCGTCCTGCTGCTGCCGCCGTTCATCTACGGCTACACCAAGACCAACAGCGAGGTCTACTACGATATGGCGGAGTGTCTGCCAAAGGACATGGAGTTCGTCATCGCCAACACCAAGCTCAGCGAGGATTACGACATCAGCTCCACCCATATGGTGCTGATGGATTCCTCTCTCGATAATAAAGAAGTCAAAGAAATGATCGCCGAGATGGAGAAGGTCGACGGCGTAAAGCAGGTCCTCGGCATCGAGAGCTTGCTAGGCTCCACCGTCCCCGAGGATATCCTCCCCGATCACATCAAAAGCGTCCTCGAAAACGACAAATACGAGCTGATGCTCATCAACAGCGCGTACCACAGCGCCAGCGACAAGGTCGGCGAGCAGATCGACAGCCTCAACGAGATCCTCCATCGCTACGACCCCTCCGCTATGCTGATCGGCGAAGCGCCCTGCATGAAGGATATGATCGACACGACGGGTCACGACTTCGAGGTCGTCAATCTGGTGTCCATCATCGCGATCTTCGTCATCATCGCGCTGGTCGAGCGCAGTATCAGCCTGCCGTTCATCCTGATCGCGGTCATCGAGCTGGGTATCTTCATCAACCTCGGTCTGCCGCACTATTTCGGCCAGTCCCTGCCCTTCATCGCCCCGATCTGTATCAGCACGATCCAGTTAGGCGCGACGGTCGATTACGCGATCCTGATGACGACAAGATATAAGGCGGAGCGCTTGGGCGGCGCGGATAAGAAAGAGTCCATGAAAACCACCCTGTCCGCTTCCATTCCCTCGATCCTCGTCAGCGGTATGGGACTCTTCGCCGCCACCTTCGGCGTCGCGCTGTATTCGGATATCGACATCATCAGCTCCATGTGTATGCTCTTAGCCCGCGGCGCGGTCATCAGCATGCTGCTGGTCATCTTTATCCTGCCCGCTCTGCTGATCCTCTGCGACAAGCTCGTCTGCCTGTCGACGTGGGGCATGAAAAAATGTATCAGAAAGTAATCATTGATTAATACTGTTATGTAGTGACCGTTTGTCAATAGGCAAAAGTCACAAATGTAAAAAGGCAGAGGGCGTGTGACAGGAGCCGGTAACAGAAGAATCGGTAT
>CADBYC010000021.1 GCA_902798755.1 uncultured Ruminococcus sp. | reverse complement strand
TTCTTCATTTATTTTTTCATTTGGTTTGCTCAGTACTTTGCTATGAAGAAAAGGATTCAGGAGTTTAACGATAAAGTAAAACAGAATGATTAAGAAGAATAGCCGCAAGGATGAATAATACACAGCCCTGCGGCTGAAACATTGTCAAAAGCAGGATATTCAAAAGGACGACACAAGTGAGGAATAAACGATATGAGTAATCTGATCGCACACGCACTAATAAAGAACTCGATGGATGAGTTGCTAATTCTCAAAAGAACGCTGACAGAGCAAGGAAAAGAAAACTATGAGGGCGGCAAGTGGGATATTCCCGGCGGCACAGTTGAAAAGTTAGAGTTTCCATCCTCAACTGCCGTGCGTGAAACGAAAGAGGAAACTAATCTGGATGTTACAGTTGAGAGGATCCTCTACGAAAAATCTGATATGGATACAAAGAAGAAACAGGTGTTTACTACTTTAATCTATTTGTGCAGTTTATCAGGCACAGATGAAACAATAGAGCTTGATTTAGAAGAACACGATGCGTACAAATGGGTGACTAAAGAAGAAATATTAGAAATGAATGATAACGACTTAGTTTCGTATATGAAGGGATTGATGAGAGTAAGCCTAAAAACGTGACACTTTTTCGATTAGTTGCTTGGTTCATAAAATATAATTACTTTATCGCTTTAAAGCGTTGATTTTATCGTATACTTCTGCTATAATAATCCCTGTATTTTATTTACAATACAAATAATAGAAATACTCCGTGCTAAAATCCTTAAACAAATACTGTTAAGATTATTTTGCAGGGAGCGAGTGGGAATAATAATTACTGTAAACCGATAACTAATTCAGCCGTCAAGCGGTTTTTTCCTGCTTGGCGGCTTTTCCTTTATTATGATACAGTCAAAAACTTTTCTAAAAATCCCTTGACAAAGACAATACCTCGTGATATGATGTATTACACAACAAGATGTATTGCACGACAGGAGGTATGGCATGGATATACAGCTCAAGCGCGGACTGCTGGACGTATGCGTCCTGGCCGCCATCAAAAACGAAGATTCCTACGGCTACAAGATCATCAAGGACATGAAGCCGTATATCGAACTGTCCGAATCGACCTTATACACCATCCTCAAACGCCTTGAAACAGCCGGGATGCTGACAGTCAAAACGGCGGAGCATAACGGCAGGCTCCGCAAGTATTACCACATCACCGCCGCGGGACTGCGGCGCATCGAGGATTTCAAAGAGGACTGGACAGAGATAGAGGCTATCTATCGATTCGTAACAAAGGAGGATAAGGGCAATGAATAAACAAATCTTTCTCAGTGAACTGCGGACGCGTCTGTCCGGACTTCCGCAGGAGGATATCGAGGAACGCCTCGGCTTTTATGAAGAAATGATCGACGACCGCATGGAGGACGGATGTTCGGAGGAAGAAGCCGTCGCCGGGGTCGGCAGTATCAATGAGATCGTATCGCAGATCCTCGCCGATTATCCGCTGTCGAAGCTCGTCAAAGAAAAGGTCAAGCCGAAGCACAAGCTGCGCGCGTGGGAGATCGTCCTGCTGGTCCTCGGCTCCCCGATCTGGCTTTGCTTACTGATCGCCGCCTTTGTCGTCATCTTCGCGCTGTACGTCGTCTTATGGGCGCTGATCGTCGTTTTATGGGCAGTCGAGATCTCTTTGATGATAAGTGTGCTTGCCTGTGTCGCAGGCGCGGTGATTCTCGCCGTGCAGGGACAGGGGCTTTTGGGGTTGGCGGCTCTCGGCGCGGGCATCTTCTGCGCGGGACTTTCGATCTTCCTGTTCTTCGGATGCAAGGGCGCGACAAAAGGCGCGGCGATCCTGACGAAAAAGATCGCCTTGGGAATCAAATCTCTGTTTATCGGAAAGGGTGAAAAGAATGAGCAGAACAGCTAAAATATGGTTGATCATCGCGGGTATCTGCGTGATCTTGGGACCGGCTCTGATCATAGGCGCGACGGCTGCCGCGGGCGGCGGCAATCTCTTCAACGCTCAAAAATACGAGACCGTCACACACGAGATCGGCAGTACCTTCGACCAGATCGCCGTCGATACCGATATCACGGACGTCACGATCGCGACTGCCAATGAAAAGCAGTGCAGGGTCGAATGTTCCGAACCGGAAAAGATGAAGCATACGGCAGAGGTCGAGAACGGCACCCTCGTGATCCGTTCGTCTGACAGCCGTCAATGGTATGAGCATCTGTTCAGCTTCGCGTCACACAGTCCGAAGGTCGTCATTTATCTGCCGCAGTCGGCGTATGCGTCCCTGCAGATCGACACGCATACCGGCGACGTGACGATCCCGTCCGGCTTTACCTTTGACACGCTCACCGTCAATAACAATACAGGCGACGTAGAATGTTCCGCTTCGGTCACAAAGACATTGACCGTCAAGGAGGACACGGGCGATATTTCGCTGAGCTGTCCGAACGCGGGCGAGCTGGATATCACCGCCTCGACGGGCGATATCGACGTCACCTCTGCAAAGGTGAAAGGAACCGTTTCTGTCAAGAGCAGTACCGGCGATATCACGCTCACCGATACGGTCGCCGAGAAGAAATTCCAAATCGAAAGCAGTACCGGCGACGTCGGCTTCAAGGGCTGTGACGCCGCGGATATCAAGGTCAAGACATCTACCGGCGACGTGACGGGTACGCTGTTGTCCGACAAGATTTTCGTCACCGATACCTCCACTGGTGACGTCAAGGTACCGCAGACGTCGTCCGGCGGCAGATGCGAGATCTCCACAAGCACCGGAGATATCCTGATTCAAATAAAATAATCTGCTAAACAAAAACTCCGAACTGCTGATCTCAGCGGTTCGGAGTGATTTTTTATATACGATTGTTTCAGAAAAAACTGCGTGTATCAGATGACAGAGGAAAAGCTCTCTTTGTCAACGGTCACACGGCGGATTTTTCCGTCAGCGGGATGCTCGTCCAGAAACGCCTCGATATCCTCCCGTGCGGCGATCGCATGGATATCCCGCAGATACTGCTCAAATGATAAGCCGCCGCCCTCTTCAAAGAATCGCTCGACGTCCGCGGCGGAAAAGCCGTCCTTCAGCGGACAGAAATACGCCGTCAGCAAGGCGTTCAGCTGCTTGCAATATTCGTCATCGGCGTCCTCGGGGAGCTCCAGCTCCAGCTCCAGCGGCTCTTTTTTTCTGAAATAAAACGCCATCGCGGAGCTTTTTTGCTCATATTCCGGCAGAGGGGTCGGAGAAGCGTTTTGATATACGACGAACGAGTAACGAATACCGTCATGCTCTTTGACTTCCGACTCGCTGTCAACGCTCCAATCAGGGAGCTCGTCAAGGTTCGGGATAAAGGTATCCGCCTCGCCGTCAAAGCGCATTTTGGTGATATGCGCGTCGGAGCAGTACGGCATCAGCTGGCGGTACATCGACCCGCCGCCCACGTCGAATACGTCGTCAGGCCGGAAGCACCCGATCAATCTCAGCAACTGCTCCATACTCCCGCACACCACCGCGCCGGGGATCCGCAAACCCTCGATATCGGCAAGCACAAGATTCAGCCGACCGGGCGCGGGCTTGCTCTTCGGCAGGGAGAGAAGGGTCGTATACCCCATTACCACGACCTTACCGCGGGTCGTCGTGCGGTAATACATCATATCGTCAGGGATCGACAGCAGCAGATCGCCGTTTTTACCGATACCCCATTTTTCATCGACCGCTACGATCAGTTTCATTATAATCTCCTAAAAGTCTTCCCCTTGAGGGGAAGGTGTTGAACAAAGTGAAGCGGATGAGATGGAAGCTTTTCCGCACCATCTTGTTTAATATAGATCAATAAGCCCTTTCCCTTATAGGGAACGTATTTATATCGCTACCGGGATCTTCTCCTTGAATTCATGATACTGATAATCGATCAGCTTGAAGTCGTCCAAGGTAAAGTCATAGAAGTTCTTCACTTCGGGATTGATCCACAGCTTCGGAGCCGCGTAAGGCTCAAGGTCAATGATCCTCTTGACGGTATCCACATGCCTGTCATAGATATGCGCGTCTGCGATCACGTGCAACAGCGTGCCGACCTCAAAGCCCGATACCTGCGCGAACATATGCAACAGGATCGCGTACTGGCAAACGTTCCAGTTATTCGCGACCAGCATATCCTGACTGCGCTGATTGAGGATCATATTCAGCTTGTTCCCCGTCACGTTCAGCGTCACGCTGTAGGCGCAGGGGTAAAGCCCCATTTCATGCAGGTCGTGATGATTATAGATGTTCGTCATGATACGGCGGGATTCGGGGTGATTTTTCAGGTCGAACAGCACCCTGTCCACCTGATCGAACTCACCCTCGGGATAGACGTGCTTCACGCCCAGCTGATAGCCGTAAGCCTTGCCAATCGAGCCGCTCTCGTCCGCCCAGCTGTCCCAGATATGGCTCTTGAGATCATGGGTGTTGTTGCTCTTTTTCTGCCAGATCCACAACAGCTCGTCGATACAATTCTTGAAGAACACCTTCCTCAGCGTCATGATCGGGAATTCCTTTGACAGGTCATAGCGATTCACCACGCCGAACTGCTTGATGGTATGCGCGGGCGAGTGATCGTCGCCCCAGTACGGGCGCACGTTCATTCCCTCGTCGGAATAACCGTTCTCGATGATATCCTTACAATTCGCGATAAATAGTTCGTCGGCATAGCTCATACGACATGCTCCTTTGTTTCAAAATCAACTGTGTACATTATACGTTTTAGCAGAGTAAAAGTCAATCTTGTATTTACCCTTGCCGATCATGTATAATATACCCATACTTTTCAAAGGAGAAACCCATGTCAAACTCCCTTTCCCTCATCGTCGAACCGCTTCTGCGATGGTACGAACAAAACAAAAGGCCCCTGCCGTGGCGGCAGGACAGAGAGCCCTACCATATCTGGATCTCCGAGATCATGCTTCAGCAGACCCGCATCGAAGCCGTCATGGGCTACTACGCCCGCTTTCTTGATTCTCTCCCCGACGTCAAAAGCCTGAGCGAAATCGACGACGACGCGCTGATGAAGCTGTGGGAGGGACTGGGCTACTACAGCCGCGCCCGCAACCTGAAAAAGGCGGCGATCATGATCATGCAGGAGCACGGCGGCAAATTCCCGACGACCTTTGAGGAGCTGAAAAAGCTCCCCGGTATCGGCGAGTACACCGCCGGCGCCATCGCCTCCATCTGCTTTGATGAAAAGGTCCCCGCCGTGGACGGCAACGTCCTGCGCGTGATCTCCCGCGTTCAGGGCAGCCGTGAAAACGTCCTGCTCCCCGACGTGAAAAAGTCTGTCGCCAAAAAGCTGACCTCCGTCATGCCCGCTCAGTCAGGCGCTTTCAACGAAGCACTGATGGAGCTCGGCGAGCTCGTCTGTCTGCCGAGCGGCGCACCCTTATGCGATACCTGTCCGCTCAAAGCGCATTGTACAGCGTGTCAGAAAAATCTGACCGCCGAGATCCCCGTCAGGGTCAAAGCCGTCAAGCGCCGCCGCGAGGATAGATCCGTCTTTATCATCACTTCCCCCGACGGCAGACTCGCCATCGAAAAGCGTCCCGAAAAAGGTCTGCTCTCGGGATTATATCAGCTTCCGAATACCGACGGCTTTCACAACGATGACGCTCTGAGAGCGATCCTCAGCGATCATGCTCTTTCCCCGCTGTCCGTTACCTTTGTCAAAGAAGCCAAGCACGTCTTCACCCACATCGACTGGTACATGAAAGCCTACCGCGTCGAAGTCAGTCACTCAAACGGCCTCTATCTCTGGGTCACAGAGGACGAGTTAAAATCCGCCTATCCCCTGCCCACCGCCTTTCAAAAGCTCCTCACATAACAAAACACACCCTCTCGGGTGCGTTTTTCATTACTCATTAAACCTTCAGTTCATCTTCGATGATGTTCGCGGCGTTCTCAAACCAGTCGCCGACAAACAGCTCGACGGTTCCCGTATCGACGGATTTTCTGAGATCAGGGTCGATCGGCACCTTCGCCAGTACGCGGGTTCCGACTCTCTCGGCAATCTCGTCGATGTGGCTGTCGCCGAAGATCTTATGCTCCTTGCCGCAGTCGGGACACTTGAAATAGCTCATGTTCTCGACCAAGCCTAAGATCGGCACATTCATCAGCTCCGCCATCTTGACCGCCTTCTCAACGATCATTCCGACCAGCTCCTGCGGAGAAGCGACGACGATGATACCGTCCAGCGGCAGGCTCTGGAAAACGGTCAGCGGTACGTCGCCCGTGCCGGGAGGCATATCGACAAACATGTAGTCGACGTCCTTCCAGATAACGTCCGTCCAGAACTGCTTGACAGTGCCCGAGATAACGGGTCCGCGCCACACGACGGGGTCGGTGTTATGCTCTAACAGCAGGTTGATCGACATGATGTCGATACCTGTCTTGGTGGTCTCGGGAATGATGCCGAAGTCGTTGCCCTTCGCGCGTTCCTTGAGTCCGAACGCCTTCGGGATCGACGGACCTGTGATATCCGCGTCAAGGATTGCGGTCTTGTGACCGCGGCGGCTCATCTCGACCGCCATCGCGGAGGTGACAAGGCTCTTGCCTACGCCGCCCTTGCCCGATACGACGGCGATCACCTTCTTGACAGAGCTCAATTCATTCAGCTTTTCGTGCAGATCCTGCGGCGCGGTGCGTGACGCACAGCTCTGACCGCAGGAGGAGCAATCATGGGTACATTCGCTCATGCTTATTCTTCCTCTTTCTTTTCTTCGATTTCTTCGGCGGCGTCCTCTGCCGCGTCTGCCGTATTTTCAGCGGTTTCCCCCGCTTCTTCTTTAGCTTCCTCGACCGCTTCCTCCGCTTCTTGTGCGAGGATCTCAGCCTTTTCTTCGTTCTCGCTCTCGATCTCAGCCAGTTCTTCCGCGAGACCGCCCTCGACAACAGCGCCGTCCTCTGCTTCCTCGTCCTCCTCCTTCATCTCATAGCCCGAGAAGAAGGTGTACGGGAGTCCGTAGCCCAGCGCGACGCATGCCGCCATCAAAATGATCGACGGCGCGTTCTGACCGCCCAAGCCCATCATCGCCATCGTGCTCTGCGGAGCGATCGCGTCATGGAAGGGCAGCGCGGGGATCAGCGCGGCGAGGATGATGTACAGAGCGGGCAGGTCGATCAGCAGCAGTACCGCAAGGCTGAAACGTCTGACCTGCTTGCCCTCGCCGACTCTCGTAGTGTAAAACAGCAGCAGGCCGAAGATAAGCAGTATCAGGATCTGGATCAGGCTGCCTAAGGTGCCCGATACCTGACTTGCCAGCGACGAGAAAAAGTATGTACATACGATGTAGCCGATGATGATGAAAGATGAGAAGATGATATTGACCTTGCTTCTCTTAGTATTCGTGTTTTTCATATTCCTATACCTCCGTTTGATTTTGATATGGTATTATACCATTGATAAAAAGGGAACGTGTTTTGACCCGTCCGCCTTATTATGCCTTTTTCAATACAAAGCAATACCAGCCGTGATAGGTATTTTCCTCAACGATCTCAAAGTGACCCTTGATCGCGTTTTTCACGTCGTCCGCGCGGGTGTCGATGATACCGCTGACGATATATACCGCGTCGTCGGTCATAAAGCTCGTGACCGAAGCCGACAAAGCTATTATAGCATCCGCTACGATATTTGCAACCACGATATCATATTTTTCCGTGACCTTATCGACCAGATCGCCCGCGATAGCGGTCATCTTGTCGCTTACGTGATTGACCTGCGCGTTCTCGTTCGCGGTTCTCACCGCCGTCTCGTCGATATCTACGCCGAAGGCGGAATCCGCTCCCAGCAGCACCGCGGCGATCCCTAAGATACCGCTGCCGCAGCCAACGTCCAGCACTCGCTCGCCGCCCTTGACGTAACGCTCCAGCGCCTCCATACACAGGCGGGTCGTCTCGTGCTTACCTGTTCCGAACGCAAGCCCCGGGTCGATATTGATGACCAGCCGCCCCTTTGGATCGGTGTCCGTAAACCACGACGGATTGATCAAGAGCTTCTCGCCCACAGGCATCGGCTTGAAGAACTTGCGCCAGTTATTCAGCCAGTCGTCCTCCTGCACGTTGCTCTGGTCGATGGTGTGCGCGATCTCAGCGGCGTTCAGCCTTTCGCGCAGGAACTGCACCGCTTCCCCGATATTGTCCTCGGGATCGATATAGATATGTATCTTCGCTTTGCTTCTGTCCTGCTTGAGAAGATCCTCGTCGATCAGATCGACGTGCGCGATCTCCATCACTTCCTGCTCGAGATCGCTGTAATCCTCGATATAAATGCCGTAAGGTACGGTCATATTGGCGATCGCCGCGGCTTCGTCGATCCTGTCCGCGCCGACCTCCACCAAAATCTCAGTCCAGTCCATACTCCACTTCCTTTATTTTTCGCTATCTAATATAATGTACCACAATGAAAGCGTTTAATCAAGTATTACTTGGTCAGCAGCATTGGTATTTTTGACACCTTCTTGTCGTTTTCACTATTGTAATGCCGATGTAATCGTGATATGATAATCGTATCTATTTAACGCAAAGGCGGTATACCATGGATTCTCTGATCCTGACAGATTTATTTGACAACGAGATCGGTACGATGAGCAAGAGCGAAGCCCACCGTTTAGGCAGGCTTCATCGCGCCTTTTCGGTCTTCATCACCGACGGCGACAAAATGCTGATCCAAAAGCGCCATCGCGACAAATACCATTCGGGCGGTCTGTGGGCGAACGCCTGCTGTTCCCACCCGCGCCGCGGAGAAACGCTCGATCAAGCCGTCCCGAGACGACTGCTCGAAGAGCTCGGTGTAACATGCCCTGTCCGCGAGCTGTTCAGCTTCGTCTATTTTTCTCAGTACGCCGACGACCTGTTCGAGTATGAATACGACCATGTCTTTCTCGGCAGCTACAGCGGAGATTGTGACTTTGACCGCTCTGAGATCGAAGAGCTGCGGTGGATCTCGTTCGACGTGCTCGAACAGCGCATGCTCGAACATCCGCAGGAGTTTTCCTCGTGGTTCATGATCGCCGCGCCTAAAGTCCTGCAAATACTCCGCGACAAGTCAAGCGACCTCTAAAACAGTAAAAATCCTCTGATAGATCGGGATCGGTGAAACAATGAAAGGCTTATTAGTCGTCAATCAATTTGTCAACAGCGACAAATTCACGGAAATCTATCAAATGCTCCAAAACGCCGCAAAAGGTCTGGACATTCAGCTAACACTCAAAAAATCAGGAGAACTGCTCCACAACATCTCCTGTCTCAAGCAGCTCTCTTGCGATTTCATTCTCTTTTGGGACAAGGATATCCTGCTCGCAAAAATGCTCGAAGCCTGCGGCTATTCCGTTTTCAACTCTGCCGACGCGATCTTCCATTGCGACAACAAGGGATATACCGAGCTGATCTTACAGCAGAACGGTATCCGCACGCCCCTGACCTTTCTCGCTCCCCTGACCTACGAGCGCTACGGCTACTCCCCCTCTTCCTTTGCCGACGGGATCATCGACCGCCTCGGCTTCCCCATGGTCATCAAAGAGCTGCGCGGCTCCTTCGGCCAGCAGGTCTATCTTGTCCGCGACCGCGCCGAGATGGATGCGATCCTCGCCAAAGTCGGCTATAAGGGTATCCTGTTTCAGCAATTTATCGAAGAGAGCGCGGGCAAGGATATCCGCGTCAACGTCGTCGGCGACCGCGTCGTATCGGCAATGCTGCGCTACAGCGTCAACGGCGACTTCCGCTCCAATATCACCAACGGCGGACATATGAAGCCCTTTGAACCGAATGACCGTCAAAAGTCCGTCGCCGTCAGCGCCTGCCGCGCCCTCGGTCTAAACTTTGCGGGCGTTGATATCCTTTTCGGAAAAGACGACGAGCCCATCGTCTGTGAGGTCAACTCCAATCCGCATTTCAAAAGCTCCCTCGACTGCACGGGCGTCGACATGAGCCCGCTTATCCTCTCCCACATCAAAGAAAGGGTGCAAAAGCGATGACAGGCTGGATCGTCTATGACAGCAAGCAATATGAGCGCAACCGCTGGTTTGCGGAAGAATTGCTGAATAATTGCCTCTCCTTCTGCGACGCAAAGCTCATCATCACAGAGCGCCTGCGCTTCGGCATCTCCGATAATTGCCCGTCTATGCTATACGACAACACCCCGATCTCAGCGCCCGATTTCGTCATCATGCGTTCGATCTTTCCCCTGCTCAGCGAATTTCTCGAAACAGCAGGGGTCAGCGTGTTCAACGACAGCACTACCGCGCGTATCTGCAACGATAAGCGCCTCACCCATCTGTCCGTCCTGCGTTCAGGCGTCAGGATGATGGATACCCTTTTCTTTGACCGCGATTATTTTTCAGAGAACGATCTCTCAGCTCTCGCCTATCCCGCGGTCGTCAAATCCTCTTCGGGCCACGGCGGAAAAGAAGTATTTTTCGTCAACAGCTCCGACGAGCTTCTCACTGCCGTACACTCCATGCAAGACTCCCGCTTCCTCATTCAAAAGCCTTTTTTTCCGTCGGGACAAGACCTGAGAGTCTACATTTTGGGCGGCAGGGTCATCGGCGCCGCTCTGCGCACCTCCGACTCGCTCAAAAGCAACTTCTCCTTAGGCGGCAAAGCGTCTTTCCATACCCTCACTGATCATGAGCAAAAGACCGTCAGCGCCATCCTCGCCGCCCTTCCCTTCTCTCCCGACTTTATCGGCATCGACTTCCTGTACGGCGGCGCTGATCTGATCTTCAACGAGATCGAGGACGTCGTCGGCACCAGGATGCTGTACGAAACATCCGACCTCGACCCCGCCGCAATGTATATCTCCTATATCAAGACCGTTATGCAGTCATACCGGACGTTAAATTGATTTTTACATGAAAAAAGGGACTGTCGCATGTCATAGTACGACAGTCCCTTTTTTAGTTTTGTTTTTCAGCATTCCTGCAGCATCTTCTTCGTTTTGCTCAGATAGAACAGGTACAGGAAGGTCTGCAGTACCTCGAGCAAGCCCGTAACGATCAGCATAACGACCTCAAGCACCATCACGACCGCGACCGGCGCAAAGAGAGCGACTGCCTTCATGATGACGGACAGCAGTACGATCCAGATGATCACCCTCAGCAGGTTCTGACCTTTTCTGAACACGACCTCATCGCCGAGCTTTTCCGCTATCTTATTGAATCCGATGACGATCAGCACCGTTGTGATCGTTCCCGAGATATCGTTGACCAGATCGGAAAGCCTTGAGATGACCTGACTATTGGCAAAGACCGCGGATATAATGACCACCGCCAGACTGAATATCATCAAAAAGATAACGCCCTTGAACACAGGCTCGTCCTTTGACGATCTGAAAACGCCGATGATATTGAACACCAACGCGGTCACCGTCAGCACCGCTCCCGCAAGACTGAACAGGAGCAGTCCGATCGCGGAGACGCCCGTCACCGTTTCGCTCGTGCCGTTCTGCAAATGGTCGACGACCAGTATCGCGATCGAAGAGATCGTCGTCAGTATTACGGATATCAGCATCAGCAATTGTCCCGTAAAGATATTTTTGATACCCTTTTTCGCGTTAGGAAATTTCATGCTCTTTCTCCTGATTATTGATTCTTTCCTTTTTATTTTACCAGTTTTTATGTCTTTTTCAAGTACCTGTTATCATTTTCCGATATAAATGTTAATAATTTATCTAAACTTACGCTTTACCGCTCTTGATTTCAAAAACCGCTCTTGATATAATAGGGATTAAAATAGGGTATTTGGGGTCTATCGACAGTATACCGTCGCTTTTCGGCGGCTGTTCCGACTGAGCCGCCCTTCTCCGTCCCTGCGCCCTCTGCCCCTCGCGGATCGGCTTGTCAAGCCGATTTCAGGCTCTCTACTATCCGTAGAGAAGCTCTACCAAAGACAGAGAGCGCGGTAGAGCGGTAGATTTTCACTGTAGACCCTAACCTTTCAGCAATAGCTTTTCAAGCGCAGATTTATCGGATATAATAATGTGCGGCAAACGCCCCCGTCATTCGTCGGCAAAAACCGACGGATAGGTGGCAAAAATATTAAACTCAGTTGCAGAGAACCGCACAGAGAGGAGGCTGTCCGTGGATAACCGCAAGGTCATATATTATCAAGACGAGCTCAACGACGAATTTTCCACGGCGGTCATCAAGGCAAAGTCGATCGACGGCGACTATATCTATGACCGTCACGGTCCCGTCCGCGCCTTCACCCGCTTTTTCTGGTATCGTATCATCGCGACCCCCATCGCCTTTCTGTACGTCAAGCTCAGCCTGCATCAAAAGACCGTCGGCAGAGAGAAGCTCAAGCCCTTTCGCAAGCAGGGCATCTTCCTCTACGGCAACCATACGCAGGACATCGGCGACCCCTTCACCCCGAACGTCTTTTGCTTCCCTCAGCGGGTCTCCTTCATCGTCCATGCTAACAACGTATCTATGCCTGTGCTCGGGCGCATCAACCCCTCTTTGGGCGCGATCCCTCTGCCCGACACGCGCGAAGCCTACCGCAACTTCAACGCCTGTATCAACGGGCGCATCGAGAAAAAGCATGCCGTCGTCATCTATCCCGAGGCGCATATCTGGCCCTACTATACCAAGATCCGCCCCTTCCCCGACGGCTCCTTCGGCTATCCCTGCAAGGACGGCACACCCGTGTTCTGCTTTGTCAACACCTACCAAAAGCGCAAGAACCGCAAGAAGCCGCGCATGACCACCTATATCGACGGGCCTTTCTACCCCGATATGTCGCTATCCTTAAAGGAGCGCCGCAAAAAACTGCGCGACGAGGTCTACGCGCAGATGTGCAAGCGCTCGGAGCTGTCCGACGTCGAAGTCATCAAATATATCAAGGCAACATGATTTCTGTTCACTATAATTGAAGTAAGCCTCCCTTTCCTAAGGTGAGATTCTGTCCAAAACTTGTTTTGGATTACAGAATCGATACACCGGAGAGGTACCGCAAAGCGGCGGAGGGTTGACTCCGCTATATCTCAGTTGACTGAATATCTGCATAATCAATTCTACGGAGGAACCATATGGTACATGTACTCTTTTGCGGAAACGACGGCGTTTTCGACGGATTTCTGACCTGCGCCTTATCCCTGATGATGCGCACCAAGTCCAAAGAGCCCTTCGCTTTCCATATCTTCACCATGGAGCTGCCCCGACTCAGTGAAAAATACACAGGTCTGCCCGAGGATCACATCACCCTCCTGCGCGAGACCGTTCAGCGATACAACCCCGAGAACACTCTCACCGTCTACGACGTCACTGCCTTGTACGAGAAGGAGTTCGCCTATTGTCCCAACGAAGGCGCCTACTGCTCGCCCTATACCCTGCTCCGACTGCTCGCCGACCTCGTCGACGGCATTCCGAAAGACGGCAAGCTGCTCTATCTCGACGCGGATATCCTCTTCCAGCGCGACGTCCATCTGCTCTGGGACATCGACGTCGAGGGCTGCGAGTACGCGGCGGCGCGCGACCACTACGGCAAGTACCTCTTATATCCCAACTATGTCAACGCGGGCGTGATCCTCTTCAATATGACGGAATGCCGCAAGAACAAGCTCTTCGACAAGGCGCGTCAGGAGCTTCGCCGCAAGAAATTCCTCTTTGCCGACCAGACCGCTCTGATCCACGCCACGACAAAGAAAAAGCTGCTCCCCCAGCGTTTCAACGATCAGAAATTCCTGCACACCCATACCGTCGTGCGCCATTTTTCCAAGCGCCTGTTCTACACCCCCTATCCCCATACCGAGAACATCAAGCAGTGGCAGGTCGACAAGGTCCACGAAATATTCCACTACTATGAGTTTGACGATATCCTCAATGAGTACCTGTCCATCAAATCAAAAAACAGAAACGATAAAAAGGAGAAATAACAATGGCTGATAAGAGAAATATCCCGATCTTCTACGCATGCGACGAAGGCTTCATCAAATACGCGGCGGTATCTCTCCACTCCATGATGGTGAACGCGTCCCCCGACTACCACTACAGCGTCTATGTCCTGCACACAGGTATCAGCGCCGAGACCCAGCAGAAGATGCTCCGCCTTTCGAACGACCGTTTCGATGTCATCTTTTCCGACGTCAGCGAGCGCCTGCACGCCATCACCGACGTCCTGCCCGTGCGCGACTACTATTCCAATACCACCTATTTCCGCATGTTCATCGCAGAGATGTTCCCCGAGTACGACAAGGTCATCTACATCGACGGCGACACCATCGTCCAGGGCGATATCAGCGAGCTGTACTTCACCGATCTGGGCGAGAGCTGGATCGGCGCCTGTCACGAGCAGGCGATGGTACAGACCGACCACTACGGCGCCTACGCCGAGAAGGTCGTCGGCGTTTCCCGCCACAATTTCTTCAACGCCGGTCTGCTCCTGATCAACGCGAAGATGTTCCGTGAGAAAGAGATCCTCCGCCGCTTTGCTGACCGACTGGCGGAATACAGCTTCGTCGTCACGCAGGACGAGGATTACCTCAACCTGATCTGCAAGGATCATATCCTCTGGCTCGACCAGCGCTGGAACACCGAAGCCTACTGCTATTTCCCCTATCCGATCGAAGAAGCCAAGATCATCCACTATATCATGGTCAGCAAGCCGTGGCACTACGCCGACTGCACCGGCGGCGACATCTTCTGGCGCTATGCCGCCGAGACCGATGTTTACGACGAGATCAAAACGGTGCTCGATAACTTCACCGAAGAAGATAAATTGAAAGATGCGGAGGTTATGGACAACTTGTTAGCGTTAGCAAAATTCGAGACCGATCGTGACGATAATTATCAAAAACAGCTCGACGGCTCCGTCCGCGCGCGCGACCGCGTAGAAATTCTCGAGAAGATCGCTCAGCTCGAGCGCGAGGGGCGCTTCGACGTCGACGTCGAGAACGATCCCCCCTCCCGTACTTTGATGCCCGACGAGATCGAATACGGCAACAAAGGTATCCGCAAGAAGATGAAGAGCAAATTCGCCTTCGCCGCCGCCCGCCGTTACGTCAATTCCCTGATCGCGGACAAGAAAATGATCATCAAGGACATCAAGGGCGTCGAGAACTTCCGTAATCTCAACTCAGGCGCCATCATCACCTGCAACCACTTCAACGCCTTCGACAGCTTCGCCATGCAGCTCGCCTACGACGCGGCTCAGCAGCCTAACCGCACCTTCTGGCGCGTCATCCGCGAGGGCAACTACACCTCGTTTCCGGGCTTCTACGGCTTCTTGATGCGCAACTGCAACACCCTGCCCCTCTCTTCCAATATGGGCACGATGAAGAAGTTCATGAAAGGCGTGGACGCGCTGCTCAAAAAGGGCGACTTCATTCTCGTCTATCCCGAGCAGTCCATGTGGTGGAACTACCGCAAGCCCAAGCCCCTGAAGAACGGCGCCTACAGCTTCGCGGTACGCAACAACGTTCCCGTCCTGCCGTGCTTCATCACCATGCAGGATTCCGACATCATGGGCGAGGACGGCTTCCTTGTTCAGGAGTACACCATTCATATCGGCAAGCCCATCTATCCCGACGAGAGCCTTTCCTACCGCGAGAGAGTCAACGATATGCGCGACAAGAACTACGCGATCTGGAAAGAGATCTATGAGCGCGAGTACCACATGCCTCTCGTCTACAACACCGAGGAGCTCAAAAAGGCGGAGGATTCCGCGGAATAATGGCTCTTTCCGATTCGTGACCGATCGATCCCGTCACAGCAAACGTACCCCTGCTCGGCATTTCCCCCGAATATCCCCGCAGAGTACGGCAAATACTAAGCTCGTCAGGGTGATTTGAGTATGTCTCGACCCCAATATGTACGGTTACAGTCGAAAGTTTTTCAAAAGTTATACACAACATATTGACATTTTCAAATTTTCTGTTATTATTTTCTTATAAATAGTTTACTATAACGATCAGGAGGCGCGATATGTGTAAAAAATTCGATTACAAGTGGATCATCTGGATTGTATCCGCAGTAGCCGCCATCACCGCGGCAGTCACTACCATCTTTGTCCTGAAGGCAAAGCAGAAGAAAGATGATGAACAACTTGAGGAATACCTCGATTATTCAATACAGTAAGCACTAAAAGCGGAGGGCAGCAGCCCTCCGTTTTTAGTTGGCGCACGTCGAGCACGTGTGCCTTTTCTTTTATCTTTGTGATCTTTCTTTGTTTTCTATCCCTTTATGAAACAAATCCGTAGGGACGACCATTGGTCGTCCGCGTTCCTCGTAACGTTCGCACTGCGACCTTTTTCAATTATTATGCAAAGCAACCCGACTGTGTCTTGTAGGGTACGGCATTTATGACGTACCGAGAATGACGGACGTTTTCGTGATTGGGAACGTTAGACAGGACAAAAGGTTTCTGCCATAAGGCAGAGTGATTGTAGGGACGACCATTGGTCGTCCGCGTTCCTCGTAACGTTTGCACTGCGACCTTTTTCAATTATTATGCAAAGCAACCCGATCGCGTCTTGTAGGGTACGGCATTTATGACGTACCGAGAATGACGGGTGTTTGGTAATCGGAAACGTGTGATAGAAGCAAAAGGCTCTGCCATGCGGTACGTCGACAAGCGCCGTACCCTACCATCCTCTTATACCTTCCGCCGTTTGATGCTTCCTTACCGTTACTTCTCCTTCGGCTTGCTCACAAGCCCCGCCAACAGCGACAACACCACCGCCGCGCCGATCCCTGCCGCCGCCGCGGTCAGAGCGCCCGTCAGTATCCCGACCGCGCCGTCCTTGTCGATCGCCTGCCGCACGCCCTGCGCCATTAGATGCCCGAAGCCCGACAGCGGCACCGTCGCGCCCTCGCCCGCGAAGTCCGCTAAAGGCTTGTACAGCCCGACCGCCGAGAGTATCACTCCCGCCACCACAAAGCCCGTCAATATCCGCGCGGGGGTCAGCGAAGTACGGTCGATCAGCACCTGTCCGATCAGGCACAGCGCCCCTCCTACCAAAAAAGCCCATAAAAACTGCATTTCTTTCTTCCTCCTTATTCTTATTATTCCATCAAACTGTCCGAGATACCTGTCACGTTCTGTCGAGAACGTTATTTTTTTAACATCGATTTCATATTGAAAAATGCTATATATAATGTTATTATATATGAATAGCGTGATTTAATACGTTAAATCCATAAAAAGTCATTGCGAAGCCCGTAAGGGCTGTGGCAATCTCAACCGCAAATGTCATTGCGAAGCCCGTAAGGGCTGTGGCAATCTCAACCTCAAATGTCATTGCGAAGCCCGTAAGGGCTGTGGCAATCTCAACCGATTATCATAAAGGAGGAATTCTATGGCTGAGCTCAGCTTTCCCAAGCGGCCTTACCGCACCAAGGGCGGCGTACACGCTCCGCACAACAAGAATACCGCGCACAAAGAGAGCGTCGTCATGCCCGTACCCGCCATGGTCGCTCTGCCGATGACCCAGCATATCGGCGCACCGTGCAAGCCGATGGTCAAGGTCGGCGACACGGTCGACGTCGGCCAGCAGATCGCGGGGAGCGACGCCTTTGTCAGCGCTCCCATTCACGCGAGCGTCTCCGGCAAGGTCAAGAAAATCGACAAGATCACCATGCCCGACGGCGGCAAGGTCGACGCTATTTTCATCGAGAGCGACGGCGAACAGCGCCTCTCTCCCGACATCCATCCCCCAAAGGTCGAGAGCCTCTCCGACCTGATCACCGCCGTGCGCAACAGCGGTCTGGTAGGCTTAGGCGGCGCGGGCTTCCCGACCGCCGTCAAGCTCAATATCCCCTCGGACAAGAACGTCGATACCCTGATCATCAACGTTGCCGAGTGCGAGCCCTACATCACCTCCGACCACCGCGAGATCCTCGAGAACTCATGGGACGTCATCTCGGGCATCATCACGGTCAAGGAATTTTTGAACATTCACCGCGTCATCATCGGTATCGAGAACAATAAGCCCGACGCCATCAAAGCCCTGCGCGAGATCGCCGACGGTTCTCTCGACCCCGAGGACGAGATCCGCGTCCTGCCCATCAAGGCGACTTACCCTCAGGGCGCTGAGAAAATATTGATCAAGGCGTGTACAGGTCGCGAAGTCCCCGTCGGCGGACTGCCCTCCGACGCGGGCTGTCTTGTCATGAACGTCGGCTCCATCGCCTTCATCGCCCGCTACCTCAAGACAGGTATCCCGCTGATCTCCCGCCGACTGACGGTCGACGGCGGCTGTATCGAAAATCCCGTGAACGTCATCGTTCCCATCGGCACCCCGATCAAAGAGGTCATCGACTTTGTCGGCGGCTACAAAGAACCACCCTACAAGCTGATCATGGGCGGCCCCATGATGGGCATTTCCCTGCCGAATGACGAATTATATGTATTGAAGCAAAACAACGCGATCTTAGCCCTCTCCGAGAAAGAGGCAAAGTATAACGAGCCCTCGGCGTGTATCCGCTGCGGCAAGTGCCTCGACGCCTGCCCCATGCGCCTGCAGCCCTTAGAGCTTGCCAACGCTGCCAACCGCGGCGACGTCGACGGCTTGAAGTTCTACAACGCCATGAACTGCATGGAATGCGGCTGCTGTTCCTTCACCTGCCCCGCCAAGCGCCATCTGGTGCAGAATATCCGCATGGGCAAGGCGCTTTTGCAAAAGGCAAAGCGTGAAGAGATCGCCGCAAGCAAAGGAGGTAAAAAGTAATGGAACAGAAATTACACGTTTCCTCCTCCCCGCATTTTAAAAGCGGCAACTCCACCCGCCGCATCATGCTCGACGTCATCATCGCGCTGTGTCCCGCGGCTGTCGCCTCCTGTATCATCTTCGGACTGCGCTCGCTGGTGCTGATCGCGATCTGCATCGCCTCCTGCGTCCTGCTCGAATTTGTCAGCAGAAAGATCATGAAGCGCGACACCACCATCGGCGACCTTTCCGCTGTGGTAACAGGTCTTTTGCTCGCGCTGAACCTGCCCGTCGATATCAACCCGCTGATCGCCGTGTTCGGCTGTCTGATCGCCATCGTCGTGGTCAAGCAGATGTTCGGCGGTATCGGCATGAACTTCGTCAATCCCGCTCTGGCGGCGCGTATCGTCCTGCTGGTTTCCTTCCCCTCTGCGATGATGCACTGGGTACCCGCGCTCGGCGCTCCCGCCGCGGCTCAGATCGACGCCACCACCGCCGCTACCCCCTTAGTCGCCGAAAAAGGCGTCTATTCCTACGTCGATCTTCTGATCGGCCGCTGCGGCGGCTCTATCGGCGAGGTCTGCGCTGTCGCGCTGATCTTAGGCGGTATCTACCTTGTGATCCGCAAGGTCATCTCCCCGATCATTCCCTGCGTCTATCTCGGCACAGCGGCAGTCATGAGCCTGATCGTCGGTCTTGACCCGCTGTATCAGCTCCTCTCGGGCGGTATGCTCCTCGGCGCGATCTTCATGGCGACCGACTACACCACCTCTCCCGTCACCAAATGGGGCAAGGTCATCTTCGCGGTCGGCTGCGGCTTCTTTACTATCATGCTCCGCGCCTTCTCCAATATGCCCGAGGGTGTATCCTTCTCCATTCTCCTGATGAACATTCTCGTCCCGCTCATCGAGCGCGCGACCGTTCCCCGTACATTGGGCTTTATCAAAAAGAAGAAGGGGGAGTCAAAATGAGATACAAGATAACCCCCAAAGCGATTCTGATCCCGACGATCTCCCTGTTCCTGATCTGTATCGTCGTCACCGCCGCCCTCGCTTTGACCAACAACGTCACCGCCGAGAAGATTGCCGAGAACGAACAGCAGAGCAAGGAAGAGAGCATGCTGACCGTCTGTCCCGAGGCAAAGGCCTTTGAAGATGTCATTCCCGACGTTATGTACAAGGGTCTCGACGACAGCGGCAACGCCGTGGGCTACGCGATCGCCACCGTTACTCAGGGCTACGGCGGTCAGGTCTATGTCATGACAGGTATCAACAACGGCGAGATCGTCGCCGTAGACGTATTCTATAACGACGACGAGACCCCGGGTCTGGGCAAGAACACCTCGAACGCCTCTTTCCGCGACCAGTACAAGGGTCTGAGCGTCGATCAGGAAATCGTCGTCAGCAAGGACGCCGGCTCCGGCACCGCCCAAACCGTCGACGCCGTCACCTCCGCGACCATCAGCTCCCGCGCCGTCACCAAGGCGGTCAACGAGGCGATACAGATCTATAATGAAAACGTCAGCTCCGATTCGTCTGTCTCCGTGACAGACAGCGCCGACGACAGCAATATTACCGCAAAGGAGGGTGAGTAATGGCTAAGAAAAGTCTGTTTCAGGAATTTACCAAGGGCATCATCAAAGAAAACCCCGTTCTCTGTCTGGTCCTCGGCACCTGCCCCACCCTCGCCGTCACCACCTCCGCATCCAACGCCATCGGCATGGGCGTCGCGGCGACCGCGGTCTTAGTCTGCTCTAACGCCGTTATCTCCGCCCTGCGCAAGTTCATTCCCGACAAGGTGCGTATCCCCGCCTACATCACCATCATCGCGGGCTTTGTTTCCATCGTCCAGATGCTCGTCAAAGCCTTCGCGCCCGCCATCAACGACTCCTTAGGCATCTACCTGCCCCTGATCGTCGTCAACTGCATCATCTTAGGTCGTGCCGAGATGTTCGCGGGCAAGAATCCCGTCCTGCCCTCTATCCTCGACGGCTTGGGCATGGGCGTCGGCTTCACGGCGGCGCTCTTGTGTATGGGTATCATCCGTGAGTTCTTCGGCTCAGGCTCTCTGTTCGGCATGCAGATCATGCCTATTCAGATCCTGATCTTCATTCTGCCCCCCGGCGGCTTCTTCGTATTCGGCATGCTGATCATGCTGGCGAACAAGCTCAATTCCCGCGCGGGCAAGAAGGTCAAGTCCTCCCCCTGCGACGGCTGTCCGATGTCCGAGAACTGCGACGCCAAAACCTGTGATAAACCCGCAAAGGAGGCGACCTCAAATGCTGATTAAATCCCTCGTCGCCGTATTCCTCGCGGCTATCCTGACCGAGAACTATGTTCTCTCCAAGTTTCTCGGCATCTGTCCCTTCTTAGGTGTTTCCAAAAAGCTGAACACCGCCGTCGGCATGTCCGTCGCCGTCACCTTCGTCATGGTACTGGCGACCGCCGTCACCTTCCCCATCTATATGTACCTGCTCGTTCCGATGGGCATGGAATATCTCCAGACCGTTTTGTTCATTCTGATCATCGCGGGTCTGGTACAGCTCGTCGAGATCGTTCTTAGAAAGTACATTCCCTCTCTGTACAATTCGCTGGGCATCTACCTGCCGCTGATCACCACCAACTGCGCCGTACTCGGCGTTACCATGCTGGTTCTGCAAAAGGTCGATTCCACCACAGCATATCCCTACACCTACGGTCACGCGCTGGTCAACGCTTTCGGCGCGGGTATCGGCTTCCTCGTCGCGATGGTCATGTTCGCGGGCGTCCGCGGACGACTTGAGAACGCCGATATCCCCAAGTCCCTCAAGGGTCTGCCGATCACGCTGGTCGCCGCCGCGCTGGTGTCGCTGTCCTTCCTCGGGTTCGCGGGCTTTGTCGATAAGCTCATCCCGCTTTCTTAAAGGAGGCGCGATATGACAGGAATTCTGATAGCTGTCGGCGTCGTTGCCGGCATCGGATTATTGATCGGACTCATTCTCTCCATCGCATCCATTATCATGGCGGTGCCGAAGGATGAAAAGGCGGAAGCCATCTTAGAAGCGCTCCCCGGCGCGAACTGCGGCGCCTGCGGTTTTTCGGGCTGTTCGGGCTACGCGGCGGCGCTCGCCAAGGGCGAAGCCGAGGTCGGGCTTTGCGCACCCGGCGGACTGTCCTGCACCAAGGCGATCTCTGAGATCTTAGGCGTCAACACCGGCGCCATCGAACCCAAGGTCGCCGTCGTCAAATGCATGGGCTCTCTCGACCACACCTCCTACAAAGCGGAATACAGCGGTATCATGAGCTGTTCCGCGGCATTAAAGATCGGCGGAGGACTCACCGCCTGCACCCACGGCTGTATGGGACTGGGCGACTGCGTCGCCGTCTGCGACTATGACGCGATCCACGTCAAAAACGGCGTCGCCTATGTCGATGACAGCAAATGCCGCGCCTGCACCCTCTGCGTCAAGGCATGTCCGAGAGGCATCATCGAGATCGTCCCCAAAAAGGATATGGCGATGGTGCGCTGCTCCAACCACGACAAGGGCGCTGTGACCCGCAAGCTCTGCGACGTCGGCTGTATCGGCTGTAAAAAGTGCGAGAAGTCCTGCCCTCAGGGTGCCGTCAAGGTCACCGACTTCTGCGCCTACGTCGATCCCGCTCTGTGCACCGACTGCGGCGCGTGCGTCGAAGCCTGCCCGCAGAACTGCATCACCTATTTCAAGGCGTGATCACTTCGTATTCAGGAGCTTTTTTGACAAAGAGCAAGTACATTCTCCTGTCAAAAAACTTGATTCCATCTCCCCAAAGCACACAAAGACCGATCCCTCTCTTTTGAGAGCAGATCGGTCTTTTTTTGTGTCTTACCTTATTTTCCCATGAGGTATTTCGCCTCTTCAAAGCGTCGCTGATATTCCTCGCTGTCAGGGTGTTTTCGATACAGGTATTCGACGACCTGATAGATTTTTTCCGCCAGCGCCGTGTTGAAGTCCAAGATCGCCTCAATCAGCCTGTCGTAACTCGCCATCTCATTTAACACGCGTTCGTTATCCTCCGCCTTTGCGGTTTCGAACCGCTCGTCAAACGCTGCCAGCTCTTCGCTGAGAGCTCTGTTCTTTTCCTGTATTTTCTCCCGAACGTGCGCCATCTCTGCCGCCAGTTCATCGAGCTTGACCGCTAAGTCTTTGGAGTCATAATTCCATCGCTCTTCGGGGATCTCTGCCATCAGCTGCTCCGCCTGCATTACATATGCTTCGGCACGGTCAAATTCCTCTGTGTCACGTTGCTTCTTGTAAAGAGCGAACATGGTATAAGCCTTGTCATACAGCAGTCTTATATAATCGACGTTCAAAGTAAATCTCTTTTTGATCAGCTCCATATGCCCGAGCATGATCCTTTCCGCTTCATCAAACCATTCCCCCGCCGTTTTCAAAGCTGTTATGATCGTATTATTTTGCTTAAGCTTTCGTTGATACAGATGAAGACAGTATTCTCCGCCGATCAGGTAAAAACTGACCTTCTCTGTTTCAGACGGCTCTTCACAACAGAATTGAACGTACCCTCTTACTTCATCCAAAATTGCCTGAACATCTTCCTTACTGTCACAAAGCCCGAGGATCTCTGCTTTTTCCAGCAGTAAAGGCAATTTGTTTTTCAATATCTTCGATTCCCTCTTAACCTGTATCGGATCGATCGTTTCATCATAAAGCCTGATCGCTTCGTTGATAGCTGCCAGCGCTTTATCATACTCTCCCATTCGTTTCAGCGCACTCGCTGTCAAAAGCCAAACGGTATATTCATTCGTCGCGTCGACAGTCCCTTTTTCTGCTTTTCTTATCAAACGCTGACACTCTAAGGCTAAAAAATATGCATGTTTGGGATCGATTTCCAAATAAATCTCGACCATCTTCCTATTAATGATTATGCGATTGCGACTGGTATAAACGAGATGTTTTCTGTTTTTAGGGTTAATCAACGACCCCATATACATCTGCTCACAAATGTCAAGAACGCTTTGAGCCTCCTTTTTTGCCTCATTGATTTTTCCCTGTAAGAGATAGAGATCGCACAGTCCCCATTCAGACCGTAAATATTCTTCCAAAAAATGTGTTCGGTTATGTCGGTGAAATATCCTTTCCGCCCACTCCGCGTTCTGCTTCAGCGCTTCTTCATACCATTCAGGATCCGTATTCTTACTTGCGATCCCGACAGAGATATCCAGCCTGTACAGCAGCGACCGGGCATTTTCAAAGGAAGGGTCCTTTTTATATCGCGCGACAGCGATCGTCGTATACTTTTTGAGAAGCTCTTTGCATTTTTCGATATCCGTGTCTACGCCGCCGTTCCAGTAGAGATCGATCAAGCTGTCCTCCGCTTCGCTTACTCCGTTTTCGGCGGCATAGGTGATCAGCTCTATCCCGAGTTCCCTGTTCACCTCCGTCATGATACCGTCCAGATAAGACAGTCCGATCAGATAGCAGTGCCTCGGGTCGTCAGATCGTTCGGTTTGCAGAGAAGGACCGAGCAGCTCTCCGATCTTTTCGCAGATATCCTCCCCCTGATACATCCTGACGATCTCAGGCAGCTCCCGATAACAGCGCCGAAGCTGCTCTTCGTCCGTCTGAGCCATCTCTAAGGGTAGGATCGGAATATCATTCAAATTTGCTAAAGAAGGATATTCCTTATCCATAACGTAATTAGGCTCCTCCAGCAGACGCGGCGTCACGAGCAAGAGGAACAGCGAGCTTTTCTCCATCTCTTCTTTGAGCGAATCTTCAAAGTTTTTATTCTCTCTGAGGTATTCGTCATACCAAATACTCACGTCCCTGAACCGCTCGTCCCGATGGATCGTTCGGATCAGTTCCTGCGCGTGCTGACGATCTTTTTTGCGATAGCTTAAAAAGATACGGGGCTTGAATTCCTCATATATCCTCTCGACAGTATCTCGCATAAAGATATTTCTGCTCAGAGCTTTAGCGAGCTTTTTCAGATACGCTTCCCGATCCCCGTCCGCGCTCAGCGGGCTGAGGAAGTGCAGATTGGAAAAGATGCTTTGTTCATACAGCTTTTCCACTCCCTCTTCAAAGACGACGGGAATGATCGGGATGTGATGCGCCATCGCGAACGGTATCTCATATTCCATCGCTTTGCTTAAAGAGGATAACAGCCTTTTGGTCACGGGTACGACAAGCGTCTGGATGTTCCTGAAAAAGTCGTCCCTCTCCTTTTTCGTGTTCAGCGTGAGCAACGTGTCTTTCTCCGTGGGCTTTTCAAGACAGTCGGCGTCATACAGAATAGTGCCTGTCGTATGACAATACATGGCGATATCCCCCGCCAAAGCTTCATAATACAGAGAGAAATCCTCAGGATGGCATGAAAAGAAGATGCGCGGCGGCACATTTTCCATCCCTTTCGATAACGCAACGCGATACAGTTCCATAGTATCCTCCCAATCGTTAATTATTTTTATCATATCATATCAATATCAAGAACACAATTCCCCGTTGAAAAATAAACATTTCTCAGCAAAAGAAAAAGCCCGACAGTCGATCTGTCGAGCTTCATTTTGCGTATTATCTTTACCAGTTCGCCTTGACCTCGTCGGTCACGATATCCTTCTCATAGTTGTAGCCGCGCGACGCGTCCCACGCGATGACATACTTGCCGCTGTCGGTCAGCACGGCGGTCATTTCGATACCGTCCGCCATGGGCTTGAACTTGCCGTCGTCCTTCACGTCCTCAAGGATCGCCTTCGCGGTGTCGTTCTTCGCGCTCGAGAAATCATAGATCTCAACGTAGGCGTTGCCGTTGAGGACCACGCGCGTACCGTTGTCAGCGCCGAGGATATCGTAATAGATCTCCTGCACGCTGCTGCCTTTCACGCTTTCGGAGATAAACTTCGAAAGGCCCTTGAAGTCCTTATCATAGTCGGCGATATCCCCGAGCTTGACTTCGTCCGCGGTAGACTGCGCGTTATTGCCGCCGAAGCAGGCGGAGAGAGAGAGTACCATCACCAAAGCGGCGATCAGTGCGATTATCTTTTTCAAATGTATCAGTCCTTTTCATTATCTTATCAGTCATGTTACAGCGTCACATCAGCCGTAATTACAGTCTATTTTACAATAAAACCCTCAAGAAATCAATAGGCAATTATTTTGTGAGATAATTCCCTTGATAAACAACATTTTCCCCTTTACAGAAACGACAAAAAGTGCTAAACTATAGGTTGGAAAAGTGAGTATTGTTCGTATATATTCACTAAACCCAAAATCCGTATCAGTGTAGGACAGAGCTCATCTTACAGTGATGCAAAAACAGGAGGAAAACACATGGCAAGAAAAATGAAATCCATGGACGGCAACAACGCCGCCGCTTGGGTGAGCTACGCGTTCACCGAAGTCGCGGGTATCTACCCCATCACCCCGTCCAGCCCGATGGCTGACTACGTAGACCAGTGGTCCGCACAGGGCATGAAGAACATCTTCGGCACTACCGTCAAGGTAGAAGAGATGCAGTCTGAGGCAGGTGCCGCAGGTACGGTTCACGGCTCGCTGAACGCGGGTGCGCTGACCACCACCTACACCGCTTCTCAGGGTCTGCTCCTCATGATCCCGAACATGTACAAGATCGCGGGCGAACTGCTCCCGTCCGTATTCCACGTATCGGCTCGCTGCGTCGCGTCTCACGCGCTGAACATCTTCGGCGATCACTCTGACGTTTACGCATGCCGCCAGACCGGTTTCGCGATGCTCGCAGAGACCAACCCGCAGGAAGTCATGGATCTGGGCGCTGTCGCTCACCTCGCTACCAGAGTTCCGTTCATCAACTTCTTCGACGGCTTCCGTACCTCTCACGAGATCCAGAAGATCGAGATCTGGGACTTTGACGACCTCAAGGAAATGACCGATATGGACGCTGTTCAGGCGTTCCGCAAGCGCGCTCTGAACCCCGAGCATCCCACCATGCGCGGCTCTCACGAGAACGGCGATATCTTCTTCCAGCATCGTGAAGCCTGCAACAAGTACTATGACGCTCTTCCCGCTATCGTAGAAGAGTACATGGACAAGGTCAATGCTAAGCTCGGCACTGACTACAAGCTGTTCAACTACTACGGCGCTCCCGACGCTGAGCGCGTTATCGTAGCGATGGGCTCCATCTGCGACGTTGCGGAAGAAGTCATCGACTACATGAACGCAGCCGGCGAGAAAGTCGGTCTTGTCAAGGTTCGTCTGTATCGTCCCTTCCGTGCCGATAAGCTCGTCGAAGCGATCCCCGCGACCGCGAAGAAGATCGCTGTCCTCGACCGTACCAAAGAGCCCGGCGCTCTGGGCGAGCCGCTCTACCTCGACGTCGTAGCTGCTCTGGCTGCTAACGGCTGCACCGCTAAGGTCGTCGGCGGTCGTTACGGTCTGGGTTCCAAGGATACTCCTCCTTCCAGCGTATTCGCTGTATACAAGGAACTCGAGAAGGACGCTCCCCGTCACAACTTCACCATCGGTATCGTCGATGACGTCACCGACCTCTCTCTGCCTGAAGAGCCCGCTCCCAACACCGCCGCGGAAGGCACCATCGAGTGCAAGTTCTGGGGTCTGGGCGGCGACGGCACCGTAGGCGCAAACAAAGACTCCATCAAGATCATCGGCGACCATACCGATAAATACGTACAGGCGTACTTCCAGTATGACTCCAAAAAGACCGGCGGTATCACCATTTCTCACCTGAGATTCGGCGACAAGCCCATCAAGTCCCCGTACTACATCAACAAGGCTGACTTCGTAGCCTGCCACAACCCCTCCTACATCCTCAAGGGCTACAAGATGGTTCAGGATGTCAAGCCCGGCGGCGTATTCCTGATCAACTGCCAGTGGACTCCCGAGGAGCTCAACTCCCATCTGAACGCTGAGACCAAGCGCTATATCGCGAAGAACGATATCCAGCTCTACACCGTCAACGCGATCGACATCGCGGCTGAGATCGGTCTGGGCAAGCGCACCAACACCGTTCTCCAGAGCGCGTTCTTCTCTCTCTCCAAGGTTCTGCCCGAGGAAGAGGCGATCGGCTACATGAAGGAAAAGGCTCAGAAGTTCATGAAGAAGGGCAAAGAGATCGTCGAGATGAACGAGAAGGCGATCGACGCGGGCGCTACCGCTTACGTCAAGATCGACGTACCCGCTGACTGGGCTGAGGCTGTTGACGCTGACGTAAAGGCTGCCGACGCTGAGATGACCAAGCTCGAGAAGCAGGTCGAGGGCATCATGGAGCCTGTCGGCCGTATGGACGGCGACAACCTGCCTGTATCCGCTTTCGTTGACCACGCTGACGGTACCTTCGAGCAGGGCGCTTCCGCGTTCGAGAAGCGCGGCGTTGCTGTTATGGTTCCCGAGTGGAACAACGAGACCTGCGCTCAGTGTAACCGCTGCGCGTTCGTCTGCCCGCACGCTACCATTCGTCCTTACGCAATGGACGAGGCTGAGGTCGCTGACGCTCCCGAAGCCATCAAGTACGGTCCCAGAGCCGTTAACAAAGTTTATAAGTACACCTTAGCTGTATCTCCCTTCGACTGCATGGGCTGCGGCGTCTGCGTAGGCGTCTGCCCGACCAACTCTCTGAAGATGGTTGCCCGCGAGTCTCAGGACGATCAGCAGGCAGTATTTGATTATTGTGTTGCCAAGGTCACTGAGAAGCCCGAGACCACCGCGAAGATCAACGTGATCTCCTCTCAGTACAAGCAGCCGCTGCTTGAGTTCTCCGGCTCCTGCGCAGGCTGTGCCGAGACCTCTTACGCTCGCCTGATCACTCAGCTGTTCGGCGACAGAATGTACATCTCTAACGCGACCGGTTGCTCCTCCATCTGGGGCGGTCCTGCCGCTACCTCTCCCTACACCGTCAACAAAGAGGGCAAGGGTCCCGCTTGGGCGAACTCCCTGTTTGAAGACAACGCCGAGCACGGTCTGGGTATGTTCCTCGGTCAGCGCGCGATCCGCGATCGCCTTGTCGCTGACGTCAAGGCGATGATCGCTGACGAGAGAGCCACCGACGAGCTCAAGGCTGCTGCCGACGAGTATCTCGCTACCCTGAACGACGGCGAGAAGAACGGCGCCGCGACCAAGGCTCTGCTCGCAGAAGTCGAGAAGGTCGACGAGGCTTGCCCGTACAGAAAGGACATCCTCGACAATAAGGAATATCTCTCTAAGAAGTCCGTATGGATCTTCGGCGGCGACGGCTGGGCTTATGATATCGGCTTCGGCGGCGTAGACCACGTACTCGCTACCGGTGAGGACGTCAACATCATGGTA
>CADBYC010000020.1 GCA_902798755.1 uncultured Ruminococcus sp. | reverse complement strand
TTGATGATACCTACACGTAAACCGTGCGGATTAACTTTCTGGCCCATAACTCTACCTCCTTATTCTCTTTCCTTGAGCACCAGGGTGATGTGCGAGGTCTTCTTGTCGATGCGGAAGGCTCTGCCCTGTGCGCGGGGACGGATACGCTTGAGTGTGGGGCCCTGACTTGCATGGCACTCAGCCACATAAAGACTTGCCACATCCATATCGTGGTTATTCTCAGCATTTGCTACTGCGGACTTGAGCAGCTTTAACAGCGGCTCGCAAGCGGCCTTAGGAGTCTGCTCAAGAATAGCCTTCGCCAGCTTTACGTCCTTGCCTCTGATGAGGTCAAGTACGACGGAAACCTTGCGAGGTGAGATACGGACATAATTCAGATATGCCTTACTTTCCATTCTTATCTCTCCTTTGCCTTACTTACTTGTCTTGGAACCGGCATGGCCGCGGAAGGTACGGGTGGGAGCAAACTCGCCGAGCTTGTGACCGACCATATCCTCGGTAACGTATACCGGAACGTGCTTTCTGCCGTCATGAACAGCAAACGTGTGACCTACAAATTCAGGGAAGATAGTCGAGGATCTTGACCAGGTCTTTAAGATTCTCTTCTCGCCCTTTTCGTTCATTTCCTGAACTCTTTTGAGCAGCACCGGCTGAACAAAAGGTCCTTTTTTAGTACTTCTACTCATAAATTAAGTTCCTTCCTTTCTGCCTTACTTGCTGTTTCTGCGTCTTACGATGAGCTTATCGGACGCCTTGTTGGACTTTCTGGTCTTATAACCGAGAGCCGGCTTACCCCAGGGGGTAACAGGGCCGGGACGGCCGACAGGGGATTTACCCTCACCACCACCATGCGGGTGGTCATTCGGGTTCATGACAGAACCGCGGACGGTCGGGCGGATACCCATGTTTCTCTTACGACCGGCTTTACCGATCTTGACGTTCTCATGGTCGATGTTGCCGACCTGACCGATGGTAGCCATGCAGGTCTCGGGTACGTTTCTCAGCTCGCCGGAGGGCAGTCTGAGGAGCGCATAGCCGTTTTCCTTAGCCATGAGCTGAGCCATGTTGCCGGCTGCACGAGCGAGCTGAGCGCCGCGGCCGGGATAAAGCTCTACGTTGTGTACGAAAGTACCGGTGGGGATGTTCTTGAGCGGAAGAGCGTTACCGGGCTTGATATCCGCGGTCTCGCCTGCGACTACCTTGTAGCCAACCTTAAGTCGCCGTCCTCATACTCGACCAGCGCGATGAACGCGGAGCGGTTGGGATCGTACTCGATGGTCTTAACGATACCTTCTACGTCAAATTTCTGTCTCTTGAAATCAATAATACGGTATTTTCTCCTGTTGCCGCCGCCTCTGTGACGCACGGTGATACGACCGTAGCTGTTACGACCGCTGTGCTTCTTCAGAGGTTCGAGCAAGCTCTTTTCGGGAGCGACCTTGGAAAGTCCGGAGAAATCCGTAACCGACATATTACGTCTTGCGTTAGTTGTCGGCTTATAAACCTTAATAGCCATGTTATTTCACTCTCCTCATGATGGCTTTGCGGGATGATGGCGCATCCCATACATTCATGCCTGTGTTAATCGTTTAGTAGTTTTCTGTATTTTCGCGGAGACAGGCTTACATCATGCCTTCAAAAAACTCGATCGGTTTGCTGTCGGCAGTCAGCTGTACATAGGCTTTCTTCCAGCTACGGGTGTAGCCTTCGAAACGGCCCTGTCTCTTCATACGACCGCGGACGTGAACGGTGTTGACCTTCTCGACCTTGACCTTGAAGAGCTCTTCTACAGCTCTGGCGACATCTATCTTAGTAGCGTTCTTCGCTACCTCGAAAACATACTTCTTAGCGGTAATGTCCTGCATCGACTTCTCAGTGATGATGGGGCGGATTACGATATCTTGTGCAATCATGCGTATACCTCCTCAATCTTAGTGAGCGCGTCCTTCGCGATGATCAGCTTGTCGGCATTAAGAATGTCATAAACATTCAGCTCGTTGACCTGAGCGGTCTTGACGCCGGCAATGTTGCGATAAGACTTGATAGCCTTCTCGTCGATCTCGGGCAGAACGATGAGCGCCTTGCGCTCGCTGCCTACTGCGCTGAGCATTGCGGCAGCCTTAGCGGTTTTGATCTCATCGAAAGCGATCTTGTCGATGACGATGATCTCCTCAGCCTGAGCCTTAGCGGATAAAGCGGACTTCATCGCCAGTCTCTTGACCTTCTTGTTGACAGAGAAGCGATAATCTCTGGGCTTAGGAGCAAATACTACGCCGCCGTGGTACCACTGGGGTGCGCGGGTCGAACCCTGACGGGCACGGCCTGTACCCTTCTGTCTCCAGGGCTTTCTACCGCCGCCGGAAACTTCACTACGGGTGAGAGCGGACTGGGTGCCCTGACGCTGGTTAGCAAGATAGCTTACCACCATCATGTGCATAACTGCCGCGTTCGGCTCGATGCCGAAAATCGAATCTGCAAGGTCTACGGTAGAAACCTTCTTGCCCTGCATATCTAAAACCTGTACGTTAGGCATGTGATTTCCTCCTTCCTTAAGCCTTTACGCTGTCTTTGATGACAACGTAGCCGCCGTTTGCGCCGGGAATGGCGCCCTTGATGGCGATGAGGTTATCCTCAGCGTCGATCTTGACTACGGCGAGGTTCTGAACGGTGACCTTCTCAGCGCCCAGGTGGCCTGCCATCTTCTTGCCCTTCCATACTCTGGAGGGAGAAGAACAAGCACCCATGGAACCGCCGTGACGCGCGTTAGGGCCGGTACCGTGAGATTCCTTTAAGCGAGCGAAGTTCCAGCGCTTGATAACGCCGGCATAACCTTTACCCTTGCTCTTGCCCGTGACGTCGACCTTGTCACCTGCTGCGAATAAATCTGCCTTGATGACCTGACCCAGCTCATAAGCCGAGCAATCATCGAATCTGAATTCCTTGAGAATTCTCTTGGGGGCTACGTCAGCCTTCTTGAAGTGGCCCTGCAGGGGCTTTGTGACGTGCTTAGGCTTGATATCGCCAAAGCCCATCTGGATGGCTGTGTAGCCGTCGGTCTCGACGGTCTTGACCTGCGATACGACGCAAGGACCCGCCTCGACTACGGTTACGGGAACTACTTTTCCCTTCTCGTCGAAGATCTGTGTCATACCGATCTTCTTGCCGATTAATGCTTTCTGCATTCTGTATATCCTCCTTTTAGGTTATTGGTCGGCTTTTGCCGACATGACCCTGTCTGCGTGGTAGGTTGGGAATGGTCTTATTATAATAGGTTTGGGTTATGACCGATTATAACTTGATCTCAATCTCAACGCCGGCAGGGAGCTCTAAGCTCATAAGAGCCTCGACTGTCTTATTGGACGGTCTCAAAATGTCGATCAGGCGCTTGTGGGTGCGCATCTCGAACTGTTCACGGCTATCCTTATACTTATGGACAGCGCGGAGAATGGTGACGACCTGCTTCTCGGTGGGGAGCGGGACAGGACCCGAAACTCTCGCACCGGTACGCTTTGCGGTAGCAACGATTCTCTCTGCGGACTGGTCGACCAGCTGGTGATCGTAGCCCTTTAATCTGATTCTGATTTTTTCCTTGACTGCCATATCTTCGCCTCCTAAATATTGTTTGGGTCGGCACGACTGAAGCCGAACTTTTCAAACACCCGTCCGGGTGTTCCTACCCCATCCGTTAAAAAAGCCGATAGCCGAATCTCGGCAACCGGAAGCACAGTGGCGCAGTAATGACATAGCAACCCCAATGTCAGGCGCAGTAATGACATAGCAACCCCAATGTCATCAAAAGCTCAAACTATTCTTTCGCCCGGTTTAAAATCGGACATACTCCACGGAAAAACCAACGCTTCGCGTTGCAACCTCCCGCTTCATCGCATATCTTGTGCAGTCACGCAGGGTTTATTATAGACTATAAGGGGTGAAAATGCAATAAATTACAGAAAATTTACATTTGAGAAATACGCCGAAGTTTTTGGAATAATTTTATGCACTCTGCACAAATCGACTATATATTGTGTTTTCAATAGGCTATCAGCACAATTTTTTCGATTGACAAATCGTTTTCCTATACATTATAATTATGCTACTTTATTACAGGAGGTAAAAGCATGAAAAAAGTATTAGTATTACTGTTAGCGCTCACACTGATTGTCAGCCTTTGCGCCTGCGGCGCTACTAAGGTCGTCGACGTGAATCCGACCGTATCGTCGGACGGCGCCGCCGCGATTCGCGCTGATTTTGAGAAGGCGAAGGCGTTTGTTGAGGCGAACATCGACATGAAGAATATGGAAGCGCAGGATCAGGATCAGGAGGATCCGTCATATCTCTATCAGTACTGGTTCGCGCAAGATGCGCCGAACGCCGAATTCAGCCTTGACGCCGAGCTGGACGGTCAGACCGTTACCGTCGGCAAAACGACCGTCAAGGAGCTCAAGGAGCTCAGCTTTGAGCTGAGTACCGACCAGAAGGTCATTGAGCCCGATGTGTCTACGGGTCTCTCCCTGTCCAAGGGCGACAAGATCTGCAATATCACGCTGGCGAATAATGACACGGGGAAAGAGCTCCCGATCGACGAGGGCGTCCTCAGCGAGGTCGACATGATCGGCAATGAATTCGGTATTTCCTACGCCTACAGCGGTCTGAAGGATCAATCCTCTTTCAAAGACGTGATCGACAAGCTCGGAGCTCCTAACTCGGAGGTCAAGATCTCGTCAGATGACAGCGGCGTATCCATTGAGCTCTCTTATTTCAACAGCACGCAGGACGGCGATAAGACGTCCGATAAATCGCTCACGGTTTATTTTGGCTATGACACGACTAACAACGCCGCCTCTGTCCGCCAGATCAATCTCGCGATCACGCAATCTTGATTTATTACCGACACAGCATAAGAATAAACGCCGATGGAGCTTGATCCATCGGCGTTTTGTTGTGTCTGCAATTATTTGAAATACTTGACAGCAGCCTCAAACATTTTGATATCGTAGTTGCCGGGGACGTTCTTGTACAGGTAGCTGCCTTTGCGCTCGGAGTGACCCATCTTGCCGAATACTCTGCCGTCGGGAGAGGTGATGCCCTCGATGGCGTAGACGGAGTTGTTCGGGTTGAAATGGACGTCGGTTGTAGCGTTGCCCTGTAAATCTACGTACTGGGTCGCGATCTGACCGTTTGCGGCAAGTTGGCGTACCAGCTCCTCAGAGCACAGGAATCGACCTTCGCCATGAGAGATCGGGACGGTGTAGACGTCGCCGACGTTGGTCAGAGAGAGCCACGGACTCTTGTTGGACGCGACGCGGGTATGGACGATACGGCTCTGATGGCGGGAGATGGTGTTATAGGTCAGGGTCGGGCAGGTCTCATCGGCGTCGATGATCTTGCCGTAGGGCACAAGACCTAACTTGATCAGCGCCTGGAAGCCGTTGCAGATACCGCACATCAGACCGCCGCGGTTATCGAGCAGGTCGGTCACGCCCTCTTTGACGGCGGCGTTGCGGAAGAACGCAGTGATGAACTTCGCGGAGCCGTCGGGCTCGTCGCCGCCGGAGAAGCCGCCGGGAATGAATACCATCTGAGCGGTTTTCAGCGCGTCGGCGAATTTTTCGACGCTCTGTCGGATACCATCGGCGCTTAAGTTGTTGATAACGATGATCTCAGCCTCAGCGCCCGCGTCAGCCATCGCCTTGGCGGAATCGAACTCGCAGTTCGTACCCGGGAACGAGGGGATCAGCACCTTGGGTCTGGCGACCTTGATGGAAGCGGTCGGACGGGTCTCATCTTCAAAGCTGAAATTCTCGACAGGGGCTTTGGTATCGGGAATATTGCAGGAATATACGCCCTCTAATTTGTCTTCATATATATTTAAGATATCGTTCTCGGCGACGGACTCCGTGCCATAGGTGAAGCTGCCGTCGTCGGTAACGGTACCGATCAGCGTACCGTCGATATCATCGGCAGACTCGAGCAGGAACGCGCCGTAGCAATAGCCGAAGAGCTTATCGAGCGCGACATCTTCATTGAATTTGAAGCCGAAGCCATTACCGAAAGCGGATTTCATGACCGCTTCGGCGATACCGCCTATGGTGGGAGTATACGCGGCAATAACCTTGCCCGCGCGCATGAGGTCGGTGACCTTGTTGTACAGCGCGATCAGGCTGTCGGTCTCGGGCAGACCGTTCTCGTCATAATCGGGAGTGAGCAGGTAGACCTTATCGCCTGCCGTCTTGAACTCGGGAGAGATGATATTTTCAGCCTTGTCGGTGGTAACGGCAAAGGAAACGAGGGTCGGGGGAACGTCTAAGTCCTCGAAGCTGCCGGACATGCTGTCCTTGCCGCCGATAGAGCCGATGCCAAGGTTCATCTGAGCCTTGAACGCGCCTAAGAGAGCGGACAGGGGCTTGCCCCAGCGCTTGCCGTCTGTACCGGGCTTCTCAAAGTATTCCTGGAAGGTAAGATAGACGTCCTCAAAGGAAGCGCCTGTGGCGATCAGCTTGGAAACGGACTCGACGACCGCTAAGTACGCGCCGTGGTAGGGGCTTTTCTCGGTGATGAGCGGGTTATAGCCCCACGCCATCAGGGAGACGGTATCGGTATGCTTCTTCTCGACACTTACCTTTTGTACCATTGCCTGGATGGGGGTGAGCTGGTTTTTGCCGCCGAAGGGCATAAGCACGGTGCCCGCGCCGATGGTGGAGTCAAAGCGCTCGGAGAGTCCGCGTTTGGAGCAGACGTTGAGATCGGAAGCGAGCTGCTTCATATTCTCGGCAAAGGTGCCGCTGATGGTTTTATCGTAATTCTGGGGAGCGGCGGGGGTGATGTCGATATGCTTCTCAGCGCCGTTCGAATTCAGGAACTCGCGGGAGATATCGACGATCTTATTGCCGTTCCATGTCATGGTGAGGCGGGGTTCGGCTTTGACGACCGCTACGGGGCAGGCGTTGAGGTTCTCCGTTTTTGCGAGCGCTAAGAACGCTTCGACATTCTCAGGCTCTACGACGACCGCCATACGCTCCTGGGACTCGGAGATCGCCAGCTCTGTGCCGTCTAAGCCCTCGTACTTTTTGGGAACGGCGTTGAGATCGATATCCAAGCCGTCGGCAAGCTCGCCGATCGCAACGGACACGCCGCCCGCGCCGAAGTCGTTACAGCGCTTGATCATGCGGGTCGCCTCGCTGTTGCGGAAGAGTCGCTGAAGCTTTCTCTCCTCGGGAGCGTTACCTTTCTGTACCTCTGCGCCGCAGGTCTCGACCGAATGGGCGTTGTGCGCCTTGGAAGAGCCTGTTGCGCCGCCGATACCGTCACGGCCTGTCGCGCCGCCTAAAAGGATAACGACGTCGCCCGGAGCGGGAACTTCACGGCGGACGTTCTCGGCAGGAGCGGCAGCGATGACCGCGCCGATCTCCATGCGCTTAGCGGCATAACCGGGGTGGTAGATCTCGTCAACGATGCCGGTCGCAAGACCGATCTGGTTGCCGTAGGAGCTGTAGCCCGCCGCGGCGGTGGTGACGATCTTGCGCTGAGGGAGCTTGCCTTCGATGGTCTCGGATACGGGAACGGTAGGATCAGCCGCGCCTGTCACACGCATAGCGCCGTAGACGTACGCGCGTCCCGAGAGCGGATCGCGGATCGCGCCGCCGATACAGGTAGCCGCGCCGCCGAAAGGCTCGATCTCGGTGGGGTGGTTGTGGGTCTCGTTCTTGAAGAGCAGGAGCCACGGCTCTGTCTTGCCGTCGACTTCAACGTCCATCTTGACGGTGCAGGCGTTGATCTCTTCGCTTTCGTCGAGTTTATTGAGTTTGCCGTCCTTTTTGAGCTGACGGACGGCGATGGTCGCAAGGTCCATCAGGCAGATCGGCTTGGTCCTGCCTAAATTCTTGCGAACACTGATATATTCATCGTACGCGGATTGGAGAAGCTCGTCCTCGAATTTGACGCTGTCGATGGTAGTCAGGAAGGTGGTGTGGCGGCAGTGATCCGACCAGTAGGTGTCGATCATGCGGATCTCGGTGATGGTCGGGTCGCGGCGCTCTGACTGAAAATACTGCTGGCAGAACGCGATATCGTCCGCGTCCATCGCAAGGCCGTAATCCGCTACGAATCTCTCCAGCCCTTCCCTATCAAGCTCATTGAAGCCGTCGAGGGTCTTGACGGTGGTGGGGATATCGTATTGAACCGCTAAAGTCGCGGGCTTTTCCAAAGAAGCCTCGCGCGCTTCGACGGGGTTGATGACGTATTTCTTGATCTGTTCGATCTCGGCATCGGTCAGATCGCCGTACAGGACATAGACCTTTGCTGAACGGATCAGCGGACGGTCGCCCTGAGAGATGATCTGGATACACTGAGCGGCGGAATCCGCGCGCTGGTCAAACTGACCGGGCAGGAACTCGACCGCGAAAACAGTCGCGCCCTCTGTGTCGATCGTTTCGGTTGCGATATCTAACTGCGGCTCAGAAAATACGGCTTTCACAGCGTAATCGAACAGCTCTTCGGTTATATTCTCCGCGTCATAGCGGTTGATGACGCGCACGTCTGTGAGCGATTTGATCGACAGAAGGTCGCTCAGCTCGGACAGCAGAGCTTTCGCTTCATTCTGCAGTCCTTCTCGTTTTTCTACATATATTCTATATACCATTGGGGTATCCTCCGTAGGAAACTTAGTAAACGCCCCCTTACCTAAGGGGGCTGTCACCGGACGTCTATGTCACGGTGATCGGGGAGCGCTAAATCCATCGCGTACCCCCGTCAACCCTCCGCCCCTGTCGGGGCACCTCCCTTAGAAAAGAGAGGCTTATTCTTTCGCTTTCAGTGCTCTTTGACCGATATCGTGGCGGTAAAAAGCGTTGTCAAAATGTATCTGCTCTACCATTTGGTAGGAGCTGTCGATCGCTTCCTGCAAAGTATCGGCGATCGCGGTCACGCCTAAGACGCGTCCGCCGGAAGTCAGGAGCTTGCCGTCTTTTTCGACAGCGCCCGCGACAAATACGCAGGGAGCGATATCGGCGGGAATGGTGATCTCGTAGCCCTTTTCATAGGATACGGGATAGCCCTCGCTCGCCATGATGACACAGGCGGCGTTTTTATTGTCAAACGCCACTTCTGTTTCTGCAAGGGTACCGTCGGTGGTGGCTTTCATGATGGTGAACAGGTCGGATTTTAATAACGGCAAGACGACCTGTGTCTCGGGATCGCCGAAACGGCAGTTGTACTCGATGACCTTGGGACCGTCCTTCGTGATCATCAAGCCGAAGTACAGACAGCCCTTGAAGGTCCTGCCCTCGGCGTTCATGGCGTTGATGGTGGGAAGGAAGATCTTCTCCATACACTCCTCGGCGACCGCGTCGGTATAATACGGATTCGGCGCGACGGTGCCCATACCGCCGGTGTTGAGTCCCGTATCGTTATCGCCGGCACGCTTGTGATCCATCGAGGAGATCATGGGCTTGACGACCTTGCCGTCGGTGAAGCTAAGCACGCTGACCTCGGGACCTTCGAGGAATTCTTCAACGACGATACTGTTGCCGCTCTTGCCGAACTTCTTTTCCTTCATGATGGAGATAACAGCTTCTTCCGCTTCTTCTCGGGTGGTCGCGATGATAACGCCCTTACCCAGCGCCAGACCGTCCGCCTTGATAACGGTAGGGATCGGCGCGGTTTTTATGTATTCGAGAGCTTCTTCCGCATCGGAGAAAACCTCATACGCCGCGGTGGGGATACCGTATTTCTTCATCAGGTTCTTGGAAAAGACCTTGCTGCCCTCGATGATCGCGGCATTACTGCGGGGTCCGAAGCAGGGAACGCCCTTTTCTTCGAGCGCATCGACACAGCCAAGCACCAGCGGGTCGTCGGGAGCGACGACAGCGTAATCGATGCTGTTCTCAACAGCGAACTTCACGATGTTCTCAATATCGGTCGCGCCGATACCGACGCACTCGGCGTCGGCGGCGATACCGCCGTTGCCGGGCAGGGCGTATATCTTCTCGATCTCTTTATTTTCTTTCAGCTTTTTGATGATGGCGTGCTCGCGTCCGCCGCCGCCAACGACTAATAGTTTCATGTATATCCTCCTCGTAGGGTCGTCCGTATTCCGCAAGGAACATTCTCGGAATGGCAATAGCTCCTCATTGACCTTCTTCTGACAGAAACGCAGCGGACGAGCAATGCTCGTCCCTACAATGCCGCCGCTTAGTGGTGGAACAGTCTCATGCCGGTGAACGCCATCGCGATACCGTGCTTGTCACAGCACTCGATGACGAGGTTGTCGCGGATAGAACCGCCCGGCTCTGCGATATACTTGACGCCGCTCTTGAACGCTCTGTCGATGTTGTCGGAGAAGGGGAAGAATGCGTCGGAGCCGAGGGCGACATTGTCGATGGTATCGAGATAGGCGCGCTGCTCTTCGTCGGTGAAGGGTGCGGGCTGCTCGGTGAAGTACTTCTGCCAGTTGCCGTCAGCGGTAACGTCCTCTTCGTTACGGTTGATGTAGCCGTCGATGACGTTGTCGCGCTCGGGGCGCTTGAGGTCGTCACGGAACGGAAGGTTCAAAACCTTGTCGCTCTGTCTGAGGAACCAGGTATCTGCCTTAGAGCCTGCCAGACGGGTACAGTGGATACGACTCTGCTGGCCTGCGCCGACGCCGATCGCCTGACCGTCGACCGCGTAGCAGACGGAGTTAGACTGGGTGTACTTTAAGGTGATCAGGGAAACGATCAGGTCGCGGATCGCGCTCTCGGGGAGATCTTTGTTCTGTGTGACGACATTCCGGAGCAGCTCGCGGTTGATTTCAAAGTTGTTTCTGCCCTGCTCGAAGGTGATGCCGTATACCTGCTTATGCTCGACAGGATCGGGAACGTAGTTCGGGTCGATCTGTACGATATTGTAATTGCCTTTTCTCTTGCTCTTGAGGATCTCGAGGGCTTCGGGCTCATAACCCGGAGCGATGATACCGTCGGAGACTTCGCGTTTGATCATCAGGGCGGTGGTTACGTCGCAGACATCGGACAGCGCGACCCAGTCGCCGAAGGAGCACATGCGGTCGGTGCCGCGGGCGCGCGCGTAAGCGCAGGCGAGGGGGCTGTCGTCCAGACCCTCGATATCGTCGACAAAGCAAGCCTTCTTGAGCTTATCGGAAAGCGGGATGCCGACAGCCGCGGAGGTGGGGCTGACGTGCTTGAAAGAAGTGACGGCGGGGAGCCCGAGCGCTTCCTTGAGCTCTTTGACGAGCTGCCAGGAATTGAACGCGTCCAGGAAGTTGATATAGCCGGGTCTGCCGGAAAGGATCTCGATCGGCAGATCGGAACCGTCGTGCATAAAGATCTTAGCGGGCTTCTGGTTGGGGTTGCAACCGTATTTTAACTCAAATTCTTTCATGATATAACCTCCAAAATATTCTGTCATTCCGAGGAGGGGCAACACCCCCGTCGTGGAAAGCCTCTGTCGTTAATTCCGATAGATGCAACAGAAACGCTCTACTCCTATTTGTGGGATTGCCACGGGCTAAAGCCCTCGCAATGACTGCGATTATTATACGTTTTTGTTGATCAGGCGGTTTTCTTCGTCGCCTGTTTCAAGGTCGATGTAGCGAACGTAGAGAGAGATCTTGTTGTTCTCGTCCAGCGCGTTCCACAGCTTGTCCGAGAAAGCGTCGATATCGTCGTCGATGGCGACGCGTTCAGGCTCTCCCTGGAAGGTCGGGATCGGGTTACCGTCGCAGACATAGGTATGGATAAAGTGACCGAGTCCCGCCTTGGACGGATAGGTAAAGCCGTAGCGGGCGCAATCGGTGCCCTCGGGATCGATAGACTTCAGAATGGACATCCGGTAGGTGAAATCGCCGTCCTCGAAGGTGAGCATGCCACTGATACGGGGAGTGAGGTTCGGCGCGTCGGGCTCGAACTCGCGGCTCTCGAGCGCTTTGTTGAAGCTCAGACCCTTTTCAAGACCTTCATAGATGGTGTCGGTCTGGTCGCCGTTGGTGACGATCAGGTTGTTCTCGTACTCACGGATCGCCGCGTAGATGATCAGAGAGGGATCCTCGACCTTGGACGCGTCGAACGGCTCGGTGAATACCGCGTTGTCGCGCTCGACAAAGACGCGGTTGCGGGAATTGGCGCTTCTGCCCATGATGAAATAGGCGGTCGCCGCTTTGGTGCCGTCGGCGGTTCTGCCGATGATGATACCTCTGCCCGGATAACTGTTGCCGTCGAGCAGCTCTGCGATGTCATTGATCTTGTAAATATTCATTTCATATACCCCCATAACAATTAATGAATACTGAAAACTTAAAATTGAAAAATGAAGAATAGCGGGAGGGCTTCGCCCACACCCAATTATGATTGTGTTGAGCAAAGCGAGTAACCAATATTATTCATTCTTCAGTTTTCAGTCTTAAATCTTCAATTAGCATTGCTGATCTGTTCAGCAATGCGCTCCACCGCCTGCGGCAGAATGATCCACTCAGCCTGTTCCATCACGCGTCTTTGCAAAACTTCGGGCGTGTCGCCGTCCTGCACCTCAACCGCCTTTTGGGCGATAATCTCGCCGCCGTCGGGGATCTCGTTGACAAAATGGACGGTAGCGCCTGTGACCTTGACGCCCTTAGCTAATGCCGCTTCGTGCACATGGAGTCCGTAGAAGCCCTGACCGCAGAAGGACGGGATCAGAGACGGGTGGATGTTGATAATGCGATGGTCGTAGCGGGCGGTGAAGCGTTCGGACAGGATCGACATGAAGCCCGCGAGGACGATCAGATCGATCCCGCGCTCTTCTAACGCCGTCATGATGGCGCTTTCAAAGGCTTCCTGCGTTTTTAATTCCTTTTTAGAAATATATAAGCTCTCGATCCCGGCTTTTTCCGCTCGGGTGAGCGCATATGCGTCCGCATGGTTGGAGATCACCAGAACGATCTCGCCGCTGTGGATGATACCGCTGTTCTGGGCGTCGATCAGCGCCTGGAGATTGGTGCCGCCGCCCGACACGAGGACGGCTATCTTCGCCTTTAACATAACTCGATTTTCTCCTCGCCCTGCGCCTTGACGATCTCGCCGATGATATAGGCTTCTTCGCCCTCGGCTTTGAGGATAGAGAGCGCTTCGTCCGCCTGAGAAGCAGGTACGACGATACTCATGCCGACGCCCATATTAAAGGTATTGAACATATCGTGCTCGGAGATGCCTCCCTTTTCCTGAATGAGCTTGAAGATGGGCAGGATGCGGACGGAGCTTTTGTCGATCTTCGCGCACAGACCGTCGGGAATGGAACGCGGGATATTCTCATAAAAGCCGCCGCCTGTGATGTGGGAGATACCCTTGACGGTCACCTTTTCGAGCAGAGCCAGCACGGGCTTGACATAGATCTTGGTCGGGGTGAGGAGGGTCTCGCCTACGCTCTTGCCGCCAAGCGACTCGACAGGTGTTTTGATATCGGCGTTCTCTACGTCAAAGACCTTGCGGACAAGAGAGAAGCCGTTGGAATGTACGCCGGAGGACGGAAGCGCGATCACAACGTCGCCGACCTCCATTGTTTTATTATCAATGATCTTATCTTTATCAACAACGCCGGTGCTGTAACCCGCGAGGTCGTACTCGTCCTCGGGATAGAAGCCGGGCATTTCAGCCGTCTCGCCACCGATCAGCGCGGTGCCTGACTGAACGCAGCCATCGGCGACGCCCTTGACGATATCGGCAATACGCTCGGGGACGTTCTTGCCGCAGGCGATGTAATCAAGGAACAGCAGCGGCTTTGCGCCGACACAGACGATGTCGTTGACGCACATGGCGACGCAGTCGATACCGACGGTATCGTGCTTATCCATCAGAAAAGCCAGCTTGAGCTTGGTGCCGACGCCGTCGGTACCGCTGACGAGAACAGGCTTGGAAATGCCTGTCAGATCAAGCTCAAATAAGCCGCCGAAGCCGCCGACGTCGGAGCATACGCCCGCTGTGGCGGTACGCGCGACGTGCTGTTTCATCAGCTCGACCGCTTTGTAACCCGCGGTGATATCCACGCCTGCCGCGGCGTAAGCATCGGATTTAGAATTGTTAATCATATATCTTGCCTTTCTGCTCATAAAGAGCATTTGAAATAGTACAAAGTAACAGTGCCTATGATGATGTTTTGTTCATCACTCAGGTACTTTTGACCCGCCGTTAATGCCATTCAAGATCATAAACAACGTTCCAAAAGGCGGAAAAAGTAACGCGTTACTCTTCGCCGTCCCAACAGTAGGTGCAGAGCTCGCACTTGGGAAGTCCGATCGCCTCGACGATACCATCTATGGACTGGAAATCAAGCGAGTCGAATTTCAGCTTCTCGCAAATGGTCTTTCTCAGGTTTTTGCCGCGGGCAGTAGAGCCGTCGGCATACTCTTTGATATGATTGAAGCCCTCTTCTCCCTCAAGCTCGAGGATCACTCGGCGCGCGATCAGATCCATATCGGAGGTGTTGCGCGAGAAGTTGAGGAACTTACAGCCGTACATGATCGGCGGACACGCGGAGCGCATATGCACGCTCTTGGCGCCGTTCTCATACAGGAATTCGACCGTTTCTCTGAGCTGGGTGCCGCGGACGATGGAGTCGTCTACAAAGAGCAGGTCTTTGTCGGTGATCAGGTCATAGACGGGGATCTGCTTCATCTTCGCGATCTTGTTGCGGTCGTTCTGGTTTTGGGGCATAAAGGAGCGCGACCAGGTGGGCGTATACTTGATGAACGCGCGGGCGAAGGGCTTTTTGCTCTCGTTCGCGTAGCCGATGGCGTGGGGAGTGCCCGAGTCGGGAACGCCGCCGACGTAATCGACATTGATGTCGCCGAGATTCTCCTGATCGTGGCGTGCCATGATCGCGCCGTTGCGATAGCGCATGACTTCGACGTTCACACCCTCGTAGGTAGAGGTCGGATAGCCGTAGTAGCTCCACAAGAAGGAGCAGATGCGCTTTTTATTGCCGGGCTTTGAAAGCTGTTTTAAAGAATCGGGCGTAAGACGGACGATCTCGCCGGGGCCTAACTCGCGCTCGTCGTTGTAGCCTAACTTCTGGTACGCGTAGCTCTCGAACGATACCGCGTAGCCGTACTCGCTTTTGCCGATACAGACGGGCAGTCTGCCGACCTTGTCGCGCGCGGCGATCAGGGAGCCGTCCTCACACAGAATAAGGATATTCTGTGTGCCGTCGATGATGCTCTGGGCGAATTTGATGCCCTCGGCAAAGCTACTCTGCGTGTCGATCAGAGCGGCAAGCAGCTCGGTGGCGTTGACTCTGCCGCCTGTCATCGCGTCAAAATGACCGTAGGAATACTTGAGGTGCTTTTGGATCAGCTCCTCAGCGTTATTGATGATACCGATGCTGCAGATCGCGTAGGTACCAAGGTGCGAGCGGATCAGCATGGGCTGGGGATCGGTATCGGAAATAACGCCGATCGCCGAGGTACCCTGCATCTCACCGAAAATATGTTGAAATTTTGTTCTGAACGGTGCGTTTTCGATATTGTGGATCTTGCGCTGGAGACCGATCTCGGGATCGTAGGCGGCAAGTCCGCCGCGTCGGGTGCCGAGATGGGAATGGTAGTCTACGCCGAAGAACACGTCCATCATGCAATCCTCGTTTGAGGTAATGCCGAAAAAGCCTCCCATGATATACCTCCCAATTTAATTAGGAGTTAGGAGTTAGGAATTAGGAGTTGATAACGAGCTTTACCCACACCCATTTGTGATTCGTACCAATACTTACCGTCAATACAAAACGTCGGCACAAATTTCAAACTCCTCACTCCTCACTTCTCACTCCTAACTACATTATAATCTCTCTGAGATTCCTTTATCTTTCTCTAAAACGACTGCCGCGTCGGACGCACGTTTTGCGTCGAGCTTTGCGGCAAGGTCCGCGTCCTCGACGGCGATGATCTGCGCCGCCAAAAGCGCCGCGTTCGCCGCGCCGTTCAGGGCGACGGTCGCGACAGGGATACCCGTGGGCATCTGTACGGTGGACAAAAGCGCGTCCAGACCGTCCATCATACCTCCCTTGCAGGGGATACCGATGACGGGCAGGGTGGTGTTCGCGGCGATCGCGCCCGCGAGGTGAGCCGCCATGCCTGCCGCGGCGATCAGTACGCCGAAGCCGTTTTTGCGGGCGTTCAGCGCAAAGTCACGCGCTTCGACAGGTGTTCTGTGAGCGGAATAAACGTGTACCTCAAAGGGAATGTCGAGGGTCGAGAGCATATCGGTCGCCTTTTTGACGATCGGCAGATCGCTGTCAGAGCCCATGATGATTCCGACTTTTTTCATATTCATATACCTCCGGTTTTTGTAGGGACGAGCATTGCTCGTCCGCGGACGGTCAATGACCGTCCCTACGATTTTATTTCATCGCTGAGCTTTTATCCTTCTGGATAACGTCGTGCGCGCCGCCCTCGACGATAGAGGTAGCGGACACGAGGGTCAGCTTCGCTTTCTGCTGTAATTCACGAATAGTCAGCGCGCCGCAGTTGCACATGGTGGACTTTACCTTGGAGAGCGACAACGCGACGTTGTCCTTCAGAGGACCTGCGTACGGCACGAGGGAATCGACGCCCTCTTCGAAGCTGAGCTTCTTGTCGCCGCCGAGGTCGTAGCGTTGCCAGTTACGTGCACGCTGGGAGCCTTCGCCCCAATACTCTTTATAGTAGGTGCCGTTGATAGAGACCTTATTGGACGGGCTTTCATCAAAGCGGGCGAAATATCTGCCCAGCATGATGAAGTCGGCGCCCATCGCGAGGGCGAGGGTGATATGGTGATCGTATACGATACCGCCGTCGGAGCAGACGGGAATATATACGCCTGTTTCTTCAAAATACTTATCTCTCTCGGCGCAGACCTCGATCAGCGCGGTAGCCTGGCCGCGGCCGATACCCTTGGTCTCCCGGGTGATACAGATGGAGCCGCCGCCGATACCGACCTTGATGAAGTCGGCGCCGCAGTCAGCAAGATAACGGAAGCCCTCAGCGTCAACGACATTGCCCGCGCCTACCTTAACGGTGTCGCCGTAATGCTCGCGGATCCAGTCGATGGTGAGCTTCTGCCACTCGGAAAAGCCCTCGGAGGAATCGATGCAAAGCACGTCGGCGCCCGCTTCGATCAAGGCGGGGACACGCTCGGCGTAGTCGCGGGTGTTGATACCCGCGCCGACGACATAGCGCTTGTGCTCGTCGAGCAGCTCGTCGGGGTTCGCTTTATGGCTGTCGTAGTCCTTGCGGAATACGAAATATCTCATTCTGCCGTCCTTGGTGATAACGGGCAGGGAATTGAGCTTGTGATCCCAGATGATATCGTTGCACTCGGAAAGGGTAGCGCCCTCATAAGCGTAGATCAGCTTATCAAAGGGAGTCATGAAAGACTCGACCTTCTCAGACTTATCCATACGGCTGATACGGTAGTCACGGCTGGTGACAACGCCGAGGAGCTTGCCGTCGGGCTTGCCGCCCTCGGTGACAGCAAGGGTAGAGTGACCGGTGCGCTCGGTCAACGCGATGACGTCGGCAAGGGTCGCGTCAGGGCTGATGTTGGAATCGCTCTGGACAAAGCCTGCCTTATAGCTTTTCGCTCTCTTGACCATCGCCGCCTCGTCCTCGACGGACTGGGAGCCGTAGATGAAGCTCACGCCGCCTTGGGTAGCGAGCGCAACGGCAAGACGGTCGCCCGAGACCGCCTGCATGATGGCGGAAACGAGCGGGATATTCATGGTGATAGCGCTCTCTTCGCCCTTCTTGTACTTGACGAGCGGGGTCTTGAGAGTAACGTTCGCGGGAATACACTCGGAGGACGAGTAGCCCGGGATCAGCAGATATTCGTTAAAAGTATGGGCAGGTTCATTGATAAAAGTTGCCATGATCAGTATTTCCTTTCAGCTTTGGTTTCGCAGTAAATACAGCGGTAAATTTTATTCTCTCGGTCAGTCAGACGGAACACGTGGTCGAGCTCCTGTTCTGTCGTCGTGATACAGCGGGGATTCATACACTTGATGACGTTCGTCAGCTCCTTCGGCATTTCGATACAGCGCTTGCGCTTTAGCTCGCCGTCGCGAATGATGTTGACGGTCGCCTGAGGATCAACAAAGCCGATGACATCCATGTTGATGTGGGTAGCGGAATCAATCTTGATGATATCCTTCTTCCCCATCTTCTTGGAGGTAACATTCTTGATGATCGCAACAGAGCAGTCGAGGTCGTCGAGCCCCAACAGCTCATACAGCCGCATACCGCGGCCCGCGGTGATGTGGTCGATCACGATGCCGTCCCGGATGGAATCGATATTCATATAGTTCCCGCCTCCTTCAAGAGTTTTAAGATCAGCGCCATGCGCATATACTTGCCGTTTGCGACCTGCTTGAAGTAGCAGGCGCGGGGATCGTCGTCGATGGCGATGGAGATCTCATTGACACGCGGCAGAGGGTGCATGATGCACAGGTCTTCTTTGGCGTTCAGAAGCTTCTGCGGGGTGAGGATGTAGCTGTCCTTTAAGCGCAGGTAATCCTCCTCGTTGAAGAAGCGCTCGCGCTGGACGCGCGTCATATAGAGGATATCGAGCTGAGAGATGACGCCCTCGAGATCGGTGGTCTGGATATACGGGATACGGTTGCGCTGGAGGACGTCCTTTTTGACATAGCTCGGAACTTTTAATTCTTCAGGAGAAATAAGAACAAACTTCACATTCTCATAACGCGACATCGCGTTGATCAGAGAATGGACAGTCCTGCCGAATTTCAAATCGCCGCAAAGACCGATGGTGAGGTTGCCCATATGACCCTTTTCACGATAGATGGTGAGAAGATCGGCGAGGGTCTGGGTGGGGTGATTATGACCGCCGTCGCCCGCGTTGATGACAGGGATAGAAGCCGCGCGCGCCGCTACCATCGCAGCGCCCTCTTTCGGGTGGCGCATAGCGATGATGTCCGCGTAGCAGGAAACGGTCTTGGCGGTATCGGCAACGCTCTCACCTTTAGCGGCGGAGCTTGCACCGGCGGAGGACACGGAGATCACGTTGCCGCCCAGCTCGTACATTGCCGCCTCAAAGCTCAGGCGGGTGCGGGTGGAGGGCTCAAAGAACAGGGTCGCGAGCTTCTTATGTCTGCAAACCTCCTGATACTTTTCGGGATCGTCGATGATGTCGCAGGCAGTTTTCATCAGCTCGTCGAGTTCTTCGACCGAAAGATCGACGATATCGAGTACGCTTCTCATGCCTGTGCTCCGATCCAGCTCTCGTCAGAGGGGTTGTTGCGGAATTTGATAAGTCTTTCGACGTCCTCGGCCTTGATGTAGCCGTCCTCGGCAGCGACCTGCGCGATCACGTCGAAGTTAGTAAGGGAGATGTTCTTTACATCAGCGGCGGCAAGACGGTCGAGACCCTTCTGCATGCCGTAGGTGAAGATGGACACGATGCCGAGCACCTCGGCGCCCGCTTCGCGCAGGACGTCGACGACCTCGAGCACGGAGCCGCCTGTGGAGATCAGATCCTCTACGACGACGACCTTCTGACCCTTTTCGAGTCTGCCCTCGATCTGGTTTTGTCTGCCGTGATCCTTGTGACCCGAACGGACATAGCCCATCGGCAGACCCATGATGTGAGCGGTGATGGCGGCGTGAGCGATACCCGCCGTGGAGGTGCCCATCAGCACTTCCGCTTCGGGGTAATTCTCTTTGATCAGCTCAGCCAAGCCCTCTTCAACGTCGGTACGGACGTCCTTATCCGAGAGGGTGAGGCGGTTGTCGCAATAAACGGGGCTTTTGATGCCGCTCGCCCAGGTGAACGGCTCTTCGGGGCGGAAGAATACCGCCTTTATCTTTAATAAATCTTTCGCGATCTTAATATTCAGTTCCATACTAATTAATATACTCCTTTCTGAGCCTCCTTTTTCTAAGGGAGGCGGACTCGCCGTAATGCAAGCTCGGAGGGTCGTTCCGTTCGACGAGACATCATATCATCCATAAAGTCCTATGATGTGCGCTGTATCAACCCTCAGTCACCTGCGGTGACAGCTCCCTTAGGAAAGGGAACCTTTCGCATTATCCAACAAATTCTTCTACACATCTTCTATATGCCGCTACGGGATCGTCCGCCGCGGTGATCGGTCTGCCGACGACGATATAATCGGAGCCGATCTCTTTCGCCGCTTTCGGGGTCATAACGCGCTTTTGGTCGCCGATGTCACCATCAGCGAAACGAACGCCGGGGGTAACGGTCAAAAAGCTGTGCCCGCAGGTATCGTGTACCTTGCCCGCTTCGAGAGGTGAGCATACAACGCCGTCGAGACCGCATTCCATCGCGTTCTTCGCATAGTGCATGACGACCTGATCGATGGGTTCTTTGATCAGCAGGTCGTTTTCCATCGCCTGCTGGTCGGTAGAGGTCAGCTGGGTGACGGCGATCAGAAGCGGTCTGGTACCGTCCGCGCGGGTGAGTCCCTCGAGCGCCGCCTTCATCATCGCCTTGGTGCCCGCGGCGTGGAGGTTGGTGATATCTACATCGAGATCAGACAGGACGCGCATTGCTTTCATGACGGTATTGGGGATATCGTGGAGCTTTAAGTCAAGGAAGATCTTGTGACCGCGGCGCTTGATCTCGCGCACGATAGCGGGACCCTCCGCGTAATACAGCTCCATGCCGATCTTGACGAACGGCTTGCGTGATTCGTTCTCGAACTTGTCGAGGAAGTTGAAGGTAGCTTCCGCGCTGGAAAAGTCGCAGGCTACGATAACGTCCTTACCCATTCTGTACCCCTCCTATGATATCCTGTAAATTTTTGATGTTAAATTTATCCATGACGGCGGGAAGATCGTCGATGATCTTCTTACACGCCATGGGATCGACTAAATTCTGTGCGCCGACTTCAACAGCCAAAGCGCCCGCAAGCATCATTTCGATCACGTCCTCGGCGGTGCTCACGCCGCCCATGCCGACGACGGGGATACTCACCGCGTGAGCCACCTGATAGACCATTCTCAGCGCTACGGGGAAGATCGCGGGGCCTGAGAAGCCGCCCATCGTATTCTTGATGATCGGCTTTTTTGTCCGAAGATCGATGCGCATACCGAGCAGGGTGTTGATCAGGCTGATACCGTCTGCGCCAGCGGCTTCACACGCCTTGGCGATCGATACGATATCGGTGACGTTTGGACTGAGCTTGACGATGACGGGCTTTGTCGTCACGGCTTTGACGGCTCTGGTGACCTCTGCCGCCGCCTGCGGGTCAGTGCCGAAGCTCATGCCGCCGCCGTGGACGTTAGGACAACTGACGTTGACCTCGAGCCAGCCGACCTGCTCCTCTTTATCAAGGAGCGCGCAGGTGTAGGCGTAATCTTCGATCGAAAAGCCGCTGACATTCGCCATCACGGGCTTATGGAAGCACTGTTTGAGCTTGGGAAGTTCCTCTGCGATGACCTTATCGACGCCGGGATTCTGAAGTCCGACGGCATTGATCATGCCCGCAGTGCACTCCGCGATACGCGGGGTGGGATTGCCGAAACGGGGATCGCGGGTCGTGCCCTTGAAAGAGAAAGTACCCAGACAATTGATATCGTAGATCTCGGCGAACTCATAACCATAGCCAAAGGTGCCGGAAGCGGGAATGACAGGGTTGTCCATTTCGATCCCGCAGAGATTCACACTCAGTCTGCCCATATGATCTCCTCCTTTTTCAGCACGGGGCCGTCTTTGCAGATACGTTTGTTACCGAAGAGGGTCTTGCAGGAACAGCCCATGCAGGCACCGAAGCCGCAGCCCATACGCTCTTCAAAACTGAACTGTCCCGAGGTCTTGACCGCCTTGTTCAAAGCCCGGAACATCGGCATCGGTCCGCAGGTATAGAAATAGGTATACGCTTCGGGCAATGCGTCGGTGACAAAGCCCTTGACACCGTGAGAGCCGTCAACGGTCGTGACAGTCACGTCACAACCAAGCGCCTTGAACTCCTCTTCATAAAAGACCTCGTCGGCGGTATTGAAGCCGAGTACAACGAAAACGCGCTTGCCCTGTGCCAGCAATCTTTTGGCAAGCAGGTACATAGGCGGTACGCCTACGCCGCCGCCGACCAGCAGAGGGCTGTCGCCGGAGAGGGAGAGATCATAGCCGTTGCCTAGCCCTGTCATGACTTGCAAATCAGTGCCCTCGGTCATTTTGCTCATGGCTTCGGTACCCTTGCCGACGACCTTGTAGATCAGGGTGAGGACATCGCCCTCGACGTCACAGACGGAGATCGGTCGGCGCAGGTAGAAGCCGTCGAGCTGTATATTGACGAATTCCCCGGCGTTTTTGATTGCCGAGGTATCGCCGCGCAGGAGCATTTTATAAACGTCCTTTGCAATGATTTTGTTTTCAATGATGGTAAAAATGGTATCTTGCATACTTCACCTCATGAAAGGATTCTTATGATAACTGCCGATAGCGGCAACAGAGATCAGGTTCGTTTAAGCGTCGATTGTCGAGATCGTCAGCGTGGTCTCCTCGAGGACGTCGAGCAGAACGCGGACGGTATCTAAGGATGTGAAGATGGTCACGCCGTTCTCGACAGCCGTCTGGCGGATCGCGGTGCCGTCCTCATAGTGCACGCCCGACATGATGGCGCGAGTGTTGATGACGTAGCTGACGTAGCCTGCGCGGATCGCGTCGAGGATCTCGGTGCTGCCCTCGCTGATCTTGCCACGCATGACCTTTGCGGTCAGGTCGGTCGCTTCGATATTGAAGCCGAGGTTGTAGAATCTTCTGACGAGCGGGATCGCTTCTTCCTTATCCTCGTCGGCAAGGGTGACAATAACGGTACCGTAGTTCTGCACCTTGGTGCCTGCCGCGACGAGCGCCTTGTACATGGCTCTGGACAGCTTTTTATCGTAGCCGATCGCTTCGCCTGTAGACTTCATTTCGGGAGAGAGATAAGCGTCAAGACCCTTGATCTTCTGGAAGGAGAATACCGGGACTTTGACATAGTAGCGCTTCTTCTCCTCGGGATAAAGCTGGAAGATTCCCTGCTCTTTCAGCGACTTGCCGAGAATGACCTCGGTCGCGATGTCCGCAAGGGAGTAACCGGTAGACTTAGAGAGGAACGGAACGGTTCTGGAAGAACGCGGATTGACTTCGATAATGTAAACATCGTCGTTTTCGTCAACGATGAACTGGATATTATACAGACCGATAATGCCGATGGCTTTACCGAGTTTCTTTGCGTACTGTAAGATAATGCCCTTGACCTTGTCGGAGATAGAGAAAGAGGGATAAACGGAGATAGAGTCGCCCGAATGTACGCCGGTACGCTCGACTAGCTCCATGATACCGGGCACGAATACGTCTACGCCGTCACAGATCGCGTCGACCTCGACCTCTTTACCCATGATGTATTTATCTACCAGAACAGGCTTGTCTTCATCTATTTCAACAGCAGTTTTCAGATAGTGGCGTAAATCTTCTTCCTTTGAAACGATCTGCATGGCACGACCGCCGAGGACAAAGGACGGACGAACGAGCACGGGATAGCCGATCTCTGCGGCAGCCACTACGCCTTCTTCGATAGAGGTAACAGCCTTGCCCGCGGGCTGCGGGATACCGAGCTCCTTGATGATCGCGTTGAAGCTATCGCGGTTCTCGGCTCTTTCGATCGCGGCACAGTCTGTACCGATGATCTTCACGCCTCTGTCCATCAGCGGCTGAGCGAGGTTGATCGCGGTCTGACCACCTAAGGAAGCGATAACGCCCTCGGGCTGTTCAAAGTCGATGATCGCCATGACGTCCTCGGGAGTGAGGGGCTCAAAATAGAGCTTGTCGGCGGTGGTATAGTCGGTGGAAACGGTTTCGGGGTTGTTATTGATGATGATCGCTTCATAACCCGCACGACGGATGGTCTGTACCGCGTGGACGGTACTGTAGTCGAACTCAACGCCCTGACCGATACGGATGGGGCCCGCACCGAGGACGATAATTTTCTTCTTGTCGGTCAGGCGGGAAGCGTTCTCGCCTGTGTAGGAAGAATAGAGGTAAGCGATGTACTTGCCCGTATGTAAGGTATCGACCATCTTGAAGATGGGCGTGATCCCGTTTGCTTTTCTGGTATTGTAGATATCGATCTCGGGAGTTTCCCAGAGAGTGGAAATATATTCATCGGAGAAGCCCATGATCTTAGCGGCTTTGAGGGTCTCGACATCGCCCTTGTTCGCCTTTAAGGTACTCTCCATGTCAACGATCTTCTTGAACGACTCGAGGAACAGCTCGGTGATCATGGTGACATCGTGGAGCTTCTCGATCGAAGCGCCGCGGCGGAGAAGTTCAAAGACAGCATAGACGTTATCGTCCTTGAATTCCTTGATATACTCGAACAGCTCGTCGTCAGTGAAGCTGTCGAACTTTGCAAGATGGAAGTGGCACACGCCTGTCTCGAGAGAGCGGACGGATTTCAGACAGCATTCTTCAAGCGTGGAGCCGATACCCATGACCTCGCCGGTCGCCTTCATCTGAGTACCGAGGGTGTTGGGAGCGTCGGCGAATTTATCGAACGGGAAACGCGGGAACTTCGCGACGATGTAATCGAGAGAAGGCTCGATCGCCGCTGTGCCGCCCGCGACGGGGATCTCCTCAAGCGCCATTCCCATGGCGATCTTCGCAGTGACTCTCGCGATCGGATAGCCCGAAGCCTTGGAAGCGAGTGCGGAAGAACGGGAAACGCGGGGATTGACCTCGATCAGATAATACTCGGAGGAAGTCGGGTTCAGCGCGAACTGGACGTTACAGCCACCCTCAATCTTCAACTCACGAATGATCTTGATAGCGGAATCGTTGAGCATTTTCAGATCTTTATCATTCAGGGAGAGGATCGGCGCGACAACGATACTGTCGCCCGTATGGACGCCGACGGGATCGACGTTCTCCATGCCGCAGATGGTGATGGCGGTGTCATTACTGTCACGCATGACCTCGAACTCGATCTCTTTGTAGCCCTTAACGGACTTTTCAATCAAGACCTGATGAACGGGGCTTAACTTGAATGCGTTCATGCCGATCTCGACAAGCTCTTCTTCGTTATTGGCAAAGCCGCCGCCTGTACCGCCGAGAGTGAACGCGGGGCGCAGTACGACAGGATAACCGATGTCCTGAGCGGCTTTCTTCGCTTCTTCCAGATCGTATGTGATCTCGGAGGGAATGACAGGCTCGCCGATCGATTCGCACATTTCCTTGAACAGCTCTCTGTCCTCAGCGCGTTCGATACTCTCAGAGGAAGTGCCGAGCAGTTGTACGCCGCACTCCTTGAGGATGCCCTTGCGCTCGAGCTGCATGGCGAGGTTCAGACCTGTCTGTCCGCCGATACCGGGGACGATCGCGTCGGGGCGCTCATAGCGAAGGATCTTAGCGATATACTCGAGGGTGAGCGGCTCCATGTAGACCTTGTCCGCGATCTGGGTATCGGTCATGATGGTAGCGGGGTTAGAGTTACAAAGAATGACCTCGTAACCTTCCTCTTTCAGCGCAAGACACGCCTGAGTACCCGCATAGTCGAACTCGGCAGCCTGACCGATCACGATCGGACCCGAGCCGATGATAAGTACCTTCTTCACATCTGTTCTTTTTGCCATTTTTCATACCTCCCAAATTTGGCGGCTTATCCGCCGAAAAGTTTTTTCATATCTATTTCAATGTTGATTGAACCAATTAAGCCTTGTAAACGACCTTGCCGTCTTTGACGGTCATCAGGCATACGCCGTTGAGCTTCCAGCCCTCAAAGGGCGTCGCTTTACCCATCGACAGGAAATCCCGAGGGTCAACCGTGAACTCTCTGTCAAGATCCCAGATCGTGTAATCATTATTCTTTAAGGGAATATTGAATCGCTTTCTCGCATTGAACGCCAACAGCTCCATCAGTCTGTCCATCGTGATGAACCCCGTCTTGACAAGCTTGGTATAGAGAACAGGAAAGGCGGTCTCGATACCGACGATACCAAAGGCGGATTTCTCGAGCCCTCTCGCCTTTTCCTCAGCGGAATGGGGCGCGTGGTCGGTAGAGATCATGTCGATCGTGCCGTCCTTGATACCCTCAAGCAGCGCTTCTTTGTCTGCTTTATCCCGCAAGGGCGGATTCATCTTGAAGCGGCCGTCCTCGATCAGATCGCTGTCGTCCATGACGAGGTAATGCGGAGCGGTCTCACAGGTGATATCTACGCCCTCGGCTTTTGCCTTACGGATCAGCTCTACGCTCTCTTTGGTCGAGATATGGCAGACGTGGTAGCCGCAGCCTGTTTCCCGACACAACTCGATATCGCGCTTGATGGGCCCCCACTCGCTCTGTGAGCAGATGCCGCGATGACCGTGTGCCTTCGCGTAGTCGCCGTCGTGGATATAGCCGCCGTGCAGCAGGCTGTTATCCTCACAGTGAGCGACGATCAGCTTGCCGAGCGCTTTAGAGCGCTTCATCGCCTCTTTCATCATCGCTTCACTCTGCACGCCTCTGCCGTCGTCAGAGAAAGCGACGACGTCCTCAGCCATACCCTCGAGGTCGGAAAGCTGCTCTCCCCTCTCGCCCACGGTGATCGCGCCGTAGGGCAGGACGTCGATCACAGCGTCGCGTTCGATGACAGCGAGCTGTTCTCTGAGATGCCCGACGCTGTCGGGGACGGGATCGAGGTTCGGCATTGTGCAGACGGCGGTGTAGCCTCCGCGTGCCGCGGCGCGTGATCCGGTGGATATTTTTTCTTTATAAGAAAATCCCGGCTCGCGAAAATGCACATGCACATCACAAAAGCCGGGAAAGGCAACAATATTATCGGAGCACTGCGAAGAGTCCTCAGGGCAGAAAAGAGCGCGGTCTACCGAGGGCAAAAAATCTGTCTTATCGTTCATTTTACAGGAATAGATCTTGATATCACCCATCGTCATTCTCCTTTCATAAACGCCGATTATTAAACAAAAAGCCTCACCCACGGCGAGACTGCACACACAAAATCCCGGGTGCTATGACCCGTATCCATATTATCAGATCTTGTCGATATCACAGTATCGCCTTAAAGATTTGTTGAATAATTGATTGTTTGTATTTTACCATAGACGGGTACTTCTGTCAAATAGGTTTATTCTTCGTTAAGTGCATAAATTCTGGTGATTTTGCCTAAAATCCGTCGTCATTATTCTCTTGTGAAATAATCCCGGGAAATAAAATGAAAAGCGGAGAAAAAAGCCTTCTCCGCTCAGTCGTTTTCACTAAATTATCCTTGTTTCATTTCCACGATTTCGTTGGCAAGCGGCAGAAATTTCTCTTGTACCGACGTACCTGTGCAGATGATCTCGATGCTGTCGGGAGCGTTGGAGAGGAACTCATATACCTCTGCGGCGCTCAGCTTCCCTGAATCTACCGAATCAAAAACGCCGTGCAGGATCAGTACGGAATACTGGAAGCTCAGCGCCATGCGCACAGCATGGTCAAAATACTCACGCACGCCTGTGTTCGGCTCGAGGGTCAGTCGCGTGAGATGCGGAGCGATAGCAAACAGCTTATCATAATTATCGACCTTCTGCTGAAAATTCACCAAAAGGACATTTTTATCTCGGAGCGCCGCTGTGATCGCCGCTCCGATACACACGCGCTCTTTGCCTTTTCCTTCGCCGTAATAGATCTCTAACATAAAGACTCCCCCTATCGTATTTAGGCTCTTTCCTCATATCGTCATTATACACTGATAAAAACGCGAATACAAGAGATAACAAAGAGAAATATCCGATGTTTTCACCGTGTTTTTTCTACGCAAATTGTATGAAAATAAGGCTGAAAAACCGTGTTGACAAACTTCATAGAACTTGCTATAATGGTTTAGCTAAATGAGGGCCATTAGCTCAGTTGGTTAGAGCAACCGGCTCATAACCGGTCGGTCCGGGGTTCGAGTCCCTGATGGCCCACCACAGCAGAGCAAATCCGAAATCGTCATCGTTGGTGACTGTTTCGGATTTCTCATTTTCCGTGATTTTGTCTGAATGTGAGCTGTTTCCGTATAATCGAATCAGGCAGGGAGTTTTGACGCTCCCTGCCTGTTTTATACTCTCGCTGAGAGATTTACATCTGTCCGATCACCGGCCCACAGTCGCTCTTTTCTTCGTCCTGTTGCTTCAAAAGCTCTTGCGCCTGTCTCCATGCTTCAAACTCTTTTTGTCCTTCCTCGGTCTCAAAGAAGGCAATGATGTCGGGGAGAACCATTCGTGCAATGGATTCCAATACATGTTCCGGGATTCCGCACTCGGTGTTAGGATCGGGCGGTAATCCCATTAAATCGGCTTCGGTGATTGTCTTGCGAGTTGTTGCCATAAGACAACGCTTCTATCTTTGTCGGTCATTCCTCCTTCTTGATTCAGATAGATTGTGCCCATCGGGCGGTGGATTTGTAATTCATTTTTCCTCCGAAATTTGGTTTTGCTTATTTTGAAAGAGCAACTGAAAATGAAATAGCCTCATGTGTCAAGCAGGTTGACACACAGGACTATGAATCGGCTGTATTCAGTTATCTTTCTGTTTGTTATTATATCAAATTCGAACATATTTGTCAAGACTTTGGTATCAAACTATCATTAGTATATCCTTTGCATATGCCGAACTGTTCTTCGGAGCCGTTCGGCCGTTTTCTTTGTATTGCGCCACAATATTTGACAACGGATTTGTATCACACCGGACAAATATTAACTGAAAACTTTTACTTGTAAAACCTCCTAACCTAAGCTAAAATACACCAAACCGTGAAGGAGGTTTCTGTTATGAAAATCAAATCTGTATTATCTTTATCACTTTGTATGGCGATGATGATGTCCGTTTCCGTCAAAGCTGAGAGCCGAATATTAGGCGATGTCGACGGTGACGGTGAGATCAGTATCACCGACGCGACGATTATTCAGCGATACACGATCGGTATCCAAACGCCTGTCACTGTTACTTCTTCTGTTGCGGATATCGACGGCGACCGTGTCGTGACTGTGATGGATGCGTCACACCTGCAACGATGGATGGTGAATGTATCAGATAGCTATCCGATCTCAAAGCCTGTCGCAGAACCGTCACCGACCGATCGGTATGTTACGGTCGAAGGCGTCACCTTCGATTTGAAGAAGGTCCCTTCAGAGGTCACACTTACCGATAAAAGTATTACCTTGATGCTCATACCGAAGATCGAGATCGATCCGGACGATATCACGACAGTAGTCAATAACGGTCACTACAGAAACATGATCGACTACACCGACAGCCGTTTCAAGGAGAGTTATCTGATTGAAAAGGAAAACGGAATCCTCCACGGCTATGATTGCGAAGTGACAGACAGAGAAGATAATCCGCTCGCCTATGTCTACGCTCATTACAAGAGCGGTCTGTACTTTCCTTTCCAGACGACGGTCAGTTGTATCGGAGCAGCTCACGGAAGTTTTCCGATCGAACTGTATTACAAGGGCGAACTGATCCGCCGAGTGACTGTCAATGTCGATGTCAACCGTACTCTCGATGATATTGAAAAGATATTAAGTGTCGTTCGATCAACAGAGAAAGCGTGCTGGAATTCGTCTATGACCAACAGAGAAAAGATGAAAGCCTTCGCCGAATACATTCGAGATCATTATACATATGATCAAATCATGTGCGTCGATGGTGCGGTTCTGACAGCCTTCGCTGCCAGAGATCTGGGGCTTGAATCCATGCTTCTCTATCCGGGCGGTGAGTCGAACCAGCACTGTGACCGCCATATCATTACATATAATCTGTATGCAAATACATCCGTTCCGGGCGGTCACTGCGCATGCCTGGTCGAGTACGATGATTGCACCCTACGCTATGATGTGCAGGGTGAGCTGTGTATTATCAAGGAATATACATGCTGATAACTCAACAAGAATCGCCGTCCTTCGGGACGGTTTTTTCTTTATTACACCCAGTTAATCCGGACAACTTTTTCTTTGTCTAAGCAGAGAAATATTTCTCTTTTGTGCACTATTATTTCCATTTAAAAAGCAAGCCTATACATTTTCTTGCTATCATCGGCTGTTTTGGCTCACACAGCACCTAAACGATGGATTAACCCTTCAAGCAAGCCACCTAAAACAGGTGACTCGAAATCTCTCAAAAATGGCTTAACGGTCGGCGTTGCCGTCCGTTGTAATTTGAAGGGCGGCAAAATGCAAGCCGCCCTTCTTTCTCCTGCTTCAAAATCGAACAAATACGATGTTCGTCAAAGTAGATAATTAACCGTTCTCAACGAGCTGTTCTTGTCCCTCTGATTCGGGGACGGTATTATGCAGGGACGACAATGCATTGTACTAAAATGCCGCTTCTCTAAGCGCTTTTCAATGTTTTGACGGTGTGTAGAAAATATCGTCCCCACCGTCCCCGAGCAAGAAACGAGGATATAAAAGACTCAATCACCTTATGTTTTTTCTTCAAAAATGCATCTCAAAACCAGTTGTTTCAGAGCAATTCTTTTGCAATTTATGTAACGAAAACCATTCCATAATAGTACATCAGAAATGAGAACAGCAGTGAGATCATTTGATCTTACCGCTACTGTGATTCTGTATAAATCTCTGTTGCAATCTTCACACCGAGTTTGAAGCCTTCGATGTAAGCGTCCTTTTCAGACAGAGCGATCAAAGATAGTTGGCAGTTCTCGATCTGCTCCAGCTTTTCTTTTTGCTGTTCGGTCGTGAGTATAAGACGGAATTCATTGAGTAATTTCAACATCTCTGAGAGCTTTTTCTTGACGCCTTTGCTCTGATTATACTCGCTTGGATTGACGTTTCCGAAGTAGAAATCTTCTAATGTGGTCATCGTATCGTACCCCTTTCAAGCACAACACAATACCACAGAAAAAGAATAAGTCAAGCAAACTTTTTCAGTCTATGCAGATTGTGATATCTCACAGAGAAATAGAATACCCTGTTCAACACGTTTCTTAACCTGTAATAGTTTTTCAAATGTATATTTTCCTGCAGGTCCGTGAGTTCCTCCGCTAAGTAAATGATTCAATTCCAAAATGTTTTTTATATCTGCTTCAACAAACGAAACCACACTATCATCCATGTTAGTATTTCGCATCATGAATCCTATTTTTTCACGACGCGTTGCATTTCCCCTCTCTGTTTTTTGGCACTGCGGATTATACTCAAAAACTTTATCATCAGGAGCTTTTATCTCGAGAAACTCGGTAAAAATTTCTCGGGTGCTTGTACAGAAATGCCTTGTCGCATCTGGATTGTTTGGATTTAAAGCAAAAACAGCGCCCTTCCATCTGTCGTTTAAATCTTCAGATACAACAGCAAGTTTATCCCCGATTTCAATATCTTCTGGTAACGCTTCTGAACTATTATCTCCTTCTATTATATTTTCTGTAGTCAAACTATTCGCTTGTTCCTGCTCTATCAAGTCAAGAATTCTCTCCTGTTCTGGAGACACAGGAATTCCTTCATAGTACACTCTTCCAACATTTTCATAGTGTTGATACATAATCCTCGAAGATGTTGAATACCCACTCTGCATTGCAGCAGAAGTCGAATTTAGCTTTCGCAATTCATTAGCTATTATTTGCCTGTTATGTCGTACGGTAGCATTATGCTTTCTAACAGCTGAATTATAATTATTAATGGCCTTCTTCATGTTTCGATTATAGTTATCTACCGCACGATTATAATTGTTAATAACCTGTCTTTGTTTCTGTTGTAATTGTCTCAATTTAGATTTGTACTGTGATAAAGAAAATTCACCTGCCATCTTAGCTCCTCCAATTTACTAATCTATGAATGATCATTTACATATTCAGAATTATGGTTGCACTATAATAGCATTTTTCTATTGTAACTGTCAACAGAAAATAGAATTTATGTTCTATCAATCGTGTAAACTTTTTGTGAACGTAATATTACATATCGCGTTCATATTCATCGACACTACGGCAAATTGCATTTGCAAATGAATACGCTGTATATAAGAAGCAGAGGGATTGTTAACACCAATCCCTCTGCTCACTTGTATTCTGTACTATTCTTCTTTTTATTTACCTGTCTAAACAACAATCTTTTCCATAATCTTAGATATGCATTCGTCATCATCTAACATATAGATGTTTCTCTCTTCTCTGAAAGCTTGCTGATCCGGAATATCCGGTCTTCTCCATCTTTCGTTCAAAGCCATCTCATTCGTTCCTGACATGATAAAAGAATTCAAAACGATTTGCTTATCTGTAACTTGCGACGACAGCTGTTCTTCCTTCTCTTTTATTATTTTCGAGAACTGGATCTTCGGATCATCCGGATTAAGATTCAGCAACCCCTTTGGATCAATAAAGGAGATGTACTCTGTATCGTCGCTGTTTATCCAAAGAATATAGTCGGGATAGAAATTGCCCGCCTCAAAGAAACCCATACCTGTCTTGCTTTTGTTCCGCAACAGGTACAGTGTTTTATCTTTCAGTATCTCCGGATTACTGCTGACATAATCATGCAGCAGATCCACGAACTTCTTTTCATCTTCGTTCAGGCTGACCGGGGTCACCTGGATTTTCAAATTACTCTTTTGCAGGCAAAGCAAAGGAGCATACAAGTGTGCTCGAAAATCAAACAGTACCAGTCTGTCACGGAAAGCGGGCTTTTCATAAACATCTAAGCCTTTCTGCTCTGTCAGGATTGCACTGATATCCGATACAAATCTATCCAGGTCCTCTCCTGTATGATCCCATTCGCCCTGTGGAGCATAGGTGATTTTGTATTCGTCAACAAAATTGTTGTCATCTTCTTCAAGTATCTTATATTCCAATCTCGGAGCTTCCCAACGCTCTTTCTCATACTTGAAGAATTTGTCCATATAGGATTTCAGCGCCAACACAGCATAATCGGTAGCAGCGATTAGTTTTTCAACCGTATCGATCTCAAGATGACTTTTCGGTATCAGCAGAGAGTACCAATAATCTTCATTCAGAATACTCTCCAGCTTTCCTTTTTCGATGCTGATAATATAATAGAACTTTTCATTCTTATACTGTTCAAGCTCCTCAAAGATTCTCTGATAATCCAAATACCGGAGTTTGTCTTTGGGCAAAGTATGCTCTTCGGGGCTCGATTCCAACTTGAAGCTGAAGGTAGAATCAATTGTTTGAATCTTGCTGCGACAATCGATCCGTGTTTTGCTTCTTGACAGATAACGCTTAAATCCTTCATCCGGTACATCAAGCACCATTCTGCGTGATTGGCGCTTAAAGTTGGCTCCGTCGCGCACACGGATCACATGCAGATTTTTATCCTTAACTTCGTGATAGCGACTGATAACCGGCATCTTATACTCCAGAAGATTATCATTGACCGGAGCGCCTTCAAGTTCAAGATATCTTTTGAAGTCTTCCATATATTGCGCCTTTACGCCGAAGATAGTCAGTGTTTCAAGAATCTCGATATCCTGTGGAATAGTGACTCTCCTGTCATCCAATCTACGGGAGCGTTTCAGACATCCCTGATATCCTTTCAGTCTTACTCCGCGTCCGAAAAGCTGGATTGCCTGTGATCCTTCGCCTTTAGCAAAGTTGATCAATCCCATCGTGGACACACGCCAGCTGTTCCAACCCTCGGTAAACTTACGCGAACCGATCAGGATATTCATGCGCGAGTCTTTGCTGTTGATAGAACGGAACATAGATTCTGAGATAAACTCTTCATTATCCGTATCGATATCTCTTGTGTTGAGGCGTTTCATCAATTCTGCAGTATCGCCGATATTGATTACACCAAAGTACTCGCCTTCGCTGCCGATTCGCATACCGATTTCCCCCGGTACCTGTTTGATGTTTCTTAGCTGCAAGCGCGGTTCATCCGCTACGGTATCGGAGTTAAACACCAGCCGCAGAACATCTTCAAAGATAACTGTCGCGTCGGGAGTACCGCCGAAAATATGCTCCAGCGCATTGAAACTGCCATAGAACAAATCGTTTCCGGAGGCGTCGGTTAATCCGGTATCCTTGATAAGGACATCGTTGATCCTTCTGATAGAAACAGCCTTGTTGCGTACAAATTTATCAAGGAAATCCAGTACTTCTTCAACATCAGTCAGCTCACCTTTTGATGTAGATGTGGTGACGCGATTACCGACAAATACCATCAGCGGTTTTTCGATATTGAATTCTCTCAGCTTGTGACCGGCTTCGGAATACAGCTTCAGCTGTTGATAGAACGACAGTAATCCTCCCGTAAGATACAGATGCCGCTGTTCTTCATCGATGCTGTCTCTGAGATTATAGATTCGATAATCCTTGCCGTATCCATCCTCATAGAAGTACTTATACGAATAGTCCATGATGATAGACTTTCCGTACTCTTCCATCAGCGCTTTATCTTCCTTTTTCGTCGAGCTTGCTTTCAGAGCCTGCTTAAATGTAGCGGAGTACTCAAAAGAGAATCCATCGGCTGATAGTCTGGTTCGATAATCATACCAGATGTCACCGGATAAGCCTCTATGCCCTTCATCAACAAGCACAAGGTTATTTTGCTCAAAGCTGTCGACAGAAACGGTTTTGACCTTTCCTTCTTCTTTGAGCTTGTTCATGTCAATGACAATAACTTCGTCCTGGCGAGATTTGAAGCTCCAGTTTTTATCGAAGATCGCAGCATGGATAGATGACAGCGTCAATTCTTCCAGATGTTGCTTGCTCATGCCCTCATTCGGAGCAAGGACAATGATCTTGTTGATCGAAAGACGGCTGTTTGCTCTTTTGGCGCGTTTGAAGTAATAACTGAATTGCAGTATGTTGACGTGCATGATCAGCGTTTTACCGCTGCCGGTAGCGCACATATAGGCGAGTTTATTCAGCTTGTCAACGGTATAATGTTCAAATCCGATCCTACCGAATGACTCCGTAATTAATGAATCCAGATAATTGTTCAGGTCGCTGCAAAATGCTTCTTTGTCGCCGAAATAGCGGTCGAGATACATCTCTGTAAACAGCAGAGAAATATACTGAAAATATTTCCAGCGTAATGTTCCGCGCTTCTCACTGATTTTTCTGGTATGGCGACAGATATTCTCGTCATACACGCGCAGCTTGTCAAAGTTCATCTCTATTCCACGCGTTTTGGCATACTGCTCGATATACAGCGAAAAATAGGTTCTTCCGCTTTCGTCGACGCCTTCGTATTCTGTGCTGTTCAGTTTTCTGCTCAGCGTTGATAATCCCTCTATTCCTAATTCATGCAGGAAATAGCGGAACAGTATCAGTTGTTCATCAAATGTCAGATCGGGGACATTCTTTTTCTTAGCCATAATCTATCTCTCTATCTGTATGATACTTTTGATTTTTCGATTTTTATTGAAAGGTTTTCCGTGTTCTTTATTACACCAGAATGTAATAAAAACAACTTCACGTCATTTATGGAAAGCGAAGATTTAGGTCCAATTGTAATGCTCGAAAAAACAGAATCAAGTTTTGGTAAACTAATTTCGATATGCGATATTATTGTTCCTCTTCTTGTAGAAAAACCGAAATTTCCGATAGACATATCAGTAATCTTTTCGCTGAACTTTTCCATACCGGGAACCTTACCCTTTAATAAATCGCTTGTTTCCATCGTATAAACTAAACGCCATTCCTTTTCTTCCTTGAAGGCATCGTTTTTAAAGAACTCAGCATTACTCATTGTAAAGCTGATAGCAGAATTCAATAACCGGATCACTTCTTGACAAGACATACTGGCATCTATCTTAGACAATTCAGCAGCATTATAAAAGAAGTCTTCGATTTCTTTTTTTGTGTATCGAACTTTTCTAAAGTGTAAATCTGCATCTTTGTCAATATAATGAGCGACTGCGTCAATCATAGAATAAAAATCAGTTTTAAATCCTATACAAACACCGGTACCGTCATCTGCGTATCCACGCCACTGACCTAAATTGTCTTTCTTCTCTGTAAGACAAAAGACCCAGCTTTTTGTTAAGTCGTATTTGGCAATTAACTCGCTAAACTTCTGAACATTTTCGAAATCATCAAAGCTTACTAACGACAGATCATTAACTGATTCTTTGACTGACCTAACATAATCCACCCATACTTTTAGTATGTAATATCGACACTGTTCCTTAATCCATCTGAGTTCAAGTGAATCATTTGATTTGCTAATATCTGATAACCAAATAGACTTGTTCTTTACTATATTAAAGAATGTGGGAATACTGCAGTAATGATATAGTGTTCTTGGTATTGTCGTTGCCATGATTACTCTTCCTCAAACATGCGGGATTTGAATTCAAGCTCGGTCATTTGAACCTTCCATGCTTCGTCGTCGGTGCGGAGGTTCTCGAGGTTGTTGTCGCCGTTTACATAGATGATGTCATACTCGCGATCGGCTGGATTGACGCGGTACTTGCGGAAGTATGCGTCAAGAGCCGCGTTGCTCTCAATGATATTATCGCTGACGGTTCGCCAGATGACGAGAGCGCGCCTTCCGTCCGGCAGGGTACCCTCGATCTGACGGAAGGAGTATTGACCGAATGCGTCCTTTACCAAATCAACAGCGCCTTCATACTCGCCGTCGTTATTTGCTTTTGTCGTAAACGAAACTGTTGCACCTTGATGTATAACGGTCAAACCGATCAGATAGTTAAAGGTTTCGATCACATCCACAGGGCGCTCTTTGCATTCATTCTTCTCGGTGATTTTCATACGGTAAGAGAAGGGGTCACGGAAGGCGTCGAGATTCAGCAGACTTCCCTGACTCTCGAGGTCGAGCATATAGTGAATCATATAGTCATCGCTGAATAATCCGAGCATCCCATGTGTATCATCGTCAAGCTGAATGTTGGACAACGCATCCTCATAGCTCTCTAAGGTCATGTACTTGATGATCTGAGATATACCGGTATTACGATTCTGCGGTTTACCGTCTTTCCAATCTGCGGAATAGACGACCTTTTGCATACGAGGCTTGGTAACGGAATCAAAATATTCGCCCATTTCAACAAGGATGTATTTTCTGTTGCCATTATCGTCTCGGTTAAGGGAAATCACAGCATGACCGGTAGTACCGGATCCGGCATAGTAATCCATGACCAGTTGAGAATTATTCTGCTCACAAGCCATGATACAATCTTTTACCAAATACAAAGACTTAGGGAATGAGAACGATGATTGGATTATTTGTGCCAAAAGCTGTGTCCCACTAACATTAGCACTGTATTTCTGGTTATCCCAGACTGTTTTTCTGGTATAAAACATTTTGGCGCGCTTGATACTCCAGACACCTTTTCCGAAATCCGCTTTCAGTTCATCCCTAATTGCTTCTACTGTGTCTCGTGCAAAACGCCAGCGCCTTTCAATCCCGTTTATATCAATCGGCCAAACTTTAATCGTGTTTCCCTCGCGTTCATTAGAGGAAAATGGATGGAAATCTGTCGGAGGAATGTCTCCAAAACCGATAACTGCCCCTTGCAAATCTATGATAATTGGATAAAAACAGTTTGGTGATTCTGTTCTTTTTGAGTTTTCCTTTCCCCAATCTCTGAACGGAGTCAGTTCAGGATTCTCTTCCCGATTTCTCTTCTCTTTTGTAATGTATCCACTTTTATTTGGGTAAATAAAATATGCAAACTCATGAGAATAAGAAAAGTTGCTTCCCTGAATTCCTCCCGGATTATGTATTACCGTGATACAATCAACAGAATAGTTAGTTTCATCAATACTTTCTTTGAAATACCTTCCAATATTCACTTGTTCGTTTTCATCAATTGCAAAAACAATCGCTCCATTTAGATTTTGAAGTTGCTTTGAAAGTTCTATTCTGTTATCGATAAATGATAACCATGTTGAGTTTTTATAATTATTCTTATACAGAATCTCACTTGATTTTGCATTATAAGGCGGATCTAAATAGAAGCAATCTATTCTGCTTCGATATTTTGTTTGCAAAGAAGATAATGCATGATAATTATCTCCATTAATCATCAATCCATTGGTCTGCTCGTCCAGATTCTCGATACTTGCGACAAGGCGCTCTTTGAATACAGTGTCAAAGTGCTTGGTATCAATGCTAAGATTCTGATTTTGGCGCAAGAAATCAAGGGAGGGCGGATTTGTCCAGCCTTCCGCTTCGTCGATCGCATACAACGCGATCCATTCATTGATCTGTTCTTTATTCTCGATGATTTCCTGCCAAAAGCTCTCGTCTACCTTATCGAGCGTCATGCACCAATTTGTCTCTACGACAAACTTCTTCTTGAGCCACAGTTTCTTCTGGAAATCTTCGATCTGGGCAAGGAAATCAATGATGATCTTACCGACGCGCTTGATCGCCTTAACCTTTGCAAGATAAGTCTCGACGCGTTCCTCATGGTCGGTATCAAGGTCATCGAGATGCATGACCTCGCTCTTGATATAAAAATCAAGCTCACGGCTGAGGAACCCGCGCAGATCCTTATGGATAAAATAATCAAAGGTATTCTTTGCTACATATCCTTTCAGATGCTTTTCGAGCAGGTCGATCATTTTCCCTTTCTTGCCGCTGGGGATATTACGTACCAACAGCTCCTGCCAAATCGGAATCCGCGTCTTGACCAACCATTCACTGATAGCAGTGTAATTCAATTCATCATACTTCTTTTTCTTATCCTCGGGTATATCATAGATAAAACGAATGATGAATTCTTTGGCATCTTCATTATACTCAAAGGTTTTGATGCCCGGATGATTCTCTTCATCCTCGGTAAAAAGCATAAAGACGCGCTTTTTATCCTTGCTCTCTTTGTTATTATTCTGCTCGGTTGTCGCGTCTACCAAGCGGAAATGAACGGTGTGATCAGCAACAGTAAAGGAGTAATCTTTGAAATTCTCACTGGTCTTGATATAATACTGATCCTGATTTGCCCAATAAAGCTTGACTTCTTCACCTTCATAAGGGATAGCATAAACGCCCTCTTTGTATCGGCGCTTGGAAATAAAATCGCCTTCTTCATAATAGCGATTGAAGAAAGAGTAAAGCGCAGAATAAACATCCGTCTCCAATGCTGAAAGATCTGTTCCTTCCGCAAGTTGTTTGCGAAGCTGAGTATACTTTTGTTTCAAAGGCGCCGTCTCAGGAAGATCGTCCACCGTCATACCCATGTCTGATGCGCTTTTCTCAATCTGAGCCATTTCAGCACGGGTTTCCTCTTTATTGCCCTGTGCAAAAGGCTTAAGAGTATCTTGCACCAACTCCGGCAAACGCACTGTCAGGAACTTTTCGATCTCTGCCTTTCGGATAATCATAATGCGGTAGATACCGAAATCGAGATCAGACTTATCGAGCTCAAATATCTCCTGCATCAAATCAGTGAATCTTTTTAACTTTTCACTCATCGGTTTACTCCTTTGTATACCATCTGATTATAAAAATGTCATCGGTAGCGGTTGTCTTGACCATTCGGCGATCAAGTTCTTCTATCATACGGCGTCTCTGCTGACTTACTTCGTCCTCTCTGTCGGCAAGCGTATTGCGCATACGGCGCTTCTTTCGTTCCAGCTCGTCTATCTTTTTGGTGAAGGCGAGCTTTTCTTCCATATTAGCCGCTGTGCGGGAAAGGCGTTCATGCTCACGGATCGAACGTTTAACAACATCGAGTTCCTTCTCAATGGAATCAATGATATCTTTCTCCCAACGGAAGATACGCTCTTCTTCCTCTTTGAAATAGACAAGATTACGACTGTCTATTTCATTCAGTTTGCTCTTTGTGTGCTGCTTTGCATTAACGCCGAGCTTACGTTTTACTTCTTCCGAAATGCCGCTGAAATCTGTTTCGGAACCGGCACACAGAAACAGCTTTTCACATTCCTCCTGAGTCAGAAATCTGCCGTCATCTGTAAACGCAGTAAACAGACAGTACTGTTCATCTTCAAAAGCAGAGATATCCAGTTCTGACAATACCAGATAACCGCTGCTGTTCTTCAGGTGTTCCGGTAATGTGACTTTTATTTTTGAATCGCCTTCGCTGAATTCTACAGCGCCTTCACCAACCTCATAACCTAATGCGGTTTGGATAACATACTGCGCTAATGGATGCGACAAACGATAAGGTATACCGTCTGCCAAACAAGAAAGCAAATCGTATTTTCCGATTCTACAACCTGCAAGAGGTGTCAACAAACGGAAAGAGTGTGTGATGTCATCAAATTCCGCATCATCTTTTAACACAAACTTAGTTAACTCCCAGAAGATGTGCTCATATCGAGACAGGAAAGCTCCGGTTTTCTCGCGCGATAGTTTCAAACGCTCCTGAACATCAATATCAAAATTCTCCAGAACCTGTTCACGCGTTTCTTTCATCTTATCGCTGATCTGATCCTGAAGGTCGCTTTGGAGTCTTTCGAATGCAGCATTGATCTCTTCCTCGGTACGACACTCCTGATAGATCTCCCAGATACGCTTTTCAAAATCGATCGCATCGGCTTGTCCGAGTACTTCATCCGAGGCGCCGAACACATCACTGAATAGATGGAATTTATCTAAGAGCAGATTATACACGCGTACATCGGCAAAATTCCTTTTGTTGACAAAATTGACGACAACGACATCGCACTTCTGTCCGTAACGATGGCATCTGCCAATACGCTGCTCGATTCGCTGCGGATTCCAAGGCAAATCATAGTTGACAACAAGAGAACAGAACTGGAGATTCAAACCTTCTGCCGCCGCCTCGGTTGCTATCATGATCTCAGCTTCGTCACGGAAGTGCTCAACGATTGCTACACGCTTATCAGCCGCTTTGATACCGCTCGCCTTGCCGTTATAAGCATTCTTAGCATACCAAGTTTCATAAATGGCGTTGGATTCAGGATCGTTGTTGGAACCGTTAAACAGCACAATCTTGCCCTTGTATCCATGTTCATCAAGATACTCTTTCAGATACTGCTGCGTTCTGGTGGATTCGGTAAAAATGAGCGCCTTGCGTTTTGCTCCTGTGCGCGGCAGCATAGCAAAAGCTTGCTCCAGCGCCTGCAGTAATGCAGTTGATTTTGTGTCATACTTTATCATCAGCGCAGTTTCGATAAAGCCATCTATGGTATGTATTTCGTCACGCAGTTTTTCTAAATCAATGGTATCGTCTTCTAACAGGTTCTCTTCTTCATCGTCCTCTTCGTACAAATCTGCTTCATCAGGATCCAGATAATCTGCTAGCGTGAGCTGCTTCGCCGTTTCATCCTTCAGCATTTGTTCCAATCTCTGCTTAACGGTACGCAGAGTGCCAATTAGTGCATAGGTAGATGAAGCAAGGATCTTACGTATGATCATCGTAGTCAACATGCGCTGACGCTTCGGAACGGAATACGCATCTTCTCTTCTTAGAAATTCTGAGATATCGTCATATAGTTTGGATTCTAAATCTGTCGCACTGAATTCCTGCGTAATCGGAAGACGATTCGTATAATTGATATACTCCTTGACATCCTTACGAAGCGTACGAGTATAATATGGTGCAATACGACGCTTCAGATCTGTTATATTTTCATCATAAACATAGTCAGCACGGAAAGAACGTGCATCGCCGAATACATTATCATCGATAACGCTGGTCAAGCCAAAAAGCTCCATCAAGGAGTTCTGAAAAGGTGTAGCAGTTAATAACAGCTTTTTAACATTCGAAAGAGCATCTTTAAGCGCTTGGGCAGTTTTAGCGTTCTTCTTATAGACATTACGTAGTTTGTGTGCTTCATCAATAACTGCAAAATCAAAACCGCGTCTTTTAATCTCTTCCTTTTTGCGCGCCGCAAAATAGTAAGAGCAGATGATAACCTTTTTTTGATCGAACGGTTCAGCACCTATACGCAGATATTGATTGTAGTTTTTAGTATCTAATACTTCGTTATCAATACCGAACTTCTCAGTAAGTTCGTAGCCCCACTGCTTTCGGATAGAAGCTGGGCAAATGATAATAATTTTTCGCTTGCCAATAGCCCATAACTGACACAAAACCAATCCAGCTTCAATCGTTTTACCTAAACCAACTTCGTCAGCAAAGATAACACCCTTGGACAAGGGTGACTTGAATGCGAACAGTGCAGCTTCAATCTGATGAGGATTAATATCAACAGATGCATTTAAAAGAGACTGAGACAGACTGTCAATATTACCGCCTACCGCTTGACAAGAAAGTAAATTGGCATAATACTTTGCATGGTACTTGGTAATCACAATCATTTCCCTCCTCAGCCATTATGACATAATTATACATAATTACTATATCATAAAGCATGGGGACAATCAATAATTGATTTTAAAAACCGTACTTATGGTTTTCTAACTTGTCAAGCAATACAGATTTAGTTTGAATTATCTCTTGGTATGTTTCGCTAATTTGTGTATTATAAATGATTTATCTTTATTGTTTCACACACTTGACATTATCCTACTTCAGTAGTATAGTATATACAGAGGTGATATCATGAGCAAGTTAGTTTTATATCACGGCAGTGATCATATCGTAGGTCAGCCTATTTTCGGAAAAGGCAAACCTGACAACGACTACGGCACAGGCTTCTACTGCACAGAGTCTATCGAGCTTGCGAAAGAGTGGGCTTGCGGAGAGCGCGGTCAGGACGGTTATGCCAACGCTTATACCATCGATACCGACGGATTGAGCATACTGAACCTGTCCGACGAAAAGTATAATATCTTGAACTGGCTGGCAATACTGATAAAGAACAGGCGTTTCAGCACGACGGTTCCGATCGCTCAGGTCGCCAAGCAGTATATCATTGAGAATTTCTCCGTCGATATTACCCCCTACGACATCATCATCGGTTATCGTGCGGATGACTCCTACTTCTCCTTTGCGAAGGACTTTATCAGCAACACGATCTCCCTTGAGCAGTTATCCCGCGCGATGCGCCTGGGCAAACTTGGCGAGCAGGTAGTGCTGAAATCGAAGAAGGCATTTGACACTGTTCAGTTTGACAGAGACAAATGCGAATACGCTGACAGCAGTATCTATTTTCCGTTGAGAGAGAAGAGAGACAGCGAAGCGAGAACACAGTATCTGAGCGTTGAACGCTACAACGATGTCGTGAATGGTTTGTTCATTCGGGACATCATGGGAAGGAACATGAAGAATGAAGACTTTAGCAGATAATTATTCTGATGAAAAGACGATCGACCTGGTCGCCGAGTGCTTTGATTATGCAGTCAACTTCTGTAAAACAGACGGAGACGATTTTTGGAACTACCTTGTTATTTCGGGAATCGCTAAGCAGCTGGAGGACGGCAATCCGAAGTTCGTATTGGGACACTCCGCTGTAGAGATCGTGAACATGGTATTTGATAAACTGAACATCCCATCTGACAACACCGACTATGTTGCTTTTGAACGCTCACCCGAATACTGGGCAGGCTGGGCATTGGCTCAGTATCAGATCAAGTCGGAGCAGTCTTACAAAAAGCTCCATTCGCTCGTTGGCTTTTCGGAGTTGATCGGAATGTACCAAACGCTGCATGAAGCGCCGATCGAGAAGTTCTTTGATAAGATGAACAAGCGAACGGCGAATCAACAAATCGGGTTGAAACGGCAAAGAGAGAGAATGGGATTATCTCAATCAAGCCTGTCGAGAATCTCCGGCATCAGCCTGAAAACGATCCAAGCCTATGAGCAAGGGCAGAAGGATCTCAAGCGAGCGAAGCTCGAAACGCTGAACTTGTTTGCCGATATTCTGGCATGCAAGATCGAGGATCTGTTTTAGTTGACAAAATGTTTCAGGCGCGCTAATATCTAACAAACTTTGAAGAAGAGGTGAGAACGAATGAATGGTGTAATTTATGCAAGGTATTCTTCCGATAATCAAAGGGAAGAAAGTATTGAGGGACAGCTGAGAGAATGTATGGCGTTTGCTGAGAAGAACGATATTCAAATCGTCGAGACGTACATCGACAGAGCGCTCTCCGCAAAGACAGATAATCGTCCAGCGTTTCAGCGAATGATTCGGGACAGCGCCAAAGAACAATTCGAGGTCATCATCGTATGGAAGCTTGACCGCTTCGCCCGAAATCGTTACGATTCCGCACACTATAAGGCGATCCTGAGACGCAACAACGTGCGTGTGGTTTCCGCTACCGAGGCAATCTCGCAGGGTCCCGAAGGTATTATCCTTGAATCTCTTTTGGAAGGCATGGCGGAGTATTACTCAGCCGAGCTTGCTGAAAAGGTGCTCCGCGGAATGAATGAAAATGCTTACAAATGCAAATTCAACGGAGGTACGATCCCATACGGCTACTATGTAGATGACGAACAGCATCTGCAGATCGAACCTGCAACCGCCGCCATCGTCCGTGAAGTTTTCGAGCTTTATGACAGCGGGATGACAATGAAAGAAATCGTGACTGCGCTCAACGATAAAGGACTCCGCAACCGAAGAGGAAATCCATTCAAGATATCCGTTGTCTCCAAAATGCTGACCAATCGGCGATATATCGGAGAATACAAATTCAGAGAGATCGTTATCGAAAACGGTATCCCTGCCATCATCCCGAAAGAGATGTTTGAATCCGTCAACAACAAACTAAACGCAAACAGAAAAAAGCCCGCCCGAAAGAAATCAGGCGAGGAGTATATTCTGACTACAAAGCTCTACTGCGGTAACTGTAAATCCTTCATGGTAGGCGAGAGCGGTACCAGCCGATGGGATAAAACCTATCGCTACTACAAGTGTGTATCCGCAAAACGGAAAAGCGGCTGCGATAAGAAAGCTGTTCAAAAGGATCTGATTGAGGATCTGGTGATCGATCAAATCCGGAAAATTATTCAAGACGATTCCGCCATCAATCTGATTGCAGACAAAATCATCAAGACGCAAGGCGAAGAGGATAACGGAGTTCAACTTCTCAGGCGCCAGCTTGCCGAGGCTGAATCGGGAATCGAAAACCTGATGAAAGCAATCGAGATGGGAATTATCACCGAGACCACCAAAAACCGATTGATCAAGCTCGAAGATCGGAAAAAGGAACTCGAAGTCAGGCTGGCTTCGGAGGCAATCAAAAAGCCGATTCTGACTAGGGAACAGATCGTTTTCTGGCTTCAGCGATTCAGAAACTTTGATCCAAAGAATCCGAAGCACAGGAAGAATATGATCGATAGCTTTGTCAACGCGATCGTGCTGTACGATGACAAGATCATCTTCTACTTCAACTATAAAGAGAACGCCGAAACCCTTTATCAGAAGGATTTGGAGGATTTTTCGGATTTATTCGTCTCTGCTCCACCAAAGCGAAAATCCTGTCACAACGTGGCAGGATTTTTGCTTTGTATTATTCATTTTTAAGTTTTAAGTCTTAAATTTTCAGTCCTGCTGACAGGATTTTCTAAATGAATACTGAAAACTTAAAACTGAAAAACTGTTTAATAATGATAGTTCGGAACACTTTGGCTTTCTTGCTTTTGTTGCTGTGTTTTCAAATTTGTTTTCGTGCGTTCAAGTCTCTGGCGCAAACCCTTCGAAAAAAATCTTTTTTATACACATAGGACACACCAGAGCAAATCCGAAATCGTCATCGTTGGTGACTGTTTCGGATTTCTTGTTTTTGGCAGTTTTGTTCTTCCCTAAAACTGGCTCAATTGCGATTATGTTGATCTAACATATACAAACGGACAGGCGTGATGCCTGTCCGTTTTCGTTACGTTATTTCTTTTTCTTGAAGATTTTTGCGAAAAGATTTTTGAAGAAGATGCCGATATGGTTAATCGCTATTTTGAAGTTGGAGCTGATCGCGCTGCCGAGCTTTTGGTACCATGCGCGTTTTTCAGTCGGCTCTTCAAAATACGTATCAAAGTAATCGGTACCATCGTCGATGCCCTTGCCCTCGTCCTCAAAGTAATTGATTCCTTTGTTGGGATCGCGCTCTCTGATCTTGATATCCATTCCCGCCATTTCGTCGGCGTCGGCTCGTTCGGAGAATTCCTCGTCGTCTTTATAGCCAAGGGATTCTTCAAAGGTCATCGGCTTTGGCGACTCGGCGTGAGCGGGCTCATCAGAAGATGCTTCGGAAATATTCTTTCTGAGATTACGGCGCACCTCGAGCTTTCGCTTGTTTGCGGCATTGTACTGGCGATAGATGAATGAAATCGTTACTGCCAAAGCCGCGAGGATCACGACCCACAGAAGCAGGCGCCACCAATCGAACACGGGGCCTGTATTACGGCGGATATGATCGAAGCTCAAAGAATTTGCCGCATTAGTCAGCGCTTTCGCTTCCTCGGCGGTGATCTCCTCTCCGACTTTCTGAAGAGTCAGATCGATCTGCATGCCGTTGATAACGGTATCGCTCAGATTGATATAGACCGTTTCACCGTCTACCGCAACCTGTCGCTGGGAATCAATAAAGATATTGCCGTTGTGCTTTACTTCTACCGCTGTACTGACGCTCTCGTCGCTTTGCACGGTGTCGAGAATCGACTTGCGGTCAGCGGCAGTCAGATCGGAATAATTATTGATCGACGTCGTATTCTCGTTCTTCGTCACAGTCATGCTGATCTGGTACGTCAATTCAGATTCATACGCGCGCAGATAAATGTCGGCAGCCTTGAATGCGGTCATCGTTTCATCATAATCAAGCTTGACCTCTTCAAATGCGGGGTCGTCACGGGCAGAATTGATAGTGATGACATGAAAACTCTTCGGGAACTTGATCGACATCTCAATATCATCGAAGCGGTAGGTATCATCCAGCGCCGATGTCTGCATTGCAAAGCCAAATACAGCGACTATCATCACCGCTAAGGCAACTACGATCCTGAATAACCGCGTGCACATATGAACCCTCCTCTCCGAATCTGTGTGACAATCAAGCAACAAAAACGACTTGTCGTATTTGCAAAATGTATTATATTCCTTTTTTCGACAAAACACAATAGCAATCATCGAGGTTTTTTGCGGTTGACAAAAAATTTATATTCGGGTATAATTGAACACGCTGTGAGCGGTGCGTTTTTGGTAAAAATGTCAGTCGTTAATATAAAACAACATCGGGGTGTAGCGCGCCTGCTTTTTTTGGGAGTAAGGAGCTTTTTCCGTCTTTTCCGCCGAACGGCTCCAAACATTCGCTTAAACATTGGGTTCTTTCACGAGTTCAAGTTCGGTAAAACACCGCTTGACCACAACGATGACCACAAACAGAACAATTTCATAAAAATTTCGGGGTGTAGCGCAGTTGGTAGCGCGCCTGCTTTGGGAGCAGGATGTCGGGGGTTCAAATCCCTTCACTCCGACCATATCAAGACCATACCGTTGATACAATGTCGATGGTATGGTTTTTCTCATTCCTAAGCCATTTCTCAAAGATAGTTCCTTTATGCTAAGTAAATAATTGAACACAAAAACGCCCTGTTTCCCGGTTTTGATAAGCTGCCGAAAAACAGAGCGTTCATTTTTTATTACGAAATTAGAATTATAATTGATAAGCGGTCGGTGAGTTGATTTAGACAATCCCTTTTCGCTTTTTCCAATCCTCTATCAATCCATCGATTTCCTTTTGAAACTTATCATCAGCCTCAAAAATATCATCGTTCTGGTGTTCATCTACAACATGATAGTATTTCTTGCCATCCACTTCAATCTCAAGACAAACATAATAGGCTTGCACATCTCTCTTAGTTAGATATTGCAGCCCAGCACAGACAACAGCGATGCCGCTCCAGCGATCCCACCTTGTTGACACTCCGGACAGAAGCGCAAGTGATATGCCATCTCAATGCAATCTTCAGTCATGATGAGTTCGTTGATCTCTTCTCGAGTCATCAGCTCTCTGTAGATTTCCTCGTTTTGTTTCTCAGTACCGGTATAAGTAGCGTCAAAGACTTCCTTGAGTTCTTTGAGCGACACATTCCAAAGACCGTCCTTAGTATTCTTTAGTCCATTTCTAATGCAGTATTCTGCTATACGGTAGGCGTAATTGAGTAGTGATGAGGAATAGGAGCAGTGATATTAACTGTATCAGATTTGGTAAAACTAGATGGCGACCGGAATCTCGGAGAAATTATTATATAAATATGAATATGTTCACAAAATGTTTACGTAAGAATTAGCACTCTCCTCTTGACAGCGCTAAAAAACGGTGTTACAATCATAATCGAACAGAGGAATGAAGATTGAATAGATGACCTCCATCCCCTTGCTCAGGTAACAAACAAAAAGATTGCAGTATCAAAGGAGGCATGACTTATGTTACCGAGTATTTTTGGAGAGAGTTTGTTTGATGACTGGATGGGCTTCCCGTTCAGAGGCTTTGAATCCGATGTGGATCGCAAGCTGTATGGCAAACATGCGGCTCATGTGATGAAGACCGATTTGAAGGAACACGATGAAGGCTATGAGCTAAAGGTGGACCTGCCGGGCTTCAAAAAGGATCAGATCGATTTGCAGTTGCAGAATGGCTACCTGACGATTACCGCTTCCAAGGGCCTCGAAGAAGAAGGCAAGGATAAGAAGGGCAAGATCGTTCATCAGGAACGCTACGAAGGCTCCATGACCAGAAGCTTCTATATCGGCGAGAATGTCAAGGAAGAAGATGTCCATGCCAAGTTTGAGGATGGCGTCCTGACGCTTGACTTCCCGAAGGAGAAGCCGGTAGCGCTTCCGGAACGCAAGACCATTCAGATCCAAGGCTAATCATT
>CADBYC010000019.1 GCA_902798755.1 uncultured Ruminococcus sp. | reverse complement strand
TACTTGAAGAAGAACACGGAAACGCTGGTGTGGGAGCTTGACAAAATCGAAACAGAGCTTTGGAAAGCGCCACCTGAGCCGTTGCTCGACAGGATCGCCGAAAGGATAACCGCCGACAATCCGCAGTGGAGCGGAACGCCGACGGAGCTGTGCGAATACCTCGACGTTGATATCAAGCCAAACGCTATCACGCAAAAGCTGAATGTCAATATCAACCGTCTGATGGACGAACACAAGATCGCCTACCACTACAAGCGCACTCACGAAGGGCGCAGAATCACGCTGACCTATGAGGGCAGCGTGTCAAAGCGTGACAGCTGTGACAGCGATTGTGGGGTGTGTGAAACACCGACACAGCTGACACGGACTGACACGCAATAGAGTTTAGGCGGGGTGCAGGGAGCCCTTTTCAAAGGGCTGCCCTTGCCCCTCGGAGAGCGCAAAACCTGCTTGCAGGTTGCATTTTTGATAGCGTGCTGTCAAAAGTGCTTTTGCGTTACTCTTGGCAAGAGTAACAGAACCTGAGTTAGAGATAATTCAGTGAGATAACCATATTATAATACAGATTTGAGGTAGATAAATGAAGAGAACGATCAGTGCAATGGTGGGTAAAGGCTCCGTGACACACAACAGCCGCAGCTTCACAGCGGAGAATGTGGACAGCGAGCGTACCCATTTGAATATAGATTACTGCAACGAGCCGATTAAGAAAGTGTACCACGAAATGTTTGATGAATCTCTAAAACAGTACAACGATAAGCAGAAACGTAAGGACAGAAAGATACCCGATTACTATAAGCATATCGAGTCCGGAAAGCAGGAGAAGCTGTTCCACGAGATCATCTTCCAAATAGGCAACAAGGATGATATGTCAGCGACAGGAGAGAATGCCGAGCTTGCGAGGACAGTCCTCGATGAATACTATCGGGGCTTCCAAGAGCGCAATCCCTACCTGAGAGTGTTCTCGGCGCACCTTCATATGGACGAAGCGACGCCGCATATTCATATCGACTTTGTACCGTTCACAACCGGGAGCAAGCGAGGTTTGGAAACACGAGTTTCGCTGAAACAGGCAATGCTCAATATGGGCTTCAAAGGCGAGGGCAGGAGTGACAACGAACTGAATCGCTGGATACTTTCCGAAAAGAAAGTCCTCGCTCAGATTATGGAGCGGCACGGAATCGAGTGGGAGCAAAAGGGCACTCACGAGCAGCACCTATCCGTACTTGATTACAAAAAACAGGAGCGAGCCAAAGAAGTCGCCAAGCTCGACCGGGAGATTGAGGAAAAGCAGTTGGAGGTCAAAGGTCTGAAAGCGACGGCTGAAAAAATCAAGGAAGCAACGGATTCACTCGACAGCATAGAACATCAACTTGACAACAATCCTGAGCTTCAACTCCCGGAACCACAGGGCTTGATGTCGGCAAAGAGTTACAAGAAAAAGTTTGTAGATCCTTTAATCCAGCGGCTGAAAAATCTTGTTCGATCTGCGGTAGCAAAAAGCTATTTGGGCTGGGAAAACTATCACCGAATCAATAATCTGAACGGCAGATTGTACAGCGAAAACAAAAGCCTGAAACACGAGAATTCAAGGTTGAGGGAATTGAATAATCAACTCCGTGAGCAAAATAAAGCCTATCGCTTGTTGGAAAAGGTTTGCGTGACGCACGCTAATATATTATGAAAGGTTGATGAACAATGGAAAAGAGAATTTACGACAAAAAGACAGGTATTCACTACGAGCTGCAAGGCGATTACTACCTGCCGTGCCTGACACTTCCCGAACAGCCGAAGGTTGAGATTGGGATATGGGGCAAGCGGCATTTGCGGTACATCAAACAGCACCACAAAATCCGCTATACCAATCTGCTGACAAGCTGTAAGCTCACCGCATATCTTGCCGACATCGACGAGCAGGCAGAGGATATGTTCTTTCGGTTAGTAAAACAACTCGCCGAAAAGGAAGGTGTTACTGAACAGCTTAAGGCAAACAATCAAATGCTGTGGGTGAAGCGAATGAACAATATCCGTAACCGTGCAACGGAAATAGTCAATACAGAGTTGATTTACACCTAAAGACAACGCCGCCAAGTGGGGTGATCTCCTGCTTGGCGGCGCTTTTCTATTGCCATATTTTCGGATTCGTGATAGAATAAAACTGATATGGCAGAGGAGCGTGGTACATTATGATGACTTTTACTGACGCACTTAAAAGTGCGGACTTAAGTGCGATCCGAAGCTTTCCAAAAGCAGATTTACATAACCATTTTGTGCTTGGCGGCAACAGAGAATATATATTTGAAAAAACCGGATATGAAATCGACCCGATTTCAAAGCCGTTAACATCTATGAATGAGATGGACTCTTGGAGCGCCAAATTTATCGGAAACCGCTATAATAGTCCGGAAGGGCGTAAGCTATTAATTGAAGCTACCTTTGCACAAGCGAAATATGATGGAGTTACCATATTGGAAATCGGTGAAGATGTATGGGGGCTTGGCGAGTTTTTCCACAACGATATTAATGAACTGATATATGCCTTTCAAGAGGCAAATGATAGGATTGCTCCCGAAATAGAGTTGCGGTTGCAAATCGGTTTATCACGGCATTGCCCGATTGATTATTTGGAGGATTGCTTAAAGCACTTCTGGGGACATAAGGACTTTTATTCTATTGATCTATACGGAGACGAGCTGGCTCAGCCGGTTGAAAATTTTATCCCTATTTACAAGAAAGCCGCAGAAAACGGTTTGGTTCTGAAAGCGCACGTTGGTGAATGGGGAACTGCGCAAGATATTGTTACGGCTGTCAAAGCACTGCATCTCGATGAAGTGCAGCACGGTATATCCGCTGTTCAAGATGAAGATGTGATTGATTTTCTTGCCGAAAACAATATTAGATTAAATATCACACCGTCAAGTAATGTGCTGTTAGGACGTGTACCCGATATGGCTCATCACCCGATAGCGCAGCTTTACCGCAGAGGGGTAAATGTTACCATTAACTCGGACGATGTGCTGATTTTCGATTCCGATGTGTCAAAGGAATATTTACGCTTGTATCAATCAGGCTGTTTGACGGCAGAAGAATTGAATGACATTCGGCTGAGGGGATTAGAATTATAACTGATAAGAGGGCAGTTACAATGAAGAGAGAATTAGGCATAGCCCGGTGCGGTCTGGCTTGTTGTCTTTGTAGTGAAAACGAGCATTGCAGCGGTTGTAATTTGGGAGATTGTCCTGATAAGGATTGGTGCGAGAACCGCAAGTGCTCTTTGCAAAAAGGAGTCGGGCATTGTTATGAGTGCCAGGAGGATTGTCACAAGGGACTGCTATCAAAAATAAAACCGTATGGCTTTACGTTATTTGCAAAGCGCTACGGTGAGGAAGAATTATTGAATTGCCTTGAACGAAATGTGCAAAACGGTGTTGTATATCATCGTGAGGGTATTGTAGGCGACTATGATGATTTTGATAATGTAGAGAAGCTGATAGCATTTATCCAATCCGGGAGAAAATAATAATGATACACAAAATGAATCTAAATCCTGAACCGTTTGAAATGATACGCAACGATCAAAAGACAATAGAATTAATTACGCTTGAATGATGAATGATAAATGTCGGCGATATGATTGAATTCACACAAACTGAAACAGGAGAAAATCTAATTGCAAGAGTAATCGCTTTACATAGATTTGATTCCTTTGCTGAATTGTATCGGGAATTGCCCTTGCTGAAATGCGGCTATACGAAAGCTGATATTGCAACCGCTAAACCGGAAGATATGAATTTGTATTACACGCCGGAACAGCAAGAAAAATATGGAGTGTTAGGTATAGAATTAAAAGCCCTTAACTAAAGGAAGAAAAAATCTATGAGGTTACCAACAATAATTGAAGCGGAAAAACTTCTAAATGAAGCTGAACAGCACAACCCCGGCGCTTGGATTGGACATAGTAAAACAGCCGCTTTTTGTGCGAGAGCGATTGCTAAAAGATGTGATAATCTTGATGCCGATACCGCCTATATCCTCGGATTGCTGCACGACATCGGTAGGCGTGAGGGTGTAACAGATATGCGGCATATCATTGACGGCTACAATTTTATGACCTCTCTTGGCTATGATGATTGCGCTCGAATATGTCTGACACACTCATTTCCATATAAAGACATTCACTCTTATAACGGTAACATAGAATATGATGACTATGACAGGTTGATTCAGCTCTGCGACGCTCTTGCTTTGCCTGATGGCGCAACCTATATAGAAAAGCGTCTTGTTGATGTGGTTATGCGCAGGGGCTTTAATGATTTGACTATACCGAAATGGAAGGCGTTTTTTGATTTGAAGGATTATTTTGACAAGAAAATGGGAACAAATCTTTATCTGGTAATTAGTATTTGAGTTTAAAATAAAGAAAGCCAAAAGATAACAAAAAGAGATTAGCGGCATTATTCAAAATAATACCGCTAATCATATGTGTGTTCAGTTTTTTCTTTGATTCATAGTGACAGGATCTTCCCGTCTCATAAGATAGAGGTTTAGTTTAATTAGCAACAAGTAATAACCGATTTGGCTCAACGATGCTAACCTTGTTATTTGACCTTGTTCTATTTGACCTTTTATTAATTCAGATGTATAGGTCATTGGCATCGAAAAATCAATGCAATACTCCTCCAGCTGTTGGTCAGGAATATACATTGTTTCATATGTTTGGTTATTCTTTACAGAAGCAACTTTACTTTCAAAAGTCGTTAAAGAAACCACTGGAACCAGTGTAATATAATCTTTGTTTTCAATATGACAAGATGTGTTAACCACCATTGCTTTAGCTTTAAACCTTAAAAGGGAGCCGTTTGTATCATAATAAACAAAAGGGATATCGGAAAGAACATCTCCTTGTGATAGTTCCGGAAGTGGTCTGGCAAACAGATAATTTACAGTTTCTCCTGTTCTATTAAATTGTTCAATTGCCTCTTTTGCTTTTTCTTTTTCTCCATATGGAATACTAGGAAAAGAAGCATCCACAAAATCAATTAATTCTTTCAACATAGTTAATCAAAAAAGCTTGCTCCTGCAACAACAGTTGACATACTTCTATACATTTCAAGTTTTCTGGCGTTTTCTTCTGGAGTTAAATGTCTCATTTCTCCAAAAACTTCAATAGAAATTCTTTCATTTAAAGCAGTAGACTCTTTTTGTCCTTCTGTATATGAGAATAATGAACTATTTAATGAATCCATAGATAATTCTGAGGAATTTGCATTTCCAATATACGGTTCATAAATAGCTGCTTTATCAGTTTCAAACAAAAAAGAATCTAAATGATTTCCTCCAGAAGTTGTCAAAGTAGCAAGCGATATTGCAGCAAGTGCTAATGTTGATGTAATTGAACTAATCTTCAATTTTAACATCCCCTTTTACAATATCATCTAAATTTTCGACCATCTGCCTTGTGTAAGAAACAATCTCATCTACGTCATCTTTATCGGTAGTGCTTTTGGTTTTATTAAAGTTAAAACTATAACGATTATTGATATCAATAGAAACAACGAGCTTGTTTTGAACATTATCATCTGATACAACAGGTACAAATTCAGTACTGCTTATCATAGGTTTACCATTAAATAATCTTACATTCTGGATTTCTAAATTAATGTAGTACTTATCCTTTAGCACATAAGTCAGTTTGCACTCTGTATCATAAACACTTTGCGTTGAAGCAAAATTAAGCAGTTTGTCAAAGATATATTTAGATGCATCATCATATTCATCTTTGATAATTTGAGCAACCAATCCAATAAAATTGATTTTTACGCTTTGTAATGCTTCAATAAATAAAAAAACATCCTTAACCTTTTCAAGCAAATGGTTCTCGCATTTATCCCAAGAGGAATTAAACGCTTCATCATAACTCGTACCAATAGATATACTGCTTTTTGTTAAAACAAGTTGTGTATGGTTTGATAATGATTGCATAACAATAAGCGGAACATTTGTGGGAGCACCATCAGGAATAGGTAAAATAGTTGGAGGATTATATCTGCTTTTTAAATCCTTGTCATAGATTTCCAGGAAAGTTTTTTTAATTTCAGTGTTAGATGCAGCGGTTTTCATTGAAATATTCATATTTGTATTGAGTATTATCATTTAACTTATCATCTTCCTTTCTGAAATACTATGTACCATTGATAGATTATAAAGGTACACACTTTAATTATAGATCATTTTGATAAAACTGTCAATTAATCTATAAAAGAATCATAACCAAATTTATTATGATTATTTGTTAAATATGACTGAGTATAAAGTGATGTGCAGCATTCAGCAGTTCTCCGTATACAACACACAAGCAACAAAACAAGGCAAAAGCCCTGTAAACAAGCCAATCTTTGCGTGTGAAAAGTTCTCAAAGAGATAATCAGAAATATCAAGTTTATCTTTTCTCAAAGCTCCTGTTTATCGGGAGCTTTGTTTTTATACTGCGCCATCTCCTGATTATCTCTGTCGACTGCGGATTTGCTCAGGCACAGCCTTCGCAAAGCAGAGCTATAAACAGTCCGCCGGACTGTTTTCTTAACGCTCTTACAGTTCAGCAAAAGATAAAATTTTATACTTTTGTATTTACAAAGCTCCTGTTCGTCAGGGGCTTTGTTTTTTTGATAGCTCACCACTTGAATTTCTGCAAAAACCTGACCGCCCTTGATGGACGGTCAGGTTTTTATGTAACAATATTACTTTTTCTTGATCAGCTTATAGGTAAGGTATGTCGCGCCCGCGAGCAAAGCCGCTCCGCCCGCGATCACCTTTTTGACAAAGGGAACGTTGTAGTCGAGATCGGCGTAGGAGGGGTTGATCATGTGCTTTAACAGCGGGAACAGGAGCTTTCGCCGTCCGCTGAGGGGGTCGTCCTGCAAATGCGGGGTCTCCGAGAGGATCATGGTCGCGCGCTTTGTGCCGTTATAGCGTTCCCAAATCACCCGGTCGGTGGAGGGGTTGCCTGTGCGGGCAAAGTTCGTCCACATCTGCATAATGGTATCGCTGATCTTCTCGTCGGCGACCTGTCCCGTGTAGATGGTTTCTTCACGGTTGCCGAAAACATAAGCGAGCTCTACCGCGTGACATGCGTTGCGCATCGTGATAGCAGAGGGGATCGTCCACAGATACATGTACGCTTTGCCGCCGTGCTCAGCATGAGCCTCCGCTTGTGCCACAGCGGGCAGACGGAACATCAGCTCGTCATAGAATCGCGCCATGCGGAACATGCTGTGGCCCTTCATCACGGACATAAAGCGTTTGACGCGCTGTTTTTCCTCATGGTTGAGCAGACGCAGATCGTTCTCGTATTTGATGGGAATGGTGAAGCGGAACGGTATCACGCCGCCGACCTCACCGATCCAGTAGTTCATTTCCTCAGAATTGGTGCCGATCAGGAGATCGACGTCCTTGGTCGCGCCCTCTTCATAGGGCAGGTACGGGTCGACAGGGATCAGTCTGCCGTCGCGCTGGGGAAAGTTGTTGTACGAATTCAGTTCTTCGTTGATTTTTTGAAGCTGTTCTTCACTCAGCGCCATCAGATCGCTCATTTTTTTGGTGCCCGCTTCACGGATCAGGCGGCGGGTGAAGTCGCGGCATTCCTCTTTGGAGAAGGTCAGCACGACAGAGCCGCTCTCGGCGATCGCGCGGCGGAACAGACCCTTTGCCTGCGGAATGATCGGCAAGAGCGACGCGCTGCCGCCGCCCGCGGATTCGCCGAAGATCGTGACGTTATCGGGGTCGCCGCCGAACGCCGCGATATTTTTCTGTACCCAGCGAAGCGCTTCGATCTGGTCGAGCAGTCCGAGGTTCGGCGCGTCGGGAAAGTCCTCGCCGCCCTCGAGATACGACAGGTCGACAAAGCCCATCAGCCCCGTGCGGTAGCCGACCGTCACAAGAATGATATCCGACTGCTTTGTGACAAAGTTCCTGCCGTCATACAGCGGGTCGACAGTACCGCCCCAGCCGTAGGCGCCGCCGTGGAAGAACACCATGACGGGCTTCTTCTCGGTAGGGTCTGCCTGATTCTTCCAGAGGTTGAGATACAGACAGTCCTCGCCCTGCGGATAGTAGGAGGCTTGCTCGGACGGCCATTCGGTCTGGATCGGCGATTTGCCGTTGTAATAGGCTTCAAAAACATCGGTGCAGTCCTCAGCCGCTTCGGGCGCTTTCCATCTCAGCTCTCCGACAGGGGGCTTTGCGAAGGGGATTCCCCTGAACGCGAGCACATCGCTTTCGCTTTTGCCGACAAAGATACCGTTATGGCACTTTGCCGACAAAGCGGCGTCATATTCACCTGTGATGAGTTGGTTGACTCCGTATGAGTCGCGGACGCGATTACTTTCCATATTATTTCTTTCTTTTGAATGCACCACGGAAGGTGGCGAAGAAGTTCCATATATTCGTGCATTTCTTGCGGATATCGGCTACGGTCACATCTTGCTGAGAGGTCTGGGTCACCAGCGACTGCGCAACCTTGACGAAGGTATCCTTGTAGCTTTCCATACTCTCGTCGTTGTAGAGGCTGGAGGTGTAGTCGATCATCAGGGTCAGACCGTCCTCGCCGTCGAGGATCTCCATATCGAGGATCGTCTGGGAAGCCGCCTGGTTCTGTCTGACGTCGATCGCCTCGACGTTCATATCCTCTAAGCCGCCCATGTCGCGGATATCCTGCTGATAGAGCAGATACGCTGCGTCGTCCTCGCCGATCTGGCTGTTGATATCTACATACGGATAGCAGGAGTGCTCGATGCCCTTCTGTACCTGCTCGTGAACATCGGCAAACAGCTCGCGGATCGTCATATCGTCCTTGAGGCGGACGGCTACGGGCAGCTCGCGGAACAAAAGACCGACGGAGTGCATGGCGTTGGCGTCCTCGCGGCCGTTATAGATCCAGCAGATCTTGATGTCGTTCTGTCTGTTATAGATCGAGATCGCGAGTATCGCGACAGAGATAAAGAATTCATTGCGGCTGATGCGGTAGCGGCGCTCCATCGCTTTCATCTGGGGCTGTTCGATACCGATGGGAGCGAACAGCTCGCCCATCTCGTTCTCACGCGATTCCTTATCGGTGATAGGATGGCTGCTCCACTCGATGCCGTCGTAGCGTTCCTCGAAATAGCGCTTGCTTTCCTGATAGAATTCCGTTTTCTTCTCGTCCTCACGGTTCTGCAGGATCAGGTAGTACAGGTCGGGCTCAAGCTCCATGCCCATATAGGCTTTGCCGACGTTGCCCATGAACAGCTTCAAGGAAGTGCCGTCAAAGATGGTGTGATGGACGTCAAAGAAGATATAGCCGCTCTTTTCGGTTTCGAACACACGGCAGCGGTGCAGACAGCCGCCGATGATCTTGAAGGGCTGTACCAGCGTATCTTTGAGATTGTCAAATTCAAATTCAGTGAGTCTTTCGACGTGGATATCCTGCAGTACCTCGGGAGTATAACGCTGGACGATATCGCCGTCGTTGTTGAAGTGGAAGGTGGTCAAGAGGGCGGAATGATTGCGCAGAGCCGTCTGCATCGCCTGAGCCATCTTCTCCATGTCGAACATATCCTTATCGACCTTCATCATGGAGAAGAGGTTGTACATCGTGGACTTCGGGGTGTAGAGCTGATAGTCGACCATATAGAGCTGTTCGACCGTCAGCGGGTGCTCTGTCTTCATCGCGCGGGCGTTCTTGATCTCGGGCGCTTCGCCGTCGTCGTTATTCAGCGTTTCTTCATAGAGCGCCGCGATGTTCTTCGGCGTTCTGCCGCGGAAGATATGGCTTGAATTCAAGCCGGGCAGTTCGCTTTCGGTGATGACGCGGATCGAGCCCAGCGAGTCGCCGCCCAGCTCATAGAAGTCGTCGTTGATGCCCATGCGGTCGAGCTTGAGCGCCTTTGCCATAGCGTCGCACAGCTTCTGCTGGATCTCGTTCTCGGGCGCTTCATAGTCGGTCTTGAAGTCAGAGGCGTCGGGCTTGGGGAGCGCCTTTCTGTCCATTTTGCCGTTCGGCTTCAAGGGAACTTTATCGATTTTGATATAGTAAGCGGGGATCATGTAATACGGCAGGCGCTTGCTCAGCTCCTCGCGCATTTGGTCGCGGTCAACGGTGATGTCGGCGGTATAGTACGCGCACAGATAGCTCTTGCCGTTTTCTTCAAAGCCGCGCGCCGCCGCCCAGTCGATACCCAGCACCTGCTTGACGGAGGCTTCGATCTCAGCGGGCTCGATACGGTTGCCGTTGATCTTGATCATGTCGCCCGAACGTCCGAGCAGGGTGTAGTTGCCGTTTTCGTCACAGCGGGCGAGGTCGCCTGTGTGATAGACGCCCGATTGGAACGCCTTTTCGGTCTCTTCGGGGAGATTGATGTACCCGCGGACGTAAGGATTCTCAAAGCACAGCTCGCCGATATCGCCGTCGGGCACTTCTTCGCCGTCCTCGCTGAGCAGGGTGATCTTGGTCTCGATCGCGGGCTTGCCGATCGGACAGGTCTCATAGGATTTATCGATCTTGAATACGCCGACCGCAAAGCCGCTCTCGGAGGCGGCATAGATGTTGATCAGGTCGAGGTTCTTGTTGTAGACGTTGTTAGCGGGCTCGCTGCCGACGAAGAGCATCCTCAGGAACGGTCCTGTCTGGTTGCCGAGCATACGGACATAAGAGGGGGTCAGGAAGGTGATGGAGATACGCTTCTCGAGGAAGAAGCGCTTGAGTGCCATGGGGTTCTTGATGGTCGCGTAGCCGACGACGAAGGTCTTGCCGCCGCAGATATTCAGCGCCGCCAAAATGACGATGACCGAGGCGACGAAGTTCAGCGGAGCGAGCAGCGCCAGTCTGTCCTTGCCGTTGAAGGGGATCTCGCCGTTAAGACGGATGGAGTCGATCGCTCTGTCGAGGTTGCCGTACTCATGCAGTACGCCCTTGGGAGTACCTGTGGTACCCGAGGTGTAGATCGCGTATGCCGCGTCGTGGTCGTCGTGAGGGGTAAAGCCGCTCTTCGGAGCAACATTCATGACGTCCTCCCAGTTAGCGGCGGACAGCTCAACTTTACAGCCGCAGTCCTTGCGGATGAACTCGATACGATCGGGAGCGTAGGTGTCTTCGACCAGCGCCCATGCGGCTCCCGTCTTCCAAATGCCGACCATGGCGATGATCGGGAGAATGCCGCGGGGCAGGTTGATCAGGACAAAGTCCTCTTTGCCGATCCCCTTATCGCTCAAATAAGCGTATACGCGGCCGCTCAGATCATCGAGCTGGGCGTAGGTGATACCCTTTGAATGCGCTTCATCAAAGAGGATCGCGGTATTCGGCTTTTCGGCAGTATAATTTGCCAACTTTTCCAAAATGTTCATGTTAATTCACCTTTCTGCATAGTATTTCGTAAACAATATTTAAATTATTATAACATGTTGTGATATTGTTGTCACTATCTGATTTGCTCTGAACAGCGATTTTTTCATGGAATTGCTCAGCTTTCGGAGCTTTGCTTTGCGATCTTTTTGACCGCTTCGACCGCCTGATCGATCTCTTCCTCCGTGTTGAAGTACGAAAAGCTGAATCTGACGGCGCCCTGCTCCTTTGTTCCGAGAGCTGTATGCATCCTCGGCGCGCAGTGAGCGCCCGCGCGGGTAGCGATCCCGTACTCTTCGAATAGTGTGTCGGCGACTTCACCCGAATCCAGATCGCCGATATTCAGCGTGACGATCGCCGCGTGCTCTCGGCTGAGATCGCCGTAGACCGAAACGCCGTCGATCTCTTTCACGCCTTGATAGAAGCGTTGAGTCAACGCGTTTTTCCTGTCTGCGATATGGTCTAAGCCGATCTCGTTGATATAATCGATCGCGGCGGACAGTCCCGCGATACCGTGACCGTTCAAGGTGCCCGCTTCCAAAAGGGTCGGCAGTCTGTCGGGTTGCTCCCGACGGTAGGTCTGCACGCCTGTGCCGCCCACGATCAGCGGGCGGATAACGACGCCTTCTCTGATACACATACCGCCCGTACCCTGAGGGCCCATCAGTCCCTTGTGACCCGTAAAACACAGGATATCGATCCCGAGGGCTTGCATGTCGATCGCTTTCGCGCCCGCTGTCTGAGCGGCGTCGACGATCAGCAGGATATCATGCGCGCGGGCGATCTTGCTGATACGGTGGATATCCGTCATGTTTCCCGTCAGATTGGACGCGTGGGTGCAGACGATCGCCTTGGTGTTCCGCTTGATCAGACGTTCAAAGTCAGCGTAGTCAATATTGCCCCGACGGTCGGCGGGGACAAAATCGAGTTCGACTCCCTGCTCACTTTGCAGGCGATACAGGGGGCGTAGGACGGAGTTATGCTCAAGGTCGGTCGATATGACGTGATCGCCCGACGACAACACGCCGCAGATCGCGGTGTTCAGCGCTTGGGTGACGTTTGCTGTAAAAACAACGTGATCCGCGCGGGGGCAGTTGAACAGAGCGGCGAGCTTTTCCCGCGCGTCATAGATGGCGCTTGCCGCGTCAAGGCTGTAGCCGTGTGCGCCGCGGGCGGTATTGCCGAGCGTTTGTATGGCGGAAAGGATCGCCTGACTGACTGCGGGCGGCTTTTTCAAAGAGGTGGAAGCGTTATCGAGATAGATCATGTTGATTCCTCGTTGGTCATTTTCGGATAAAAGGAGAATTTCTCGTCGATCAGCTTATCGGCGTAGGTTTTCAGCTCTTCGCAGTATTCATCGTATGCGCTGAGCATCTTTTTAGCGTTCTCGGTCAGCGTAGCGCCGCCGCCGTTCTTGCCGCCGATGGTCGAATTGACGAGCTTGAAGCCGAGATGCTGCTCACAGCTTTTGAGGATCGTCCATGCCTTGGAGTACGCCATGCCCATCGAAGCCGCCGCGGAGCGCAGCGAATGGTACTTATCGACGCGGCGCAGCAGCGCGGCGATCCCGGGGCCGAAGCACTTGTCGTCGGTGAACAAACGCACCGATATCTTTGCGTACAGCTTATTTTCCATTCTTCAACGCTCCTTGTATCAATATAAGTCAATTATATCCCATAAATACCCTATCGTCAATCATGTATCTGCCTTGCAAAGCGACTATTCCTCTGCTATAATGAAAGCGTTATATTATGAAAAGAATATCCGAAAGGATTCTTTACTATGAGAGAAAAACAAAACTGCGTCGTCGTGACCTTTTATACCACAGCGGAGGCGATGGCGACCAAGAAGCTGTGCAGTCAGAACAGGATCAAGGGCAGGCTGTTCCCCGCGCCGCGGTCGCTGTCGGCTGACTGCGGGATCGCGTGGAAATCGGACATATCGTACAGCGACAGACTCAAAGAAGCGCTGAATGACGCCGAGATCGAGTACGCGGGGATCCATGAGATCATGATTTGAGAGCAGGATAAGATGATGAAGATATCTCAGCTTTTGAAGATACAAAAAGGGATCACGGCGCTGATCGGGGGCGGGGGAAAGACGACCTTGATGTACAGGCTCGCACAGGAGCTGTCAGAGGTCGGCACGGTGATCGTATGCACCTCGACAAAGATCATCGAGCCTGAGGGATTCGAGGTGATCACGGAGGAGTCCGAGGAAATGATCACCGACAAATTGAAAAGCCAGCGTATCGTATGCGTGGGGACAAGAGTCGCGGGAGGAAAGCTGTCCGCATCCGTGATCGGCTTTGACAGGTTGAAAGAGCTTGCCGATTACGTGATCGTAGAAGCGGACGGCGCTCACCGTCTGCCGGTCAAGGCGCACGCGGAATACGAGCCTGTCATTCCAAAGGAAGCAAACCGGACGATCTTGGTGATGGGAGCGGACGCGTTCGGTCAGTCGATCGGTCAGATCTGTCACAGGGCGGAGCTGTTCGCCGCGATCGCCGATGTCGGTATTCAGTCGATCGTCACGCCCGAGATCGTGAGCCGTGTGATCAAAGGCGAAGGCTATGGCGATCGGCTATTTATCAACAAAGTAGAGGACGAAACAGCGATGGCAAACGCGCGGGCGCTTGCCGCATTATCAGAACTCCCCACGGTCGCGGGGAGCTTGCAGAAGGAGGAAGCTATATGTTTGCGTTGATTCGCGGAGCGGGCGATCTGGCGAGCGGGATCGCGCTGAGATTGTGGCACAGCGGCTTTGACGTCGCGATGACCGATATCGAGCACCCGACCAGTATCAGGCGCACGGTCTCCTTCTCTCAGGCGGTCACAAGCGGCAGAGCGGACGTTGAGGACGTCAGCGCGCAGAGGGCGGAGAACATTACCCACGCGCGCGAGCTGCTCAAGCGGGATATCCTGCCTGTTTTCGTTGATCCTGAGTGCCGTTGTAAAGAGGGAATCAAGCCCGACGTTCTGATCGACGCGATCCTTGCCAAGCGCAATTTAGGCACAAAGATCACCGACGCGCCTATCGTGATCGGCGTAGGACCTGGCTTTACAGCGGGCGTCGACTGTCACGCGGTGATAGAAACTATGAGAGGGCATACCTTAGGGCGTGTGATCTACAAAGGGACTGCCTTACCCAATACGAATATCCCCGGTCGGATCGGCGGCTTCACCGGCGAGCGGGTGCTCAGAGCGCCTGCGAACGGCGTTTTCAAAGGCACGCGGAAGATCGGCGACATGGTGGAGGCGGGCGATACCGTCGGCTATGTCGGCGACAAGGCGATGATCTGCACGATCGGCGGCGTTCTGCGCGGATTGCTCGCGGACGGCACGGCGACGGTCGAGGGTATGAAAGCGGGCGACGTTGACCCGAGAGGAAAGAAAGAATACTGCGAAACCGTGTCCGATAAAGCGCTTGCCATCGCGGGCGGCGTTTTAGAGGCGGTACTTCATCTATATACGGACAGAGGAGAATTCTGAGATGGAAAAAGAAGTGAAGCTGACAAAGCTCGCTAACTGCGCGGGCTGCGGCGCGAAGGTAGGCGCGGGCGTACTGGCAAAGCTGCTCGACGGCTTAAAGGTGCGGCAAGACCCGAACCTGTTGGTGGGCTTTGATAAGAGCGACGACGCGAGCGTGTACAAGGTATCTGACGACTTAGCGCTGGTGCAGACGGTGGACTTCTTCCCACCGATCGCCGACGACCCCTACACCTTCGGCGCGATCGCCGCGACGAATGCCCTGTCGGACGTTTACGCGATGGGCGGCGAGCCGAAGCTGGCGCTGAATATCATGGCTGTCCCTGCCGACCTGCCAAAAGAAGCGGTGCATCAGATATTGCACGGCGGCTACGACAAGGCGTATGAAGCGGGCGCGATCATCACGGGCGGTCACAGTATCCTCGACGACGAGCCGAAATACGGCCTTGCCGTGACAGGCTTTGTCCACCCCGACAAGGTGCTGACGAACTCCGGCGCGAAAGAGGGCGACGTGCTCCTGCTGACCAAGCCGCTGGGTATCGGTATCCTGACGACGGCGGCTAAAGCCGACCTCGTGTCTGAAGAAACGATGGCTTACGCCGTGAAGCTGATGACGACCCTGAACAAAGGTGCGCGCGACGCGATGGTGAAATACTGCGTCCACGCCTGCACGGACGTGACGGGTTTTGCGCTGCTCGGTCACACCTGCGAGATGGCGCAGGGCAGCGACGTGGAGATACACCTGAACGTTAACGATATCGACCTGATCGAAGAAGCGCTGGAGCTTGCGCGTATCGGCGTACTGCCCGAGGGCATGTACCGCAACAGGAGCTTTGCCGAAGCGTATGTCGACGCGGGCGAGGTGGAGCTTGCGAAGCAGGATATGCTGTATGACCCGCAGACCTCGGGCGGCCTGTTGATCGCCGTCCACCCCGACGACGCGGATGCGCTGTTTGAAGAGCTCAAGGGCGCTGTCCCGTCCGCGCAAAAAATCGGCGTTGTTCAAAAATACAGCGGCGGCAAAAGGATCTATCTGCATTGATGACGAAAGGATGACAACTTCTGTCATTCGCTTGACATACACTTGACATACATAGCGTTATACTTTAAAATAAATAACGATAGGGTGACAGGAATAATCCGAACCTGCTGAAAATAGCAATATTTCGCCAATTTTCAGCGGGATCATCTTCTTGACAGGCGCCAGCCTGTCTGCGTCTCCCGTCGCGCTATCCGAAATATATCACTAATATCTGATTAAATCTTTTTATCAAGGATTAGTATTAGATAAGAAAAAGGAGAAAATCATGAGTAAGAGAATCAACCTGTGGGTTGTGATCACCGGCGTACTGGTGGGCGTAGCCGCTCTGGTGCTGACCGCGTTCGGCAACCCCGCAAACATGGGCTTTTGTATCGCGTGCTTTTTGCGTGATATCGCTGGCGCGACAAAGCTGCATTCCGCCGCTGTCGTTCAGTACGTCCGTCCCGAGATCATCGGTCTGGTGCTCGGCTCGACGATCCTTGCGGTCATCACCGGCGAGTTCAAGCCGAAGGCGGGCTCTTCACCCGCGACCCGCTTCATCATCGGCGCTTTCGTCATGATCGGCGCGCTGGTGTTCCTCGGCTGTCCGCTGAGAATGGTCATCCGTATGGGCGGCGGCGATCTGAACGCCTTTATCGGTCTGGGCGGCTTCGCGATTGGTATTTTGATCGGTATCTTCTTCCTGAAAAAGGGCTTTTCCCTCAAGCGCAACCACCCCGTTACCCTGAGCGAGGGCATCGCGATGCCCGGATTGATGATCGGTCTCTTAGTGCTGTTCTTGGCGGTCCCCGCGATCTTCGCGTTCTCCGAGCAGGGTCCCGGCTCCAAGCACGCCCCGATACTCCTCTCGCTGGTCGTCGCTATCGTGATCGGCGCGCTGGCACAGAAATCGCGTATCTGCATGGTGGGCGGTATGCGTGACGCGATCATGTTCAAGGACTTCAACCTGATCGCGGGCTTCGGCGCGATCTTCGTCACTATTCTGCTGGGCAACATCATTCTCGGCAACTTCAAGGGCTTCTCTACCTATAATCAGCCGATCGCTCACGAGAGTTGGCTGTGGAATCTGCTCGGCATGACCCTTGTCGGCTGGGGCAGCGTACTGCTCGGCGGCTGTCCGTTAAGACAGCTGATCTTAGCGGGCGAGGGCAACGGCGATTCGGCGGTCACCGTACTGGGCATGATCGTCGGCGCGGCGTTCGCGCACAATTTCGGTCTCGCGGGCACGGCTTCCAAGCTCGCTGAGGACGGCACCTACACCGCGGGCGGTATCGCGACCGCGGGCAAGATCGCTGTCGGTATCGGCTTTGCCGTACTGCTGCTGATCTCCATTGTGAATATTTTGAAGAAGAGGGAGGCTGCCAAGGAATGATCGACGCCAGAGGATTGAGCTGTCCCATGCCTGTCGTTATGGTACAGAACGAGGTCAAAAAATCATCTCCCGATGAACTCAAGGTTCAGGTCGACAGTATGGTTTGTGTCGAGAACATTACCCGATTCGCGAACACAAAGAAATACGACGTCGAAGTGGAGAAGAAGGACGGAGAGTTCACTCTCACCCTGAAAAAGAGAAAATAACTAAAAAAGTCCGCAGGTCAGTAAATGATCTGCGGACTTTTTTTGTACCATGCGCCATCGCTGTTCTATGAATAATATAACGATGTTGCAATAAATCTTTGTATATTAATTGATTATTTCAGCTAAATATGTTAATATATTGTATATATATCATATAAAAAGAGCCGAAGTTCAGATCGGCTCGACCTGATCATGGCAAGAGGAATGTTTCATGGCTGTATTTTCAGTGAACGGCAGAACCGTTACGGTAGCGAAAAATCAAAAGTTAATACGGTATCTGCGCGACGAGCTGAAGCTCACGAGCGTCAAGGACGGCTGCAGCGAGGGCGCGTGCGGCACCTGCCATGTTCTGATCGACGGCAAGCTGACCAAAGCCTGTATCCCGCAGACGGATAAGCTCGACGGCAAGTCCGTCCTCACGGTAGAGGGACTGTCCGACTTTGAGAAAGAAGCCTACACCTACGCTTTCGGCAAGGCGGGAGCGGTACAGTGCGGCTTTTGTATCCCCGGCATGATCATGGCGGCAAAGTCGCTGATTGACGTCAATTCCGACCCGAGCAGGGAAGATGCCGCCTTTGCTATTCGCAACAACATTTGCCGCTGTACAGGCTACGTGAAGATCATTGACGGCATTCTGCTCGCCGCGAATGTCATCAGAGAGGGTCGGATCCCCGCTGACGATCAGGATTACGCGGTCGGCTCGCGCGTCAGGCGCATCGACGTAGCGGAAAAGGTACAGGGCTTCGGCAAATACCCCGATGATATCTATGTGGACGGCATGTGCTACGGCAGCGCCGTGCGTAGTGAATACCCCCGCGCCCGCGTATTGTCCATCGACACGAGCGAGGCGGAGGCTCTGCCCGGAGTCGTCTGTGTGCTCACAGCGAAGGATATCCCGGGGAAAAACTACGTCGGACATATCAAGAAGGATCAGCCGACCTTGATTCCGATCGGAGAGATCACGCATTATCTCGGCGATTCCGTCGCCTTGGTATGCGCAAAGGACAGAGAAACGCTCGAAAAGGCGAAGAAGCTCGTCAAGGTAGATTACGAGGTCTTGGAAGCCGTCCATAACCCCGAGGAAGCGGCAAAGGAGAACGCTCCCCTTGTCTTTGAGACCGATGAAAACAACGTGCAGGCGTACAAGCACGTTTCCCGCGGCGACGCTGACGGCGCGATCAAAAACGCTAAATATGTATTGTCCCATCATTTTGAAACACCGTGGACAGAGCACGCTTTCTTAGAGCCCGAGTGCTGTGTCGCGATCCCGCTCGACAACGGCGGCGTCAAGCTCTTGACGACCGACCAGAGCGCCCATACCACCCTGCATGAGTGCGCCCAGATGCTCGGCGTAGATTATGACCGCTGTCTGGTAGAGAACCAGCTCGTCGGCGGCGGCTTCGGCGGGAAAGAGGATATGTCCGTCCAGCACCACGCCGCTCTGATCGCTTATGTGGCGCGCGTACCCGTCAAGGTCAAGCTCAGCAGAAGCGAGTCGATCTTGGTGCACCCGAAGCGCCACCCCTTCAAGATGGATTTCACGATGGGCTGTGATGAAAACGGTATCATTCAAGGCGTGAAAGCGAGCGTTACATCCGATACAGGCGCGTTCGCTTCCCTCGGCGGTCCTGTTTTGGAGCGCGCGTGTACCCATGCGGCGGGACCCTACGCCTATGAGAATTTTGAGATAGAGGGCCGCGCCTATTACACCAACAATCCCCCCGCGGGCGCGTTCCGCGGCTTCGGTGTGACCCAGACCTGCTTTGCGACCGAATCGTTGCTCAACGAGATGGCTGAGCTTGTCGGTATCTCTCCGTGGGAGATCCGATACCGCAACGCCATCCGTCCCGGCGGCGTACTGCCGAACGGCCAGATCGTCGGCGCGGAGACAGGCTTGGTAGAGACCTTAGAGGCGGTCAAGCCGTATTATGATGAAGCCGTCAGAAACGGCGAGCCTGTCGGACTGGCGTGCGCGATGAAGAACGCGGGCGTCGGCGTAGGCTTGCCCGACTGGGGCAGAGCGAAATTGATCGTTGAAGACGACGCGAAGGTACATATCTATTCAGGCGCGTCGTGCATCGGTCAGGGGCTCGGCACGGTGCTGACCCAGATGGTAGTCACGAACGCCCGACTCTCGCCCGACGATATCGTCTATGAGCGTAGTAATACATGGATCGCTCCCGATTCGGGCGATACCTCCGGCTCGCGCCAAACCCTGATCACGGGTGAAGCGTGCAGAAGAGCCTGCGAAAAGCTGACAGAAGCCCTGCAGGGCAAGACGCTCTCCGACCTGATCGGCAGGGAGTTTTACGGCGAGTATCTCGCAAAGACCGATCCCCTCGGCGCGGACGTTCCCAATCCCGTGTCACACGTCGCTTACGGCTACGCCACGCAGATGTGTATTCTGGATAAGGACACGGGGAAGATCAAGCGGTTCATCGCCGCTCACGACGTAGGCAAGGCGGTCAATCCGCTGTCCTGTGAGGGGCAGATCGAAGGCGGCGTCGTGATGTCGATGGGCTACGCGCTGACGGAGCGATACCCGATCGACGACAACTGCAAGCCGACCGCGAAGTACGGTACACTCGGGCTGTTCAAATCGACCCGGATCCCGCCCGAGATCAATGCGATCGTCGTCGAAAAGCCCGGTCTCGACCTCGCCAACGGCGCGATCGGTATCGGAGAGATCACCTCGATCCCTACCGCTCCCGCGATCGCCGAGGCGTATTATCAGCTCGACGGAGAAAGGCGGTTCTCGCTTCCGCTCGAGAACACGCCCTACGCAAAGAAAAAATAAAAGGCTCCCTGTAGGAAGGGAGCAGGAATAGTGTCATTCCGAGGAGAGACAGACAAGCGTGTCTGTCTCGACGTGGGAATCCCACAAAGTGGTTATCTGACGTTTCATTCCCTGTTTGTGGGATTGCCACGGGCTAAAGCCCTCGCAATGACAGCGGGTCTATTCTGTCGGAGATATCCCTCGGGGTATCGATGTCTGTCAGTTCCGATGCGGAGACCTCAAATAAAATCAGATCGTCCTCATGCTGTTCGATGATCGTCCTGCCGCCCCTGTCGCCCGACAGTCGGCACAGCTCGTCAAAGTACTTTTCGGGGAAGATACAGGGATTTCCCCTTTTCCCGTCGCTGCTCATACTGACGATGCGCTCGGAATTTTCACAGAACAGATTGAGCATTGACGATATGCTGCCGCGCCTGAGCCACGGCTGGTCGGCGACCTGATAGAGGATACCGTCACAGGTATCTTTCAGCGCGTTGGTACCGAGCATGACGCTGTGACTGATACCGAGTTCAGGCTTACGGTTGACGATCGCCCGATAGCCGTATCGTTCGGCAAGATGAACGATGCTCTCATATTGCGTGACGACCGCGACCGCGCTGAACCGCTTTGCGGGGATCGCTTCAAGCGCTCGTTCGATCATCATTTTCCCGTCGATCTCAACAAGCAGCTTGTTGTCGCCGAAGCGGGTGGAATTGCCCGCGGCGAGTATCACACACCCGAGCGTGAGCTGATCTGAGGTTTTCACATCATCACATCCTTTGAAACCATCTTACAGGATTCAAAGTTTGATGTCAAGAATAGCAATCATATTACCATTATCATTCCTTCTGAGGAGGGGTTGGCATGAATAAAGTCGGACAAAGCGAAGTCAGAGTTGACGGCTATGATAAAGCGACCGGCAGAACTAAATATTATGAGGACCGTATGCCCGCCGACGCGCTGTATGTGCGTATCAAGCACGCGGAAAAGGCGCACGCGATCGTCAAGTCGATCGACACTGCGGCGGCTTTGGCGATCCCCGGGGTCGTCAAGGTGCTCACCTGCTTTGACGTGCCCGATATCACCTTCCCTACGGCGGGTCACCCGTGGTCGATGGACCCGGGCCATCAGGACGTCGCGGACAGAAAGCTGTTGAATACCCACGTCCGCTACTGGGGCGACGATATTGCCGTCGTTATTGCCGATAACGAGGTCGCCGCCATGCAGGGCGTCAGAGCGCTGACGGTGGAATATGAAGAACTGCCGTTCGTCCTCGACGTACAAAAGGCGATGGAGGACGGCGCGCCGCAGCTGCATGAACGCTTCCCCAACAATATCCTCAAGCATACGAGCAACCGTTTCGGCGACTATCAGAGCGCGATCAAGGAAGAAGGGCTGATCAAGGTCGAGGGTTGGTATGAGACCCCGACCGTCCAGCACTGCCATATCGAGAACCACGGCTGTTACGCCTATGAGGAGAACGGCCGTATCGTCGTCGTATCATCGACCCAGATCCCGCACATCATCCGCCGCGTCGTCGGTCAGGCTCTCGGCAGACCGTGGGGCGATATCCGCGTCATCAAGCCATATATCGGCGGCGGTTTCGGCAACAAGCAAGACGCTTTGTACGAGCCGCTGTGCGCGTGGTGCACTACTCAGATGGGCGGACGGTGCGTGCGTATCGACTGTTCGAGAGAAGAGACCTTTGTGTCCAACCGCGTCCGCCACGCGATCCGTTTCCACATCGTCACATGGTTGAAAAAGGACGGCACGATCGCCGCGAGGAAGGTGGAGTGCTTCTCCAATCAGGGCGCTTACGCTTCTCACGGTCATTCCATCGTCGCAAAGGCGATGGGCTCCTTCCATCAGCATTATCCCTGCCCGAATATGGAGGAGGACAGCTACACGGTATTCACCAACAAACCCGCCGCGGGAGCGATGCGCGGCTACGGTATGCCGCAGGCTTCCTTTGCGGATGAATCCAATATCGACGAATGCGCTCACGCCGTCGGTATGGACCCGATGAAGTTTCGGCGGCTGAACATCATGCCCAAGGGGTATAAAGACAACTTCTCGGGCAACGTCAACTATTACGACACCTACAGAGAGTGTATGAAAAAAGGCGCCGAAATCATTGATTATGAGCGCAAAATAAAAGAATATCAGCATCAGAGCGGTCCTGTCCGCCGCGGTATCGGTTTGGCGACCTTCTGGTACAATACCGCTGTCTATCCGATCTCGCTGGAGACCTCCTCCAACCGCATGCTGCTCAACCTTGACGGCACAGTGACGATGCAGTGCGGCGAGACGGAGATCGGTCAGGGCGCAGATACGGCTTATGCCCAGATGGCGGCTCAGGCGGTGGGTCTTAAAAGCTATAAGGATGTGCATGTCGTGTCCTGTCAGGATACCGATATCACCCCGGCCGGACTCGGCGCGTATGCCTCGCGCCAGACCTATGTCGCGGGCTTTTCGATCAAGCAGACAGCAGGACTGTTGAAGGAAAAGATCCTGAAATACGCGTGTGAAGTGACCCGTCAGGCAGTCGCCAATATGGATATTACGGACGGCAATATCATTCGCAAGGGCGACGGTCAGGTGCTGATGAGCCTCAAGGAGCTCGCGATGACCGCCCAGTACAATCCCGTCCACAGCGAGCACATCACCGCCGAATCCACCTACACGATCCGCAACAACGCCTATTCCTTCGGCTGTACTTTTGCGGAGGTCGAGGTCGATATCGAAATGTGCAAGACAAAGCTGTTGAGGATCGTCAACGTCCACGACTGCGGCAACCTGATCAACCCCGCTCTTGCCGAAGCGCAGGTACACGGCGGTATGTCGATGGCGATCGGCTACGGCTTGAGCGAACAGCTGATCTTTGACGAAAAGACAGGCAGACCGCTGAACAACAACCTGCTCGACTACAAGCTGTCTACCTTTATGGATCACCCGAATCTCGAAGCGTATTTCATCGAGAATCCCGAGCCGACCTCGCCCTTCGGCACAAAGGCGCTTGGCGAGCCACCTGCCTGCTCGGGCGCTCCCGCGATCCGCAACGCGATCCTGAACGCGACAGGCGTTGCCATCAATCAGAATCCGATCAACCCACATGTGCTGTTCGCTCAGTTCAGCAAGGCGGGACTCATCAACGACCCATGGCAGGAAAAGGAGGGTTAAGCGATGTATGATATGAAAGCGCTGTATGAAGCGCAAAGCGTAGAGCACGCCGTAGCCTTGCGCCTTGAACACCCCGAAGCCCAGATCATCGCGGGCGGGTCGGACGTACTGGTACAGATGCGCGAGGGCAGACGCGCGGGCAAGGAGCTGATCTCGATCTACATGATCGACGAGATGCGCGGCATCACCATCGACGAGGACGAGAACATCAGGATCGGTTCGCTGACCAGCTTTTCACACATCACGCGCGACCCGATCATTCAAAAATACATCAACGTCTTGGGCGAGGCGGTCGATCAGGTCGGCTCTCCCCAGATCAGAAATATCGGCACCATCGGCGGCAACACCTGCAACGGCGTGACCTCTGCCGACTCCGCCTCGACTCTCCACGCGTGGGAGGCGATCGTCGAGCTGACGGGCAAGAAAGGCGTCAGGCGTATCCCGATCAAGGATTTTTACATCAAAGCGGGTACCGTGGATATCCGCGTTGAGGACGGCGAGATCCAGACCGCGATCCTGATCCCGAAAGTAAGCTACGAGAGTACCTACGGTCACTATATCAAGTACGGTATGCGCAACGCGATGGAGATCGCCTCTCTCGGCTGCAGCGTGAACGTGCGGCTCAGCGAGGACAAAAGGACGATCGAGCGATGCCGCGTCGCTTACGGCGTAGCGGGTCCCGTACCGATGCGCGCGCCGAGCGCCGAAAGCGTCGCCAACGGCAGTACGATATCCGAATCACTGTTGGAGGATTTCTCTCTTGCCGTTCTCAACGATATCAACCCGCGAAACTCATGGCGAGCCAGCCGTGATTTCAGACTGCATATCGCTGTCGAAATGGCAAAACGCTGTCTGGAAGAATCCATCAAAAGAGCCGGAGGTGTGATCGAATGAATCAGTATAAAGTAGTACACTGCAACATCAACGGCAAGGACGTCGAGAAGGTCGTGGACGTTCGCGCGTCGCTGACCGATATGCTGAGAAACGAGTATCACCTCACCTCCGTCAAAAAGGGCTGTGAGGTCGGCGAATGCGGCGCCTGCAACGTCCTGATCGACGGCGAGGCGTTCAACTCCTGTATTTACCTCGCCGTATGGGCGGAGGGAAAGCATATCCTGACCCTCGAGGGTTTAGCGGGTCCGAACGGCGAGCTGTCAGATATCCAGCAGGCGTTCATCGACGAAACGGCGATCCAGTGCGGCTTTTGCACCCCGGGCTTCATCATGACGGCGGTGGAAATTTTGAACGCGAACACGCTGTATACGGACGAGGAGCTGAGAAAGCTGCTCTCAGGCCATCTGTGCCGCTGCACGGGCTATGAGAATATCCTCCGCGCCGTGAAAAAGACGATGTATCAACGACTGGGCAAGCCGATCGATTTTTAAAAAACCAATCAATAACAGATAAAAGAATCCCACCGATAGAGTTCAGCTCAATCGGTGGGAATTTTCATGTGAAAATGATTATTATAGACTCGTCGCTATTACTCCAAGCTGAGGTAATCGTCGTCGGATACCGCTTCGCACCATTCTGTAGAGGCGTTCTCGCCCGCGATCTCCAGCGCTAAGTGAGCAAACCAGCTGTCCTTTGCCGCGCCGTGCCAGTGCTTGACGTTCGGCGGGATATTGACGATGGAGCCTTCGCGCAGGGCGACCGCTTCTTTACCCTCTTCCTGATACCAGCCTCGTCCGCCGATACAGACGAGCATCTGACCGCCGCCCTTCGTCGCGTGGTGGATATGCCAGTTGTTGCGGCAGGAGGGCTCAAAGGTGACGTTGAACATCGGCACCTGCTCGCTCGACAGCGGCGCAAGATAGCTCTGACCGACAAAGTACTGACCGTAGGGATTTTCTTCGCCGATGGGGAAGAAAATCTCTTTCTGGAATCTATCCTTGTCGCCCAAGGCGGGTGTTTCCTCGTTCCATACGTCCTTTGCCAGCCTGAACACCGCCCAGCCCTTCGGCCAGCCGATGTACATGGTGGCGTGGGTAATGATGGCGGCGATCTCCTCTCTGGTTACGCCGTTGTTCTTCGCGTTCTGCAGGTGGTATACCAGGGACGAGTCGGTGATGCCCGACGCCATCAGCGATACGACGGTAATGATGCACTTGGTCTTGACGCTGATCGCCTCCTCGTTCCATACTTCTCCGAACAGCACGTCGTCGTTGAGGTGGGCGAACATCGGCGCGAATTCGCCGAGCTGATCTCTGCCCGCGGTCTGTTTGATCTTTTCACTCATATGATTATCTCCTTTGTCATCAGATTGTTTTGACAGTATAATCAGTCATCGTCCGTTGTCGCAAAGCGGCAAACCGGGCAAGCATATAAAACTGTATAATAATCGGATTTATACGGTTATTATACCACATTCAGTCGGCAGGTTGGAATACCTTTGTCAAAAAATTATAGTAGCACTGCCCCCAAAATTCGCTGTCGTGACCGTAGCCCTGCGCGTAGTCGGTCTGATTCTTCACGCCGATCTCGTTGAGCTTGTCGCGATAGAGGAAGGTGCAGTCGATATTCCACGGGTCGTCGCTGCCTACCGCCATGTAGACGTAGTAGGGCGTGTTGCTTTCGTTCGGCCGGGGGAATTCCTGCATATACGGGTCAAACCAGTAGTTGGACGGATCGTCGCCCGTGGGGATAACATTCGCGTCGGGCGCGAAGCCGCCGATCCAGCCGAATTCATCGAGCCAGTTAAAGCCGATACACAGCGACTTTGCGCCGCCCTCCGATACGCCTGCTACAGCGGTATCCTTGCGCTCGGTGCTGACAGGATAGGTCTGCTCGATAAAGGGCATGAGGTCGATCTTGATCTCGTCGATGACCTTGTCATAGATATATCTCAGCTCGCGAAAGGTCTTTTCCTCTTTATCGGCGAGCTTGTCGGTATACATATCGATGCCGACGAGGATCATCGGGACCGTCAGCCCCTCTTTGAGCATATTGCCGTACAGCAGAGTCAGATAAGAGTCGGTGCCGACATGGCTGTTGTGGTTTGCGTCAAAGCCGTGAACAACGTACATCACTGGATAGACCCTGCTCTCGTCATATCCCGCGGGCAGGAGGACGTTCACCTGCTTGTCGTCGCCCGCGACGGTCGAATAGTAGGTCACGTCCTTGTCGAGCCTGCCGTAATCGACGCCGCTCTGCTTTTCAAACATCGAAGACGGGATATCGTAGCGGTTCTCGGTCGCGTAAGGATCGCGGAAGATCGACTCAGCGCTTGCCGCCGTTTCCGCTGTCGCCGCAGACGGCGCGGAAGTCGCGGACAGGGCAGACGATGCGGAAGTCGCGGACAGGGCAGACGATGCGGAAGTCGCGGACGGTGCGGAAGTTGCAGACAGGGCAGACGTCGCTTCATCTTTAGAAGCGGTTGTATTCGCATTCGAGCAAGAGCTCAGTATAAGCGCGGAGATCATCAGCATGGCGATGATAGCGGTCAACAGTTTTTTCATAGTGTCCTCCGTTGGATCAGTAAGTGAGCGTGATGGTAACGTTGCCGCCCGAAAGCAGCTCGGAAAGCTGAACCTGCGATTTGTCGGTGATACGACCCAGTCGCGTGTAAGCCCATGAGTTAGAGCCGTAGAACACGACCATCTGATCGCCTGCGTACAGCATGATATCGCCCGCTTCGGTGGTGGTCTGGACGTCGTCCCGCGGCAGCTGTGTGCCGATCGAGCCGACCTGCTCAAAGCCGCCGTACATCGACATATCAATGGTGAGCGTCTGACCGTTACACAGCTCCCTGAGTGTATCCACTGCCGCGTTATCCTCCCACGCGACCGCGACGGCTGTGCCGTTGATCAGCATTTGCAGGTCGCCTGCCGACGAGGGTTCTTCCTGAATGATCTCTGTCGCTATCTCAGGCGCGGCGGTCTCCATGGGAGTCGGTTCGGTTTGCGGTGCTTGTGTCACGGCGGTCATCTCCTGTGTTTCGGGTGATTTTGTCGGCGCTTGCGTGGCGCTGACGGTCGGTTGTGTTGCCTGTACGGTTGCGGTCGGTTTCGCTTTGTCAGCCGCATTGCCGCACGCCGTCAGTACAACTGTCAATGCGACTGCTAAGAGCAGGCAGAGTCGTTTTTTCATATCAGTCACTCCTTGTGGGTGAAAGGGGTCATACCATTTTCGAGAAGAAGTCCTCCATCTTGTCAAAGGGAATGACGTCGGTGTTGTCGTACAGATCGGTATGCACCGCGCCGGGAATGAGCAGGAGCTCCTTGTTGTCGGCATACTTGCTGCCCTTAGTCATGTCCTCAAAGGCGTCCTTGCCGAAGTAGCAGGAGTGCGCCTTTTCGCCGTGGATCACCAGAACGGCGGAGCGGATCTCGTTGGTGTATCGCAGGATCGGCTGATTCATGAAGGAAAGACAGCCGATCGTGTTCCAGCCGTCGTTGGAGTTGAGCGAACGCTCATGATAAGCTCTGCCCTTGTAGTATTCGCTGTAGTCCTTGACGAAGAACGGCACGTCCTCGGGCACGGGGAGCGGCAGACAGCCGCCGCCGCGGGAGTATGCGCCCTTTCTGTATTCTTCGGTCCTCGTATTGTTCAGCGCGACCTTTTTCTCATGGCGCTGTTCTTCGCTGTTCTCAGAGTCAAAGTAGCCGTTCGCGTTCACGCGGGTCATATCGTACATGGTGGAGGCGACCGTCGCCTTGATACGGGTGTCGATCGCCGCTGCGTTCAACGCCATGCCGCCCCAGCCGCAGATACCGATGATACCGATGCGCTCGGGGTCGACCTTGTCACAGCAGGACAGAAAGTCCACCGCCGCCTGAAAGTCCTCGGTGTTGATGTCGGGAGAAGCCATGTATCTCGGCGTACCGCCGCTCTCTCCCGTAAAGGACGGATCGAACGCGATGGTAAGAAAGCCTCTCTGTGCCATCGTCTGCGCGTACAGACCCGAGCACTGCTCCTTGACCGCGCCGAACGGACCGCATACCGCGATCGCGGGCAGCTTGCCGTCCGCGTTCTTCGGAACGTACATGTCCGCCGCGAGGGTGATGCCGTAGCGGTTGATGAAGGTCACCTTGCTGTGATCGACCTTGTCACTTTTCTCAAATGTCTTGTCCCATTCCTGTGTTAAAACTAAATCTGCTGTTTTCATCATGATAATGTTCCTCCTTTGAGTTGTCTGAGTAAATAATCCAAGTTGTCAACTTTTCTTTGTGTGATGTGCATTTCGTCCATCAGATCGCATCGGCACAGCCTCAGCTGCTTTTGCAGTTCATCGTTTTGACCCGCGTCGCTCAGCTTATGCGCTAAATTGATCTCGTCCTTTGAAAGACCGATGTCGGTCAGTATTGCCGTCAGATCTTCATTCAACCATATCACCGTCCTTTTTCTTGACGATTTTATCTTACCATATTGATTTTGATTGCGCTAATGGTTATAATGAATATCAGGATATGACTTTTTGGAATATCAGGAGGACAATATGGAGATCAGAACGCTTCGATATTTTCTCGCCGTAGCGAGGGAGGAGAACATGACAAAGGCTGCGGAGCTGCTGCATGTGACCCAGCCTACCTTGTCCAAAGCCCTGCGATCGCTGGAGGACGAGTTGGGCAAAAAGCTCTTTGAGCGCCACAGCTTCAGTATCTCGCTGACGGACGAGGGCATGCTCCTGCGCGACAGGGCAGAGGATCTGGTGACGATGGCGGACAAGATCGAGCGCGAGTTCCTCTCCCTCGACGATATCACGGGCGGCGATCTGTACTTAGGGCTTGCCGAATCCTATCAGATCCGCTATCTGGCGCGCGCCATCCGCTCGCTGAAGAATCTCTACCCGAGGCTGAATTATCACATCACTAGCGGCGACACGGAGCAGGTCACCGAAAAGCTCGACAAGGGCTTGCTCGATTTCGCCGTGCTGTGCGATACGCCCGATAAGAAGAAATACGATTATATCGAGGTCCCCAAAGCGGACGTCTGGGGCGTCGTCATGCCCGCCGACTGCCCCTTGGCAAAGAAAAAGACCGTCCTCGTGGACGATCTTGTCGGTTTGCCGCTGTTCTGTTCTCAGCAGTCATGGAAAAACGATATCCCGCGATGGGCGGGGGAGCGTATGAGCGAGCTGAATCTTGAAGGCTCATTCCGTCTGGCGTATAACTCGTCTGTGTTCGTCAAAGAGGGGCTGGGCTATCTTCTGACCTTTGATAAGCTGATCAATACCTCAAAGCAGAGCGGGCTTGTGTTCCGTCCGCTGTCGCCGAAGCTCGAAACAAAGCTCTATCTGATTCGTAACAAGTATCAGGCGATGACCCCGATCGCGGAGAGATTCATGGCGCAGATCGGCTACTCCTTTGTCAGAACGGAGTAGTTTCCATATATCAAATCAGTCCTTGCCGTGACGGATCAGCGCGAGTTTCTCCTGCCTTTTCAGGCGCTTGATCTGATACTCCCTGCTCATCGCCTCCTGCTTTGTCCCGAATTCTTCAAAGTAGATCAGCTCGACAGGGCGGCGCGAGCGGGTGTATTTGGACGCAGTGCCCGCGTTGTGAGCGGCAAGACGCTTTTCGAGATCATTGGTCCAGCCGCAGTACAGCGAGCCGTCCCCGCATTGGAGAATATAAGTAAAATTGCCCTTTTCGGTTTGATGTTCCATAGGTCCACCTGTCGTCATCATCGTTCTGTATTGATGATACATCAAAAGCCAAAATTTGTCCAATAAAAGAAAATGCGGGCGACGTATTGACAAACCGCAAATCGGCTGATATAATAAACGTTAGGTTAGGCTAACTGTCTGACCTAAAATAATGCTCTTAGGTTAGCTTTAGCTAATCAAGTTAGCATGCAATAACACTTTGGAAAAGGGGATCGCTATGCCGCTCACCTTAGCCGTCATCGGCGAAGAAAACATTATCAAACGAATCGGCGGAAACGCGGAGGTACGGGCTCATCTGCAAAATTTAGGCTTCGTATCGGGCGCCGTCGTCACGGTCGTCAGCTCTATGGGCGGCAACCTGATCGTCAAAGTAAAAGATGCGCGCGTTGCGATCAGCAAGGAAATGGCGCAGAAGATCATGATATAATGAGGAGGTCACTATGAACACATTACGCGAAGTCCCGATCGGCAGTACCTGCAAGGTCAAGAAGCTCCACGGCGAGGGCGCCGTCAAGCGCCGCATCATGGATATGGGCATCACCAAGGGCGTCGAGATCAAGGTGCAGAAGGTCGCTCCCTTAGGCGACCCGATGGAAGTCACCGTACGCGGTTACCAGCTCTCGATCCGCAAGGCTGACGCCGCGATGGTAGAGGTAGAATGATCGGTGTGATCGCGCCTTTATCAAGTCGTTTACAGGCGATGTATCGGCGTGATCCACATATTTTTTAACTAACAGTTAGGGAACACTAACCAAGAAATGAGGTATGTAAATGAAAACCACGATCGCCTTAGCGGGCAACCCGAACAGCGGTAAAACCACCCTGTTCAACGCCCTGACAGGCTCGAATCAGTTCGTCGGCAACTGGCCCGGCGTAACGGTAGAGAAAAAGGAAGGCAAGCTCAAAAAGCACACCGACGTGACCATCACCGACCTGCCCGGTATCTATTCGCTCTCTCCCTACACGATGGAAGAGGTCGTCGCGCGTAACTACCTGATCGACTCGCGTCCCGACGCGATCCTCAATATCGTAGACGGGACCAACCTCGAGCGCAACCTGTACCTGACTACTCAGCTCTGTGAGCTGGGAATCCCCGTCGTCATCGCCATCAATATGATGGACGTCGTGGAGAAAACAGGCGTGAAGATCAACACGGCGGAGCTGAGCCGTCAGCTGGGCTGTAAGGTCGTCGAGATCTCGGCGCTCAAGAGCAAGGGCGTTATCGAAGCCGCCGAAGCCGCGATCAAGGCGGCGGAGGAGAAGAAGCCCGTCCCGAAGCATCCCTTCGACGGTACGGTAGAACATGCGATCGCTCATATCGAAGAAGCCTGCGTGCATGATATGCCCGAAGAACAGCAGCGCTGGTATGCTGTCAAGATCTTTGAGCGTGATGATAAGGTCATCGAAAAGCTCGGACTGTCCTCCACGACCCTCGAGCATATCGAAAATGATATCAAGGCTGTTGAAGAAGAATATGACGACGACGCGGAGTCGATCATCACCAACGAGCGTTACGTCTATATCGGCAAGATCATCGACAGCGTGTATAAAAACAAGCAGAAGGCACAGCTTTCGACCTCTGACAAGATCGACAAGGTCGTTACCAACCGCTGGCTGGGCCTGCCGATCTTCATGGTCGTCATGTTCCTCGTGTACTACATCTCGATGGTCACCGTCGGTACGGCGGCGACTGACTGGGCAAACGACGGACTGTTCGGCGACGGTTTTCACCTGTTCGGTATCGGCACCGCCCAGTATGAGGAGCATGCCGAGGCGATCGGTGTGCTGACCGGTTCCGCAGAGGCGGCAGGAAATGAGGACCTGCTCTCGGCGCTCGATTCCGAGTCCGAAGAATACGATCCCGCCGCTGCGGTGACAGAAGTCAACAAATTCGCTTCAAGCGTAAAGGATACAGACGAATTCACTTATGAGGTCGAAGACGAAGAGACCCTCGAGATATCGGAGGAAACCTCCACAGGAAAGGACGTCAAATCAGCCGCTGAGGTGTTTGCGAAGAACGAAGGCAAGCCCGACGATCCCGCTCAGTTCGGCGTATGGGTGCCCGGTATCCCCGCCATTGTCGGCGGTTGGCTGGAAGCCGCCAACGCTCCCGAGTGGCTGTCGAGCCTGATCCTTGACGGTATCATCGCAGGCGTGGGTGCGGTACTGGGCTTTGTACCGCAGATGCTCGTCCTCTTCCTCCTGCTTGCGTTCCTTGAAGCCTGCGGCTACATGGCGCGTATCGCTTTCGTACTCGACCGTATCTTCCGCCGCTTCGGTCTGTCGGGCAAGTCCTTTATCCCGATCCTGATCGGTACAGGCTGCGGTATCCCCGGCATCATGGCGTCGCGTACCATCGAGAATGAGCGCGACCGCCGCATGACTATCATGACTACCACCTTTATCCCCTGCGGCGCGAAGGTTCCCTTTATTTCGATGATCGCGGGCGCGATCTTCGGCGGCTCTGCATGGGTCGCGACAAGCGCGTACTTCATCGGCATGGCGGCGATCATCATCTCCGGCATCATGCTCAAGAAGACCAAGCCCTTCGCGGGCGAACCCGCTCCGTTCGTCATGGAGCTGCCCGCCTACCACTGGCCGACGCTCGGCAACGTCCTGCGCTCGATGTGGGAACGCGGCTGGTCATTCATCAAGAAGGCAGGCACCATCATTCTGCTGTCCACTATCGTTCTGTGGTTCCTCTCCCGCTTCGGCTGGGTCGACGGCAGCTTTACCATGCTGGGTGAAGAAGAGATCGGCAACAGTATCCTTGCCGCGGTCGGCAACGCGATCTCCTGGATCTTCGCTCCGCTCGGCTGGGGCAACTGGCAGGCGACGGTCGCTTCTATCACCGGTCTGATCGCCAAGGAAAACATCGTCGGTACGATGGGCGTACTGTACGGCGGCGGAGAGCTCTCTACATGGGCGACGCTCGCGAGCGTGTTCACCGGCGTGACAGGCTTCTCGTTCCTCGTGTTCAACCTGCTGTGCGCTCCGTGCTTCGCGGCGATGGGCGCGATCAAGAGAGAGATGAACTCAGGCAAGTGGACGGCGTTCGCCATCGCTTACCAGTGCGGCTTTGCGTATGTGATTGCCCTGTGCATCAACCAGATCGGAGGCGCGTTCACGGGTCATTTGAATGTGATCGGTCTGATCGTTTCCATCCTGCTGATCGCGGGTATGCTGTTCATGCTCTTCAAGCCCTATAAGGAAGCCAGCAAGCTGACCAAAAAGGTCAAGATAAAATAATCGTCACGGTCAGGTTCTTAATGACCGTCCGATAAGAAGGAGTTGACATCATGTTTACGTGGATATCAAACAACATCGGCACCATCATCATCTGTGCCGTACTGATAGCGATCGTGACGGCGATCATCGTCAGCATGGTCAGAAAGAAGAAGCAGGGCAAGTCGGTCGCCTGCAATTGCTGCAACTGCAAGGGCTGCGCGATGTCAGGCTCCTGTCATAAACAGTAACTATCTTGCCATACAGGTACCGAGCGTCGTAATGATGTTCGGTACCTTTTTTCATAATGGAAACAAGAGGTATTCAATAAAAGCGACCCGATAACTGATTCCATGTCAGCTATCGGGTCTGTTCTTGTGAAAATGATCGTCGAGTTTTATTGATGAATCTCCGCGATGGGGATATCGGGCTTGAACGCGGGCATGAGTTGCAGCTTGAACAGATTGATCCTGTGCTTATAGTCGATCTTTTCTTTGATCGCGGGATCGTCGATCTCGCCTGTGCGGATATAGCGGTCTAAAGCGGCGTAGGTAAAGCCGAGGTTATCCTCGTCGGTCTTGCCGCAAAGTCCGTCGGAGGGGGCTTTGTCTACCAGCTCCGCGGGCAGTCCCAAGAGTCTGCCGATCTGCTTCATCTCATCGACCGTCAAAAAGGAGCACGGGCTGAAATCGCCGACGCTGTCGCCGTAACGGGTGGAGTAGCCTACCCAGTCCTCAGAGAGGTTGCAGGTGTTCGCGACGCGTCCGTTGTGGCTCTGAGATACAGCATACAGTGTTGCCATGCGGATGCGCGGCGGCAGGTTCTGCACGGTCTGCGCCGTCGGCTCAAAGGGGAGCTGTCTGATCACGCCCTCATACGCGTCCTTGATATTGATGATATAGTGCTTGATGCCGAGGGTGTCGACTAAGAGCTGTGCCTTGTCGATGTCCGCCTGCTCGCCGTTAGGCATCAGCACGCCGATGACCCTGTCCTTGCCCAGCGCTTCTACGCATAACGCGGCGACGATCGAGCTGTCCTTACCGCCCGAGATACCGACAACGGCGTTACAGCCCTTGCCGTTTTCTTCAAAGAAATCGCGGATCCATTGCACACATTCATTCTTGATTTTTTCAGCGTTAAACATGTTCATTCCTCACTTTACTTCGATTTGACAGCTTCTCATGGTCTCGAGCGCCGCCAGATGCTTTTCGGGGGTGACGCCCGCACAGCAGGCGGAATCTACGCTTATGGGGCTCTCACAGAAGATCGCCTTCAAGAGCAGTGCGTTCGACACCACACAGATGTCGGTGCACAGACCGATCAGCTCGATATCACACGGCTCTCCCGCACAGGCGTTCATCACCATCGCGGGGAGCTGCGCCGCGCCGAAGGTGCCCTTCTCCACGGGGGTATAGCCCTTCTTTTCCAAAGCGGCGGCGACCGCCTTGTCAAGCTCCCAGCCCTCAGTGCCCTTGATACAGTGGGGGACGGGCAGATTCCTGCCCTCCATGGTCTGCATATAGTTGTCGCCGTGCGTGTCAAGGGTCGCGAAGATCTCGCCGTCAAATTCTTCGATCTTTTTGATGACCGAGGGGACGATCGCGACAGCCTCTTTGGTGCCCAGCGCTCCGTCCACAAAATCCTTTTGCATATCCACTACGATCAGAAAATGCTTCATTTAGTTTTCCTCCTGTACGGTAATGTTTTATTTGATAATAGTATATTATCAAAGTCAAGTCAAGCGAAAATCACAGGATGATCTCCGCCTTACTGCCGCCTGCGCGATCCTTCGTGATGACGATCTGCCTGTCGATCTTCTCTTTGAGCTCGTTGACGTGCGAGATGATACCGACCAGACGATTCCCCTCGCTCAGGCTTGCCAGCGCGTTGATGGCATATCTCAGCGAGCCTTCGTCGAGAGTGCCGAAGCCCTCGTCAACGAACATCGTGTCGAGTCTGATCCCTCCCGCGGAGGACTGTACCTCGTCGGAGAGCCCGAGAGCGAGGGAGAGCGACGCCTTGAACTTTTCACCGCCCGAAAGACTGCCGACGGGACGCTGACTCCCGTTGTAATGGTCGATGACGTCGATATCCAGACCGCTCTGACTGCGTTTGTTGTCCGCCTCCACACGGCGTATCATTTCATACTGACCGCCCGACATCACCATCAGGCGCGTATTCGCGCGAGCAATGACGCGATCAAAGTAGGTCATCTGGATATACGCCTCGAGGGTGATCTTGTCCTTGCCCGCGATATCGCCGTTGGCGGTATCGGACAGCGCCTTGGTCAGCTGATATTGCTTCTCGAGCTTTTGAGCCTGAGTCTGTTTGGCGGCGATATTCTGCAGCGTGTGATCGTTGGAGGAATATCGGTTGCTGACGACCTCCCGCTCGCGGTTGATGACGTCCTTCTGCTTCGTCAGGTCGGCTTTTTCGACTGTGAGCTTCTTTCCATCAAGCTGTTCCGAGTCCGCGATCTGCGCTTTCAGCTGTTTTTGCTTGCCAATCAGCTGTTCGAGTATCTGCTTCTGATCGCCGAGCTTTTTCTGCGCATCCTCCAAGGACTTTTTCAGCAGAGCGATCCTGCCTTCGAGCGTGAGGAGATACTCTGTTGCCTGTTGCTTGGTGTCGAACCGTAAGCCCTCTTTCAGCTCCTTGACCTGCTTAGAGAGCTGTAGCTTTGTCGCAGAGCTTGCGGAGAGCTCTTTCTCCGTATCGGCGAACTGTGCCTGCAGGGAATCGATCGATTCCTGTTTTTCGGGGATCAGTGTTTCGAGCTTGTCCTTTCGTTGTTCTTTATCGCTGAGAATTTGGATCTGCGCTGTCAGCTCGTTCATCTTATCCGACAATTCGGCGATCCGCTTTTCAAGCAGTTCCTTTGCCTCTGACAGCTCCGCTTCTATCCCATTCTCGCTGAGCCGCTTTTTGAGCGAATCCTTCTGCGCTTCTGCCATGCCCCTGAGCTTCGCGCATTCCGAACTGAGCTTTTGGGCGGTTTCCTGTGCGGAATCAGCTTCTTTTTTTGCGTCCTTCAACTCCTTTTCAGTGGGCGCGTGTGAGGATTTTTCAGCGGGAGACGGGTGAGAGGTCGCCCCGCATACGGGGCATGGTTCACCGTAGCGCAAGCTTTCCGCAAGAATACCCGCCTGCTCGCGCAGGAAAGCGGCGTTCAGCTCGTTGTATTTTCTCGCGCACTGTTCGGCGACGGCGATCGACCTGTTACATGACTCTTGTAATGTTTCAAGGGCTTCGATATCCGTCTCATGATCTCCGATCATCCGCTTGATACCGTTCAGGTCAGATCGCTTTTTATCAGCTTCCTGCTGTTTCGTTTCGAGCCTGAGCCTGTCCTCTTTCACGCCCGCTAAAGCGGACTTTTCCTCCTTGAGCGCAGTCAGATTCTCTTTTTCTGTCTTGATGGTGTGATCCAGCCGCTCCTTTGTCTGTGCGGCTGTTTTGATTTTTTCTTCAAGCGTTACGAGTGAACGCGCCAGTTCATCGTATTTCTTATAGTCGGGCATTTCGGCGTTGAGCTTGCCGACATCCACCGTGAGGGAGTCGACCTCCTGATACGCCTCTTGCGCCTGATCCGCTTTTTCTTTCAGGTCGTTCAGCTTTTCCGTCTCATCGGCGATCTGCTGTTTCACCGTTTCCGCGGAGGCTTTTGCCTTGTTGTATTCGTCGACCTTGCCGAGCGCCGCGTTCAGCACGGCGAGCCTTTGATCAATCGTATTCAGCCTTTCATCAAGCGCTTTCATGCGGTCGAGATCGGCGCGGTTGAGCTTTTCGATTAGTGATACGGTTTCGCTGATCGGCAGCTCCTGTCGTTTTGCTTTGTCAACGAGCGCAAGATCATCGCTGTCGTCTGCACAGCTGATCCCGCCGATATATTGATGGATACTGTTGTTCACGTCGTCCAGACGGCGCTTTGCCTGTATGAATTCGCCCTTCAGCTTCTGCTGAAGGCTTTCGTAGTTTTCGGTCTTAAAGATCTGCCGAAAGATTTTTTTGCGTTCATCGGTAGAGGCGAGCAGCAGCTTTTTGAAGTCGCCCTGTGCGATCATCGCGATCTGCATGAACTGTCGGCTGTCAAGTCCGATGATCCGGTAGATCATGTCGTCGACCTCCGACCGTCTAACGATCACTTTGTTATCAGGCATTTTTAGCTCACAGTCAGCGCTCTCTTTGGTGAACCCTTCACCGCGCGACTTCGGGCGCATATATTCGGGATTGCGCTTGATGCGATATTCCTTGCCGCCGCATTGAAAGCGTAATTCGACATAAGTCGGCGTGTCGGGAGCGGCGTATTTGGAACGCAGCATTGCAGGCACGCGTTCTTCACTGCCGGTCCTGCCGTACAGCGCGTACACGATCGCGTCGAAGATGGTCGTCTTGCCCGCGCCCGTATCGCCTGTGATCAGGTACAGCCCGCTGTTGCCCAGCTTGTCAAAATCAATGGTAGTTACTCCCGCGTATGGTCCGAACGCGGACATCGTCAGTTTGATCGGTCTCATGTCAGTCCTCCCATACGCTCTCGATGATATTTTGCAGATAAGCCTGCTGTTCTTCGGTCAACTCCTGACCGTTCTGTGTGCGGTAGAAGTCTCCGAACAGCTCGAGCGGCGACTTTGTTTCCACCTGCGCTTCGGGCAGCAATTCGCCGTTCGCGCGGGTGCGCCGATTATCGTAATCGAGCTTCATCAGATTGTGATAGATCGTTCTGAGCTTGCCGACTGCGTCGGGGATATCCTCCTCATCGGTCAGGGTGATGTGGACGTAGTCCTCCTGCAGCGAGGTGCCGTCATAATAGCTCTTCGCCGTCAGCTCTTCATAAGCGCCCCTGATCTCGACCATATCGTGCAGGGGCGTCAGCGGAACGGTGCGGATAGTGAGCTCGCCGTTTTCCGACAACTCTCCGACAGTCACGGATTTCTGATCATTCGCTTCCGAGAAGGAGTATTTCAGCGGCGTACCGCAGTAGCGGATCTTCTTACTGCCGCAGTTCTGCGGACGGTGGATATGTCCTAAGGCGACATAGTCAAAGTCGTCAAAGACCTCTGCGTCGATGTTGTCCGTACCGCCGACAGAGATATCCTCGGATTCGGTACGTGAAGACCCCGTCACAAACTGGTGGGTGACAAGGATATTGCGCTGCTCTGTGTCGATGTGCATACCCTCTACCGCAACGCGAAGCGCGTCGTTATAGCTGTTGATCTTCTCGTCGGGGAAGTACGGGCGCACATGAGCAGGCTTGATGAACGGCAGCAGCCAGATGTTCACGCCCTTTACCGCAAACGGCGTGACCTCACCGCGGTACACGGGAGAGATATGGATGCCGCTTTGGTCGATCAGGCGCGAGCCGAACGCCAGACGCTCGGAAGAGTCATGGTTGCCGCTGATGATGAATACCTCTGTCTCGCGCTTTGACAGACGATACAGAAAGCTGTCGAGCAGCTCTACCGCCTCTGTGGTCGGGATGGATTTATCATAAACGTCGCCCGCGATCATGACCGCGTCGGGCGATTCTTCATCTATGATGTTCAGGATCTCTCTGAGGATATGCTCCTGATCCTCCAGCATCGACATTTCATTGACGCGTTTTCCGATATGCAGATCGGATAAGTGGATAAATTTCATATTTTTGCTCCTCTCCCCATGGTACACGTATGCCGCGGGAACTATAGAGTATATTTCAACGATTTGTTTTCACTTACCGCCCCAACAAACTGTTGCACTGTCCGCAACATAGCTCGCAGAGCGTGAGAGCTCAAACGATATTAAAAAGAAAACAGACACCCTTCCGGATGTCTGTTTTCTTTGGTTGCGGGGACCGGCACACCCCGCATAAATACTGAGTTTTTGTGACTCTGTAGGTCTAATTGTAGGTTTATCATGCAATCGAGAGGTTATTTGACCTCATGTACTCATCAGCGATAGCAAGATGTTCGTTTCGGAATTTCTCGAAAACGGAACAGTAAATGTCCAGCGTTATATTGATATCCGAATGCCCCATGATCTTCTGAAGCACCTTTGCGGGCATACCGGATTCAATGCACCTCGTCGCGTATGTATGGCGTAAGCTGTGCAGATTCACTTTACCATACACCGAGGAATCAACAATGCTGAACTTCTTTATAGCCGCAGCATATGAGTAGTTGACCTGATTCGTCGTAACAAGATTGTCATTACTAGACAGGAACAGCACTCCACTTTTCTTGTCTCCGATAACGCCTTTCAGAAAATCGGCTAATTCATCATTGATGAACAGCGTACGCGTTCCGGAAGAAGTCTTGGGTTCGTGGATCTCATTCTTTCCGAATTTACCACGCGCAACGGTTTTGCTGACTCTGAGCGTCTGTTCATCAAAGTTGATGTCCTCTACCATCAACGCGCAACACTCTCCGATTCTCATTCCGGTGAACATCGACAACAGCATGATATCGCTGTATCGGACGTCCTCATGTTTAAGAACATCGAGCAGGTTCTTCTGCTCATTGACTGTCAATGCACGGACAGGAACAGTAGGCTTGTTGGATTTCGGACATTTGAACTCTTTGAGAGGCGTATCCGCAACGATGTTGCGTTTGATTGCCTTCTTGTATACCGCACCGAGAAGCTGATACATTTTTGTAAGGCATGACTGTGAGTAATCGAGTTGCGCTTTGAAAAACGATATAATATCTTCCTCAGTCAGCTCATCAAGCCGATTGTCAGAAATGCCGGATAACATTTTCAGCGTTTCCATCTTACGGTCGTGAGATGACTGGCGTATCTCATTCAAGGCGAGCTGTTCATCAAACATTTGCTCAGCATACTCTTGTACAGTCGGAACCTCCGGCTTTTCGATATCAATGAATTCTCCTGCCTGAGAACGCGCTTGCATATCCTTGATCTTGTCCGAAACCTCGGTTTTTGTCCGTCCGGTGACGGTCTTTTTCTTGGCCTTGCCGTTGCCTATATTGACATCGACCTGCCCCATATAACGCTTGCGCGAGGAATCATAGTAAATAGAACCCGTTCCTCTGGGTCTGCGTTTTTTCTGTGTTTTTGTGGTTGTCATAAAAAGTCCTTTCTAACCACAAGCACAGAGGATTTGTTTGCAATATTATTATACAACGAATAAACCCTCTGTGCAAGTGAAACGGTTAAATTCTTCGAGTCTCTGACCACCTAATCAGCGCGGCTTTTGAGACCTTCATCATTCGACCTACGCGAATTAAGGGAAAATCTCTGCGCTGCATGATATGGCGGGCAGTTGGAAGTGAGCAGCCAAGAATAGCGGCGACTTCCTTAGTGCCTAAAAACACCATTTCATCATTTGTTTCTGTCATATTAAAAACCTCCGTGTTTATGAAGATGATTTATTTACCAATCGGATTTATCATCAAAATAATATGCTTGGAACAGCACGTCTGTATTAGTCAGAAATCTACCCTGTGCCGTTTTACTGATGAGATCGTTAGCATCGGTTTTATCCAAGATGATTTGTGAAAGTACATCATCAGCACGACCGCACACTCTAAAGTCGATATTGTTCTTTATCTGACCGCTGATGACCTGTGCATCTGGTCGCTGTGTAGCCAGGATACAATGTATTCCCATCGCACGACCCAGCCGTACCAGCGTGGCAAGTGCTGCTTCAAATCGCTGTACCTGCTCTCGGTCATTCTTTCCCAAACCTGTCTTATCCAAAAGCTCCGCCACCTCGTCGCAGCCGAATATTATACGCGGCATTTGCTGATGATATCTGCGGTTGTATTCATCAATGTTCGCGCAATCCGAATCCACCAACAAACGTTTTCTTCTGTGCAATTCTTCCACCAATTCGTCAAGGCACTTACTCAGTTCATCCGGTTCTGTGATGATCTGCGCATGCGTCTTCCACGATCTGTTGAAGTCTACACCACCCTTGAAATCGGCAATATACACCTCTGCACCTTTCAAAATACACTGCATCAGCAGGAGCTTGAGGAGCAGGGTCTTACCGGAGCCTGTTGAGCCTCCGAGCAGAATATGCGGCACCTTGGATAGATCCACCTCGACAGCGCTGGCTATGCTCTCGCCCAGCACTAATGTAAACCCATCACTGCTCAAAATCTTATCCGACCATTCGATCATATCCGGCAGTTGGTAACTGCCGTCTATCGCGTAGACCACGATCAGTTGGTTATTACTCCCCTGTTCGACTCTGTCGATAGAAATATTCAGCGCCGATTGTATCTTCTCTTTGTTGTCGTTCCATACCGATACAGGCAAGCCCTTGCAGAAAAACACCAAGCGCTGTATCTTCGGGTTATCCGCGTCATATGTACGCTCCAGCAGAGCGGGAGCCTCCATCGCACTATTGACCATCCCTGCGCGCTGAAAGTTGTCATGATACCGTTTTGCGTGCTTCGGCATTCCGAACAACACCATCATCATAGCAAAGTATAGTATCATTCCGACAACATAGAAGAAAAGCAACGAAGATGTCTTGTTGTTTTGCAATCCCGGGTGCGGGGCGTCGCAATTGAAGATGGCTTTCCTGTTGATCCATATGAGGAACACTGCAAAGGAACAAATGACTGCCATACATCTCGATCCGGAACGGATCGTGCTTTTAAAGCCTTCAATAATATAGTAGAATACGACTTGAAAGAATGTTTTAGAAAACAATCGGCGCTTATATTCTCTATCCATTACCTTCGTCCTTTTTATTGATCGAAACGACGTCATTCAGCTTCATGCGCTTTACCGTTCCGTTCGGCAAGAATTCTTCAACATAGTTGATTCGTCTCAGCAGAGCATTATACGTTTCGGGCTTCTTGTGCTGCTCGACGATATACTGCGCGTCCAAAGGCAGATTAGAGGTGATGATCACCTTGGTGTAGCATGCTGTCTTATCTGCGTAACGTGCCGGGAGCATGACCGGGTAGATATCGAGATAGACAAGGAACTCTTCGAGCGGAATCTGGCTGGCAAACTCCTCAAAGACAAGAACGTCCTCGGATTTATATCCGTCAAACCTGACTCCGTTCTTATTGTAAGAAGTGATGCGGCAGATATCCTCTGTCGGATACTCTCGAAAGATACGGTGACTTCCACCGGGCGCAAAGTCTCTTTATACTTTTCAGCGAGTAGCGCCTGATTCAAAGATTCGATAGCATTGACCTTGAAGCCGTATTTGGGGAATGCCTGAACGATTTCCGCCGTCGAATACCCATTTTTCAGAAGCTCGACTACCTGCTCCATGTCAGAAAACTCCAGAGACAGATTGCTAGGTAGCGTACCATATTCACGATATGAGCCTTCGACCGAGGTCTCTGCCTTACCGGTATCCGCGAACTTTCCCTGCTTCCGGATGTAGTCGATGTTATCCTGTGGCGAACCGTAGGTCTTTTCTATGTGAGCGCCCGGGAACTTTCTTTTAAGTGTCGAAAAGCGACGGGGCGTGGGAAACAGCATGTAGATATGTACAGCAAAGGTGACTCTGCTTTTGGCGATGATCTGATCGATCTTGTCGTCGGTGAATTCCTTTTCGACGGGGTTGTTTATAGTGACTTGATACGAGCGACTATGAGTATCCATGGATTTTTCCTCCTTGAATAAAAGTGAATTGATTTTTTGCGACATTTGCGCTAAAGGTAATACTAGCTTTAGCGCCGCCGACCCGACGGCAGCCCTTGAGGGGCTGCTCGCCGCGTCAGCCAAGGCTGCCAATCACTTCGCCGCAGCAGGGCGTATCTTGCTGGCTGTTGCCTTGATCTGGTGACCGTTGGGTGTCCAGTACAAGCTAAGCTGAAGCCCCTCGAAGACGACCTCAAGGAACGATTCTGGCTCCTCAATTTGGCAAGCGCCGTCGATGCGCACCGAAAGCTTCTCTAGGTGCTTGTCCGGTAGTGCGACCTCGTACTTGTAGCCCACCGGCTCGTCCGACACGCGTTTACCGTCCTTGTAGTCGTACACGGGCTTGACAGCCACAAGGAATAGTTTCTTACCCACTGAGCGCGGGTCAATGATCAGTTCTGATAAATTCAACATAAATATTCCTCCAAAAATTAATATAAAGGGCCCTTTGAGATTGTAAGATACTATCAAATCCTACACGCCGATTATAACATATACATCCATTATTCCATTATAGGAGCCAAACTGTAGCAACCAAACTGCAACACTCTCATGCAAATAGAAAAATGCAAAATAAATCCTTACAATAACAATCTTCTAAGCGTTCAAAAGTTTTGTTGTTATTTTGTCAAAACATGATATAATAGTAATATCATCATGCCAAGGAGCAAAATCATGGGTAGATTTAACGAGGACACCAGAGTAAAAATCCCTGCAACCGTTCAAGTGCTTAGGTTGGGTTATGAATACCAATCAATGAAAGAAGCTGACATCGACTTTGATACCAAAATCTTTGTCAGCCGTTTTACAAGTGCTATTGAACGGATTAACAATAGGGAGTTTTCCGCCGATGAAATTGCCGATATTCTCTCTGATATTCACAATACGATGAAAAACAATGACCTCGGTAAAGAGTTCTATATGTGGCTGATAAAGCCTCTTGACCGAGTGAAGCTCATTGATTTTGATAATGTAGATAATAATGATTTTGCAGTTGTGGACGAGTTGCCCTTTTCTATTGATGAAAACACTGAGAAAGGATCCTTCCGTCCCGACATCAATATTCTAATCAACGGTATGCCGCTAGCTTTCCTTGAGGTAAAGATTCCCGACAATGAAGGCGGTATTCAAGCCGAGTTTAACCGCATGATCAATCAACGACTTGTCAATCCTGACTGGAAGAAGTTCTTTAACCTTATTCAAATCGTATCGTTCTCAAATAACATGGAGTATGAGGAAGCGGACGACGCAGAAGACGTTAAGGCGGGCTCCTTCTATACTACCCCGAATGGTACTAATACGAGTTTTTCCTTCTTCCGAGAAGACAGCGCCGACTATCATGCCAACTACCCATACAAAGAGATATCAGAAGAATATATCAAAGAAATCACCGTAGATTTAGGTTATGCAGCCTCAGAGGTCGATACCGTAGAGTTTCAGAAGAACTTGGAGCTGAATACCCCCTGCAACCGTTTCATCACTTCCCTGTTCGATAAAGAGCGTCTGTTGTATTTTCTCAGATATGGCATGATGTTCATCAAAGATACCGTCCCTCAAAAACACATCATGCGTTATCCGCAGTTCTTTGCTTCACGCAAAATCATTGAGCGTTTGGAGTCGGGCGGCAAAGGCGGTATCATTTGGCATACTCAGGGCAGCGGCAAAACAGGACTGTCTGCCTTCTGCGTCCGTGTTATCAATGATTATTACGACAAAAAGAATATCTCTACTCGATTCTTCTTTGTAGTAGACAGACTCGACCTTCTCCGGCAAGCAAGCGTAGAGTTTCAAAACCGCAATTTATCAGTTGTAAACTGCGATAACAGGGAGAGCTTCACCCAAGAACTCAATCGCCCGTTATCCAAGAGAAGGACAGGCGACACACTAGGTGAAATCTGCGTAGTCAATATACATAAGTTTGAAGACCGACTGCCTGAGGCGAAGAACGACTATAATGCCAACATTCAGCGTGTTTTCTTCATAGACGAGGCTCACCGCAGCTATTCAAGGTCAGGCGAATTTTTCAAGAATCTTATGACGTGTGATTTAGACGCTGTTTATATCGCTTTGACCGGTACGCCGCTACTCACCAAAAAGGAGCGTTCCAGTCTGAAGTTCGGCGATTATATCCATAAATACTTCTATGACAAGAGTATTGCCGACGGATACACTCTGCGAATCAAGAAAGAGCAGATAGACACCGTAGCCAAAGCGGATATCAAGAAAAATCTTGACATCGAGGACACCAAACTTGAAGAGCGGGACGTATATGAGAGTGAAGTGTTCTGTGCTAATCTCGGCGAGTTCATCGAGCGTGATTTTGAAAACTTCCGTTTGCAGAACAGCGACCCGACTATCGGCGGTATGGTCGTATGCCGTACCAATCAGCAAGCCCGACAGCTTCATAAATGGTTTGAAGAGAACAGCCGCCTTGTTTCTGGTCTGGTAATTACCGACGAAAAAGACCCCAAGCAGTCTATCGCCAACAAGAACAATCAAATCAACTTCCACGATACCCTCAAGCCCGACTTACTGATAGTCAACTTCATGCTGACGACAGGTTATGATGTTAAGCGTCTGAAAAAGATGTATCTTCTCCGTGAGCCTCACGCTCAAAACCTTTTGCAGACTATCAGCCGTGTCAACCGTCCGTATAAATCTCCGAACGGCAGAGTATACAAGTACGGCTATATCGTAGACTTCATCGACATTGAGGAAGAATACAACACTACCATAGAGAATTACATCAAGGAGCTTGAAGCCGAGATCAACGAGAACGGCGAAGATGAAGCCTCTCTCGAAGGACTTGTCATTGACAAGGAAGACATCTACCGCAAGTATCAGCGGTATGTATCAGACTTAGAGAGCATTATCCCTACCGATAATCTTGAAATCTTTTCTCAAAAGTTAGAACAGTTCTCAAAAGAAACACTCCTCAAAATCCGTCGACTGCTCAACGGTATCAAGGAGTGCTACACAGAGTTCGTATTATCGAGGGCTGTTGACTATGCCAAGCAGATTGACCGAGACAGAATCCGCAAGCTGTTGAAGCTGACACAACACAGGATTGACTTTGTAAATCTGAAATCCAAGCCTGCAGGCATGATGGATGTTATCTCCGACAAAGAGATAGTCGAAATCATCTATGAGTTCGTCAAAGTCAAAATCAGTATTCTCGACCTCGGCAAACTGGCAGAGAACAATCCCGAAGTCAAAGACTTCACCGATGTTGTCAAAGAGGTTCAGCACGAAATCAAGAAGAACAAGAACAAGGGCGACATCAAGATAATGAAGTTGGACGAGCTCCTACAACGTGTCTTTGACAAACTCTCCATTTCTGATTTGTCAGACATCGGCGAGCTTACTGACGAGCTGAGAGAGGCATTACAAAGGGCGAGAGAAATCAATGCCGAGAACGACCGACTGGCGGCACTTTACGGCTACAACTACGCCTTTGTTAAAACCTATCAGGACGCCTGCGCCGATTTCACGGGAGCCAACCCAAGCGACATTGAAGCCGTCCTGCACCTTGTCTATGAGGCAGTCAAAGACAATCTCGACAGAGAGGTCATCATCGTTCAGGGCAGACGCAACTTTGTAGATGTTGTCAAGAGCAAAATCACCAAGCAGCTCTTGAAGCAAAAGCTGTATCAAAGAGTAAAGAGTTATTATGACAAGCTGTTGAACGAGCTGTATACTAATGTTCAGCTATTCAAGTAAAGGAGTAAGCACATGGCAGATATATTCACCCTTGAAAAACAAATCAAGCTGATGATAGATGACCTGAAGGGCTTGTCGGCTTCCAACGGTTTAGCCAACCAAGCCTCAGAAGAAGTCGTCATCACATCGGTCTTTCTGTATAAGTTTCTGAATGACAAGTTCATGTCGAATCTGAGAGCCTTTGCCGCCGACATTGATATGAGCACAGAAGAGATTTTGCGGAATGAAAACGACGAAATGGACGCTTTCTTTGATACCTACCCTCAGGACGTCGCTTTCAAGTATGAAGATACCATCGAATACCTGATCAACCGTGTATCTTCCGACACTTTCTACAAGAAGTTCGACGACGCTCTGGAGCGTATTTCCAACTATCCGCAGAACGAAGAGTTCTCTGTTCAGTTGGCAGACGGAACAAGAAAGCCGCTCTTTACTCGTATAACCGAGAACGTCGAGAGCTCCAAGCGGAACAACTTTGCGAAAAACATCTTCGGTATCATCAGCCAAGACCGCTTCGATTTTTCCGACGCTTTTGAGAGCAACTTCGATTTCTACAGCGCAATCTTTGAATATCTGATTAAAGACTATAATGTTGCCGCAGGAAAATACGCCGAATACTTCACGCCGCAGACGATTTCAAGCATCATCGCAAAAATTCTCGTAAATATGTCCCCTGTCGAGGATAAGATTTACGAGGTGCATGACCCGTCCGCTGGCTCTGGCTCCCTCGTCCTGCACCTTGCAAACGAGCTCGGCAGAGGCAGTTTCGGCGATAAGGCGCAAGTTTATACACAGGATATATCGGCGAAGTCTACCCGATTCCTGCGTATCAATATGTTGCTCAACGGTCTGACGAACAGCCTTGACAACATCATTGAGGGCGACACCCTCGATACTCCTGCTCACTACAACATCCCCCATGATCCAGCGAGCGGTGTAAAGCGGTTCGACTACATCACTTCCAATCCTCCGTTCAAAATGGACTTTTCCTCTACAAGAAACGTGATAGAGAACAAGTGGGAGAATTCGGAAGAGCGGGATGGTATCAAACGCTTCTTTGCAGGAGTGCCGAAGATACCGAAGAGCAAAAAAGAATCAATGGCTGTTTATCTCTGTTTTATTCAGCATATTCTCTGGAGCCTCAAAGATAACGGTAAAGCGGCTATCGTATGTCCGACAGGATTTTTGACGGCAAAATCTGGGATAGAAAATACAATTCGACAGCGGATTATCGATAACAGGTGGCTCAAAGGCGTTATCTCTATGCCGTCCAATATCTTTGCCAACACAGGCACGAACGTATCTGTCCTCTTCATCGACAAAGGCAACCACAGCGGCGACATCATGCTGATTGACGCTTCCAAACTCGGCACAAAAGTCAAAGACGGTAAGAATCAAAGAACGGTATTGTCCGATGAAGAAGTTAAGCTGATTGAGGACACATTTATCAATCAGGAAATCATCGATGATTTCAGCGTAAAGGTTTCTTATGATGAAATAATCCAAAAAAGCTATTCTTTCTCGGCAGGACAGTATTTTGAGATTAAGATTGAATATGTGGATATTACCGCCGAAGAATTTGCAGAGCGTATGGATGAATACGAGAGCAGACTTTCTGAACAGTTCCGCAAGGGTGTAGAATTGGAAAAGAGCATCATAAAACAGTTGAGAGGGCTGAAATATGAGTAAATATCTTGTTAAAGATGTTTGCAAGGTGAAAGGCGGTAAGCGCATTCCAAAAGGTGAAACATTGCAAACCGAGCCTAATGAACATCCTTATATTCGTATTTTAGATATGTATCAAGGAAAAGTATTAAACCTTGATTCTTCAATGATGTATGCTCGTAATGATTATTGGAACAGAATAAAGGCGTATACCGTGAATGCAGGTGATGTTATTCTTGCCATAGTAGGAAATACTCTGGGCATGGTTTCAATGATTGGAGATTCCTTGGATGGAGCAAATCTAACAGAGAACTGTTGTAAGTTTGCTAATCTTGATGTATCTAAAGTCCTTCCTGAGTTTTTGTATTATGTATTATCTAATGACAAAGCCCAAAAGGAAATTGAACGTTTTAAAGTGGGCTCTTCACAACCAAAGTTACCCATTTATAATGTTGAACAAATAGAAATACCTGATTATTCTATAGCATATCAGAAAAAAATGGTTGACTTGTTGGGGTGTATTGATGCTAAAATCTCCAACAATAAAGCTATCTATTCTGACCTTGATGCTATGGTAAAACTGCTGTATGATTACTGGTTTGTTCAGTTTGACTTCCCCGATGAAAACGGCAAGCCATATAAATCATCTGGCGGTAAGATGATCTGGAATGAGGCGTTGAAGCGTGAAATCCCCGATGGGTGGGAAGTGGTTCCATATTCAGAGGTTATATCATCTATCAATACAGGATTGAATCCTCGTGATAATTTCCGACTCAATACAGGAGGACAGATTAAATATCTGACCGTTAAGAATCTTCTTCCAAATGGTAATATTGATTTTTCAGCCTGCGACTTAATTGATGAAGAGGCACGAAGAATCGTACATAAAAGGTCAGATATCAAGATAGGCGATATACTATTTGCCAGTATATCGCCGTTAGGAAGATGTCATATTATCTGGAATAAACCTGAGGATTGGGACATAAATGAATCTGTTTTCTCAATAAGACCAGACTACAACAATGTTAATTCGGCTTTTCTATATCTATCCTTTACAAGTGATTACTTTATCAAACTTGCAGAGGGCAATTCTACTGGCAGTGTCTTCAAGGGCATAAGAATAACTGAGCTACTTGGACTAAAGACCATACTACCACCTAAACCTTTACTTGATAGGTTCAATGAGTATGTGTATGGACTGTTTGATTTGAAATCAAATACCATGATAGAAAACCAAGAACTCACTTCCCTGCGTGATTTCCTGCTTCCCATGCTGATGAACGGACAAGTGAAAGTGAAAAAGGAGGATACTAATGAGTAGTATCGTTTTAGATTTACAAAATGAAGTTACCAAATCGGATTGTGATGTCGTTAGCGTTTTGCGGAAAGCACATTTAATAGCAGCAAAGCTTGGATTGACAGATTTTGATAAATGGATTCTTTGTGAGCTGAATGGATATCAGAACGGAGATACAATTCCTGACTATCGAAAAATTAGAGGTCAACTAAAGGCTTTTAATCCATATAGTGGTTGGATACCGACTATGATGTTCGATAAAGAGTTGGAAGATGAGATTTGCAGAATTCCTGTGAAAAATTCTGTATCTGAAATCATTACGCTCTATTCACAGAAAGAAGAAGGACTAGGTGTTGAGTTCACAGGAGAAAAGTTATCATTCATTAATACTCTTTTTGATACACCATCGCCTATGAAATATGGAGTACATTTGTCACCTCCTGCAATAATTGATATTGTTGAAAAAGTAAAAACCGCTTTATTAGAATGGACGATGAAGCTCGAATCTGAAGGAATACTTGGTGAAGATATGCAATTTGATACAACTGAAAAAGAAACAGCAAAAACGATACCACAAACAATTAATAATTATTATGGGAGCACAAGCGTTTTTAATGCATCGGTTGAAGGTTCAGTTGTTGCTACGGGAAACAACAATACAGTAGAGTTTACTTACGAGAAAGCCAACGATGCTGTTTCGGAGATTGAATCAGCTGTTGAGGAAGATGATATTTCTGGTGAAGATAAGGAAACCGCAATTGAAATGCTGACCGAGATAAAAGAGAAGATTGCTGCTCAAAAGAAGTCGAGTATCATTAAATCAGCTCTTGTTGGTTTGAAAGATTTCTTGATTGGTGTAGGCGCCAGCGTTGCGGGTGCAGTTATTCAAGCAAAAATACAGGGATTATTCTGAGTTTAGTAAACAGAAAAAGAAACATTTAAATTGAGGTGTCAAAATAAAAAGGGCGGACCCGATTGAGTTCCGCCCTTAGGATTATGAAGTTGATTTAGTGTTTCGTGTCTTTTGGCGGACAAGGGTCGTTACCGTAACTGTCTTTGTCACGGATCCTGCCGCGCCTGTCATGAATCACAACTTCACTGTTTTGCTTTATGGCAATTCCTTTTGCATAGTTAATAGCTTCCCTTTGAGTATTGAAATTCTTTGTCGCTCTTGTTGCTTTTTCTGCTTTAACCTGCCAATTGTTTCCGTTTGGCACAACGTGTTGATTTGACATAAACTTGTCATTCCTTTCTTTTATGATACGGTGTAGCGTTTCCACGGAATACGCGACGGATGAATGCCGGCGAGGAATTTTACAATGTCACGTCTACCATCATAGATAGGCGTTCCTCGCGAGTTTTGAGCCATGAGTATTATCGGAACTTGACCGAAATATCGTTTAAACCCGCTTCGGACAGATTCTTTTGTAGCGCTGTTCAGTACATGAGGTTTTACAACCGCAATCGCAAAACATACCCCTTGCTCTTTTACAAGTGCACCGTCAAACTGCATTTGGAGACCCTCCTTCCTCGATTATTTGATGAAATTGTCTCCAAACTGTTGATTTAGGAATAAAAGTATGATATTATTCAAATGCAACTCTGAATTTACTAATGCTAAATTCAGTTTAGAGAGGCGAGCTATTAGGTTCGCCTTTCTTTTTTTGGCGATTTTTATAGCCCATTACCTTTTCATCATTTACTATATTACTGCTGCTACTTAAGTTTGTCAATATAAGATGTGAAAATTTCACATCTTATTCATAAATTGCTTTGAATTATTTCCGATTATTGCGTATATAATATTGACAAAGTGATTTTTTCACATTATACTATATTGTAAGGCACGCTATGTCTTTTAGGAGGAGTTAATATGTTAATAGGTTTTTCTGTATCGAATTTCAAGTCTTTCTTGGATCAACAGAGCATTTCATTTCTTGCCAGCAGGATCAGCAGACATAAGGATCATGTTAGAGAGACTGCTAATAGGAAAGTTCTAAAATCCGGTTTGATCTTTGGCGCCAATGCAGGAGGAAAAAGCAATCTGATTGAAGCGGTATCATTTTCAAGAAGTATCATTCTACATGGGTTAAACAGAACTGATACCAATAAGAAATACTTTAGAGTTAAGCAAGACGCCAATAAAACACCCGGTGTATTTGAATATAGAATAATAGTGAATAACACTGAGTATTCATATGGTTTTGCTTTTTCTTATATAACTAAACAAATCCTTTCAGAATGGCTGATCAGCATCACCAATGCTGGAGAAACAGTATTGTTTGAAAGAGAAGTTGACGACGAAGGTAACAGTGTCACTGTTTCTGATATCATAAGAAAGAATTTGGATAGTGAAGAAAATATAACCAGACTGCAAGTCTATCTCGAAGATTTTAATGGTGATATTTCAGATGCATTAAAGAAAAAAACCATTTTAAGTGATATAAAGCTTAGAACCAAGAATCCAAGTGGAGTTTTTAAAAGCGTTTTAGATGTATGCAAATGGTTCGAAGACTTAATAGTAATATTCCCGGAATCAAAGTATGCTGACTTGAATAATATCATAAATGACAATCAGATAAAAAACTTCTTTTCCGGTATTCTTTCATATTTTGATACTGGAATTGAATCGATAGATAGTCAGTTTATGGAATTCGATTTGGATAAGCTGTTTAGTGATATTCCAAAAGAAGATGCCGAACAGATCAAAATCGATATCGCTAATAAAACCAATAATAATCAAGCTATCATATTAGGCTTTAATAACCAAAAATACGTTCTCAGGCAAAATGAAGATGGTGATATAGTCTATAGAAAGATGCTTCTTAATCATGGAAATCCCGATGATTTGTTTGAGTATTCCGATGAATCGGATGGAACACAACGTCTTTTTGATTTGATCCCAATCTTTTTTGCACAAAATAGAGTTATCTTAATTGATGAAATCGACAGAAGTCTTCATACTAACCTAACGAGAAAATTTATCGAATTTTTCTTTTCTGCTGCTAATGATAATTCGAGTCAATTAATTGCTACAACTCATGATTCTAATCTATTGGATTTGGACTTATTAAGACAAGATGAGATTTGGTTTGTTGAACGAAAGAAAGATCATAGCTCGTGTATTTACTCACTGAATAAGTTTAAAGAACGTTTCGATAAAAAGATAGAAAAAGAGTACTTGATTGGTAGATATGGTGCTATCCCTATTTTGGATAATCTTAATAATCTCGAGGATGTGATGAACGATGAATAAATATCGTTTATCTTCTAATGCATTTGAAAGAGAATCTGAGGACGAAAAAATTCTTCCGAAGAAAGTCTTCTTTGTTTCTATTGAAGGAAACATTACCGAGAAACAATACCTTCAAGGGATATCCAAATATAGAGACGAATTAGGAATCGATGCACTTGTTAATGTTCAAGTCTTGGAACGTAGAGATTCAGATACTAACAGCGCACCCTCACAGGTAATAGATTTGCTTGAGGAATATCTTGAACTTAGAAAGCTTGATGAGGATAGTATTATTAGAGAAATCCCAATAAGCCTCATTACGAAATATGGGGAGACTACCATCAAACAATTCATAGAAGATGCTTCGAAAATCGATGAATCAACACGTTCTTCTATCAATACTGAATTGACTAATATCGGCTATGATTTAGAGTATAGAAAGTATCTCAAAAAAGTCGGTGGAGATTCGGATGAGTTTTGTATCCTTATTGACAGAGATAAACAATCACATCCAGAAACAAATATGACTGATTGTATATCTCACTGTAAAGCAGAAGGGTATGCTTGTTATGTAACGAATCCTTGCTTTGAGTTTTGGTTGCTTTTACACTTTTCAAATGTTATTGAAGAATATGCTGATAAGCTTGGAACCATTAAAGATAATAAGAAGGTTTCAAAGGCGCATACTTATGTTAGTAATGAATTGTCAAAAAAAGCACATCACGGAAAGAAGATACATGACTTTGAAACTACGTATTTGCCTAGAATAGATGATGCTATTGCTCATGCAAAAGCGTTTCCGTCGGGTGTGGATGATTTAGTTGATAATATTGGATGTAATATTTGGAAACTAATTGAAAAGATGCGAGAGTTTGATCCAAAAGAAACTACAGAATGATTATTTAGAATTTAAGTCAAACAAATAAAACCTAAGTAGTAAAAGAAACAGCGAGGTAATTCACATGGATTATCTCGCTGTTTCTGTTTTGTGTTAAGTAACTATTAGCTTTATAGCTCGTTGTTTGAGAGCAAATAGTCAATCCTTTTATCAAGATCGACAACCATCTGATTAGCTCTCTCAACAATCGAGTCATAAGTAGAGGGGTGCCACCATTCGTTTTTCGGAGGGTGCTTATCAAAGAAACGGCCAAAAAGCAACAAAGCAACAGCTGCGGCGTCTATTCTCCACATATGCTTCTCTCTTTCTTCATCCGTACTCTCGCGGTCGTCTTCAACTGCACCGAAATACTCCTCATAGTGCCTCAATCCTTGCCATGTATAAGCGAGCTCCTCTGCTAGGTAAATGCTCGCTTCTAAGTACTGGCTTTCCGTAGACGGGTTCCTTAAACGTTCACAAACGATAATCTTACCCTTCTTCATGCCGGGATAGAGATGAACAGACGCAGGAGCATCCCCAAGCAAGTTATCTCTATCTATAATAATATCGTATTCGTCTGAACGAATATCCATAACCTTAGCCACGAATTCTACAAAAGCGCATATATTTTCATTACTAATTTCAACCATAATTGGTTCCTCGCTTTCTAATTTATAGGGTTGTCAGGGGAGTTGTTGTACTCCCCTTTATCAACCTGCGGCTTACCGCAATTTTAACAGTCTTACCATACCTTATACAAAGGTATCACATCTTCACCAAGAGCCCGATTCTCGTCTTCGATCTTCGAATTCAGCTCGTGGATCGTCATCGGCTGTGGGTCAGCTATCAATCTTTCGAAGAACTGATCAGCCACAGAGTTATTGAGCTGAATCCCTAATGAGTACATCAAGCCGTGGCTAATCTCAGCGGGGAATCGCGCCATAAGCGCTATGAGAATCAGTGTTCGCTTCGTCGGTTCGCTATCTCCATTGACATAGTGATACAGATTACTTATAGATAAGCAACAGTCAGCAGCAAGGCGTTCTTTATGAATATCGAACTCAGCCAGAACCGACCTGAACGCACTGTAGAATGGCAGTCGCCTGATCAACTCGGATAGCTTTTTGATATCGTCTTGACTTTTAACCATGATTGGCTTCCTCCCTTCATAGATTTTTGGGGTTTACATGAAAGCCAAAACATGGTAGAATGAATTAGGGAACACTAGTCTATCATGTATAGGCTCTGTAAACCATATATCTGCCGTCAGCCGCTAACTGACGGCGGATTTTTTATTATAAACATGTTCATGATATTGATGTGTTATTTAATCTTAATTCGCGAGCTTATTATACCATACTGTTTAAATGATTGCAAATTTAGATTAACAACTTATATTCTGATAATATCATTATTAATCACCAATTGACAACTCATATTATACAAGTTATAATTGGTTGTGTGATAAGCATATGCTTATAAATATCTACAAAAGAGTTATAATAGTATCATCATTTAATTTGTTCTAAAAAAATATGATGTCAGTAGAAAAAAATTACAGTTCTAAAATAAAAAAGGAGAAACAAAATGAATAAGACCATTTTTTCTTGTGAAAGCGAAAGCTGTACTTGCGCTATTGGAAATGAGCATCTGGAGGAATACGGCACAAAGCCTGAAATTCATCTAAAAGAAAAAGGAATCTATAATTATTCATATAAACACGGTATAGGTTTGGTACAGCAAGAAAGTGGAAATAAGGATATTTTAGAAGCCATATTAGCAATCGATAATAATAACACAAACAAAATCATAGATTTTCTGAATAAATATGGATTTCCGTTAATGCCATTGTTTGCTTACCCCTATCCTGTATCTTGTGATTTTGATATAGTAATCGAAATGCTTAAGATAGTAAAGAATCTTGCGCTATTAGTGAATGAATTAAAGAAAAAGAAGTTCTTATATGCAAACCAAGAAAACAAAGCAAATCTTGATTTGATTTTTGAATATACTTCCTTCTTAATCTTTCACGCTCCTGTCGAATTTTGCCTTAGTAAAGGCTTACAAGAATACAGATCTCCTGTATCTGATTTTTTTAATAGCCTGTATGGTGGTTTTCGGGATAACAATGACAATAAAAAGATTCACTATAAGTATTGTTTTTATGATAGAGACCCTAGTACAAGCGAACCTATTGCTGCAATTCTGCTAAAGGAAGAGTACTTAACGGGAGCCTGGGGAGATGATAACTATCTATCAACCGCTTTTTCATTTTATAAAAAAATAAACCAGTATTTAACTATTACTGATGTACATGAAAATGGAACCTTAGTGTTTGGTGAGAAGTTTTCAAATACATTTGAAAACAATAAAGAGATGATAGATACCCTCCTATCTTTGGCACAAATAACAGTAAAAGATGTTTTTGAAAACGCTCTAGCTAATACTCACCCCACCTTCTCATATGAGACACTTTCTATAGACTGGGTTGTCCCAGATTTATTGTCCGGTATATATTTGGCTCTCCTATTTAAACCAGAAAATGAGATATTCAAAAAATGTGAGAATCCAAGGTGTAAGAGGGTAGGTTTCTTTTCCAGCAACATTGCCAGCAATAAAAAGAATTTCTGTTGCACTAGATGTCAAAACAATGCTGCTCAAGCGGAGTATATAAGAAGGAGGAAAGAAAAGGACAATTTGCAAAGTTAGAGCAACTAGTTAGTTTCCTTAATACAACAATCTCTTGATTGAGTGTTTGACTAAAATGCGGTATAAAAAGACGAGCTTGGATTGTTCCGACTCGTCTTTTTCTCTGCACTAAACAAAAACAGCGGGGAATATACTCCCCGCCTACGGTGACCCTAGAGCTTTCGCTCAAGCCAAAGTTACTGGTGTAATGCAACAATACATTTACAGTATTTCTATACAGTATTAATCCATTCGATATTTCGGGTATTGTCAACAGAAATATATAAGTCAGTTACAATTATGGATGCAACAATGCTTCAGAGATGTTTAGCTTCTGTGATCAAAGAGAGTGACTTGTTAGAATCTGTAGCTGATATAGACAAAGATGGTTTTGTAACCATTGTGGATGTAACATATATTCAAAGATGGTTAGTAAATATCAAAATTAAATATGCTATTAATTCTGAGATTAAATAGTATTTCACATTAAATATTAGAGCGAGATTGAGTAAACACCCTGCATCAATCTCGCTCTTTTGTTTAATAATCATCGTTTCAAATTTAGTGTTCAAATAAAACATCTATTCCCCTTAATTTCATCATGAAAAAAGCTCCCTGCAAATTCGCAGAGAGCTGTCAAAACAAATCCTTTGTGCGTGGTTTTTCATATTTTCGTAGGCCAAATTGTAGGTCTAACTGTTGGTTTATAGACCTACATTTGGCCATTGTAGGTCTAACTTTTGTTAGTTTTGTTTCGCTAAGTTTTCTCAACTTGATTTTCAGGGGTGCTCAGAAACCGCATAGATAAGCCGCTTTTGAGCATTTTGAGAAAACATAACAAAAAATGAGAGTGACTTTAAAAGTCACTCTCAATGGTTGCGGGGGTGGGACTTGAACCTCACGACCTCCGGGTTATGAGCCCGACGAGCTACCATCTGCTCCACCCCGCGATATCTGCCTTTCAGCCTCTATATGTTAACACCGAATGGCTTTTTTGTCAAGGGCGAAAGAGGACGAATCGGCTCGCGAGGAGCTTATTTGTTTAAAATGTGCAAAAGAAGCCTTTCATACCCTGACAATATGGTGCTTTATGATAATATTGATGACAATGTGATCTATAATATAATATCAGCGCTTTACTGTCCCAAAGGAGCAAGGCGTGCAGTGATCCTGTCACAAAAGATACAGCGTAAAAAACGATCTCCCGTCAGTGGATAGAAATTAAAAGAAATTTAAACCTATATAATAACAGCCGACGTGTTTGATCTCACGCCGACTGTCTGATTGACGTTATCAGTTTTCGGGACCCTTGCTGACGGTGATGGTGACGTCTGCGCCCTTGGGAATGGTCTGACCGCCGTCGGTGTAGGAAATGATGTTTCCTGCTTCGACCTCGTCGCTGTATTCTTCCACGACGATCGGGTTCAAGCCGACCTTAGAAACGAGGTTGGCGCCTTCCTTACCGGTGAGGACAATGATGTTCGGTACCTCAACGCCTTCGCCCAAGCTGCCTACTACCATGACCTCTGCACCTTTGTCAAGGGTATCGCCGACCTTGGTGATCGTAGAGTCGATAGAGCCCGCGGGGTTCTTCTTGGAATATCTCTCGCGCTGAACGACCAGCTTCAGTCCTAAATCGGTAACAACGGTTTCCGCGTCTTACCGACAAGATCGGGGACAGTGATCTTGCTGTTACAGCCTGCCGGCACGCGACAGATACGACGCAGATCGCCGCAAGGACAGGGCAGAGAACGGATTTCAGTGTGCGTTTAGAATTGAACATGGGAAACTTCCCCTTTAAACTATAATATAAATTATAGCACAGTATTTTTTTGCTTTCTATAACTTTTTAGAATTCGATGTCAATTTGTGCCTCTCATTTTGGCGATTTTGCCGATAAATATTTTTTTACGATGTTCAAAACAATCTGCAACACATGATAAAAAAATTCGATATCTACTTTACAAATCAAAAAAAGTGTTGTATAATACCAAAGGTAACGCGGGGGTATAGCTCAGATGGTAGCCCGAGTGGGTAGCTTACGCACCCCAAAACAATTTACAATTTCATACAATTGACAAGGGCCATTAGCTCAGCTGGGAGAGCGCCAGGTTCGCAATCTGGAGGTCAGGGGTTCGATCCCCCTATGGTCCACCAAAGCAAAACAAATCCGAAATCGTCATCTTAGGTGATTGTTTCGGATTTGTTGCTTTTTACACATTTACATAGTTTTATAGGCAGGGAGCTTCACATTTGCTCCCTGCCTATTTTTCTTTTATTTATTCTTACCTTGCCGCTTCGTCCGTTCCTGCTCCTGCTTCCATTCGCTGAACCTCCTCTGTCCTTCTTCGCTTTCATAGAAGGCTATGATATCGGGGAGGAAGGTTCTGGCTAATGATTCAAGCTCATATTTCGGAACTCCGCTCTTTGTTTCGGGTGACGGCGGTAATCCTTTCAGATCTTCCTTATTTATTACTTTACGGTTTGCTGCCATAAGGCAGCGCTTCTATCTTTGTCGGTCATTCCTCCTTCTTGATTCAGATAGATTGTGCCCATCGGGCGGTTGATTTGTAATTCATTTTTCCTCCGAAATTTGGTTTTTGCTATTTGGAAAGAGTAACTGAAAATGAAATAGCCTTATGTGTCAAGTTGGGTGACACACAAGACTATGAATCATTTATATTCAATTATCTTTCTATTGTTATTGTAACAAATTCGAACATATTTGTCAAGTCTTTGACGTCGAACTGCCATTCGATAGTTCCTTTCCGCATGCCGAACTGTTCTTCAGAGCCATTCGGCGTTTTCTTTGTATTGCGCCGCAATATTTGACATTGGATTTGTGTCACACCGAACAAATAAACACTGAAAACTTTTACTTGTAAAACCTCCTAACCTAAGCTAAAATACACCAAACCGAAAAGGAGGTTACTGTTATGAAAATCAAATCTGTTTTGTATTTATCACTTTGTATGGCAATGATGATGTCCGTTTCCGTCAAAGCAGAGAGCCGAATGTTAGGCGATATTGACGGCGACGGCGAGATCAGCATTACCGACGCGACGTTCATTCAGCGATACACGGTCGGTATCAAAACTCCAGTTGCCGTCACTTCTTCTGTTGCCGATATTGACGGCGACCATGCCGTGACCGTGATGGACGCGTCGCACCTGCAACGGTGGATGGTGAATGTATCAGATATTTATCCGATCTCGAAGCCTGTCTATGAACCGTCGTCGACCGATCGGTATGTCACGGTCGAGGGCGTCACCTTCGATTTGAAGAAGGTCCCGTCGGAAGTCACACTGACCGATAAAAGTACAACCTTGATGCTCGTGCCAAAGAGTGAAATCAATCCCCACGATATCATGACGGTAGTCAACAACGGCCACTACATCAATAAGATCGACTACACCAACAGCCGTTTCAAGGAAAGTTACCTGATTGAAAAGGAAAACGGAATCCTCCACGGATACGACTGTGAAGTGACCGACAGAGAGAATAACCCTCTCGCATATGTCTATGCTCACTACAAGAGCGGACTGTACTTTCCTTTCCAGACGACAATCCAGTGTATCGGAGAAGCACACGGAAGCTTCCCAATCGAGCTGTATTACAAGGGTGAACTGATCCGACGAGTAAATGTCAAAGTCGACGTCAACCATACTCCCGAGGATATTGAAAAGACATTAAGGGTCGTTCGGTCGGCAGAGAAAACATGCTGGACTTCGTCCATGACTGACAGAGAAAAGATGAAAGCCTTTGCCGAATATATTCGGGATCGCTATACATATGATCGGATCATGTGCGTTGAGGGAGCGGTTCTGACCGCCTTCGCTGCGCGTGATCTGGGACTTGAATCCATGCTTCTGTACCCTGGAGGTGAAGCAACCCAGCACTGTGACCGTCATATCATTACATATAATCTGTATGCCAATACAGCCGTTCCTGGCGGTCACTGCGCTTGTCTTGTCGTATACGATAATTGCACCATGCGCTACGATGTGCAAGGTGAGCTGTGTATTATTAAGGAGTATAACTAATAAGCTTTTCAGTTTCATCGAAAAGTAGCGACGTATGCGTCGGAAAATTAAGGTGGAATAATGGTTAACAGAGCATAAAGCTGGCTCCCATGTCTTTACACCCACTTAATCCGAACAGCGTTACATCGACTGACCCCAGCCTTGATCTTCCTCTTCATCATAATCTTCATCATAATCGTCGCCGTACTTCTCTCTGCCTTCTCTCTGAGATACGCATCATAATCCTCTTCGATTTTCTCTTCGGACGGTACGTGAACACGGCGGAGCTTGGTCGGTTTCATGTTCAGCAGGATAATATCGATAGTATCGAGGAACGGTTCGAGCGAGAAATTCTCGGTCGGCTCTTCCTCTTCTTTCTCAGAAGCTCCTCCCGGTTTCAGTCCGTGAGCGAGCTTCTTTTCGGTGATCTTGTCCATCTCTTTCTTATCTTGACGGGCAGTTTTCTTATTCAGCGCGTCGAGCTTTTTCACGGAACTGTGCGCGATCTGGCGAGCGATCTGCGACAATAATCCGCCGATTTGAGTGTAGTTTTCGATCGGAGGGAGAGTGAAATCCATCTCTAAAGCCGCTTGGATAATGACGTTTTTCAGCGATCGGAACTCTTTGTTTTCCTCCAGAGGAACATCGGGATCTTTGACGCTGTCGTGATACATACTCAGCTTCTGACGGTTGACTTCACACCACTTTTGATACAGCTCTTTGATGCTCGGATCGTTGGCAAACTGAGCGACGGCATAGTCAACAAAGCGCTTCACTTTCTTCGGTAAATAACCGTAAACCTTCTTGCCTTTACAGCCGTCCAACTCCTTTCGAAGCCGTCCCAAAAGCGCGAGATAATACATCTGAAAAGGACTTTCGGAGCGCAAAGTTTCTTCCAACAAATCATTGACTTCGTTCTTTAAACGATCGCGCAACTGCGTCTGATCCGTGAACATACGAAACATTTCACCGCGAAAAATATCGTTGGTGAGCACGCTGCGCATCTTCTCCATACCCTTCTTGCTGAGGTAGCCATTGCCTGATTTCGAGAACACAAGCATATGGATATGCGGGTGATGATCCTTTTCGTGGAATGCCGCGTACCACTGAATATTCGAGGGATCCATGTGATGGATCTGCGCGAGCTCATTGAGATTTCTGCGTATCAAATGTTTCCACGCGTCGGCGTTATCATAGTGCAAACGCGCGGCGTCCTCAGCCTTTAAGCTGATGATATGATTCCATACATTCCCCTTGCGATCCTCGACGGTCTTGACCGCTTCTTCGAGATTGATCGGCTCGTCCGTCTGAGAAAACAGACCGTGAGAACCGATCTTTTCCACGCCGGGACGGTTGGCGATATACTTCATCAGCTCGGGAACGTCGGCGAGATCATCGGTGTGAGCGTCGAGCACCGCATCAATGAATTCGCTCGCGCGGTAACGTGTGGGCTCGTCGAGGAAAGCACTGAGCTCAGGCATATCAGCGACGTCGGTAAAGGTAAAGATACATTTATCCATCAGCTCCTGCTGTGCTTTGGTATACGGATTGTTATCCTTCTTCCCGCGCTGTTTCTCTACGCCGTCGCGCGTGGCGATATAACGGACGTATCTATCGATATGATAGCTCTGAGGATTTTTATAATAATTCGTTTTAATGATCAGCTTCGGCATGATGATCACCGCCGTTTACATACTGTTCCAGGTGAATGATGCCGTTGTTCTCGGCGACCTCGCGCGCGGTCTGAGCAGTCAGGCCTTCAAGATAGCTTCTCGGAATCCTGAAAGAATCCGCCAGAACATGATTGATCTTCGACAGCTCTACGGCAGTCTTGAACAGCATCTCGGACACTCTCTGCTCGTAGCTGTACTGAATCTCCTTCATCGTATCGGTGATGATCGGAGAGAGATAGTCGGCGGACTTCTCCGAAAAGATATAGCCGATATAAAACTCGACCGCGTTTCGGATGAATTCGCTCTCGGAACTTGCATCGGAAAGCTCCATCGCAGCGGTCATTTTCTTACTTAAATCCTCGTCAAGATAGGTATTGAATCTGTTCGCAACCCACCTAAGGAAAAGTCCAACAAACGGCGAAACGGTCGGCTCTGCCGTCCGATGTGATCGGCGGGGGAAGCCACGTAAGCGACCCCCGCTTTTACCTGCTCAAAATCGATGGGCTTCAAACGCTGAAAAAGCTCTCTGAATATGGTACGATGATTTACGCGGTACGGTGCAGACCGTTCTCAGAAATGTCGACAAACGGCGCTTCACCGGGCTTTTTCAAAGGTTTAGGGGTGTATGCCGATTTCATCGTACCATCGTACTCGGGCTTTTTTCGGTTGTAATTCAGGGTGAAAACTTTATGATTATTTCGCTTCTCCTTGGTGTAATCAACGCCGAGTTTTTGAAGCGAATTTTTGTATTTACTGAGCTTGGAGCTGAGGTTATTCGCGCCGATATTCAGACCCAAACGCTCGCACAATTCGGTCGCTGTTCCCTCGTAGATCAGCTCCTGTTTCATGAACGAAACGAGGGCGGACATAGCTTCATCAGAGAGCAATAATTCGCGCTCCATATCGATTGAAGTGATCGGATACCAACGGCAGGTATCGTGATCAAAACGGACAGGAAGATCGCCGTCGGGCAGGTCTCGACTGATATAAGAAAGCCTGCCGAAAGGTTTGCCGTCAGCCTTACGCTCGAGCACATAAATACCGTCCGCAGCCGCTGTCAAACCTGTTGAACCGAGCACGGAATCGAAGGTATCTTTCGCCTTCATCTTCCGTGTGTGGTGGATACAAACGATGGCGATATCCAGTCGGTCGGCGAGGCTTTTCAGAGCGGAAATGACAGCGTAATCGCCTGCGTAAGTATCGCCCTTCGGCTTGCGGATCTTCTGCAGAGTGTCGATCACGACGAGGTTGGTGTCGGGGTGCTCCTTGACGAAATCCTCGATCTGTTCGGTGAGACCTCCGCCGAGTCTGCCCGCCTTAGTCGCTTCATGGAACTTGGAAGGAATGATATCGCGTATCCCTCTCGCGCGCTGGATCAATCTCGATTCGGGATCTTCCAGATCGAGATACAAAACCGTTCCCTGCTCTGTCGGACGGTCGAGAAACTTCTCGCCCTCGGCGACAGAAAAGCAAAGGTCAAGCATGAGCCATGACTTGCCCTCCTTGCGCTTTCCTGCGACGATATTCAGCCCTCGGGGGAGCAATCCGTTGACAACAAAGCGGGCGGGTTTGACGGCTTTTTTCATCAATTCATCCCCGCTGACCGTCCTCAGCTTCCTGAACTTTTTTCGCTTTTGCTCAGCTTCCTGTCCGAGTTCCGCGTCGGGCATCGGCTTGTTATACTCTCTGTGAACATAATACGTCCCGTCGTGATTCTTAAATGCGTCCCAATTCATATTGACCTTCCTCTCAATTTATAGAATATATGTACGAACCTTCCTATCTAAATATATCCTGTAACGAAGATAAACTGCAAGAGAATACCTTCGCTACAGGATACTTTCATCTCTCAACTAACCTTCATTTATTCGCTATCACGTATTCAATTATGATTTAGCTTATGTGTCACGCAAACCGCGATGCCCTGGATCTGCAGATCCTCGGGATAGATATCCGGATAGGATTCCTTATCCTCGTTGCAGGAGCGGAGGATATACCGTCCGTCCTCTTTGATAAGCCTTTTTAGATTATTCTTGCCCTCGTATAAAGCGACGACGTAATCGCCGTCATTCGCGCCTTTCTGCTGTCGGACAATGACGTAATCTCCGGGGTGGATACCCGCGTCGATCATTGATTCTCCCTTTGCAATCAGCGCAAAGAAGTTGCCTTTGCCGACAATGCTCTCGGGCATACGGATATATTCGATGACGGTCTCTTCCTCTTCCTGACCTTCACCACAGGCGACATAGCCGAGGACTTTCATATACCTTGAGGGGCTTTCCATACCCATCTCTGTTGTATTGATACTTCTTCGACCGTCATATTGAAGCACGCCGTTTTCGTTCATCTCTTTGAGGTAACGATGGACAGAAGAGAGAGGAACTCCCGTTCCTGCTACGATATCTCTGACAGAAGGATAGCGCATATTCTCAGCATAATACTGATTGATATATTCAACTATTCCGCTGTATCTTTCAGTTCTTTTCTTACCCATAAACTCACCTAACTAACAAAGCACACTTTGAAACAGAATGTTTTAACACCGAAAGAATAACATATTTGTAATCTGTTGTCAATAGCTTTGAAACAAAAAGTTCTATTTTTATTCAACTGATACCGGTTGCCTTGTTCTTTGTTAGGCTGCTCATTTTTTGATGAACTTTTTTCATAGAAAGATTTGCAATTTTGTGATATGTAAGGTAACATACGAACACCTCGAGAGAGGTAACGGGGTCCCCGACGCATCCCTATGCGGTGGGGAGAGGAAGAATATCTCAACGAACGCGAACAGCGGGGACGACTGATGTGTCATCCCCGCTACTGTGTATCTGCGTATATTTCTGTTGTCATCTTAACACTGAGCTTGAGGTTTTCAATATAAGCAACCTTTCTTAATTTTTCTTGGAATAGTATAATTTAATAATAGTGGAAATAACAAAGCTCTACTTTTTTTTACCGAAAAAAGGTTGAAATCTTGTATAACGCAGTTTATAGTACAATTAGAATAGGATGCGTGGTATGAACGTTTATAGTTTTGGGAACTATATATTTGAATTAAGAAGAATAGCAGGACTGTCACAGACTGAATTATAATAAACTCAAACAATATTTTCGAAAGTGTTGTCAAAAGGAGTTTTAACGTTATGAAATCGATATTGATTAAAGATACCACCCGTGAGGAACGCGAGGAGATCGTGAAAAAGGCTCTGTGGGGGAGCTGCGGAGCGGAATGCGAGTCCTGCTCCGGTTGTGACAATCGTGGTGGTGGGAGGATCGAAGCTATCTATCAGCCATATATCGATGGGCTGAAGGAGATCGCCGAAATCAACGAGGAGTATACCACACCCTTTGTGAGATAACTGAGCAAAAAAACGAACGTTCGCCGAGGATCGATCCGATCCGGTGGACGTTTTCTGTTAACCGGATGAATCGTGGTTTTATAATATTTGATACTGATTACGGAAAAAACAATTGATAACAGAAAACGTCCGATGCGGTCGCAGGTACTGCATCGGACGTTTTTTCTTTTGACAAACCATCGATTGATCAGAGTTACTTAGGTTTTTGACAGCTTTTTCCTCATATCTCTGAGATTTCCCGAGGTGAAACCCATCGGGCAGATGGTACACCACTGGCGCGGCGTGAACAGGACGCCGTTGAGGATAGCGAGTACAGTCGCAACCTCCATAAAGATCAATACCGCGCGCCCTAACGCAAATGCACCCTGCGGAATCACCAAAATCAGCATGACGGCAAATCCGCCCATCATCCCCGACCACAGCAACGGACGAAACCAGGGCTTCTCATACAGCTTCGGACGCGGCAAGCCAAGGTTGACGACGCTTCCGATCTTTCCGATCAGCGAACCGCGCGGACAGATGCGGGCGCAGTGCATTTTTCCTCTGCCGGACAGCGCAATAAGCACCGGAGAGAACATACAAACAAAACCGAACAGCCCAAACGGAGAATAAAAATTAGCTGCCGTCATCCATACGATCGTGATGATCCATGACCAATCCTGTATCGTCGGTATCCACCTTTTACCGTCTACTGTAATTCCCTTATGTTTTTTCATATATGATCTCCTTATTGTAGTTATCTGTTTTCCCTGTCAAAGCTGCACAGATCCTTGATGACCTCGCCGGCGATGATCAGCCCGACCACAGACGGTACAAAGGCGACCGAGCCGGGAATATCTCTGCGCTGGGTACACTTTCTGGCGGTGCCGGGCGGACAGATACAGTGGAGTCTGCAGCTGATGGACATATCCTCCAGCGGTCGGATCGGCTTTTCTTTGGAATAGACCACCTTCAGCCTCTTGATCCCGCGTCGGCGGCATTCGTACCGCATGACTCTCGCCAGCGGACATACCGAAGTATCGAACAAGTCCGCGACCTCAAACAGAGTAGGCTCTACCTTGTTGCCGGCTCCCATCGAGCTGATGATCGGCGTTCCCGCCTCCTGTGCGTTCTGTACCAGCTCGAGCTTACCCTTGACGGTGTCGATCGCGTCAACGATATAGTCGTACTGCGTAAAGTCAAATTCATCCTTTGTGTCCGGCATATAGAAGGTTTTATAAATGCGCACCTGACAGTCGGGGTTAACATCGAGAATCCGTGCCCTGGCAACGTCGACCTTATACTGTCCGACGGTACTTCGGGTCGCGAATATCTGGCGGTTGATATTCGTCAGGCAGATTCTGTCATCATCGATCAGATCGAGTGCACCGATACCTGAACGTACGAGCGCTTCTGCAGTGTATCCTCCGACTCCGCCGACGCCAAAGATGGCTACACGGGATGACGAGAGCTTTTTCATTGCTTCTTCTCCGAAAACGAGTTGGATTCTTGAAAACTGATTCAACATAACGATACCTGTTACAAAAATGTTTTTTGGATTCTGCCCACAGCGTCTTTCAACACGCTGTGCGGACACGCAAAGTTGAGGCGCATATAGCCGCTGCCTGCTTTACCGAAGGTCACTCCCTTATGCAGACGAACGCCTGCATCCAGCAGAAAACGATTATACAGCATGTTGTCTGATAATCCGAGTCCTCGACAATCGAGCCACGCGAGATAGGTACCCTCCGGCTTCAATACACTGATCGGGCTGTCCTGAGGAAACGCCTCGGCTAGTATCGTACGGCTTTCATCAAGATAACAGAGCAACTCGTCAAGCCACGCTTCACCTTCAGTATATACCGCTTTTGTTGCCGCAATACCAAATGCGTTGACTCCATACTGACAGTTTGCGAGCATTTCTCTTTGCACCGATTTACGAATATGCTCATTCGGGATAATCATGTTGGAAACCTGAACAGACGCAAGATTAAAGGTTTTTGTCGGCGCTGAGCAGGTCACGGTGACGGCAGCGGCTTCATCCGATAAGGAAGCGATCGGAACATGCCGACAAGGTCGACAAACCAGATCAGCGTGTATCTCGTCCGATATGATATACACATGATGGCGCAGACAGATTTCACAGAGGTGTTTCAGTTCCTTTTTCGTCCACACTCTTCCGACGGGATTGTGCGGGGAGCAGAACAATATAGCCTTGACATTGTTTTCCTTTATTTTGCTCTCAAAATCTTCATAGTCGATTTCATAGTATCCTTCTGTTTGTTTCAATTCAGAGATAATCAATCGACGACGGTTATTCTTTATGACCTTAGCAAAAGGATAGTAGACCGGCTCAAAAATCAGTACGGAATCACCCTCTTTTGTCAGCGCCCTGATAGAACAGGCTGCCGAGTACATCACCGCCGGAGAGGGCAATATCCACTCGTTCTGTATCTCACAGGAAAAGCGCCGGCTGTACCATGTGCGCACCGATTCGATATATTTATCATCCACATTCCGATAGCCGTAGATGCCGTGTCTCGCGACCTGATTGAACGCGTTTTCAACACACGGAGCGGTCTTAAAATCCATATCCGCCACCCACATCGGAATAAAGTCGCTCAGCCCGTTGATTGACTGATACTTTACATCGCCGGGGATACGGCGGTCATTTAGGATATCAAAATCATATTTCGGCATGATCGTCCTCCCTTTTGTTTTGCGTGACTATAGTTGAGCAGAATTCTTCGATCCACGGTCTGGCACTGCGGACTTTTTGAACCCCTCTCAAATCTACATCTAAAGTAATAAGCTGTTCTTTGTAATCAGCCATAAACACTTTCTCTCCGTCGGGAGACGCAAGTATAGATCGCCCGCAAAAAATCAGATCGTCTTCTTTTCCGACACGGTTGCACATAGCGATATAGACCAGATTCTGGTATGCCTGTACTCTTACTTCCCATTCAAATAGTTCTTGATTTTCCGTTGTCAGATTCGCCGTTGGGATAATGATTAACTGAGCTCCCTGAGCGGCGCACATCCTGACACTCTCGGGAATATGCCGATCAAAACAGATGACAATACCGATTTTTCCAAAGGGTGTGTCATATACCTTGAAGCCATCGTCGGAAGGCATGTAATAATCTTTTTCATAGAAGTGCTCCGCCTGATAGATATGTACCATCTTGGAAATTCCTACGATCTCTCCCTTGTCGTTTATCATCAGCGATACATCATATTTCTTTGAGTCGAGGGATAAATAGACATTCGGCGATGCCCACAACCGAAGTTCCTTACATGCTTGCCGAAGTTTGTTGATTTCCTCGGATTGCAAAGTCAGAAGGTATTCGTCAGCGTTGCCGTTCCGATATTTCGGAAAGAAGGGTGAAAGCTGCAATTCGGGAAAGATGATCATATCTGCTCCGCTTTTTGCAGCCATCCTCATATCATCAACAGATTTTTCCAGATTCTCAGACAGCGAACGGCTCATGCTGCCTTGTGCCATTGCAAGTCTCATAATCATAATCCTGTCGGCAGGATCAACACGCCGGTCCTGTCGTTGGAGATCGTTGCGCTGAGTTTT
>CADBYC010000018.1 GCA_902798755.1 uncultured Ruminococcus sp. | reverse complement strand
GCTACCTTGAAGTCCATGTCGCCGAAGAAGTCCTCAAGACCCTGGATATCGACCATGGTCATCCAGCGCTCGCCCTCGGTGATCAGACCGCAGGAGATACCCGCGACAGGCGCCTTGATCGGAACGCCCGCGTCCATGAGCGCGAGGGTGGAGCCGCAGACAGAGCCCTGAGAGGTGGAGCCGTTAGAGGATACGACCTCGGATACCAGTCTTAACGTATAGGGGAATTCCTCCATCGAGGGGATCACGGGCAGCAGCGCTCTTTCCGCGAGTGCGCCGTGGCCGATCTCGCGTCTGCCGGGACCGCGGGAAGGACGGGTCTCGCCGACAGAGTAGGACGGGAAGTTGTAGTGATGCATATAGCGCTTCTCGGTTTCGTCGTCAATGCCGTCGAGCAGCTGCATGTCGCCGACAGTACCGAGGGTCGCGATGGTCAGAACCTGCGTCTGACCGCGGGTGAACAGACCTGAGCCGTGTACGCGGGGCAGGATACCGACCTCGCTTGCGAGCGGGCGGATATCGTCCATGCCTCTGCCGTCAACACGCTTCTGCTCGTCAAGCAGCCAGCGGCGGACGATGAACTTCTGGGTCTTGTACAGACACTCGTCGATCTTCGCTTCAGACTCGGGATAGATCTCGTCGAATTTTGCGTGGACAGCCTCATAGATGGGCTTTAAGCGCTCGTCGCGGACGGTCTTGTCGTCGGTGTCGAGAGCCGCCTTGACGTCCTCTTCCGCAAATGCCTTGATCGCCTCGAACATATCGTGATCGGGCTCGTTAGAGGGATATTCAAATTTGGGCTTGCCGATCTCAGCGACGATGCCCTTGATGAATTCGATGATCTTCTGGTTCGCTTCATGACCCGCCATGATCGCGTTGTACATCACTTCGTCAGATACGCAGTTCGCGCCTGCTTCGATCATCGCGATACGCTCAGAAGTGGAAGCGACGGTGGTGGACATATCAGATACCTTGCGCTGCTCGGCGTTCGGGTTGATGACGATCTCGCCGTCTACAAGACCGACGGAAACGCCGGAGATCGGGCCGTTCCACGGGATATCGGAGATGGAGATCGCGATCGAGGTACCGATCATCGCGGTGATCTCGGGAGCGCAGTCGGGATCGACGGACATGACGGTCGCGACGATAGAAACGTCGTTGCGCATATCCTTGGGGAACAGCGGACGGATCGGGCGGTCGATGACGCGGGAGGTCAGGATCGCCTTCTCGGAGGGACGACCCTCGCGGCGCATGTAGCTGCCGGGGATCCTGCCCACGGCATAGAGCTTCTCTTCATAGTCTACGGAGAGGGGGAAGAAGTCGATGCCGTCCCTCGGCTTCGCCGAAGCGGTAGCCGCAACATGCACGACGGTCTCGCCGTAGCGTACCAGACACGCGCCGTTGGCGAGCTGGGTCATTTGTACTTGTCAAAAGTCATAGCCTTGTTAGCCATAGAGTTACCTCCTGTATTTTGGTTTTTCACAGGATCTCAGGCTTAGGTTTAGCAATAAAACCAGAGCGTAAGAGGCTCCCTTTCCTAAGGGAGCTGTCGGCAAAGCCGACTGAGGGTTGAAAAACTTCGTATACCAATGCACGTTTGGAAAAGAAATGCTCTGCCGAGCAACCCTCCGGCACTTCGTGCCACCTCCCTTAGGAAAGGGAGGCTTAGGCTCTCGTTTTACCGCTAAAGTTAAGCGAAAAATCCTGTTATTGATGTGTTTTGCATTTCGTATAAATACGAATGCAGGGCAAACGGAATGCTCCGTCTGCCCTCATGCTGTGATTACTTACGGATACCCAGTCTCTTGATGATGGAACGGTATCTCTCGATGTCTACCTTGGTCAGGTAGTTGAGCAGCGCGCGGCGCTGACCGATCATCTTGAACAGACCGCGGCGGGAGTGGTGGTCCTTCTTGTGGACCTTGAGGTGCTCGGTGAGGTCGTTGATCCTCTTAGTCAGCAGAGCGATCTGAACCTCGGGAGAACCTGTGTCGCCCTCGTGAGTGGCGTACTCCTGCATGATAGCAATCTTTTCTTCCTTCAGCATTGTTTTCACCCTTTCTAAGTTTATTGCGCTCCGCATAGTACAGGGCAGGTGAAGTCCTCGCAGAGGCGTATCCCCTGAACCATATCGGGCGCCCTCGGTTTGCGCTGAGCTCTCTCAGCGGATACCAAGAGCTATTTTATCATATTTTTTCTCAAAAGTAAAGAAAAATCGAATAGAACTTCTTCCTATTTTAACGGATATCACTCGTCTTTTTTAGACAAATTACCTATCAGAAGCAGCGCCCGCTTCTTTTCTTCCTTCGAAAGCACGCGGTAACGGGCGATCAGCCCGCGCTCATCCTTTGACAGCTGATAGATCGGGCTGTCCGCTCGCGCGGGATCTCGCAGGTGAACGGGTCGCTTGTCGTCAGGCTCGTCGGGCAGCAGGTCCGTCGGATTGATGTTGAAGATCTTTGAAAGCTTTAACAGCAACGGGACGTTGACGGTTGACTTTCCCGACTCGTATTTGGTGTAGGTCGAGCGCTCGATGTTCAGCGCGTCGGCTACCTGCTGGTGCGACAGCGCGCACGACTCGCGGTAGAATCTCAGCTTCTCGGCGATCTCTTTGTTCTTCGAATCCATAAGGCGCCTCCCTCGACAGAATTCGGATACAGCGATCCTGTCACGAGTATAGCGTGAAAATTATTCACAATCATTTTTCGGTGAATATCTTTCACATACCTCAGTATGCCCCGAAAAGCGGGAGATATCACGCGGGCGACTCGACGGCAGAGCGGCAAGGCTTGACGGCGTATCACAGGCAGGGCTTGGCGTATCGGTCAGTGCTAAAAAACCGACGGCTGTTATCGACGTATTCGCCCGCTGTCCGCGCCTGATCGCGTCACGGCATGAGGGCTGTGGCGGCGGCGTCGCGCGAGGACATACATAGATAACAGGCGGTGAAAAATAAGCCCCAAACCGCATTATTTGATTCGATTGTAAAAACTACTTGAAATCTTGCGCAAAGTAGTATATAATCATGTGTAGCGATTTTGTGAAGACATTCTGCGCGGCTGTGCAGAAGAGCGATGGACGCAAGGCGCGGACGATACGGACGCGGAAGATAAGCCCAAAGCGTTCGGAGCGCTCGCCGACCGTTGACTTAAGCAGGCATAATCTCACAAAGCAAACAGAATATCCGCTAGAGTGGCGCAGTTGGTAGCGCAATTGATTCGTAATCAATAGGTCGTGGGTTCGAGTCCCATCTCTAGCTCCACACTTAAGGGGATACCATTTGGTATCCCCTTAAGTGTTTAGTGGTTGGGCTCAACCCTGTCGGTTTATTGATTTGCAAGAGGGGACCCCAACGCGCCCCGCGCGGTGGGGGAAGGAGGAGCGATGGAGCGATACGGGGGCGGTCATGCGTGACCGCTCCCAATGAGCGCAATCCGCGACGACGCAGGTCGTGGGTTCGAATCCCATCTCTAGCTCTACGCAGCATCTCGAATGAGGTGCTGTTTTCTTTATCTATCAAGGTCGCTAGGGAAAGGTCTCCATCTCTAGCTCCACGCAGCATCTCGAATGAGGTGCTGTTTTCTTTATCTATCAAGGTCGCTAGGGCAATGTCTCCAAGTCTAGCTCCACGGGGCTGTAGAGATACAGTCCCGTTTTCTTTGCATAGCTCGATAGGGAAAGGTCCCATCTCTAGCTCCATTGAGAAACCGCTTAGACAAGCCATTTTCGGAGTGTTTAGGCGCCTTTTTCTTTGCCTCTAAATCAGCGAAATAAAGCGGCTTGACAGCTATTTGACAGCTACTGTATGTATTAATTCCGTTTTGACAGTTTGGATTAAAAATTTTCAATATAAATAAGCTATCAAAACAATAAAAGCTTCTTTTAGAGAAACTGTATAAAACGAAATCCGCCTGAAAAGGGCGATGTCCTTAACGGAATGAAACTGAATAGGATACAGAAAAGCTGTCTTGAATTCAAGGCAGCTTTTCTAATGTTATTGATTTGTTATATTGTATTTTTCAAGGTAATACAAGACTTAAACCCTAATCCTGTGCAGCGTTTTGCAATTGATGTAATAATGAAAATGATTTACACTCAGCACATTTAGTTTGTATTTTTTTGTTCTGTCATTGAATATTTTTGATTCCTTTGATGATAACTCGTATCATCAGCCGCTATGTTCAGATAGGAACTCACCGAGCAACATCCATGCCATACCTCCCGGATCACTTCCGTTGCTGTCGCAGAAAAAGCAATATCCCTGTTCAGTATTGAAGTACTCCTCAGAGGAATAGTCAGAAATAGCGCCCGGGTGCCCCGCGCCTCCCGAAAACATCTGTGTCAGACCGTAACCGTATTTTTCGCCGTAATCAGGTGAATGATCCGTTGTCATCTCTCGAAGGGTATCCGCGCCGACGATCTTGCCGCCGGACAAGCCCTCCATCCATTTGACCATATCGGGAGCGTTGGAGACGATGTCTCCCGCGCCCTTTGCAACGCCCTTGATCTTGACCTCCTCTACATCGTCATCGGCGATCAGATTCTCTGCCCACGCGGGAGAATCCGGGATCTCGGTGATCAAACCGGTATGCTTCATATCAAGCGGCTCGAAGATATGCTCGCGCAGAAAGTCGTTATAATACTGACCCGAGGCCTGTTCCACGATGTCCGCGAGCAGGATATAGTTGGAGTTGGAATAACGGAACGCGGTATCGGGTTCAAATAAAAGAGACTCACCGAAGATCCACTCCTTGATCAAAGCGGTGTTCTTCTCCTCCGTATTCGTGTAAGGCAGTGTGCCCGCAAAACCTTCGCCCACCGTATCGCGGATACCCGAACGCATCGTCAGCAGGTGCTTGATCGTAATATCTTTGCCTTTGCTGTACTCGGGAAAGTATTTGTCGATCGTATCGTCAACGCTGAGCTTGCCTTGATCGCGCAGGATCATGATAGCGGCGGCGCAGAACTGTTTGGAGACAGAGCCGATATACATGGATGTATTGATTGCCAAAGGATCGCCGTTCGCGTCCGTGCCCGTCGCTCTTTGATATACAACGTTACCGTTATGTACAAGATAGATGACTCCGTCATACTTGATGTCCGCGAGCTTGCTGTTGATGGAGTCGGAAAGTTCTGCGTCTGTTTTTACGGCGGCGGTTGTTTCCTCTTTTGACTCAGTTACAGGAGTGGTCGAGCAGGAAGTCACGAATAGTAAAACTGCCAGCATCAATACCAAAGCGAATGATTGTTTCATGTCGTTCTCCTTTAGGTGTTCGCTTCAAAGGATCATTGACGGTTATGGTTCCGGTGAATAGTCAGACCGGCTTCCGGCGGAATAACTCAGCTTTGATTTCGTTTTGCCGGGTCTGCTTTCGGTTCGACCGACAGATCGGGCTTAGGGAGATCAGTAACAGGCTGCGGTTTTTTCTCAGACCTTTCTGTTGTACCGCCGCAGCCAACCAATAACAGCATGACCGTTACCGTAGTCAAAACTAACGCTATGATTCTTTTCATGATACACTCGTTACCTCTTTTCCAAAAATGATACTGAGCAGAGCCTGCGGATTCTCTTGATAGGAAACAAGCAGTTTCCTGTACGGTAAAAAAGTTCACCTAAGATCGCGGTGTCTCGGGTGCGCACCTTTTATAACAGGCCATCACTCAAGGCTGCTGCAGAGACTTAACACTGCGAAAAGCCATTGCTTCTAAAAATTCGGAAAAAACGCTGCGCCAGAACGAAACCTCGTGGCCGCCCGGCTCGGTGCGGTGGTAGACAAAGCGACTCTCGGGATAGTGCATATCCGCAAGCCGTTCGACCATCTCACGCGTCTCCTTGCCGGTGTCCGCTTCATCGTTGCCGGAGTAGAAATAGAGGAAGGGCATTTGCTCGTCAAAGTTCTTTTCTTTCAGATAGCTTTTCCATGTATCGTCGTCATACGTCCAGAAGGAGGGCGAAAGTGCGCCGGCTGTACCGAACAGCTCGGGGTGCTCCATCGCGATGTAAAACGCCTCAAGTCCGCCGAGCGATGCGCCGGCGATCGAGGTGTGGAGAGCGTCGTCATAGACGCTGTAGTGCTCCTGCACATAGGGTACTACGGTATCGGCGACGAAATCAGACAACATATTGCCGCACTTTTTTGTATCCTCATCATAGGCAAGCTCCCCCAGATCAGGGATCAGCTCATCTGAACGGGTGTAGCGGGCTTCATCTCCGAAGGTCTCGATCGCTACGACGATTGCCTGATAACCGGCAGCCGCCGCCATGCTTTGCACCTGTACGTCGGCGTGCTCGCTGTCAAGAAGCGTCTCGCCCGGAAAACCGAGGTACACCATCGCCTGACCGTCAAGCAGGTAGACGGTCGCATACCTCTCGTCAGAGGACGGATCATAGCCGAGCGGCGTGCGGACATGGATCGTCTTTTTATAGCCGTTGAAGGTGAGACTGATATCGTCATACATAACGTTATCATAGGCTAATCCGTCCGCCACAGGTGTTGCGGTATTCTTCTCGAGGTCGGTGTAGGGGTTAGGCTCGCCCTCGGTATAGGGTAAAAAGCCGTGCTCGGAATTGTACCATCCGCTTACGCAGTTGTTGAACGCGACGTCGGTGGTGCTGAGCCCATCATAGGAAAAGGATACCATGTTGTACGCAGAGGTATCGCCCTCGCATGCATAGACGAAGCCGTCAGAGTCCTCGCCGTAGGCTGCCATTTTGATCTCTGCGGTCTCTTTCGTGTTGCTGTTATAAAACACTGCCCTAACGTCTTCTCTTTGGGTAATATCCTTGAAGTACAGGGTGTGGAGAGTTTTGTTACCGTTCGCCTTCGCCCCTGCACTCTCACCGAAGTTCCCCTGTCCGCTCATGCCGCATGACGCGAGCATGAGCGCCAGGATCAATGCTGTCAGGATGACGGTGATGCGTCTTTTCATGCTATACCCCCTCTGTAAAAACGCATTCCTCTGTTCCTCAACTAAAATGTTTATCCGTTTGCCGTTTCATTTTCTACAGGGAAGCGATCGATCATTCCCGCATCAAATCGCTGGATCAAGGTTGCGTCGGTGACGTCCAAGCCGTTTCCGTTGACGTCGGCGGCCTTTTCGTTAAATGGCTCCCATTCCATATAAATCAATACACGCTGGATCACGGTCGCGTCAAGGATCGTGACTTCACCGTCGTAGTCGGCGTCACCATAGACGAACGCGGTCGGCGCTTTGATGTGATCGCCGCCGATATGATTGTCGTTCTCATCAAAGTGATCAGGGTTCAGGCAGTTTGCTTCATAAGAGATAAAGCTCTTGCTCGTTGTCGCGTAGCTTCCGTAGCAGCCGTCGCCGTAATAAACATACCAGTTGCCTGAGTACGGTCTGTTGGGTATATACTGACTTGTGGTTGTCTCGGGATCGGGATCAACGATGAAGATACAGCCGTCCATATTGTTTTGGTTGGGACTGCCCTCGGGGAGAGTGTCATAGTCGCCTGCATATGCTTCTTCGATGTTGACTTCTTTAGTCTGACAATGCTGATCAAATACGTCGGCATTCTCCGATTGCTCCGCAAAAAAGCCGTTGTTCCAGATCACGTTGATAACGTCGGCGGGGACGTCGGCATAGTAGACTCCCTGATCGTAATGATCGACGGACGCGCGATAGCCGGGATAGGACTGAGGAATAGCAGAACCGCTCCACCAGTAAATGCCCGCGTAATACCTGTCCTGACAAACTCCGTACTTGCTGTACCAGCTGTCCAAACGGGGCATTTGGAAGTAGATACGGTTGGTAGCGATAGGTTCGCCTGCCGCCGATTCCGCCTGAGCGAGCGCCTCTTCGACGGAGCACTGCGGTTGATAGTTCATGTCCTGTGCGCTGACAACGGTTATAGCACAGGAGGTCATCATAAAGATAACGAGGATCAAAGCTAAGACTTTTGTCAAAACAGCTTTCATATAAATCATCCTTTCGTAAAATATTCAATCGTCATTGCGAACCTCCGTCAGGAGGTGTGGCAATCTCCACCGATCAACAACAATTTGCGAGTTGACTACTATCTATATAATAAAACACCTGCCTGATAAGTATCAAGCAACTGTTTAACCATCTATCCAACAGAAAGGAGAATAATTCAACCGGTAGTTTAGAAAATCGGCTTTTTTCTGTCGCCTATACCGAAAAACGGATGCGGAGAGCCTTTAGCGATCCCATCCGCAAAGCAGAGCATAGGCAGTACATTTGTCTCAAAGCGAATGATATAGGAGTAGATCTCTCCGTCAACGGAAGCGATCTTCATCGGATGCACGATCTGCTTGTCACAGAGCGTCTTCATACAGCGCTCGACATCCTGTAATTCTATCTCGGTTCCCTGACTGATGAGCGGCGCGGTGACCGGTATATCAGACACCGTATAAAGATAATACATGATGTGCAGTATCTTCTTGTCCGCAAACAGCGTGAAAACCTGTCTGATAGCTTCTTCACTTTCAAAATGCGTGAGAATACTGTCTTCCCCGGGACGTGTCATCAGAAAGAAATGACGGAAATCATTTGAGATCCGTGCCAAGGCTAAGCCGTCGTCGCTCAACATCTTGGCAAAATAATCCGGACAGGGATCTCTTTTTTCGTCGGAATGGCTGACAAAGGTATCGGCAAAATCCTCCGAGAAATCCTCTTCTCCCGTCAGACCTAAGATCAGCGACCAGCAAAAATTGAACGCGCAGCGGTATGCTTCGTCGCCCGGCATTGAACTCAGCTTTTTGATGATCGCAAGCTGAAAATCCTGTTCTTCTCTTCCATAAAGCGCGTCAATGCTCACTTCAAGCGCGTCGGCGAGCTTCGGCAGAATCTCTGCGTCGGGAGTACCGCCTCGTTCCCATTTAGAGACCGCCTGCGTCGTGACGCCGATCAGGTTGCCGAGCTTTTCCTGTGTATAATTCTTTTGATTGCGGTATTTCTTGATTTGCTCTCCGATGACGCTCATTTTCAACCCTCCGTTGATTGATGAGTCCATTATAGCAAATAAACAGACATTTGTCTATACTACCGACGCGGGAGTTGCGATGAGCAATTATACACTTACACACACATAACATTATTATAAGCGGTTGTAAATTAAAGAAATGAGCCGTCAAGCAGGAGATTATCCCGCTTGGCGGTTGTATTTTTCAGTTGTTCATAGAATACGATTAAATTATTCACAGCAAATCAGCCTTAAGCCTGCTCGAGAACAGCAAAATCACAACTGTTTTTCAATAGAGTGATATCTTTTTTGCTAATCACTCGGTTGTAGGTCTTTAAAGCGATTCTATATATCCGATTGTTTGATATTAGAAGAACCTTTAGTGCAAACATCCCCTAATCTAACCTTATTCACTCAACATCCCCTCCGGTTCTGTTAGCCCTTTGGCGATCTCTGCTTCGAGCGATTCGATGTCGGCGTGGCGCTCGATTATTCTCTTAATCAACGACATTTTCCTTATAACCCCGATTTGTTTTTTGAAATGATTTTATAAAATACTTTAACTACCGCAAAATCAATCAGTTCGTAAGCTAATAGAATCAAACATAAATATAAAATAACATAAATTGACTTTATCCAAGTTTGACTTGTCGGACCGGTTGATTGAACACCTCTTATATCACCGATATTTACAGCTCCGAAATATCTTGAATCATAAGAATTATCCCTATTGTCACCCATAATAAAATATTGTGCGCTGTTTAAGTCTACATGATTATTTTTGCCCTCTAAATATGTTGATTTCTTATGTTCTTCGGTAAGATATGACTCATCAAGCTCAACATTATTTATAAGAACCGTACCGTCTTTCTGAATGTCAACAGTTTCACCGGGGAGTCCTATCACTCTTTTGATAATTGTCGTAGACTTTTCTTCAGGTCTTTCTTCTATGAGCTTCTGAGGAAAACGTGACACAACAATATCACCCCTTTTGACAGCTTCATCAGAGGCAAACATAAACTGTCCATCATGAAGAGTAGGATCCATGCTCTCTCCACTGACAATATTAATAAAAGAATTATGTGGTACAACTTTTACCAAAACTGTAGAAACAGTTAAAAACATAAACAATGCGGAAATAATTAATGTTATCGTTCCGGACAGAAAACACCAAGATTTCTTTCTCTTAATATATTGATAATTTTCTTTTTTGGATTTTATAAGTTTTTTCATTTTCTTTGTTAATATGAGCCCTTACACTCTTGTATATTTTTCTCGCATATCCTTTCGAGAGTTTTGGATTCTATTGAAATGTTCTTGCGGTTTTTCGGCGCTCATGTAAACCGCCGTAAGAATAAAACTATTTGATGAAGAAGCATTTACATGGATAAACATCAGGTAGGTGAGTTCTCCTGTAATCATGCTTCATTCTCCCTGTTCCATGTGTAGGAGGTGTAGCGACCTCCGCTGATTTTGATGATCTCGCCCTTGCTTTGCAGGTCGGCAAGCGTGCGCTGTACCGTCACCTGGCTGATATCGGGGCATTGCTCCATGATCTCAGATTTGGTGATCCTGCCGAGGGTGCCTTTGATGATCTCGCGGATACGCTCGGGCTTGCTCAGATTCTTTGCCGACAGTACTTCTACGCGTGAGGCAAACTCTCTGTGTGCCGATACCAGTACGCCGAGCAGATATTGTACGAACGGGGCATAGTCGTTCTTGCCATCGTGCCAATTCTCGGAGCTGTACTGCAAGGCTTCATAGTAGGTATCCTTGCTCTGCTCGATGATCTTCTCGATACTGATATAATTGCCGACGATATAGCCGCTGCGATAGAGCAGAAGCAGGGTGAGCAGTCGGCTCATGCGGCCGTTGCCGTCGTTGAACGGGTGAATGCAGAGGAAGTCGAGTATGAACATCGGGATCAGCAGCAGAGGATCGGCGTCCGGATCCTGTAATGCTTCGTTGTAAGCGGTACAGATGTCGTCGATCGCCTCGGGCGTTTCCCATGCCGGTACGGGTTGGAACCTGACAAAGCGGTTACCCTCCGCGTCTTCTTCTGCGATCACATTGTCGGCATTTTTGTAGCTGCCGCCGACGGAGCTGCCGCTGTATTTGTAAAGGTCGCGGTGGAGCTGGAGAATCATACTCGGTCTGAGCGGGATATAATCATAGTTTTCGTGGATCGTAGCGAGAACATCGCGGTAGCCGGCGATCTCCTGCTCGCTTCTGTTGCGGGGGTTGGTCTTGTCAAGAACGAGCTTCTTCAAGCGCTGATCAGTAGTATAAATGCCCTCGATCTTATTAGACGCCTCGGTGCTTTGTATCTTGGCGATTACCAATAGCTGAGTGAGGGTATTGCTTTCCGCTTCGATAAACAGCGTTTGTTGTCCCTTGTATTCATGTATCTTTGTCAGCATCGATACGATATCAGGCTTCAACAGCTCTTTAATACCGGATACATAATTCGGCTTATTCATCTATCTCAAATCCTTTTCAATTTATTCATTTAGCTCTATTATGATACAATTATATTATAAGTATCAGTATATTCATTGTCAATATCAATTTTATCATTTTCGCAAATATGATAAAATTAAATTGATGATGATAAACAATCGCCTGCTTTTGCGGATGAATATGCCTTCGTATTTCAAGAGATCCTAAGAATAAAGGGGCTGTCGCAAAACGAGAAGTTTTTGCGGCAGCCTTTCTGTGTGGTTTTACTGCAATTAAATTATACTTTGAAAGCGCTGACCGGGCAACCCTTTCGGGCTGCCCGATCTAGTTTTTTGGGATGTCTTAGTGCGACAGCCCCTTTATGTCAGGGGGTGATTATTTAGCAGTTACTCTGATAAGATCATCGGCTACGATATGGTCAAGGGAGAGCTCAGGCAGCTCGCGGACTGCACAGGCACCGCGTCGGTCTGATTCGCCGACTGATACTCTTTAATATCTATTGCGGAGAATTCCGCATAACTGCGTTGTCAGTCTTGACAGGCGCCAGCCTGCCTGCGCCCTCCGCCTTGTTATGCGAAATTCTCCGCTAATATCTTTTTAAAGCTTTTTATTGCTACTTAGTATGAAAGAAGATCCACACCATCGGATCATAAGAGCTGTGTATAGTATAATTATAAAAACTCGCAACGAGATGCGAATAAAGCTTGACAAGAGAGAATTAATGGGCATATAATATAATCAACACTTAATGGTTGGAGTGATATTATGGCTGTTTCATATAATAAGCTGTGGAAGCTGTTGATCGATAAGAAAATGACTCCCGCAGATCTACGTAGAAGGGCAGATATAGCTCCTAACACATTGACGAGAATGAAGAAAGATCAGGAAGTTACATTGCAGGTCCTTGAGAGAATATGTGCTGTTCTCAATACGGATTTCGGAGAGGTTGTAGAGTATATTCAGGATGATATGGATGAGCGCACATAGTTTAGGGTGACTGTAGGTATCCGAACCGTGATTTTGACGGACGTATTTCCGCCTGTCCATTGTCAAAATCTTCGCGAACCCGTCAGGATTCTCTGTGGTTTTGCCGCGGTCAGACAAAAATCTGCTCGACAAAAACCGCTACGCACCGAGAATGAGGTTGTTTTCAAGACCTTTTGGTGCAGAGGAGGAGTAACTCTAACGGTATGCGATCGACAATAATCAGATAAAGACTGAAAAAATCTTTATCGGCGGTTGTGATTTGAATCCATTCACCATAGGTGAAAACAGAGAAGAAGCAGATTTGTGATTATAGTCAATAAAAGTTTTGTAAGCTTTCTCGCCAAGAGAGCGCTTGATTGAGTATACTTATAAGGACAGATATAAGCATTGTTAAAAGGAGGAGTATTTGTGTTGGACGATGAACAGTTTGATGTGTTTTTGGCATATTACGGAAACAGTCAGAATGGATCGGAAAATGCTGCCAGAGATCTCTATAATTTCTTGAGCAGTCAAAAAACTGTTAATGGGCGAATGATACGAGTGTACTTTCATCCGGAAACAAAGAAGTATGGACAGTACGGAGAAACGCCGCGAGTAGTGGCAAGAACCCCTATGTTCCTTTTAGTAGCTGATAAAAGAATACCGCGCAATGAAGCGGGCCAATTGTCGAAGTATAGAGAAAACGGAACACTCAGAGAGGTCTATGAAGAGGTAAACACATTTCATCAATCACGATATAAAGCGGGTGGGGATGATGCCGCTCGTGTGTACATCAGCGATGAAATGGATTGTAAAGAAGCAGAGCTATTGGACTCCATGTTTTTAGGGAAGACAGCGTTTACTGATCGCTTAGAAGTGTTGAACTGGATACATACAATAAAAAAACAGGAATTGATCAGAAATCTTCATAAGTTGGCAAGTACCGACAAAAGAGAATATATGAAAGGTGAATGGATAGCAGAGGCAGAGGGATTTTGGGAAAGAGATCATGACGAGCAGATAGGTCGAAGTTTGCTGGTATATTATATGAAAAAAGTCGAAGACGGTGATCTCAGCTCAAAAAAAAGAGTACAGGAGATTTATGAAGTGATGATTTCGATGCCCAGAACCGAAAAAAGGACCGATGGCTTGCTGGAATACATACGACGGGTATTACTGGGCAATTAAGACGATCGAGGAGGTATACTATGGCATTATTTGGTTTTTTCAAAAACACAAATTCTGATTCTGAAAAAAAGGCGTCTAAAGGAAAAGCAGAAGACACAGTCGAGACACCTGTTGTCCATAAGCAAGAAATAAGCGTCAAAACAGAACAGACATCGGGAGCGACGCCCTCTGATGTCAAGAAGGCAGAAAACGGAACGATTCAAGCTCCCGATTCCAATAAGGGAGAAACGTTTGAAAAAAGAAACGGTAATAGTGTCTCAAGAGTTTTTTGGCCTCGCTATGGAACTCAGATTAATGAATTAGTACGTAATCGTCAGATTAGAGTATTTGTAGATGCGGATTTTATTTCCGGTGAGAAGTTTGGCGTTTTTTCAGAACGCTGGAGAGCAGGAAGAGGTGCCGGCAACAACGGGAATGTATATTTTGTTCCGGGATTTGAAAAAGCAAAGTTAACCTCAGAAAAAAAACAGTTGTTAAAAACCGGAGATTATATAGAATGGTATAGCAGGTCGTTCGAAGAATGCTTCAAGTCTTTTCATGAGCGTAATGTGAGATGCGCGGTTTTATTTTTGACGACCGGCATGGAAAACGGACTGGTTGCACAGAAGGCAGCGAGAGAAGCAAATGTCAATTTGCGGTGGTACGGCTTGGATGCGAATGGATGTATCTGCAGCTTATCCACAGGAGAAAAAGCACCTTTCTCAAAGGATAATACGGAGAAAAAAGTGTTTAAGTGGACGGATCAGATGGTTAAGATATCTAAAAGACCTTCACCAAACAGAGTTCCGGGGCAAGGAGAGACAGTGATTGCAAATAGCAATAAAGCAAGGATACGTCTTTTGAAACCGTTGATGTCTAATCATAATTCCGCTACATATTCTACAAGCGATGAGAAGTACTGTGCAAAAATATACACTGCAGCCAATTTAGGGATCGATATTTGGGAAAACAAGGCTGACCGTATGATCCGAGAGCGGATTCAGATACCCGGGGTTTGTTGGCCCGTAGATAAATTAATGAATGAAAGCGGTCAATTCGTCGGAATCCTTGTACCTACAGCACATGGAACACAGCTTACTCGTTCTGTGTTTAACGGCGCAACCGGTATGAGCCAGGTGTTTCCTGAATGGAAGAGGGAAGACCTTTGTATATTAGCGGATACGATTTTAACTAAAGTTATGCAGATGCACAAAATCGGCATATATTTCGGCTGTTTGAATCCGGCCACGATATATATTGTAAATCCCAAAGAAGCATATCTGGTGGATTCCGATTCATGGCAGATCGAGGGATATCCGGCTGTATCGAGAAACCGTACATTCACACCTCCGGAGTTGATTAAGTCGGGTTCAAAGCAGGTGTTTTTTACACCTGATCAGGAAAACTATCAGATCGCTTTGTTGATTTTTATGATTATGATGCCGGGTAAATTCCCGTATGCGCTGCGAAAGAGTGACAGCGAGGAAGAGAGTATCGCTGAAAAATCGTTTGCATTTGGTATTGGCAGTGATATGCGCCGATCGCGTGATGCTGAACGTCCACAGGGCGTGTGGAGAATCGCTTGGGATCACCTGCCTTATTTGATGTGCAACCTTTTTTATAACACTTTCCACGCGAACGGAAAAAAATCCGCACCCGGAACAAGACCGAATGATTATGAATGGAAGAGAGCGGTTAACGGTTACTTAAAAGAGCTGAAGGGTAACGACTCCGATGATAGCCATAGTATTTTTCCAAAAACATTTCGGCGAGACGGAAAGCGTGTCTTTGCAAGATGCAGCATATGCGGTCAAGAACATCCGGAATTCTATTTCCTTAGGAATATGTATGTAAATAAGCAAAAAGTTGATGTCTGGTCAATGGGGTATAGGATCTGTTTACCATGCGCTGAAGATAAGTCTGATGTATATTTTACCTGTGAATGCTGTGACAGAAAATATTTCTATACTAATCGCACAAAAATAATGCATGCAATCGGGAAGAGCGAATTTGGTTGGCATAATCAAAAATGGTGCAGGTCGTGTAAAAAACGGACGACCAAGTGTTCCGGCTGTGGTAAAGAAATTCCAATTTACCAGATGAGAGAGTTCATTGACAAAAAGCGAAACCTGACAAGAACTGTGTGCTATGATTGTTTTGCCGGTTTGCTTGATCAAGCTAAAAAAGAACAAGAGGTCTGGAAGAACAGTATATATTCATATGGAAGATGCAGAAACTGCGGGCGGTCTTTTGCGGTAACAAACGGAGAAGCAGAGTTTTATAGAAAAAAAGGTTTTAATTTTCCGACTAAGTGTGCAGACTGCAGAGCCAGAAGATAAGGAGGGGGAGAATTATGGCAAATGAGGCTTATTATTCAGAAGAACATTTTCGTCAGCAAAGAAGAATTCTTGATAATGGCGATCCCCGTGCCTTGATCTGCTTTTGTGTAGATGTGAGTGGTTCAATGAGTACTTACTGGATCCAAGAAGGCGGACTTAGAAAGACATTAGGGTCAGGCGCAAGAGACGGAGAAAACACATCCTTTTTTAATTTGAAAGATATTAGACCGGGGTACAAGTACTATAAGAAAATTGACAAGTTGAATGAAGCGCTTTCGACTCTGTTGCGGGAATTAAAAAACGACAAGGAACTGCGCAGTAAAGTTGCCGTATCAATTGTAACATACAGTGAATACGCCAGGGTAAAATATGATTTCCTTGACAGCGAGTATTTGGATGTGGATTCATGTATGTGTCACGTAGAAAAAGACAGAACATCTATGGGAGATGGTCTGAGAACATCGCTGGCACAGATTGATGAAATGCAGAACCGTTTGCAGGAGGCGGGAAACGATAGCTATACTCCGATCTTAGTCTTTATGACAGACGGAACACCGACAGATGATCCAAGCAGAGAGTTTGATGTAATCCGTCAGAGGGTTGAGAGTGAGCAGCTCTTTGTATTTCCGTTGGGCATCGGGGAGAGTGCGGATATGGCCAGATTGAGAAATATGTATCCGTTCGGTAAGATACCGCCGGATTTTAGCAGAAGATACTGTATGGTTGATCCTGATGATTACAGAAATATTTTTAATGAAATCAAGAGTCATGTAAGAGAAAAACAGAGAGTAATGGTGTCTGAAGGTAATAGTAAGCAGAGCGCGCCGGTTCTTGACGATGCTCAGATTGATAACACGCAGAGCGGAGAGGATATTGATCTCTTTAGCTTTGTATGATGCAATCATATACATTAGATAATTAGATGTAAATATGCTAAGAAGATGTTGGTTACGGAAGAAACTAACCGGCAGCAATAAAAATGGTTATATGTCAAATAAGAAAAAGGACAAAACCGGTTGAGGATAGGTTATGGGATACGCGTTTATCAGTTACAGCACAAAAAATCAATCTTTAGCAGATGCGATGCGCGATCTGTTAAAAGAAAGCGGAATAAAAACATGGATGGCGCCGGGCGATATTCCTGCCGGAAGCAGATATGCCCAAGTGATAAACAGAGCCGTCAAAAATTGCTCGTGCTTTGTTTTGATGCTATCGGAGGATGCGCTGAATTCCGTATGGGTAGCAAAAGAGGTCGAAAGAGCGGTAAACTACCGCAAACCGATCATTCCGGTCCAGCTTGAAAATGTAGTATTAAACGATGAATTCGAGCTGTATATCAGCACCGACCAGGTGATTGCCGTCCAAAAAATCGAAAAAGATACAAGAGAAATCAAGGGCTTGCTTTCAAGTATAAGAAATTTTGTAGGTGAATTTGAGCCTGATACTGACAACGAGAGAGCAAACGGTCAAGGCGAAACACCTCAGAGCAAAGTAAAAAATATCATGCTCACGGTCTGGAGTCCTGTGAATACCGATGTTTTTCTGAACGACAAGAGTCATCCGGTGATGCGGATCGATCATAATTCCGGAAATGATTTTAAGGTAAATGCAATCAATGTTTTCGGTAAATTCAATCTGATCTTTGTGTCAAAAGGTTTTGAAAAAACGGTTTCTTTTGATGCTGACTCCATAGGGAACAGTTTAGATTATAATCTGCAGGCAATATTGAGCAAGAAAGAAATACGCGATTCGTATGACCGCGAAGAAGCTATTGAACAGCTCGCGACAGAACCGACTGCATATGCGTTTGAGCAGCTGGCAGAAAAAGGCGCCAACGAGGATGTTGACCTTTTGATATTGCATATGAAAAAACTGACAAGAGACAGCCGGCACGATTATTATTTGATTGCTGCATGTGCCGAAGCATTGGGAAAACTCGCCGTAAAGTATAAACGGTTAGATGACGTTGTCTTTCTTCTTGACGTTTACGAGGACTATGAAGCCAAATCAGCTTACGGCTGGATGTTCAAGCCTGTTTTGAACGCTTTGAATGCAGCACATCATAAAACAGATGACAAAGCCTCCGCAGACCAAACTGCATTTTTTTATCAAACAAAAGACTCGATTGATGACGCTTATATCGCCGATATTCAAAGACAATATCCTCATTACGCGGATATCCGGCTTTGTGACGACAGTTCTCTGAGCAGAGTATACCGCGCGTTCGATACCAGAAACATTGAAGAAATAGCCATAAAAATTTACTCGCCCCAGGATGCTTTTCATGTTCCCTTATTCTCAGACGGAGGCTTGTTTTGGGATATAAAGGAGCTTCAAACTGACAATCTGTGTCCGATTTTTGAACGACAGTTCAGCAACCCCGCATGTCTCATCATGAAATATATCCGGGGAGAGACTCTTGAGGATTATATCAAAAAGGCGTGGCTGCGGAGCGATATTGTTGGACCTGTTCTCAGGATTTCTCTCGGAATCTTAAACGGATTAAGCGCGCTCCATGATAAAAACATCTATTACGGAGATCTGACGCCGAGAAATATCATCATTGATAAAAATAACGTGCCTTGGCTTTGCGATTACAGTGAATCAAATTACAACGGGTCAAGATACGTAGATAAGACTTTTATTATTGATAAACACCGCAGTCCGGAAAGGTCTCGCGGAAATGTGCTTGACTATCGGTCCGACATTTATGAATTCGGAGTAATACTTTCGGATTTATTGCCTTACATCAGGGATGATGAAAGCACGCGCGAGGCGTTGTTTGAGATATTCAAAAAAGCGACTAAGAAAAATCCCGATGAGCGCTACCAATCGGTAAAGGAAATCATGGTTGAGATTAATTCACTGCTGAATTCTGATTAACCTGAGACATCCGGGCGACGACGTCCTTTTTGAGAGATATTCGGCGAATCATCTGAGTCGGGCGCTAAGGCTTGATCCTGAACGAGGCTTGCCGGGTATCGTTCAACCGCGGGAGCTGTCAGCATCAATAAGAACGGAGGATACGGAACAGAATGGATCATCCTGTATTATCATTAGGAAGAAAGCTCATATCGCTGATCCTGAAGCTCGTCGTCGTCGTTTCGGCGGCGTTCGGCGTCTATCTCAGCGCGACCGACGGTATCTTTGCCTTTATGAGCGGCAAGAGAGTTTTCATGTACTTCACCATCCAGTCGAACATCGCGATCGCGCTGATCTGCGCGTTCGGAGCGGTGTTGCTGTTCGTGAAACGCTGGGTGAAGAACTGGTGGTTTGTCGTCAAATTCGTCGGAACGGTCGCCATCACGCTCACGGGCGGGGTGTTCAGCTTTGTGCTCGCGCCGACTTTAGGCGACATGGCGTGGAATATCAGGAACGTCCTCACGCACGTTATCGTGCCGCTGTGCGCGATCGCCGATTTCTTCGTCACGGGCGTGTTCGGCGACCTGAAAAAGAGCCATATCCCTTACGCGACCGTGCCGCCGCTTTTGTACGTCATCTATGCCGCCGTCGCCTATGTGCAGGGGTGGGAGTTCGCCCCGGGTAAGAATTACCCCTACTTCTTCCTCAACTGGGGGAGCGAAGCGGGCGCATTCGGCTTTTCCGATAAGCTGCCGTTCATGGGCTGCGTATGGTGGCTGATAGCGGGAGCTTTGCTGATCTGCGGTATCGGACTGCTGTACATCGTCATCATCAATAAGCTCAAGCGCCGCCGCTTGATCAGAGCGTGACAGCCGACAGAAAAGGCTGATGGATACAATAACAGAAATCAAATCGCAAAGGACTTATCATGGATTATTCGATCACATTATCACAACTGTTCAATATCAAAGAGGAGTACGCGAAAAACGTCATCGCCCTGCTCGACGAGGGCAACACGATCCCGTTCATCGCGCGCTACCGCAAGGAGATGCACGGCTCGATGGACGACCAGCTCATCCGCGAGTTCAGCGAAAAGCTCGACTATCTGCGGGGGCTTGACAAGCGCAGGGAAGAGATCCGCGAGCTGATCAGGGGGCAGGAGAAGCTGACCGACGAGATCGGCGCGGCACTCGACAAGGCGCAGACCTTAAGCGAGCTCGAGGACATCTACCGCCCCTTCAAGCCTAAGCGCAAGACCCGCGCCTCGGTGGCAAAGGAGCGCGGTTTAGAGCCGCTGGCGCTGTTGATCATCAAGCAGGAAAAGGGCTTTGACCCGATGAAGGCGGCAGAGGATTTCGTTGATGAAGAAAAGGAAGTCCTTTCTGCTGAGGACGCGATCGGCGGCGCAATGGATATCATCGCCGAAATGCTCTCCGACAGTGCCGTGATCCGCAAGCACCTGCGCCCCATCTTCCGCAATCACGGTCTGCTCAAATCCGTCGCCGCGGACGCGGAGCAGGACAGCGTGTATACCAATTATTATGACTACTCCGAGGCGGTGAAGAAGATCGCGGGTCACCGGATCCTCGCCGTCAACCGCGGAGAGAAAGAGGGCTTTTTGAAGGTCGGTATCGCCCTCGACCCTGTCCTGCCTTTAGGCGTGATCCGACAGGCGCTCGACAAGGGCACGAATCCCCTGTGCTCCGATATCCTCAAAGAAGCGGGCGAGGACGCTTACTCCCGCCTGATCTTCCCCTCGATCGAGCGCGAGATACGCGCCGAGCTGACCGAGAACGCTTCCGAGAGCGCGATGAAGGTGTTCGCCACCAACCTCAAACAGCTGCTCATGCAGCCGCCCGTCAAGGGCAAGACCGTCCTCGGTCTCGACCCCGGCTACCGCACGGGCTGTAAGGTAGCGGTCGTCGACGACACGGGCAAGGTGCTGGATACGGCGGTCATCTATCCGACCCATTCAGAAGTAAAGATCGCTCAGTCGAAGAAAAAACTGCTCGAGCTGATCAAAAAGCATAACGTCGATATTATCTCCATCGGCAACGGCACCGCAAGCAAGGAGACCGAGATGTTCGCCGCCGAGACCATCAAACAAGCCGACCACACGGTCTATTACATGGTCGTCAGCGAGGCGGGCGCGTCCGTCTACTCCGCGTCGAAGCTCGCCGCCGCAGAGCTGCCCGAGCTTGACCTGACGCTCAGAAGCGCCGTGTCCATCGCCAGAAGATTGCAGGATCCTTTGGCGGAGCTTGTCAAGATCGAGCCCAAGGCGATCGGCGTGGGACAGTACCAGCACGATATGCCGCAAAAGCGCCTCGGCGAGACTCTTGACGGCGTAGTAGAGGACTGCGTCAACTCCGTCGGCGCCGACCTGAACACCGCTTCTCCCGCCCTGCTGCTGAGAGTGTCGGGTCTGAACGCGACCGTGTGCAAGAATATCGTCGCCTACCGTGAGGAAAACGGCGCGTTCTCTTCGCGCGCGGAGCTGAAGAAGGTGCCGAAATTGGGACCGAAAGCCTTTGAGCAGTGCGCGGGCTTTTTGCGCGTGCCCGAGAGCCGCAATCCGCTCGACAATACCGCCGTCCACCCCGAGAGCTACTCCACCGCCAAGGAGCTGTTGAAGAAGGTCGGCTACACGGACAAGGAAATCAAGGCGGCGAAGTTCAGCGACCTGCCCGCGAGGGTGAAGCCGCTCGGCATGAGTCAGCTCGCAGGGGAGCTCAGTATCGGCTTGCCGACCCTCGACGACATCATCAAGGAGCTGACAAAGCCCGGGCGCGACCCGCGTGACGAAATGCCCAAGCCCATGCTCCGCACCGACGTGCTGGACATCAGCGACCTGACAGAGGGCATGGAGCTGACGGGCACAGTGCGCAACGTCATCGACTTCGGCGCGTTCGTGGATATCGGCGTGCATCAGGACGGTCTGGTGCATATCTCCCAGATCTGCGACAGGTTCATCAAGCACCCGTCCGAGGTATTGAAGGTCGGCGATATCGTCAAGGTGAAGATCCTCTCCGTTGACGTCAAGAAAAAACGTATCTCCCTGACCATGCGCGGAGTGTAAGATTTACAAAAGTATCAACCGCATAAAAACAGACCGCGTCCGAGAGGACACGGTCTGTTGCTGTTTATGGGTGAATTGATGGTTTATGCTTTGTCGGCTTTCCTGCCTGTCATGCGCAAAAAGGCGACGATCATCAGGATATAGCAGACGGTCTTCGGCAGCATCAGCATGCCGAGCATCGGGACGAAGCCCGCGCCCACCGCGACGGGGATATAGAACAGAAACGAGAGCAGGATATACACCCACATCGGGCGAAGGGGCTTGATCTCCCCGCGCTTTTTGAAGTACAGCACGCAGATGATCGCGCCGAGGATCACGAACGGGATATTGCGCAGAATGCTCCACAAAAGCGGCGCGGTATTGGTCAGCCAGCCGTTCTGCGGGAACAGGCACAGGGCGATACGAACGGCTGAGAGCGCCCATACGCAGGCGGTCAGCCCGCGTATGGGCGATTCGCCGTACACACCGCGCCGGATATAGTACAGCAACAGGTAGAACACCGTCATCGTGACCGAGGTGATCAGCTTGCCGACCCCCAAGGCGACGGTGAAGTCCGCATCGACAAAGTAGTTGAGCACGCGGGGGACAAGGTGGAACGCGTCGCCGCAGCCTAAGATCAGCGCCGCGGTGCCCATCAGCTTATCGGTTTTGGTCTTTGCCCTGAACAGTATCACGCACCCGCTGACGATGGCGAACAGCAGGTATAAAATGTCGAATGAAGATTCTCCGTATTTCATCGCGGCTCACTCTCCTTGTTGATGAAAATATTATACAATTTCCATAAAAATTATGCAACATAATTTGATAGACAAATGAGATGGATTATGCTACAATTTTTTTGGATAAATATGAAAAGGAGAGGTGAATATGCCAAATGAAAAAATAACCGCAGGCAAGGGCGGCGAGCGCTATGTGCCTTATGAGGAGCGCACAGGCAACGAGAGCGTCGTCTACTTTACCCGCGACCTGTCCGAAGCGGGACTGCGAAAGGTGTATGAGAAGGTCAACGGCATGATGAAGGGCAAGGTCGCCGTCAAGCTCCATACAGGCGAGCAGCACGGACCCAACATCATTCCCCGCAACTGGGTCAAGGAGCTGATCGAAAGCGAGCCTGAGCTCAAGGACGCGTCCATCGTCGAGACCAACACCTACTACGAGGGCGACCGCTATACGACAGAGCAGCACTTAGAGACCATCAAGGTCAACGGCTGGACCTTCTGCCCCGTGGACATCATGGACGCGGAGGGCACCGTGAAGCTCCCGATCAAGGGCGGCAAGTGGATGAAAGAGATGTGCCACGGCAAGACGATGGTCGACTACGACTCCATGCTGGTGCTGACCCACTTCAAGGGTCATACGATGGGCGGCTTCGGCGGCTCTAACAAGAATATCGGTATCGGCTGCGCGGACGGCAGGATCGGCAAGAAGTGGATCCACGCGCGCGAGGGCGAGGACATGTGGTCGATCGACATGGAAGAGCTGATGGAGCGCATCACCGAGTCCACCAAGGCGACCATCGACTTCTTCGGCAAGAACATCACCTATGTCAACGTCATGCGCAATATGTCCGTATCATGCGACTGCGAGGGTATCCACGCCATGCCCGTCGTCACGCCGAACGTCGGTATTTTGGCTTCGACGGATATCTTAGCGGTCGATCAGGCGTGCGTCGACCTGATCTACGCCATGCGCCCTGACGAGAACCACGACATGGTCGAGCGTATCGAGACCCGCCACGGTCACAGACAGCTCAGCTATATGAAAGAGATGGGCATGGGCAACAACAGATATATCCTCATCGACCTCGACAATGACGAAAAGCACATCGACCAAAAGACGGCGGTCGCAGACCTCAAGCCGTTCGTGAAAGGAGAATGATCATGCTTGATACTATATTGACTCAAAGACAGGCGACTGTTAGCAAGAAAGTCACCCTGCACGCGGTCCTGTCCGCGGGACTGATCGCGCTGGCGGTAGTCCTTCCTCAGATCGTCCACCTCGCCCTCGGTCAGCCCGGCGGCGTTCAGCTGTTGCCGATGTACCTGCCCGTGCTGATCGGCGGCTGTCTGCTCGGCTGGAAATGGGCGCTCTCTGTCGGCGTGCTCTCGCCGCTTGTCAGCTTCGCGATCACCTCGCTGATGGGCAGCCCCATGCCCGCGCTGCCGCGTCTGCCGTTCATGATGGCGGAGCTTGCGGTGTTCGCGCTCGTATCGGGACTGTTTTCAAAGAAGATCGCCGCAAACGGTCTGTGGGCGTTCCCTGCCGTTATCCTTGCTCAGCTCGCGGGTCGCGCGGCGTTCCTCGGTCTGGTCGCTGTGTTCCAAAGTGTCGCGCCGTTCACCGTCGAGATGATCTGGGGTCAGATCATGACGGGCTGGGTCGGTCTTGTGATCCAGGCGGTACTGGTGCCGCTGCTCATCATCGCCATCCGCGCGATCATGGTCAAGGAAAAAGACTGATCGGATAAGCGATATCACGCAAAGATACGCAAATTCACGCAATAAAACGCATAAAGAAAGCCGCCGAATCGCTTCGGCGGTTTTGCTTTTGGTAAGGATATTATCGGATAGGTCTGCTTTGGCGGGTTGCGTTAGCAGGGCGATCGCGAAATAGCGAAAATCAGGCTTGTTATGCCCGCGGTCGGGTGACCGATGCGCGGCGTGATGTTATGCTGTAATCAATAGTTCTCCGCGTGGATCTCAAAGTAGCTCTGCGGGTGGTTGCAGGTGGGGCAGACGTCGGGCGCCTTGGTGCCGACGACGATGTGTCCGCAGTTGCGGCACTCCCATACCTTGACCTCGCTCTTCTCGAATACCTGCGCGGTCTCAACGTTGCTCAGCAGGGCGCGGTAGCGCTCCTCGTGGTGCTTCTCGATCTCGCCGACCAAGCGGAATTTTGCCGCAAGCTCAGGGAAGCCCTCTTCCTCGGCGGTCTTTGCGAAGCCCTCGTACATGTCTGTCCATTCGTAGTTCTCGCCCTCTGCCGCCGCCTTCAGGTTGTCGGCGGTGGAGCCGATGCCCTCGAGCTCCTTGAACCACATCTTCGCGTGTTCCTTCTCATTCTCCGCCGTCTTGAGGAAGAGCGCCGAGATCTGTTCAAAGCCCTCTTTCTTCGCGACAGAGGCGAAGTAGGTGTATTTGTTCCTTGCCTGTGACTCGCCCGAGAACGCCGCCTCGAGGTTCTTTTCGGTCTGTGTACCTGCGTATTTGTTTGCCATAGTGATTCCTCCTTGTATGATATTGTGTCCCTTGTCGGGATTTTTTATTCCTTAAATATTAGCATAAAGCGGGTGCGGGCGCAATAGAAAAATGAGAAAAAATCGGTCGAAAAATCATCGCAACGGCCGAGATAAACTATAGACAAATGTATTTGTTTCTGCTATACTGGATAAAGATATTTGTCACATTAACGGAGGTATCGATCTATGCCTGATATCGTTGTCCATACCAATTTCGGAGCTAAGATCGCCCGCAGGCTCATGCTGGACGTCAACCACGATGTATACAACTTCGGATTACTGGGTCCCGACCCGTATCTGTTCTATCATTTCTATATGAAGCCCCTGAGCAACCGCGTCAATAAATATTCGTCCGTCATGCACCGCGAGCATACGGGAGATTTCCTCACCGCGCTCGCAATCCGCGCCAAGGACGATCACGACGTCTTTTCGTATCTGGCGGGCTTTTTGTGCCACTACGCGCTGGATTCCAACACCCACCCCTACATCAACCGTAAGGCAAAGAACAGCTATGCCATGCACATGGCGATCGAGCACAAGCTCGACAAGCTCAACGGCGGTAAGATCACCATTCCGCCCTTTTTGCCCGATTCGATGAAGGACTCCGTCGGCGGAGCGATCACCGAGGTCTACGGCTGGAAGGACGCGTGGGACAAGCTCAAGGTGGGTCACCGCGATATGGCGCCGTTCTATCGTATCGTCGAGGATAAAAAGGGCAGGCTCAACTTCATCGCCGGCAGGACTCACACCAAGCTCGCGCTCGTATCCTACAAGAGCAAGGCGATCGACAATATGGATCTGCGCGGCTTTGCGCCGCTGTACCAGCGCGCGCTGAACGACGCTGAAAAGTACATCGAAGCGGCTCAGCGGTTCGTCGGCGGCGAGATCGACGAGGCGGCGTTCAGAGAAGTGATCGGCAGCCGCTCCTACATCGAGGGATAAGGCATGTTCAGGAAGAATATCGTGCGCCGCTATATCCGCTTTTACGGACAGGTGCAGGCGGTGGGATTCCGCTGGCGTGCGACGCAGGCGGCAAAGGCTTATGGCGTGTCGGGCTGGGTACGCAATGAGTATGACGACTCGGTCAGCATGGAGATCCAAGGCACCCGGCGCCAGATCGACGACGTGATCGCCTCTTTACAGCGCGGCAGCTATATCCGTATCGACCATATGGAAACAAAGGAGCTGTCCGTCGATCCCGACGAGCGGGGCTTTAGCGTGAGATACCGCTGATTAACAGCATAAAGCAACAGCCGATCGGGCAGGTACCTGATCGGCTGATTTTGTATATTGATATTTTATGGCATTATCATTCGTCCGCACGGCGACCGCCTGCCTGCCAGCTGTCGATGACTTCGCCTAAGCTCAGAACGGCTTTCTCGGCGGCGGCAGTTTCCTCCGCGTTGTTTTCGGTGAGCTCTGTCCTGTCACATGGAAAGAGGCTGTCGTCATTTTTGCGCCTTATATACCAGTCGAGCGCCTTGTAGTTTGCGGGGCGTTCGGTCTCGATCGGCTCGGGGTCGTAGCGCAGGGTACGGAGCATTTCCTTGATATACTCCTTCAGCGAGGTATCGGGTCGCCACGGCACGGACGGCGAGTAGGTGCTCTTAGAATACCAGTTTGGGTGAAAAACAGGCGGGATATCGAGCATCTTGACGTACGGCTCTGTGGCGGGGTAGGAGTCCCACAGCGTGACCCTGACGGTGCAGCGGTCGACCGCGCCGACGGTGTATCTGCCCCGGATCAGCGAGAGGACGTAGGTGCGCAGTTTGATCGTCAAGAGGTACTCCTGAGCATACGGCAGCTCGCCCTTTGTCGCGATCCACGACAGGTACGGGCGGTCTTGTATCGTCAGCATGTCGGCAAAGTCCGCCGCTAAGCGTTCGTTTCGGTTTTGGGGCATAGCGCCACTCCCTTTCCTTATTGAACTCATTTTACCATATGAAAACGCCTTTGTCCATAAAAGAACAAGTCGGATATTCCCGTTGCAATTTTGCGGGAATACGGTATAATACAATAAACAGATTCTATCAAACAGAAACGCAGGTGATGTAGATGACGGATATCCAAATCGCGAAAGAGAATCTAAAAGGGCATAGTATCTGCCTGTGCAAGGACGGCGCGTATTTTACCGACGACGGCAGGGGCATTTCTCCGATGCTCCGCTTCATCGGCGAGGGGCGCGACCTTGTCGGTTGCTCCGTCGCCGATATCATCGTCGGCAAGGCGGCGGCGATGCTGTTCGTCAAGGCGGGGATACGCGAAGTGTACGGCGAGGTGACGTCCCAAGCGGGATATGACTATCTCACCGCGCATGGAATCCCCTGTACCTACGGTACGCTCACACAGAAGATCATCAACCGCGCGGGCGACGGTATCTGCCCGATGGAGCAGACGGTCGCTCAGATCGACGACCCTCATGCGGGTTATCTCGCACTGACAAAGCGCCTGAGCGAGCTGCGGAAAGGAGCAAACAATGGCTGATTGGTTTGGAAAAGAAGTCCCGAAGTTAGGCTTCGGTATGATGCGCTTGCCCAAGAAAGGGGTCGTCACCGATATTGAACAAACCAAGAAGATGGTCGATCTGTTCATGCAGGCGGGCTTTACGTATTTTGACACGGCATTCGTCTACCCCGGGTCTGAGGCGGCGACAAAGAAGGCGCTGGTCGACCGCTATCCGCGCGAAAGCTACACCATCTGCACCAAGATCAACGCGATGCTCCCGACGGCTACCGAGAAGTCCGTCAAAAAGCAGTTTGAGACCTCTTTACAGCGCACGGGCGCGGGGTACTTCGACTACTACCTGCTCCATGCCTTGATGGAGAACAACTACCGCCGCTATGACAAGTTCGGTATCTGGGATTTTGTGAAGGAGCAAAAGGAGAAGGGGCTGATCAGGCACTTCGGCTTTTCCTATCACGACTCTCCCGAGCTGCTCGATCGGCTCTTGACCGACCACCCCGAGGTGGATTTCATCCAGCTTCAGATCAACTACGCCGACTGGGAGGATAAGTCGGTCGCTTCGCGCGCGAATTATGAGGTAGCGCGAAAGCACGGCAAATCCATCGTCGTGATGGAGCCTGTCAAGGGCGGCAAGCTCGCCGCTCCGCCGAAAAAGGTCGAAGAGCTGTTCAAAAGTTACCGCCCCGATATGTCCTGCGCTTCGTGGGCGATCCGCTTTGTCGCCTCGCTCCCCGGTATCATCACCGTTCTGTCGGGCATGTCGAACATCGCGCAGATGGAGGATAACCTTTCATATATGCGCGACTTCGAGCCGCTGAACGATGAGGAGCAGGAGATCATCCGTCAGGCGCAGGTGATCCTCGGCAGCTCCGCCGCCATTCCCTGCACCGCCTGCGGCTACTGCACCAAGGGCTGCCCGAAAGGGATCGCGATCCCCGAGTACTTTGCGGCGATGAACAAAAAGCTCGTCGGCGGTCAGGAGGAAGCGGCAAGAGAAGCCTACCGCAAGGCGGCTCAAAACGGCAGCGCGGCGTCCGCCTGCATCGAGTGCGGTCAGTGCGAGGGCGCTTGCCCCCAGCATTTGCCGATCATTTCTTTGCTCAAGGATTGTCAGAGCTTATCATAAAATCGTCAAACTCAAGCGAATCTGTCCATAAATACGCAGAATCGTTCAGCATATCCCCTTATAGGAGCTTTCCATGCAGATACAAAACATGAAATGGACGCGGGAGCCGAAGAAATATCGGATACTCCCCGACAGGATCGAGATCACGACCGAGCCGCATACCGATCTGTGGCAGCGCACCTACTATCATTTTCGCAACGACAACGCCCCTGTCTTACAGGCGGAAACGGACGAGCAGTACTTTTCCTTTGTCGTCAAAACGGATTTCAGCGGTAGCTGCCACCGCTTTGACCAGTGCGGTATCGTGATGTACCTCGACAGCGAGAATTGGCTCAAGGCCTCTGTCGAATATGAGAATGACAGGATACAGCACCTCGGCAGCGTGGTCACGAACGGCGGCTACTCCGACTGGGCGACCACGGAGATCTCCGCCGACGTCAGGACCATGTGGTACCGACTCAGCAGGCGAGAGGACGACTTCCGTATCGAGTGCTCCGACGACGGCGAGGCGTTCCGTCAAATGCGTATCTGTCATATGGCAAAGGCGGTCGGTACGGTGCGCTTCGGCGTGTACGCGTGCAGCCCCGAGGATTCGCGCTTTACGGCGGCGTTCACCGACTTGCGGGTCGCTCCGTGCGCGTGGCTTGCGCACGACGGACAACAGCCCGACTGATATAAAGCATACATTTCTGAACACATACTCATAAGGAATCAAGATGAAAGAATACCATTTTTACGGCTGGCAGAAAGCCACAGTCAAAGATAAAAACGGACTGACCCCGCGGGATCACTATGACCTGCTGTCGGATATCTGGTGCGCCGACACCTGCGCGCCCCGCATGCGCGGCGGCTGGACGGCAGAGAACAAGACCCTCGGTCAGTGCTCGATCACGGCGTTCCTGATACAGGACCTCTTCGGCGGCAAGGTGTACGGCGTGCCGCTCGGCGACGGCAACTTCCACTGCTTCAACGCGGTGGGGGATTGCGTGTTCGATCTGACGAGCGAGCAGTTCGGGGAGAAAAAGCTCGACTATGCCGATTGCCCCGAGCAGTATCGCGAAGTGCATTTCAAAAAGGACGAGAAGCGACAGCGGTATGAGTACCTCAGAGAGCGGCTCCTCGCCGTCCTGCCCGCGATCCGTCCGATGACGATGGAGCATATCGGGCGTTACGGCGCAATATACGCCGCGGCGTTCTCGGGCGAGCCGTGGAACGACCCGTGGGAGCCGCAAAACGCCGAGATACATGTCAGAGAACTGCTTGAGTCAAAGACCGCCTACGGGCTGGAATACCTTGTCAAGGGTGAGGTCGCGGGCTTTGTCCTCGGCACCTCTATGCTGTTCCACTACGGCAGGACCTTTGATATCAACGACCTTGCCGTCGCACCCGCGTATCAGCGGCAGGGCATCGCGCGGCGACTGCTGACCCACTGTCTTGACGATATCAGGGAGCAGGGCATGGTCGGCGCGCACCTGATCACGGCGGGCGAGGGCGTACTCCCCCAATTCTATGAGGAATTCGGCTTTACCAAGGAGAACTGCGTGATCCTGATGGGCAGGGAACTGTGACCCGTGCGCGGAAAGTATAATATATAATGAAAAAGTCAGGCTGACGGTGCGTCGTGCCTGACCTTGTTTTATGTTGAGTCAATATTGAATGCTTAGCCGATATCCCGCGGAAAGTGCCTGCGCATGTATTCCGCCGTTTTGTGCAGGGTGTCCCAGCGGTAGATATCCTCGAGGTGTCTCTCAAAGTCCAGCCCGTATCGCTTTTGAAGCCGACCGAAGATCGCTTTCATCTCGGCTTGCTGTGCGCTTTTGTTGTCGATGAGGTAATCCTCAAAGCTCAATTGCCGCTCATATTCCGTCGTCAGGTTGTAGATACCCGCGCCGATGAGCCGTATCGGGCGGCGCGGCACCTGCTCTAATAGCTGTACCGCCTCGCGGTAGATCTCGAGGGCGGAGTCGCTCGTTGCGGTCGCCTTGGAGCGCGAGATACTTTTCATATCCGCGAAGGTGATCTTGAGGGTCACGCCCCTGCCGTACAGCCCGTAGCGCTTGGCGCGGTGCTCGACGCATAAGGACAGCAGAAAGAGCACATCCCTGAGCAATTCTACATTGTCAACGTCCTCCTGAAAGGTCAGCTCGCGGCTGATGGATTTCGCGTTTTGCGGCGAATACGGCTCCACCTTGCGGTCGTCAACGCCGAACGCCAGCCGCGTCAGCCAGTAGCCCTGCTTGCCCAGCAGGCGGATCACCGTGTCCTGCTGTTCCTGTATATCGCGGACGGTGTGTATCCCGCTCAGATGGAGCTTTTCGGCGGTCTTGGAGCCTACCGTGTACAGGGCGCGCACGTCGCGGTCGATCATCAGCTCGATGAACGCCTGCGGGTCGGGTATCTCAAAGTAGCCGTCGGGCTTCTTCTCCTCGCTGGCGGTCTTGGCGGCGGTCTTGGAGTAGGCGACCCCGACTGAACAGCTCAGCCCTACCTCGTCGCGCGTGCGCTGTTTGATGGTGCGGGCGATGTTTCGCGCGCCGTCAAAGTCCTTTGCCTGCTCCGTCACGTCGAGATAGGCTTCGTCCAGCGCAATGTACTCCGAAGCGGTCGCGTAGGCGCTCCAGATCTCGTGCAGCTGTGCCGACACCGCCTTGTATTTGTCGAAATTGGGGTGCATATAGATACCGTTCGGACAGCGGCGGTAGGCCTCTTTGATGTTCATGGCGGAGTGGATACCGTACTTGCGCGCTTCATAGCTGCACGTCGCCACCACCCCGCGCTCGTTCGGCATCGAGCCGATGATCAGCGGCTTGCCGCGCAGAGAGGGGTCGTCCCGCATCTCGACAGAGGCGTAGAAGGCGTCCATATCCACGTGTATGATGATCTGATCCATTCTATCGCCCCCTTTCCTCTACAGGATAGCAGAAATCCGCGATCGAGTCAATCGAACGCTTTATTCAATAGTCATTGCGAAGCCCTATAGGAGCTGTGGCAATCTCAACCGATTAAAAAGGGTAAAGTGTACGGCGGACACATTAGCGCTTGCACGGCGGAAGTTTATTGTATAACTTGTCATAAAACTATTGACAAGTAACTTGTCATATGTTATATTACAAGCAGAAAAGATGAAAGGAAATGCTTATGCAGATCACCGGCCGATTCACCATCGCCGTACACATCATCACCTGTATCGACTATTTCTCACCCGATCATCAGGTGACCAGCGGCTTTCTCTCAGCCAGCACAGGGGTCAATCCCGTCATCGTCCGCGGGGTGCTCTCTCAGCTCAAAGAAGCGGGTATCGTCAATACCCGACAGGGCGCAAGCGGCGTTACCCTCAATAGACCGCTCGATCAGATCAGCTTTTATGATATCTATAAGGCGGTGGACAGCGTCAAGGACGAGGGGCTGTTCCGCTTTCATGAGCACCCAAGTCCCGACTGCCCCGTGGGCAGGAATATTCACTCCGCCGTAGACGGTCGGCTCGATCAGGTGCAGACGGCGATGGAGAACGAGATGAAAGAGATAAAACTCAGCGACGTCGTACAAGATGTGCGCGAGCAGATCACAAAGGAGCATTGAGATGCAGGAATTTATCTACAGACCTAACGACAACGGCACCTACGCCGTGGTAGGCTATCAGGGCGACGAAGCAAATGTCAGGATCCCCGATACCTACGGCGGCGGGATCATCACTATCGTCGGCGACAAGCTGTTCAGCGGTCACACGGAGATCGAATCGGTGTCGATCCCCGATACCGTGACCGATATAGGCGAGTTCGTCTTTGACGGGTGTGTGAATCTGCGCAGTATCGACCTGCCCGCCGATCTTGAGTGCTTATGGGGCTACACCTTTGTCAGGTGCGGTATCGAAGAGATCACCCTGCCCGATAAGCTCGTCACCCTCCCGCCGTTCGCGTTCAAGGATTGCAAGAACCTCAGAAAAATCACCTGCGGCAAGGGCTTGAAGAAAATATACGCTTGGGTGTTCTCAGGGTGCGACAGCTTTGAGGAGCTTATCAAAAATGAGATCGTCGAGGTCAGTGAAAGAGCATTCGATACAAAGGAGCTGAACACATGATGAAAAACTACGATTATCTGCCGAACGGCTATCAGGAAACGATCCGAAAGGGACTCGACGCGCTGCGCGTGTTCAGCCATGTTTCCTATGGGTCCGGCACACAGGAAGAACAGCTCGAACGGCTCAAACGTGAGATCAATGAAGCTGACGCGATCGTGATCGGCGCGGGCGCGGGACTGAGTACCTCCGCGGGGTTTGTCTACAGCGGCGAGCGCTTTGAGCGGTACTTCTTCGATTTCAGCCGCCGTTTCGGTATCAAGGATATGTATTCGGGCGGCTTCTATCCGTTCCCCGATGACGAGACCCGCTGGGCGTGGTGGGCGCGGCATATCTACTTCAACCGCTATGTCGATTCGCCGAAGCCTGTTTATGAGGAGCTGTTGAAGCTGGTGGGGGACAAGGAGTACTTCGTCATTACGACAAACGTCGATCACCGATTTCAGCGCGCGGGCTTTGACAAAAGCCGCCTGTTCTATACGCAGGGCGACTACGGACTGTTCCAGTCGACCGACCGCAAAGTGCAAAAGACCTATGACAATGAAGCATGGGTGGTTAAGGCGATGGAAGCGCAGGGCTTTGTCAGGGATGAAAGCGGCGTGTTCCAAGTGCCTGAGGACAAAAACATCAAAATGCGTATCCCCTCAGAGCTGATCCCGAAGTGCCCCGACAACGGCTCCGATGTGGTGATGAACCTGCGCAGTGACGACAGCTTTGTCGAGGACGAGGGCTGGCACAGAGCCTCGGCGCGGTACTATGACTTTCTCAAAAAGCACGAGCATGACCGCGTGTTGTATCTCGAGCTCGGCGTAGGCGCGAATACCCCTGTCATCATCAAGTATCCATTCTGGCAGATGACGCTCGCGAATGAAAAGGCGACCTATGCCTGCCTGAACTTCGGACAGGCGGATTGCCCCGAAGAGATCGCCGTGCAGTCGCTGTGCATCGACGGCGATATCGGCGATACCTTCAACAAGCTCACGGATTTGTAAAGGCGTGAGGTTTTGTCCCGATATTATTGCAAACGGATATTGACTTGACAGCGATTTAATTGTAGAATAAAAGGGAAATATCGGCTGAGAGGGTTCGGCTGTCCGTTTGCGGCGGGTCGGGCTTTGTCAGCTGAATGAGAAATCTCAATAAAAAGAGGTGTTTTTATGTCAGTATTATTCATTATTTTAGGTATCCTGATGATGATGTGCGGCTTCTCCTGCCTGTTCACCCCGCTGCTCACCTTCATGAGCGCCGGCTACTTCATCGTGATCCTCGTGCTGGTCTACGGTGTGTTCGGTATCGTCAGAGCCATCGCGAACAAGAAGTTCGGCGTGAATTTCGCGTTCAGTATCCTGAGCGTGATCTTCGGCGTAGTCGTGCTGTTCTTCCCGTCGATGATGCTCCTTTCCGACAGTCTCCTGCTGTATCTGACCGCCGCGTGGTTCATCCTGATGGGTATCGTCACCATCTATGCCGCTGTCATGCTGAAGAAGAGCGGCTCCAAGGTGTGGGTCGCCGAGCTGATCTTCGGTATCCTCGCGATCCTGGTCGGCTTGTTCTCTTTCTTCCAGCCGATGTTCATGGCGATCTCGATCGGCGTCCTGATCAGTATTTTCTTCATCGAGACCGGTATCACCATGCTGATCACCGGCGTCGCGAACGATTGATAATCAGCCTGCACTGCCCTGTATCCGTCGGGTACAGGGTTTTGTTTATGATAGATGAAAAGGCTCTTACCGATTGAAAACGAGCCTTTGTATGAGGTGTTGTTATGAAATTGAAAAACCGTATCCTGCCGTTTTATCAGGCGATCCCGCAGTTGCTCAAGTTCCAGGCGATCTCGCTGTTGGTGCTCGCGCCCGTGACGCTCGGCGTGTCGCTTTTGTGCAGCCTGCTGTTAGGGTTGTCGGGCAAGGCGGCTGTCACCAGCGGCGATCTGGGCTTTTTGTTCACCCACTGGCAGGGCTATGTGATGATCCTGTTGACGCTGTTGATGGTGCTCTGCTATGTAGCGGTCGAGCTGAACGCCTTGGTGATCTACTGCTCAAGGCTGCTCGACGGCGACACTCCGTCCGTGTGGCGCTGTATCAAAGAGGGCTTTGCGGGGCTTAGAAAGTACCTGAGTCTCCGCGGTCTGGTGATCGTCATTTACGCGGCGATCCTCGCGCCGATACTGGGGCTGGGCTTCTCGATCTCGCTGACCGGCACGTTCTATATCCCGCGCTTTATCATGTCGGTCATTCAGGCGACCCCGCTGTTCATGACGGGCTATATCATCGTCATGGTGTTTTTGATGATCGTGGCGCTTGTTTACTGCTTTATCCTGCACGGCGCGCTGACGGACGGCATGACCATGAAAGAAGCGAGCGTCAACTCCCGCAAGCTCGTCGCAAAGAACTGGAAGAACTTCCTCTTTGAAGTGATCTGCTATTCGGTGCTGTCGCTGCTGGCGGCGGCGCTGATCGTGCTCGTTTTCTTCCTGCCTTTGTTCATTGTCCAGCTTATCCCGATGGCTGAGTCGGTGCTGAACTTCCTGAATGTTTTCTTCAGCCTGCTGCTCACGGTCGCAGTCCTGTTCACCATGCTGGAGACGGTGTCGTTCGTGATCATCAAGCTGACGATGCTGTACAAAAAGTACGCGAGCGAGGGCGAGTGGACTTATGAGAAGCGCGAGAAGAAGCACCACCCCGTCATGATCACGGTCACGGCGCTGGTCGTCGTATTGTGTATCGTGCTCTCGATCGGCGGCACGACCTTCTTTGATATCCTTTTCCCCTCAAAGATCGACGCTGAGATCATCGGTCACCGCGCGGGCGGCGTAGAAGCGCCCGAGAACACCGTCAAGGGTATCGACGTCGCCTATGAGCTGGGCGCGAAGGGCTGTGAGATCGATATCCAGCGCACCTCGGACGGCTACTATGTTGTCAACCACGACGCTGATTTTGAGCGCGTGGCGGGCGTCAGCAAAAAGCCCTCTGAAATGACGCTGAGCGAAGTCAAAGAGCTGAGCGTAGACGGCGAGCCTGTACCGACCCTTGAAGAAATGCTCGACGCGTCAAAGGACAAGGTAATCCTCTTTGTCGAGCTCAAGGGCGAGACCGCCGACGAGCAGATGGCGGACGACGCCGTGAGGATCATCAAGGAAAAGGGCATGCAGGATCAGGCGGTACTGATCTCGCTCAAGCTCGACGTCCTCGAATATATCGAGCAGAAATATCCCGAGATGCAGACGGGCTATCTCGCGTTCATCTCCTTCGGTCAGATCGAGGATACCCCCTTTGATTATCTGGCGCTGGAGGAAGAGATCGCCACCGACGACACCATCGCCGCCGTCCATGCAAAGGGCAAGAAGCTGATCGTCTGGACGGTCAACGACGAGGACGATATCGAGGAATTCCTGACAAGCGAAGCCGATGCGATCATCACCGATTCCGTCAAGCTCTCCGCTCAGACCAAGGAACGTCTGATGAACAGGAAGCCTTACGAGATCATTCTGCAAAAAACGCTTTCTCTCTTGAAGTGAACTCTCTGAAATAAATAACGGTCAGGCATGGATTTTGCCTGACCGTTTCTTTGTGTATTATGAAATTGACCGTGCCGAAAAGATACGCTATTTCCAGCCGTCGAATTTGTCGAGGATCTCAAACAGGGCGTGTTCTCTCTCCGACATCATCTCGGTCGTATCGCCGAAGTACATCACGCTGTCACTGCCGCGGTTTTCTTTCCATTCGGGCAGACCGCCCGCGTTGGGGTCGCCGTTCTCTGAGAAGCTCTTCCAGTAGCCGAGCATCTGGGCGCTCAGCTCGCGGTCGCGGCTGTCGTAGAGGGTGGAATCGTCGGGGATATTGCCGTAGCTGTACACCTCCTCGCCGCTGTGCCAGTTGCCGATCCTGCCGTTCTTTTTGGCAAAAAGGTATTCATAGACAGGGATATCGTTCTGTGCGGCAAGGCGGTTGAGACAGTAGTGCGGATAGTCGAAGAATACCGCGCCGTAGATCTCTGCCCAGTACAGGTCGGCTTCTTCATCGGTAGAAGCGGGATAGAGCTTCAACAGGTCGTCGGAGTATTCGCCGAAGTACGCGCGTATCTTCTGCTCATAGTTTTTTATATTCGCGCGGTCAAACATGATGAACGCCGCGCTTTCCTCCTCATTGTAGCCGTGCAGGATCGCTTCTTCATTGTGTATACCCTTTTGATAGGATTCGTAAGGTGTCTCGGTCAGCGCGTAGCCGTCCACGGTCATGTGGTGGTGCACCTGCGCTTCATCCACGAGCTGTTCGGCGCTGAGGGCGCGCAGCTCGGCAACAGTGGAACAGCCGAGCTTCTCCTTGGTCGCCTTGCCCGTTTCGAGTGCTTCGTCGAGGGTGCGGAAGGAGTGCGGCGGGTGTACGGACGCGGTGGTGGAGCTTTCCAAGATCACGCGGCGGAACAGCCCCTTTGCAAGCGGAGAGGTGCACAGGGCGCTCACGCTCGCCGCGCCTGCCGATTCGCCCGCGAGGGTGACGTTGTCGGGGTCGCCGCCAAAGGCGCTGATATTATCGCGCACCCATTCGAGCGCCTTGATCTGGTCGAGCATGCCGTAGTTGCCCGTCGTGCCGTTTGCCGATTCGGCGGCGAGCTCCTCGTCCGCAAAGTAGCCGAAGATGCCCAGCCGATAGCCCATATTGACGGTAATCACGCCCTCTTTGGCGAGTCCCTCGCCGCTGTAGTCCGCGTACCACGGCTGACCTGTCTGCAGCGACCCGCCGTGAACGTAGACCAGCACGGGCGCTTTGCTGAGTTTTCCCGCGGGCTTGCGGATATTCAGGTAGAGGGAGTCCTCGCTGACAGGTTCCGTGTAATTATCATCGAGGGTGATTTTATAGTCGTGATAGCCGATGATCTGCGCGAGCGAGTAGTAGATCGGCAGGTTCCTCGGCTGCATGCCCATCGGTGCGAAGCGGTCGGCGAGCAGTACGCCCTCCCACGGCTCAGCGTCCTGCGGCTCCTTCCATCTCAGCTCTCCGACGGGCGGCTTGGCGTAGGGGATACCCGCGAACACCTCTACGCTCTTGTCGGCGTTGTACACGCCCTGCAAATCTCCCTGAGAGAGCGTGATGATCTCCGTCTTTTCGGGATTCTTTACGCTGACGGCGGGGACAGCCTGCACGGGCGGCCATGTGAGGAACAACACCCCGCAGAACAGTGAGAGCCACGCAAGCCATACACAGAGCCTCAGATACCACTTGTTCTTTCTCTTGACGATGAAGCGGTGCGCCGTGTAAAAGCCCGCTGTCACGAGCAGGAGCAGCACAAAGCCCCATACCGTGTTTTTGTTCAGCTCCAATACCGCGAGCATGATCGCGAATATCAGCGCCGAGAGTATCACGAAGATGTTTTTTTTGATTTTCATGTCGTCACTTCCCAAATGCGAGTTCCGTCGTATTTGACGACCTCATTTTACCATAGCTTTCGGAGAATAGCAACCGAATCGGTCGTTGTGTCGCGGGTCATACCGCTGTTTTATCGCCGAATTCTTTTTCAGGCATGGACAAATCAACGGCAATTTGATATGATAGGGAAAATATGACTTATACTAATCCTTAATAAAAACCTATATCATCTATTGCGCTATATTTCGTATAGCTTTGTTGGGCTCCTTGACAGGCGCCAGCCTGTCTGCGTCTCC
>CADBYC010000017.1 GCA_902798755.1 uncultured Ruminococcus sp. | reverse complement strand
ACTCCGACTAAGGACGAAGACGACGACTTTACCTATGACTTCATCGGTTGGACATCCGGTCCGAACTTCTACACACCCGATGAGCTGCCGATCGTAGACAGCGACACGACCTATGTCGCGACATTCGAGAGCACCCCGAAGCATGAGGCAGGTTACTATGTTGTCGGCACTATGACCGAGTGGAAGATCGACGACAACTATCTGCTCACGAAGAATACCGAGGCTGAGGGCGACGAGTTTATGCTGAACAATGTTGCCTTTACCGATACCGACGCGATCAAGGTCGTCAAGTATGAAGCCGGTCAGGATTGGACATGGTATCCCGACGGCATGGACAACGACTATGAGATCACTGCCGACGGCACTTATGATATTTACTTCCGTCCGAACTATGACGGCGGCGACGACTGGTACGAGCATGTGATCCTTGCTGTGAACGTCACCGAGTACACCGTCACATGGAAGAACGACGACGGCACTGTGATCGACACCACCACCGTTGTTTACGGCGACACTCCGACTCATGCCGACGCGACTAAGGCGCCTGACAAATACTATACCTACACCTTCGCGGGCTGGACTCCCGAGATCACAGCTGTGACCGGCGACGCTGAGTATACAGCGCAGTTCACTCCTGTTGCAAAGACGTTCATGGTCTTTGTCAAGAGACCGACAGGCTCGACTATTAACGTGTATGACTTGACAGGTGAGACCACAGTTGCACAGCTGAAGGCTGTCATTGCTGAAAAAGAGAACATCCCTGTCACTGTGCAAAAGCTGATCTTTGCCGGCACTCAGCTTGAAGATGAAAAAACGCTGGCTGAGTATAACATTGAAAAAGAGTCCACGCTCCACCTCGTACTCAACGAGTACACAATCACATGGAAGAACGACGACGGCTCTGTGATCGACACCACCACAGTAGCATATGGTGAGACCCCGACTCATGCGGACGCTGCTAAGGACGCGACCGATCAGTATACCTACACCTTCGCAGGCTGGACTCCCGAGATCGTTGCTGTTACCGGCGACGCGGAATACACCGCGACCTTCGACAGCACCGTCAACGAGTATACCATCACATGGAAGAATGATGATGGTACCGTGATTGACACCACCACAGTATCATATGGTGAGACCCCGACTCACGCCGATGCGACTAAGGACGCGACTGCTCAGTATACCTACACCTTCGCGGGCTGGACTCCCGAGATCGTTGCTGTTACCGGCGACGCGGAATACACCGCAACATTCAGCAGCGCTGTCAACGAGTACACCATCACTTGGAAGAACGATGACGGCACTGTGATCGACACCACCACCGTAGCATATGGTGATACTCCGACTCACGCTGACGCGACTAAGGAAGCGACTGAACAATATACCTACACCTTCACCGGCTGGACTCCCGAGGTTGTAGCTGTTACCGGCGACGCGGAATATACTGCTACCTTTGAAGCAGTTAAAAAGACACTCCTGGGCGATGTTGACGGTGACGGCGAAGTAACTATTTCTGACGCAACGCTAATCCAGCGCTATGATGTTATGATGATCGATCTTACTGATAAGCAGCTCAAAGCAGCAGATGTTGATGGAGATGGAAACGTAACCATTATTGACGTGACATGGCTCCAGCGCTATCTCGCCGAAATGCCTGTCAAATTCCCGATTGATCAATACGTCTGATATGAAATCATTTTGATATTAGAATTGTAACGATAGACTATCACTCACACCGGAGGATGGATCCTGCTCTATCCTCCGGTTTTCTTTTATGTCAGGCGCAAAAGGAATTATTTCGCTTGACTTATTGAAAACCTGTGGTATTGTGTTGTGCTTGAAAGGGGCGCGATACCATGACCACATTAGAGAATTTCTACTTCGGGAACATCACCCCAAGCGATCACCGACAGAGCAAGGACACTAAAAAGAAGCTGTCGGAGATGACCGATCTGCTGGATGAGCTGAAAAGCCTTTTGACTGATGAACAGCAGAAAGAAAAGATGGAGCAGATAGACAGCTGTCAGCTGTCGCTGATCGCTCTGTCCGAGCGTGATGCCTACATCGAGGGCTTCAAACTCGGTGTAAAGATGACTACTGAAATATATGCAGATACACAGCAGCGGGGATGACGCGTTAGTCTCTCCGCTGTTTGATTTGTGAAACGCACAGGAAGATTCTCTTTCTTCTGCCGAGAAGACTCAAATTAACAATCGAACGAGAGACACCCTTATGAGCGCGTTTTGCGGTTTGTGCCATATGAGGGTAAACACTCGGGTAAAATACTAACTCGCGCCACATACGATTTGTGAGCATTTGTGAAGGGGGTTTGAAGGACAGAATCGGATGAAAAGAGAAGTGCTTTCGCTGCCCAAAAGGGTGTCAAAAAATGAGCTGCTATTCAAGGAAAAGGAAAATCAATCCAAGCAGCCTTTTTAGAATCGAGATTTAACAAAACTTTTTGTTTCAAAAGCGTTGACAATCAGGTTGACCTGTGTTATACTATCATTAATTCAAAACATATCGTTTCATATACAGGAGGTTTATCATGGCAAAGAAGACGCCAGCAAGATATACGATGATCTATGATTACATCAATCAATACTATGGCGAGAACGGCCGCTATCCTTCCGTCAGAGATATCGTTGCCGGTACCGGCATCCCGGTTTCCACCGTCCACCGTTATCTGAATGATATGAAAGAAAGCGGCGAGATCGAATACAACGGACGCAGAAGTATCAGCACTTCACAGACCGAGATGGAAAGTCCTTCGAGATATATGAAAGTGCTCGGTTATGTCGCCTGCGGTGAAGGTCAGGAAGAGGAAGAGACCGTCATCGAATACATCCGTATGCCGGAGAGTATTGTCGGCAAGGGCAATTTCTTTGCGCTGATCGCAAAAGGTGAATCGATGATCGGCGCGGGTATTTATCCCGGAGATTATGTCATCGTCAGACAGCAAAAGGGCGCCGACAGCGGCGATTTCGTTGTTGCTCTATACGAGGGCAAGAACAACCTTAAACAGTTGATCAAGGAGAACGGAAGGTATATTCTCCGATCCTGTAATGATGATAAAGAGTCATACCCGGACATCTATCCCGAGGATCTTCAGATCCAGGGAGTCGCGGTATGCGTGACCCATAAGTTAATATAATTGAGTTTTAGTGTGAGTGAATACGTGTAGATTAGCTGAGAGATATGAAGGAATCCTGTATCAGAGCGATGCTCACACAGTGTCGCCTCTGATGCAGGCTTTTTGTTTACATATATCAACGGAAAGAAGGTTGAAAAATGAATCATAACAAGAAAGATATCGCCGCCGGCAGATACTATGTTCATAACACAAACAGTTCGCCGTCACAGACTGTCGTTACTGAGCCGGAGAATAAGCAGAAGCGTAAGAGATTCAAGAAGCTGAAGACCGTAAGCGGCGATGAGTTGATGAAGAAAACCGTTAAGCCCGTCCGGTTTGTCGTGAAAGATTTGCTCCCGCGCGGACTGAATATCGTCGCAGGTAAACGCAAGGAAGGCAAGTCTTGGCTTATGCTTGACCTCTGTTTTTCTGTTGCCGCCGGCGAAAAGTTTCTCGATTTTGATACCGAGCAAGGAACGGTTCTGTACTTGGATTTAGAGGATCCCGAGACAAGGTTGCTCCAGCGCGCTCGTGAGATTCGCGACGTCATTCCTTCCAGGTTTCATGAAGCGACAAGAGCCGGAAAGCTCGGCGCAGGACTCGCCGAACAGATCTATGATTTTGTCCATGATCACCCGGATACTAACCTCGTTGTTATCGATACTTTACAGAAGATACGCAAGCCTAAAGGAGACACTTACGCGGGAGATTATCAGGTGGTTTCTCCTCTGAAAAACCTCGCAGACAAGCTCGAGATCGCAATCGTTTGTATCCATCATACACGAAAGATGAAAGCGAAAGATACCTTCGATTCCGTCCTTGGCTCGACAGGTTTGACGGCTGCCGCAGACGGTATTTATGTGCTGGAGCGCAAAGCAGAGGGCAAGCCTTTCGGACAGCTTTCCTTCATCAGCAGAGACATTCCCGACGGTGAGATATCCGTTCGTTTCGATCATGACACCTGTCGTTGGTATCCCGTCACTCCGTATGATATGGAGCGCGAGATGCTGCTCGCGGATGAAGCGATGTCCGCGCTGATAGATTTCATGAAGCACGAGACAATTTTCGAAGGAACGGCAACAGAATTGTGTGAGCGTTTAGGTTTGAAAATCGGCGCGAATAATCTCAGTTCCAAGCTCGCTAAATACGAAAATTCGCTCCGGAATCTCGGCGTTGAATGCACAAAAGAACGTCGTAAAACACAGCGGCTACTCACCTTGATTTACACACCGAAAACGAAGGGTGACGATGAAACGATGATTTCTCAACACGGGGTTACCATGGCAAAAAGCGCTTAATAATGCGGCTTCATGCAAATTGTATCATCGTACATTACAGAATCATCGTCACCGTTCATACAGGGTTCATCGTACTGGATTCCGACGGGTTTTCAATGTTTGAAACCCATCGATTTTGAGCAGGTAAAAGCGGGGGTCGCTCTTGGTGCTTCCCCGCGGATCACATCGGACGGCAGAGCCGACCGTTTCGCCTTTATTCAGAGTTTTGCTTAGGTGGGTTGCAAAAGGGTCATCCCGATTTGGAGGTTTAACATGAAAAAAGAGAGATTCAATACCTATCTTGACGAGGAATTAAGCAAGAAAATGACCGCTGCAATGGAGCTTTCAGACGTTAGTTCAGAGAGCGAATTCATTCGCAGCGCTGTAGAATTCTATGTTGGTTATGTTTTTATGAACAAGTCATCGGACTTCCTCGCACCGGTCATTACCGATACGATGAAGGAGATACAGTCGGGATACGAGCAGAAGATGTCCGAGATGCTCTTTAAGGTAGCTGTTGAAGTATCAAAAACCAACCGAGTCCTGACTGATTATTTCCGTTTTCCAAAGGACTATTTGAAAGGATTTACTGCTTCTGTCGCTCAGGAGGTTGCCGAAACTAACGGCATTATCCATATCGAGGACAGAGCAAAATACGATGTAAACCATGCCGAAACTGATTATTAAAACACATTATTATAAGAACCCGAAGGGCTTTCATATTGACAAATATGTCCGGTATATTGCGACGCGTGACGGCGTAGAAAAGCAGTGCGGAAGGAAGGATAACAAACCGTATACCAAAGTGCAGCAAGAGCTGATGGATAAATGTATCTTCACTTTTCCCGACTCCGCCGAGCTCCCTGAGTTCCAAGCCTTCGTTGATGAGCCGACACGTTACCGCGCGAGTGAATATATTGACGCGGTACTCGATGCGCACGCAGAAGATATCGCGAGCGTTCCCGAACTGGTGAAGTATATCGCTAACCGTCCCGGCGTAGAAAAGATCGGTTCTCACGGTCTGTTTTCTCAGACGGATGAGCCGATCATTCTCGAAGAAGTTGTCGATTTGGTGGACGAACGCAGGGGGAATGTATGGAACCATATCATGAGTTTGAAGGTCGAGGACGCGGCGCGTTTGCACTATGATAACGCCGACGCATGGAAGCATCTGATCAGGCGTAACATCAATGAACTCGCCGAGATCCATCACATGAAGCCTTCGGATATTCAATGGTATGCCGCATTCCATGAAAAGGATCATCATCCGCATATCCATCTGCTGGTGTTCTCAAAGTCGGGTGATGGCTACTTGAGCAAGAAGGGTATGGAAAGGATGCGGAGCGTCTTCACCAACGATATATTCCGCGGTGAAATGTATCGGATGTTCTCAAATCAGACAGAGTTGCGCAATCGTTTGAAAAGCGAAGTCAATGATTTGTTGGAGAAAACATTATCAACTGACAACTCTTTTCAAATGTATTATCTCGCGATGTTACAGCGGCTTCGAAAGGAATTGGACGACTGTAATGGCAAGAAAGTCTATGGATATCTTCCGAAGAAAGTCAAGTATTATGTCGATTTCATTGTCGCTCAGATTGCAAAGGACGCGGGGATCGCTTCTCTGTATGAAAAGTGGTATGAGGTCAATCGACAAAAGCTGAGTATGTATCACGACAGCGTCAAAGACCCCGATGTTCCGCTGGAGGATAATAAGGAGTTCCGTTCGTTGAAAAACGTCATTATCCGGGCGGCTTTAGAGATGGATTTTACCTTGCCTCCCACAGAAAATTACAGTAACATCGGCGGCCTTTTATCTCAGCTCGCGCGACAGATCGCGGGCAGTTCCGTGAAAAAACTGGATGCGCTGAATAAGAAAACCGCCCGTCAAGATAAGAAAGAGATGGATAAGATGACCGAAAAGAAGCTCGCTCACGGACTGAAACCGGGCGGCACTTCGGAAAAGGAAGAGGAAGAACCGGCAGAAAACTTCTCGCTCGAACCGCTCCTTGATACGATCGACATGATCCTTTTGAACAAAGAGCTGACGAGATTAACGCCGAAGATTCAACTCGATGAGAGCGAGATCGATTCCGATTATGAAGAGTATCTGCGTGAAAAATACAACGGCGATGATGAATATGACGACGGTTATGATGATGAATATGATGAAGATTATGACGAGGATGAAGGCGAAGGTCAGGGACCGGTGATGTGATCGTTGTCCGGAATTACCGGGTGTAAACTTTTTCTTTTTCCAGTTGCCTCTGCTTTCCCATATATGTACTTAGTACATATATGGGAAAAGCCGTCCCGAGGGACGGTGATTCTGGTTCGCGGATCATAATTAAAAATCTACTATGCCATAACAAAGATAAGGGCGACGTCATGTTGAAAAATCTCTTTTAGTTTATTGCAGCTTTTATATAGACTTATCCAATCTTCTGTGGTATGTTGTTTGACTTAAGAAGGGAGTGATTATGATGGCAAAAAGACAGAACGGAAAAGGAACTCTTCGCAAGCGTAAGGACGGCCGCTGGGAGGGGCGTTTCAACGCCGGTGTCGATGATAACGGCAAAAAGAAGGTGAAATACGTCCTCGCAAAAACACGCTCAGAATGCGCCGTAAGGCTCAAAAACGCCATCGAGGAATATGAGAAGGAACAGGAGATCATCGATCGCTGCGATTTTCTCGATGATCCCAACCCCACTTTGAAACAGTGGTCGCAGGTATGGCTGACCTCTTACTGTAAAGGAATCATTCGCGACGCGACCTACGAGAATTACCGCTTCTTCTTCGATAAGTACATCAACCCAAACATGGGAGACATCCATCTAAAAAGTATCTCCACAGTCAACTGCCAACAATTTCTGATGAAGATGTATACCACAGGGCGTATCATCTCTACCAAGAGAGGAAAAGCCGGTACCGGCTTAAGCCTGAAAACGGTCAAGAATTTCAAGATCGCGCTTCATGCCTGCCTGCAAAAAGCGGTAAACGAAGGACTGATTGAAAAGAATCCCGTCAGCGGCGTTATCCTCCCGAAAGAACCAAAGAAGGAAATGCAGACGCTAAAAGCGGACGAGCTCGGCGCGTTCCTTGCGGAAACGAAGAAAGAAGGCTTATATGAATTCTACTTCCTCGAGCTGACAACAGGCTTGCGGCTCGGCGAGATCCTCGCGCTTGAGTGGAGCGACCTGGACGAAAACCAAAAGGTCATCCGTGTGAACAAATCCGCAAGACGAGTTAAAGGCGGCATGGAGGTGAATCCGCCGAAAACGCAGGCGTCCATTCGTACCATCACTATCAGCGATGAATGCTTGAGATTACTGATTGCTTTGAGAAACAGACAACCAGTCGGTACCAAGCTGATGTTTCCCTCTCCTGTGACCGGCTCCTACTACGATCCTAAGGCAGTTACTAAGAAGCTCCACAAGCTGCAGGAGCGGGCAGGAATACCACAGATACGCTTCCATGATCTGCGCCACAGCTTCGCAACCCTGTCGATCGAGCAGGGTATGGACATCAAAACGATCTCACATATGCTCGGACACACCGACGCGGGCTTCACGATGAACACCTACATGCACGTAACCGACACCATGCAGCAGAAGGTGGCGGATACGATGGGAGATCTCCTGAAAGAAAAGGAAAAAAGCCCGAAAAAGAAAGTGGTCAAAATAGGCGCATGACTGTAAAACAGAGTAAAATGATAACCGCTTCGGTGAAATCGATTCATCGAAGCGGTTTGATCTTTTGTCCGGAAAAGGGCTGAATTTTCCGTTCGGCGCTTTCCGCTTTTTTTCCTGATGTGGTCAAATTGTGGTCAAAAACGGTTTTTTGGAAAAATTTTCAAAAATCTCGGAGGGTCGCTCTCGTGAGTTTCAAAGGGTCACATTTACGAAAGCATCACCCAAAAGCTCACTGTTTAAGCCGTTTTTCAGCAAAAGATAACAGCCCTTGATGCCTGAACATCAAGAGCTGTTATGGCGCGCTGGAAGGGACTCGAACCCCCGACCTTTTGGTTCGTAGCCAAACACTCTATCCAGCTGAGCTACCAGCGCATAGGTCCGATGCGTCGATAAAACGGCGCAGGGTATTGCAACGGCGTATCGCCGTAATTGATATAATATCACATTTGTTTTGAAAATGCAAGTAAAAGATTGAGATAATCTGAAAAAAGTTTTTTGGCAGAGTGTACAATAATAATCCTTAAAGCGGTGTTATTGGTGCTTGGCAGACACGGTTTACTGATCCTTGACGAAAAATGATGAAGAAAGAGCGGGAGAAAAAGTACAGAAAAATCATTCTTGACAAACCTCTTTTGAAGGTATACTATTAGTAACGGAAAAACACCACAGGGGAGCTGACGCGTAAGTCGGCTGAGAGTAGGGCTGTTGTGCCCTTAACCCTTAACCTGATACGGATAATGCCGTCGTAGGGAGCTGAAGGATATCTGAGCGCCATGCGATCGCGTGGTGCTTTTCTTTTATCCCAAAGCTGCGTTCAGCGGCAAATCAAAATACAAGGAGGTATATTTATGAACGCAAGTGTAGCGATCCAGACTTTGCCCGAGGCAAAGAACGACGAGGAGCTGATCCGCATCGTCGATGAGGTCATCGCCTATATCAAGAGCACAGGGCTCAAGTGCTATGTCGGTCCGTTTGAGACGGCGATCGAGGGCGATTATGACGAGCTGATGGATATCGTCAAGGAGTGCCAGCATATCGCGATCCGCGCAGGCGCGCCGTCCGTGCTCGCCTATATCAAGGTCGATTACCGACCGGAGGGGGACGTGCTGACCATTGAACGCAAAGTTACGAAGCACCATCAGTAAGATCGTCCTGCCGCTTTCAGCGGTGGTACTGCTGTTTGTTATCTGGCAGTTGATCTGCTCCTTTACGGGAGTGCCGAAGTACATCCTGCCTTCGCCGCGCGACGTTCTGGCGGCGTTTCAAAAGGATTGGCAGCTGATGATGGAGCATACGCGCGTCACTTTGACAGAGACCTTCATCGGTCTGGGACTGGGGATATTGATCGGCTTTCTGACGGCTGTATTGATGGATAGGTTCACGGTACTGCGCAAGATGATCTATCCGCTCATCGTCATCAGCCAGACGATCCCCACGGTCGCCATCGCCCCGCTGCTCGTGATCTGGATGGGCTATCGTATGCTGCCGAAGATCGTACTGATTGTGCTGGTCGTGTTCTTCCCGATCGCGATCAGCCTGCTCGAGGGCTTTTCCGCTGTCGATAAAGATACCGTGAATCTGATGCGCTCGATGGGCGCGAACCGATTCCAGATATTTCGTTATGTGAAGCTGCCGAATTCACTGGGGCATTTCTATTCGGGACTGAAGATCTCCGTATCCTACGCAGTCGTCAGCGCGGTAGTATCGGAGTGGATCGGCGGGACAGAAGGACTGGGCTGTTATATGACCCGCGTGCGCAAGTCGTACGCGTCCGACAAAATGTTCGCGGTCATTATTTTGATATCCGTTATCAGCCTGATACTGATCTTACTCATTGACATTCTGCGGCGCGTGAGTATGCCGTGGGAAAAAGTTGAATATCACAGAAGGAGAAAATCATGAAAAAACTATTTGCAATCATACTCGTCTGCCTGTTGACCATGGCGGCGATCACCGGCTGCGGTTCCAAGAACGCGGCGACCGATACAGCGACGGCGGATTCCGCCGAAAAGACAAAGATCACCTTTGTTCTTGACTGGACGCCCAACACCAACCATACGGGACTCTACGTCGCACAGGAAAAGGGCTATTTCGATGAAGCGGGCTTAGACGTCAACATCATCCAGCCGCCCGAGGACGGCGCCGAGATGCTCGTCGGCAACAATAACGCTCAGTTCGGCGTGTCCTTTCAGGACAGCATGCTTCCCGCCGTTTGGGGCGAGAACAAAATGCCCATTGAGGCGGTAGCCGCTCTGGTACAGCACAACACCTCGGGCATCATCTCCCTCAAGGGCAAGGGCATGGACAGACCCAAGGGCATGGAAGGTAAGAAGTACGCGACATGGGATCTGCCGATCGAGAAGGCTACCTTGAAGCAGGTCATCACCGACGACGGCGGAGACTTCGACAAGGTCGAACTGATCCCCTCTACCGTGACCGACGAGGTATCCGCTCTGCAGTCCGACACCGTCGACGCGATCTGGATCTTCTACGGCTGGGCAGGCGTCGCGTGTGAGACCGCGGGTCTTGATACCGACTATTTCGCCTTCAAGGACATCAACCCCGTATTTGACTATTATACACCTGTCGTGATCGGCAACTCCGACTGGATGGCGCAGAACCCCGAGGCGACAAAGGCGTTCATGTCAGCGTTGAAGAAGGGCTATGAATACGCGATCGACAATGTCGAGGAAAGCGCGGAGATCCTGCTGAAGAACGCTCCCGAGCTGGATGAAAAGCTGGTCAAGGCGAGTCAGGAGTACCTGTCTAAGGAGTACAAGAGCGACGTCGCGAGATGGGGCTATATGGATTCCACACGCTGGAACGCTTTCTATAACTGGATCAATGAAAACGGTCTGTTCGAGCCTGCGATCCCTGAAAACACAGGCTTTACCAACGAGTATCTGCCCGAGTAATGGCGGTACTGGAAGTCAAAAACGTCACGTTCTCCTATGACGGCGTTTTTGATGTGATCAAAGATATCAACTTGATCCTGCGCGACGGGGAACTTGTCAGCCTGCTCGGTATCAGCGGCGGCGGTAAAACGACGCTGTTCAATATCATCGCGGGTCTGTACCGTCCCCAGCAGGGTCAGATATTGCTCGACGGCGAGGACATCACGGGTCAATCGGGCAAGGTCAGCTATATGCTGCAAAAGGACATGCTTCTGCCGTACCGTACGGTGGTAGACAACGTCGCCCTGCCGCTCTTGATCAAGGGAATGAAGAAGAAGGAAGCGCGAAAGATCGCCTCCGACCATTTCAAGCAGTTCGGCATCGAGGGCACACAGAAGATGTACCCCGGCGGACTGTCGGGCGGCATGCGCCAGAGGGCGGCTTTGCTGAGGGCGTATCTGTTCTCGGCTGAGGTCGCGCTGCTGGACGAGCCGTTCAGCGCCCTCGATACGCTGACCAAAAGCGAGCTGCACCGCTGGTATCTCGACATGATGAACAATATCAAGCTGTCGACCCTGTTCATCACCCACGATATCGACGAGGCGATCCTCTTGTCCGACCGCATCTATCTGCTCGATGGCAAGACAGGCACGCTGACCGACGAGATCGTCATCAACGAGCCGAAGCCCCGCCGCAAGGACTTTAACCTGACCGACGATTTTCTGCGCTATAAGAGGGATATTATCGCGCGGATCGGCGGAGCAGAGAGCTGAACTCAACGCAACAGGAGGACATGATGAGCCGATGCTTCATCTTCGGCGCGCTCGATGTAAGCGAGCTGAGCGAGCGCCCGCAAAAAGAGGATATGGTGATCGCCGCCGACAAGGGCTATGACGTAGCCTTGTCGCTGGGTTTGACGCCCGATCTCGTCGTCGGAGATTTCGACTCCCGCGGAGAAGCGCCTAAGGTGGAGAACCTTGTTCGCCTACAGGTGCGCAAGGATGATACCGACGTCGGACACGCGGTCGAGCTGGGCTTTGAGCGCGGCTATACCGACTTTGTGATATACGGAGCGGTGGGCGGTTTGCTCGACCATACCTTTGCCAATGTCGTGATCGCGCATGACATTGCCCGCAGAGGCGGCAAGGCGCTGTTCATCGGTGAGGAATACAGCTTTACGGCGCTCCATAATTCCGAAAAAGAATTTTCTTACCGCGATGGCGGCAGGATTTCCGTCTTTGCCTTGGGCGGCACCGCGCACGGCGTTTCTATAAAGGGTCTGGACTACGAGGTCGAAAACTTCACCCTGCATTGTACCGACCATATCGGCGTGAGCAACGCTTTCATCGGAAAGCCGTCAAGGCTCTCCGTCGCTCACGGCGATCTCTTGATCGTCTGGCAGACAAAAGAATAAAATGATTCGGCGCCGTCTGGACAGTATATGTCAGGCGGTGCCTTTTTCGGATATTGCAAAACTTTACCGCATAGGTTATAATAGCTACAATTGATAAGGGAGGTGACGGGATGTCGAAATCAGTGGTAACGCGCTATCGTGTTGACAGCGGGCTGGGGCTCAGCCAACCTGTCCGCATCGCGCACGCTTCCGATCTGCACGAACGCAACTGCGACGATATACTTGAGAAGATACGCACAAAGAATCCCGATCTGATCCTGATCACGGGCGACGTTTTTGAACGCTACGATAACCGTCCCCAGTATGATTTTGAGCACCGTCCTGTCAAGCGCCTGATCATCAATATCATTCACTACGGCAACTTTCTGCTCAATAAGCTGATGCCGAGCGAGAAAAAGGCGAACGAAGAAAACGCGAGGCGATTCCTGCGTGAAGCGGTGAAGATCGCGCCCGTCTATATGAGTCTTGGCAACCATGAGCAAATGCTCCTCGAGAGCGATTACGCGTTTTTGGAGAAAACAGGAGTGACCCTGCTCGAGAACGCCGATACAGAAGTCAGGGTCAGGGATTTCCGTTTTATCTTAGGCGGAATGTCCGTGTGGGGTTATGAAGAATGGCTCCCGACCTTCCTCGCAAAGGGCGGCTACAAGATCCTGATGTGCCACAAGCCCGATATGTACGTCGATCTGCTCAAGGACAGCGGGGTCGACCTCACCCTCTCCGGCCACACCCACGGCGGTCAGGTACGAATAGGGAAGAAGGGCATGGGCTTCTTTGTCCCGGGTCAGGGGATCTTCGGCAGGTACGCCCGCGGCAGCTTCTTCGGCGGCAGGCTGATCGTGTCGGCGGGCTGTGCCAATACGGTAGCCTGTCCGCGATTTTTCAATCCCCGAGAATTGGTTATGATAGAGGTACGATAATGGAACATTTTGATATTGAAAAAGCCCCCTTGGAGATCGAACGCAAGTTTTTGATCCGCTATCCCGATATTGAAAAGCTGAAAGAAATGCCCGATTACCGCTGTGTCCACATCGAGCAAAGCTATCTTGACGCGGATGATGATTTTGTCGGCGGGCGTATTCGCCGTATCACAGAGGGCACGTCTGTCACCTATATCTATACTTACAAGGTGAGGATATCGGAGCTGACCCGTCATGAATTTGAGAAAGAGATCACTATGGAAGAATATCTGCAGCTTCTGACGCGCAAAACGCCCGATACCATCACGATCGAGAAGGATCGCCACAGTTTCTCATATGAGGGATTGACATATGAATTGGATATCTACAGCTTCTGGGAGGATCGAGCAACTCTCGAAGCAGAGGTCGACAGCGAGGATACGCCGATCCCGATCCCACCCTGCGTCGAACTGATCAAGGAGGTCACCCTCGACCGCCGCTATAATAATTCTCAGCTGTCAAGCAATAAAGGTATCATCGAATAAAAAGGGACTCTTTGCAGTCCCTTGATTTTTCACATACTTTTCACATTACGGTCACGGTGATTTCAATAAAGCGTTATAGAATAAGGCTGTAATCAAAAAACATCGTATTCATTTGGATACAGCAAGGAGGACATTATGAAAAGAATCGTTGTTTTATTACTGGCTTTAATGCTGACCACAGCTTCCCTCGCGGCATGTCAGAAAGCAGAGCAGACCGCCTCTCCCGATACCACCGTTCAGGCGACCCAATCCGCGACGACTGCGGCAGCTCAGTCGAAGGCGACTGAGGCGCAGACAAGCAATAATAATACAAGTACCACAAAGCTCACGCAGGGCGCGGAGGTCGTCACGACCGCCAACGTCACCTCAGACGGCGCTATCAACGCGACCGATCTCTTCTCCGACCGCGACCTGAAGCAGACCGCCGATCTTTCACAGGCTGTCTACTACGATCTGAGCGACAACAATAATATCACCATCACCTCCGAGGGCGTATATGTGATCTCAGGCTCCGCGAACAACGCTTCCGTTATCGTAGAAGCCGGCGATAACGACAAGGTTCAGCTGGTGCTCAACGGCGTGACGATCACTAACGAATCCGCTCCCGCGATCTACGTCAAGAGCGCCGACAAGGTCTTTGTCACCACGGTAGAGAATACGACTTCCGCTCTGACCGTCAGCGGCACTTTCACCGCAGACGGCGACACCAACACCGACGCCGTTATCTTTTCTAAGGACGACCTGATCCTCAACGGTCTGGGTACGCTGAACATCAGCTCTTCCGACAACGGTATCTCCGGCAAGGACGATATCAAGATCACCGGCGGCACCATCAATATCACAAGTACTTCCGACGCGATCGAAGCCAACGACAGTATCGCGGTCGCGGAAGGCACTATCACCATCAAGTCCAACAAAGACGGTCTCCACACCGAGAACGACGAGGATAACACGACCGGTTATATTTACATCTGCGGCGGCACCTTTGATATCACCACGGCAAGCGACAGCATCCAGGCGACGACCGTATGCCAGATCGACGGCGGCAATATCACCGCCAGCGGCTCCGAGGGTATCGAAGCGACCTATGTGCAGATCAACGGCGGCACCGTCAATATCACCGCTTCCGACGACGGTATCAACGGCTCAAATAAGTCGAGCGCCTACTCTGTGACCGTCGAGATCAACGGCGGCGACCTCACCGTCAATATGGGTCAGGGCGACACCGACGGTATCGACTCCAACGGCAACCTGTACATCAACGGCGGTACGGTCAATGTTAACGCGAATTCTCCGTTCGATTATGACGGCGAAGGAAAGCTGAGCGGCGGCACCGTCTACGTCAACGGCACTCAGACCACCGAGCTGACCAACCAGATGATGGGCGGCGGTCCCGGCGGAATGGGCGGCGGAATGGGCGGTCAAATGCCCGGCGGCAACATGGGCGGCCGCGGCGGCTTTGCTCAATAACTAACAACTGAAAAAACGGCGATCACCGTCCTGTCATCGGCAGGGCGGTGATTCTTTGTATACGGTATAAACATATTCGGGGTATATTCGATCGTGCAGGAAGTCGATCCCCTTAAAGACGACCTTGTCCTCATAGACGTCGGCGATATACCCTTGCGCCGCGTCGCCGTAAAAGGTGCGGTCGAGCGTTCGCCTGCCCGCTTTATCGCGCGACAGGCGCGTGCTGCCCGAAAGCGCGGGGATATGCAGCATATGGCAGGCACGAGAGTCAGCTTTACGATAAATGACGTTATCCCTGAGGTCGACGTGCGTATGACCCGACAGCCATATCATGTCTTTATAACGGCATATCAGGTCAAAGAACCGCCGATTGTTTCGAAAGGATTTACCGCCTGTATCTTTCAGGCGGATACTCCCCTGATAGGCAGGCTCATGGTTGTCATCTCCCGCTCCGAAGCCGTAGATCGGCGCATGCTGGATCAGAAATATCCTGCGCCCCTCCCGCGTGAAGCGTTCTGCCATCTCCTCCGCCCAGTCCATCTGCTCGTCGGAGAAGTTGTCGATCAAGGGCGTGTCAACGCCGTTTCCGAGGGATAGGAACAGAAAAGCGTCGTCGAAGGTGTCGTCGAGATAGACGTAATAGGTTTTGTCCGCAGGGCGCAGGATCGGCTTCTTATCAAGGCGGGCATAGCGGATAAATTCTTTTCTGCATTCATCAACGGTACAGCCGCCGTATTTCGCAAATCGCGTTTCGTGATTGCCCATCGCTTCAAAGATCTGTCCCTGATACCCCGAGCGGTCGATGATCTCGCGGTATTTTTGCCATTCTTCCTCAGCGCCCGCGGCGTTCGTGACCTGATCGCCCGCGCTGACGATGAACGCGCATCCGCTCTTTTTGATGACCTTCAGCGCATTGGCGAAGTTCTTTTGCGCGTGGATAAAATAGGTGTTCTCTCCGCCGTTTTCAAGGTCGATGTGGATATCGGCGAGAACGGCGAAACGGTAATGCTTTTGATCCTGTTGCATGTCGTCACCTCTTTTCTGTCATTATAACGGCAGGGGCAGGTTTTGGCAAGTCACATGTACGCAAAAACAGCAGGACGTCTGTCCTGCTGTTTTGGAAAGAAGGGGTTTAACCGATGGAAACATTCAGATCGTTGTCGACGGTGACGGTCAGGGTGACGGGGACCTTGACGTTGTCGTCGGTGAAGTAGTAGAGGGTGGTGGTAGCGGTACCGGGAGTCACGCCGTAGAACTGGAAGTCGTACTGATGCTGGTCAAAGTTGTAGTCGCATCTGAGCAGGAAGTTACCGCCGCCGCTGTAATCCCAGTCAAAGCCGTAAGAGGTCTTGCCGTTTGCGTAGTAGTGAGCGGGAGTGCCGGTCTTTTCGGGAGCGGTGCGCTTGGTGTCGATGTAAACGCGCTCGCCGTTGACGGTCTCGATCTTATCCTCGCTCTTCTTTGCTTCCTGAGCGTTCTGAGTGTTCTGAGTATTGGTCTGCACAGCCTGAGCCTGTTCAGCGGTGTTCTGTGCGGGCTGTACCGCAGTCTGAGTGGTAGTCTGCGCGGCGGGCTGGGTCGTGGTCTGCTTTACTTCTGCCTGCTCAGCCTGTGTCGCGGTCCGGGCTTCCTGCTTGACTGCCTGAGCCGCTTTGTTTTCGTTTGCTTTCATGCTGATGGTGGTGGGAGTGGTCGTCGCTGTCTTGACGTTATTGTTATTGTTAAAGATACCGAACGCGAATGCGCTTGCCGCGATCACGGCTACCAGCGCGAGCGCGCCGACGGAAAGCAGGATATTGGTCTTTTTTGCCTTAGCCTTGGTGATGGCTCTTGCCTTGTCGGAATTTCTGCGTACCTGTCTGTTGTTTGTCATTTTGATTACCTCCGTTATGTGAAATTAATTGTTAACGATTGACCCGCCGTAAAACTTTGATCGATTCAGTCGTTTGTGATCGGCGGAAGGGATTTGCTTTGTGTTTCCCTTGACTGTGACTATAGTATATCAGACCGAGTATGACAAGATACGGACAAATATCGGACAATTTTCAAAAAATCGAATATTTTTTAAAACTTTTTGATGATTTCTTTTCATCAATCGATTTTGTCATGAAACAAACAGAGCAGATGCGGAGTGTCCGTACCTGCTCTTTCTATTTTTGTATAAATCATTGTTTTACCGAATAACCGCTGAGGTCGACTCGATTGTTGTCACCGTCGGTGCCTGTCGCAGTGCTCATATCTATGATATAGGCGGCGACCGTCTTGCCGTCGTTCTCGCCTGTGATCTTCGCAAAGAGCGAGCCGTCGGCGATCATCTTGCCGCTGAATACAACGTTATCATTGCCGCCGTTCGCTTTATAATCCGCCTTAGCCATCTCGCACAGCTCATACAGCGTGAAGTATTTGAAGCTGTCGCTGGTGTCGTTTGAGAGATAGTACAGGGTGATCAGGTCGCCCTGTGCGTTGCTGACAGTCGCGGCAGAGTCGCTGTTGTCGATCACGCGCCAGCGTTCCTCGTTGCCATCATACGCGATCTGCATTTTGTAGATGCCTGTCGAGCTGTCATACTCATAACGGGACGGAACGCCGATGCCGTACTCAGGGTCGATCAGGGAGAAGGAGCTTTCCTCAGAGTTGAGAAAGAACAATTCCTGTTTTCCGTCCTCATAAACCGCCTGCCATACGCCGTCCTTTAAAGCGGGCTTTGCATTATCTGCCTTGTCGGGTGTAGCAGTTGAGGCGGCGTTTGTATGTGAAGCGGCTGACACCGCGATGCCCGTGATCGCGGCAGTCGCGCAGAATACGACGAGAAGTATCATCGCGATGATCTTTCTGATTTCAGCTTTCATGAGGGGGTCCTCCTTCGGTATCGTCTTTATTGACAATATGATAGCAGACAAACCCTGACAGAATAGGGACAAAAAACTGTCATATTCGAAAAAATCAGAAAAATTTTGAAAAAACCTTTTGTTTTCTTCTGTTAACATATATAATAGAGGTATATCTTACCTTTATTGATGAACCTCAGGAGAGGAAGTGAGACCCTTTGAAGATACTGAACAGCCGAAAGATGACCTATCTGTCGCTCGGGATCCTGTTGGTGATCGTGATCGTGTTTGGCGCCGCGACCTTCGGATCGGTCAAGATCTTTTCGGATACAAGGTATGCCGCGACAAGTATCGAGGGCGTTTATTCCGTCGACGGCAAGGACTGGCAGCCGACCCTGCCCGATGTAATGGCACACGAGGACTTTCACGAGCTGACGATCAAGGGCAGGCTGACCAACGTCCCCCGCGGCGATCAGGTGCTTGGTATCTCGGCGACCAACGCCTGGTTCAAGCTCAAGTCGAACGGCAAGGTGATCGAGAGCAACTACCGTGCCGACGAAACGGTATTCCGCAATACGCCGGGCTATGTGATCTGCTATGTTCCCGCCGACGCGATCGGCGACGGCATGGATATCGAGCTCGACCTTGTCAATCCGTATCGTCTGCTGTCGAGCAAAAATCTTTCGGATTATTTTGATATGTACGTCGGTACGGAGGCGACGATCTATGAGCTGTTGTTCCAAAACAAAGCGGGTACGATCCTCTTTTGTATCCTGATCTGCTTCTTCGGTCTGTTCTCTTTCCCGATCGCGGGTATCGTACTGGGCAAGATCGACTGGCGTTATCTTTCGTTCGGTTTCCTCTGCTTCTTTGCGGGCATCTTCATCCTGATGCAGTCCATCTATTCTTACCTCCCGCTTTGGATACATACGCCCGTGAAATGTATGTCGGTCGTGACGGTCTCGGCGCACGTCTGCATGATATCCGCGTTGATCTATATCAAGGTCAACCTCAATAAAAACGCCAATAAGATCATCGGCAATATCATCATCGTTTCCGCCGCTCTGCTGACCGCCTTGTCATTGGTCCTGCACTTCACGGGAGTGAGCGACCTCAACGCGGGCAAGCCCTTCATGTGGATCTTCGTCGGTATCTGCGCGATCATTCTGACCGTGTGTCTGATCACCGAGCTGAAGACAGGCAAAGAGTCGATCATTATGCTGACCTCGATGATCCCGCTGTTGGGTGGACTGTTCGCGGATGCCGTCAACCAGTTCGTGTATTTCACCTCGATCCCGCTGTTCGAGATTGGCATGGCGATCACCCTGCTCAACCAGATCGTGATCCTGATCATCGATCTGCGCAATCAGTATAAAGAAACGATCCGCTATCAGCAGATGCAAAAGGAGCTGTATGAGGCGAAGGTCTCTCTGATGGTGTCCCAGATCCAGCCGCATTTTCTCTACAACTCGCTGACCTCGATCGCGATGATGTGCACGAAGGATCCCAAGACCGCCCGCGCCGCGACCATCAACTTCGCGGATTATCTGCGCGGCAACATGAACTCGTTAAAGCAAAAAGCCCCCGTGCCGTTCACACAGGAGCTGGAGCATTTGAAAAAGTACCTGATGCTCGAGCAGATGCGCTTCGGCGATTTGCTCAACATCGAGTATGATATACAGGCGACCGACTTTGTGATCCCGCAGTTATCGGTACAGCCGCTGGTCGAGAACGCCGTCAAGCACGGTGTAGGCATGAAGGAGGACGGCGGTACCGTCACCATCGCGACCCGCGAGGAGGACGACTGCTACAAGGTCATCATCTCTGACGACGGCGTGGGCTTCGATACCTCTAAGCCGATCGAGGACGACGGCCGCTCTCATGTCGGTATGGAAAACGTCAGACAGCGGCTCAAGGAGCTGTGCGACGCCGACGTGATCATCGAGAGCGAGATCAACAAAGGAACCGTAGCTACCATACGGATACCGAAGAAAACGGAGGAGTAAGAATGAGGATATTATGTATCGACGACGAGCCTCTGGCTCTCGAAATGCTGGAAGAAGCGATACAGGAAGCAAAACCCGACGCCGACGTCAAGGCGTTCCGCAAGCAGAGCGAGCTTCTTGCGGAAGCACAGAAAAACGGCTGTGATATCGCTTTTCTCGATATCCATATGCGCGGCATGAACGGCGTAGAGCTCGCCAAAAAGCTCAAAGAGATCAATCCCAAGATGAATATCATCTTTGTCACGGGTTATGACGAGTACACGGGCGACGCCATGCGCCTGCGCGCGTCGGGCTATGTGATGAAGCCCGTCACGAAAGAGAAGCTCGAGGAAGAGCTCAAGGAGCTGCGCTTCCCGATCGAGCCGAAGAACGACGCGCTCCTCAGGGTACAGTGCTTCGGCAATTTCGACGTATTCACCCCCGACGGTACGCCCGTCCACTTTGAGCGCAGCAAGAGCAAAGAGGTCTTTGCCTATCTGGTGCATCGTCACGGCAGCTCCTGCACCGTCAAGGAGATCGCAGCGGCACTCTTTGAGGACGAACCCTACGATCTCAAACAGCAGGCGTATCTGCAAAAGATCCTCTCGGCGATGATGAAGAGCTTAAAGAAGATCGGCGCCGAAAAGGTCGTCAACAAGAGCTACAACAGCATGTCGGTGAACGTCAGCCTGCTCGACTGCGACTATTACCGCTTCCTCGAGCTGGACGCAGGCGCGGTCAACTCCTACCAGAGCGAGTACATGAGCCAGTATTATTGGGCTGACTTCATGTTCGAGAGCTACGATTGATAACAGTAAAGCGCACGTCCGACGACGTGCGCTTTTGGTTTATGATTCTTTTTTCGGGAGGATCGTGCCGCAGCGGTAAAGGTACAATAACTGCTGCAGGTCCTCGATATGCGCTTGTATCTTCTTGCCGTCGTCGGTGTCGGCGACCATCACGCGGTCGGTTCTCGTCTCGATGATCTCCGATTCCGATACGATATCTTGATTATCCTGCAACGCTTCTTCCACGCTCGAGAACGGACGATGCGTTTTCAACCTCAGTCCGTGCGAGTTGTAGATCAGGGTGTAGCCCGCGATCCCCGTGGTGTCGTGATATTTCTCGCAGAAGCCGCCGTCAATGACCAGCAGCTTGCCGTCCGCTCGGATCGGCAGCTCGCCCTTGACGGTGCGCACTGGCGTATGACCGTTGATGATGTGAGCGGAGTCGGGGTCAAGTCCGAATTCGCTGAGGATCTTATCACAGGTGAATTCATCGTAATAGTAGCGGTAGTAGGGGTTCTTTTCCTCGTGCCACGCGCGCTGATCGTCGGTAAAAGCGCGTTCAAAGGTCTTGAGCTTTCTGCCGCACAGGGGAGAGAGCGGCGAACTCCATAAGTACCACATGAAGTCCAGCCCCAGCAGGTTCTTTTCCGTGTCGAAAAACACCAGCCGCGCCACCTCGTCGGCGGTGTCAAAGTAGGCTTTGCCGCTGAGCTGTTCACCAAAAAGATAAACGGTCTCAAGACTTCCGCTTTCCGTCATCGGCACGCATCCGTGATACAGCAGGTTGCCGTTACAGCGGCGGTACATGCCGCCGTTTTCAAAGAGGAAAGTCACGTGCTTTTGCAGGCGCGAACTGTTCAGGAAGGCTTGCCGCAGATCCGTGACGACCTTCTTTTCCTCGGCGGTCAGGCGATACGGCTCCTCTTTGTCAAGGGTGGGGAAGAAGGTGTCGTTGATCGCGTACCGCTCGCCTTCGCTCAGGAACGTACCGTTCTCATGGTCAATGGTATGCAGGATCAGGCGGTCGTTCATGTTGTAGTCGGGATTGCGCAGGATCACCTGCCCCTCGAGCTTGAATTGGATAACCGTGATCGCTTTCAGCGCCGCGTCCATAGGGGAGAGGTCGGGATAGACCTTCTCGGCGAATAGGGTCAGCTTTCTCAGGCTGACGCCGTAGCCGTTCTCCAAGGTCGCCATGGTGCGGTATTTGATACAATTGCGCACGACGTTCGCGATACAGGCATCCGAGCCGCACGCCGCGCCCATCCACAGGATATCGTGGTTGCCCCATTCTATGTCGACGCAGGGGTGCTGTATCAGCAGTTCGATGATCTTGTCCGCCGCGTCGCCGCGGTCAAAGATGTCGCCGACAATATGCAGACGGTCTACCGCCAGCCGCTTGATCAGCTCAGCCAGCGCGATCACAAAGCCGTCGGCGTCGATACGCAGGATGGTCTCGAGGATCTGATTGTGATATCGTACCTGATTGTCGTCCTCGTCGGGCTGGGCGTGCATCAGCTCGTCGATGATGTACGCAAAGTCCTTCGGCATGGCTTTGCGCACCTTTGAGCGGGTGTATTTGGAAGAGAGATCGCGCGCCAGCTCCAGCATTTGTTCGAGGGTTGTGCGGTACCATTCATGATTGACGGCGTTCTCCTTATCCAGCAGGCTGAGCTTTTCCTTGGGATAGTAGATCAGGGTGCACAGCTCGCCCTGCTCCTTATCGCTCAATCTTCCGCGAAAGACGCGCTCCGCTTTCTCGCGGATCACGCCCGAGCAGTTGTTCAGGATATGACAGAACGCTTCATATTCTCCGTGGATATCGCTCATGAAGTGCTCGGTGCCCTTGGGTAGATTCATGATCGCGCTCAGGTTGATGATCTCGCGCTCAAGAGAGTTGAGCGTCGGATATTTTTCGGCAAGCAGCCGCATGTATTTCATGTTGTTGTCGGTCATCGCGCGCCTCCTCGCAGCTTTTTCTATATTGTATCAAAGCGATCACCGGTTGTAAATCGAAAAAGTGATTTTTTGATGGATAATTTTATGGACAAAAAGTCGGATTTGTAGTATCATTGAAAACAGAAATACCATGAATGAAGCACAGGAGAATATGATGGAAGTTTTTCACGGCTCGCCCGCTGAGCTGAGCGGACGTAATGACAGAGAGATACGCGCTTATCGTTTTTTAGATGAATTAGGCGTAGATTTTGACCGCACCGATCACCCCGACGATCCCGCCACGACGATGGAGGTCTGCGCTGAGATCGACGCGGTGCTGAACGTCAGGATCTGCAAGAATCTTTTCCTCTGCAACCGCCAGAAAACAAAGTTCTATCTCCTGATCATGCCCGGCGATAAGCCCTTCAAGACCAAGGAGCTCTCGGGACAAATGGGCATCAGCCGCCTGTCCTTTGCCGACGAAACGGCGATGGGCGAGCTGCTCGACCTGCGCCCCGGCAGCGTATCGGTACTGGGACTGATCAACGATAAAGATCGCGCGGTACAGCTTGTGATCGACGAGGACGTCCTCAAGGAAGAGTACTTCGGCTGTCACCCGTGCGAGAACACCAGCTCCATTCGCTTCAAAACCGCCGCGCTGACAGAGAAGATACTCCCCGCCCTGCACATCACTCCCGTTATCGTGAATTTAGCGGGCGCGGAATAAGCGTGATTCACCTGAAAATCACAGTATATTATCTATATATAATGTAAAAGGAAGATCCTGATGAAATCGACGATAGTCATAGGTCACAAAAATCCCGATACCGACTCCATCTGCTCCGCGATCTGCTACGCGTATCTCAAGCACCGCATGACAGGCGAGGAATACGTCCCCTGCCGCGCGGGCGATATCAACGGCGAGACAAAGTATGTGCTCGATAAATTCAGCGTACCCGCGCCGCAACTGCTCGAGTCGCTCGAGCCGACGGTCGCCGACGTACCCTTCCGCCGTATCGAGGGCATCGACGCGCCGCTCTCGCTCAAACGAGCGTGGGAGCATATGCGCGACGAGAATATCCAGACTGTTCCGATCCTGACCAAGCGCGGCAAGATCAAGGGTATCCTGACCCTCGGCGATCAGGCACGCTTCTATATGGAGGATCAGGACGCGTCCGCTCTCTCCAAGGCAAAAACGCCCTACAGCAATATCGCCGACACCCTGCAGGGCGAGATCGTCACGGGCAATCCTGACGGCAAGTTCACCAAGGGCAAGGTCGTCGTCGCGGCGGCAAATCCCGATCTGATGGGAGAGCATATCTCGCAGGGCGATATGGTGATCCTCGCCGACCGCAGCGAATCCCAGCTCTGCGCTATCGAGCTCAAGGCAAGCTGTCTGATCGTCTGCCTCGGCGCGAAGATTTCTCCGTCCATCATGAAGATCGCCGAAGATGCGGGCTGTACCATCATCACCTCCCCGCTCGATACCTACACCGCCGCCAAGCTGATCAACCAGAGCGTCCCTGTCGGTCATCTGATGCGCAAGAGCGATATCATCACCTTCTCTCTTGAGGATGCGGTAGCCGACGTCAAGGCGACGGTCTCCAAGCTGCGTATCCGTTATTTCCCCGTTCTCGACCCCGACGGCTGTTACGTCGGTATGATCTCCCAGCGCAACTTGCTGGACGTTGACCGCAGAAAGGTCATCTTAGTCGATCATAACGAAAAGGGTCAGGCGGTAGACGGTATCCGTTCCGCCGAGGTGATCGAGGTCATCGACCACCACCGTATCGACTCCGTCGAGACCACCAGCCCGATCTATTTCCGCAACCAGCCCTTAGGCTGTACAGGCACGATCATCTCGCTGATGTACCGTGAGAACCGTATCGAGATCGAGCCGACCATCGCGGGACTCCTTTGCTCCGCGATCCTGTCGGATACATTGATGTTCCGCTCTCCGACTTGCACCCTGATCGACGAGAACATGGCGCGCGAGCTCGCGGCTATCGCGGGTATCGACGTCGAAAAGCACGCCCGCGCGATGTTCCAGGCAGGCGCCAAGCTCGGCAAAAAGACGCCCGACGAGATCTTCCACATTGACTGCAAGGCGTTCAAGGCTGATCAGTACAAGATCACGATCTCTCAGGTCACGGGCGTGAGCCGTCACGATCTGGCGCGCGTCAAGGAGAAGATGCTCCCGTATATGGAGAGCCTGCTGCCCAATTCCGGCATGGATATGCTCTTTTTGATGATGACCAATATCATCGACCGCTCCACCGAGCTGCTCTTTGTCGGACAGGGAGCAAAGGGCGCTGTCGAGTCCGCCTTTTCGCAGGAATCGTCGGATAACAGCATCGTCTTAGAGGGCGTTGTCAGCCGCAAAAAGCAGGTGCTCGGACCGCTGATGACCGCTTTGGAGCAGATGAACTGATGATTTTTGATCAGATAAACACCAAAACGATTTGACATCATTACTTTGAAGTGCTAAAATAGTAAAATAATTACAGATTGTCATTGCGAGGAGCGGATTATACATCCGCGACGTGGCAATCTCAACCGACAGCAACGTCATTCAGGCGTTTCAATATTTTGGAATTTGGAGGTATATGTATGACTATCAAAATCGGAATCTTAGGCTACGGTAATCTCGGCAGAGGCGTTGAGGCGGCTGTCAAGATGAACCCCGACACAGAGCTTGTGGCTGTTTACACCCGCCGCTCTCCCGAGAGCCTGACCATCAACACTCCCGACGTTCCCGTGCGCTCCGTCGCTGAGCTCGAAAAGGGCGAGGAGCCCATCGACGTGCTGGTGATCTGCGGTGGTTCGGCGACCGACCTGCCTGAGATGACCCCGAAGTTTGCCGCTCTGTACAATGTGATCGACAGCTTCGATACCCACGCGCGTATCCCCGAGCATTTCGCGAATGTTGACGCCGCCGCTAAGAAAGCGGGCAAGATCGGCATCATCTCCGCGGGCTGGGATCCCGGTATGTTCTCTCTCAACCGTGTCTACGCGGACGCGATCCTGCCCTGCGGCAAGGCGTATACCTTCTGGGGCAAGGGCGTCAGCCAGGGCCATTCCGACGCGGTTCGCCGTATCGCAGGCGTCAAGGACGCCCGTCAGTACACCATTCCCGTTGACGCGGCGCTCGACGCGGTTCGTTCCGGCTCCAATCCCGAGCTGACCACCCGCCAGAAGCATACCCGCGAGTGCTTTGTCGTTGCCGAGGACGGCGCTGACAAGGCGGCGATCGAGAACGCCATCAAGACCATGCCCAACTACTTTGACGAGTACGATACCACCGTACATTTCATCACCGAAGAGGAAATGAAGCGTGACCACAGCGGTCTGCCCCACGGCGGCTCCGTGATCCACAGCGGCACTACCTCCGAGGGCACCAAGCACGTTATCGAATATAGCTTAAAGCTCGATTCCAACCCCGAGTTCACCGGTTCCGTACTGCTCGCCTGTGCGAGAGCGGCTTGCCGCATGAACGCCGAGGGCGTGATCGGTGCCAAGACCGTGTTCGATATCGCTCCCGCATATCTGTCCGCTCACAGCGGCGAGGAGCTCCGCGCCCACTTCCTGTAATAAAAGGCTCCCGTTCTTTAGGGCAATGTCATAAAGTTAAGAAAGGCTCCTTTTGGTAAAGGTACCCCCGTTGGGGGAATGTCCGAAGGACAAGGGGGGAGCCGCTTCCGGCGAGGAGGCTGTCACCGAACGGTGACTGAGGGATTGTATCAATTGACCGAGCGTCAGCGAGATACTTTTTTCTTAACTTAATGATATTGTTTTCTTAAGGGAGCTGTCGAGAAGCGACTGAGGGTTTAACGCTCGGAGCAATGCGACCATCTTTCGATATTTTGGTGACACGCATCGTTTTCGGTGCGTGTCTTTTATATTTGTCAGAAATCGTTTGAACGAATTGTAATAGCCGTAGTTTTCATACTTGCATATCATTTTTATTGGTGATACAATAAACAGGTATATGAATTTGGAGGGACGACATATGAAGCTGAATAATGTAGATTTTGAAACATATTTTATACTATTTTCAAATAAAACACTTTAACAATTTGTAATAGTGTGGTATAATGTATACGGTGATGAAAAAATGACAAGAAAGTATACATTTACAGAGA
>CADBYC010000016.1 GCA_902798755.1 uncultured Ruminococcus sp. | reverse complement strand
CTCGGGGAACTTCTGCTCCATCTCGGAGATGTGCATGGGGGTACGAACGCCTGCAACAACGTCCTCGCCCTGTGCGTTGGTCAAAAACTCACCGAACAGGCCCTTTTCGCCGGTAGCGGGGTCACGGGTGAACGCAACGCCGGTACCGCAATCGTCGCCCATGTTACCAAATGCCATGGACTGTACGTTTACGGCAGTACCCCAGCTGTAGGGGATATCGTTGTCGCGGCGATATACGTTCGCGCGGGGGTTATCCCAGGAACGGAATACAGCCTTGACAGCGCCCATGAGCTGTTCCTTAGGATCGGACGGGAAGTCCTGACCGATCTTTTCTTTGTACTCAGCCTTGAACTTCTCAGCGAGTTCCTTGAGGTCCTCAGCGGTCAGTTCAACGTCCTGCTTAACGCCGCGGTCAGCCTTCATCTCGTCGATGAGCTCTTCGAAATACTTCTTACCGACTTCCATAACGACGTCGGAATACATCTGGATAAATCTTCTGTAGCAGTCGTAAGCCCAGCGGGGATTGCCGCTCTGCTCAGCGATCGTCTCTACAACTTCCTCGTTCAGACCGAGGTTCAGGATGGTGTCCATCATACCGGGCATGGAAGCGCGAGCGCCGGAACGAACGGAAACGAGAAGCGGGTTCTCTTTGTCACCGAACTTCTTGCCGGTGATCTCTTCCATCTTACCGATATACTCGTTGATCTGTGCCTGGATCTCATCATTGATCTGGCGGCCGTCCTCATAGTACTGAGTACAAGCCTCTGTGGTGATTGTGAAGCCCTGAGGAACCGGCAGACCGATGTTGGTCATCTCAGCGAGGTTTGCGCCCTTACCGCCGAGAAGTTCTCTCATGTCAGCGTTACCTTCTGTAAAAAGGTAAACCCATTTTTTGCTCATTGGAATCTCCTCCTAAATGAATTGTTATAGTAAATACTACAGTGAAGAATCACCGCAGCATACATATACACATGTATTATAACAAAAGATGGAAAAAAATACTATACAAAAGAGAAAAAAGAAATAAAAAAGGGGCACAAAAGTCAAGCTTTTATTTTGTGGAATATGTGAAAAGTGTTAAAATTGTCATATTTTTGTAATTTGTCCTTGCAAAATCCCAAATATATGCGATAATAGTATTGTGTATGAGAGCGCCCCGAAGCGCAAAGTACAGTGAAAAATGAATAACGAATAGTGAATAATGAAGGTTACTCGATTCGCTCAAACGATCCTATATTACGATTGTTTGCACAGCCCTGTCGGTGTGATCCAGTTTTCATTACGATGATTTGTGAGGTCAATTCATGAACAATAGATGTGCCGTTATCCTCGCCGGCGGCGAAGGAAAACGAATGAAATCCGATATTCCCAAGCCGATGAACGAGGTATTGGGCAAGCCGATGCTCCGCTGGGTCATCGACTCCGTCAAGGCGGCAGGGATCGACGACATCTGCGTCGTCACCGGCTACAAGACGGAGATCACCGAGGAGTATCTCCATTCTCTGCCTTTTGAAGTCAGCCACGTTTTGCAAAGCGAACGTCTCGGTACGGGACACGCCGTCATGATGGCAAAGGACTTTTTAAAGGAAAAGGGCGGCGACGTCGTGATCCTGTGCGGCGACGCTCCTTTCATGGACACCAAGACCATCGCAGACGCTTATGAAGCGCACAATGAGGGCGGTGCTTCCGCGACCGTCATCTCCGCGATGCTCGACGACCCGACCGGGTACGGCAGGATCGTCCGCAACGCCGACGGTACGCTGAAAAGCATCGTAGAACAGAAAGAAGCCGATGAAGAGACCCTTCTGATCAAGGAAGTCAACTCCGGCGGCTACTGGTTCGATACCAATGATCTGTTGAGCGTTCTTGACGATATCAAAGCGAATAATTCCGCAAAAGAATATTATTTGCCCGACGCGCTCTATCTGCTCCTGCAAAACGGCAAGAAAGTCGGCGCTTTCACGGCTGACTCGCCCGACACCGTTCTCGGAGCGAACGATCCCGCACAGCTTCAAGAATTGAACGATATCGCAAGGGCGAAAGGGTATTAAAGCCTCCCTTCCCTAAGGAAGGTGGGCAAATCGGCTTGCCGATTTGGTCGGAGGGTTGCCGCGATCCATCATCATCTCTTTTAGAAATATCCATCATCATAAAACGATTCAACCCTCAGTCGCTTCGCGACAGCTCCCTTAGGAAAGGGAGCCTAAGAAGTATCCAAACCGCAAGGTTATCAATAACAAAAATTCATTTATAGGGGGACACATAATGAATTCACACGGTAAGGACATCAAGATTTTTACACTCAACTCCAACAAGGCTGTTGCTCACGGCATCGCGGACTGCTTAGGCGTTCCGCTCGGCAAGAGCGACTGCGCAACCTTCTCGGACGGTGAGATCGCGGTATCTCTGCACGAATCCGTCCGTGGCTCCGACTGCTTCATCGTACAGTCGACCTGCTCGCCCGTCAACGACAACCTCATGGAGCTTCTGATAATGATCGACGCGATGAAGAGAGCTTCCGCTTCCTCCATCACCGCGGTCGTACCGTACTTCGGTTACGCTCGTCAGGATCGTAAAGCAAAGGCGCGCGATCCGATCTCGTCCAAGCTCGTTGCCGACCTGATCACCACCGCAGGCGCTGACCGTCTGCTGACGATGGATCTTCACGCGGCACAGATCCAGGGCTTCTTCAACATTCCCGTTGACCACCTTGTCGGTGCACCGATGCTCGCAAAGCACATGAAGAAAAAGGTCGAAGGTCATGAGGACGAATTCGTCGTCGTATCTCCCGACCTCGGTTCCGTTACCAGAGCGCGTAACTTCGCGGCTAAAATCGGCTGCCCGATGGCGATCATCGACAAGCGCAGACAGCGCGCGAACGTTTCCGAAGTCATGAACATCATCGGTGAAGTAAGAGGCAAGAAGTGCATCCTCGTTGACGATATGATCGACACCGCGGGCACCCTGTGCAACGCGGCGAACGCTATCGTTGAAAAAGGCGGCGCGATCGAGGTCTACGCCTGTGCTTCTCACGCGGTCCTCTCCGGTCCCGCGATCGAGCGTATCCGTGACAGCGCGATCAAAGAATGCATCCTTCTCGACACCGTTCCGATCCCCGAAGAGAAAATGCTCGACAAGTTCACTATCCTCTCCACCGCTCCGCTGTTTGCTGAAGCGATCGAGAGAATCTACGAGGACAAGCCTGTTTCTCCGATGAACCTATTAGTTTAATTCATACCCGTACATTAAGAGTGAAGAGTTACGGCGGATCGTCCGAAACTCTTCACTTTTCAATATGCTTTGACATTTGAACGGGATGACTTCCCGCTCTTTGTATCAACAGGAGACTTATGCTTTTCAAAAAGAAAGAATACACCAACAACAGCATCGAGTTCATCATTGTCGGTCTCGGCAATCCCGGCAAGCAGTACGAGGGCACCCGTCACAACGCGGGCTTCATCGCCATCGACTATATCGCCGAAGAGCTCGGTGCGAAGATCAATAAGATCAAATTCAAATCCACCATCGGCGAAGCGACGATCAGCGGCAAGAGATGCCTGCTGATGAAGCCGTCCACCTTCATGAATCTCAGCGGTCAGGCAGTCACCGAGGCGATGAATTTCTACAAGATCCCGCCCCAACATGTTGTTATACTGTCAGATGATATCTCCCTCGACGTCGGTATCATCCGCGTGCGCCGCAAAGGCTCCGACGGCGGTCAGAAGGGATTGCAGAACATCATCTATCTCAGCGGCTCCGACGAATTCCCGCGCGTCAAGATCGGTATCGGCAAAAAGCCCCATCCCGATTATGACCTCAAGGACTGGGTGCTCAGCCGCTTTACCGACAAAGACAAGAAGCTCATCGCCGACCGTCTGCCCGATATCAAAGGCGCGGTGGAATGTATCGTCGACGGCGATATCGACAAGGCGATGAACCTGTATAACTGAAGGCTGAAAAATGAATAATGATGGTTTCTCGCTTCGCTCAATCAATCAGTGACTCGGGTGTGGGTGTCCCGCTCCTCATTTTTCAGTTTTCAATTTTCGATATTCACTACGAAAAATGAAATTTTTAGATAAGATCATTCAACGCACCAAGCAGTACAAGGCGCTGGACGACGCCGTTCGTACACGCTCCCGCTCCGCCGCAATCGGCATATCGGGAGTCCACAAAGCCAATATCATCACGTCGCTCTGCCGGGATCACGCCGTCAGAGCCTTTTGTGTTGCCCAAAACGAGCAGGAAGCGCAGGTAATGTGCAACGACCTGTCCGCAATGGGTCTCAAAGCGCTGGTCTACCCGAAGAAGGACTTCATCTATATTCCCTCTCAGGTCAAGTCCCACGAATATGAGCACCAGCGACTGAATGTTCTCAGCCGTATGCTCAGCGGCGATTATGACGTCGTTATCGCGACTCTCGACGCGGCAGCGCAGTTCACCATTCCCAAAGATGTTCTTAGATCCGTCACCCGCACCCTCAAGCCCGATGTCGAGATCGACATGACAGAATTTGAGCAGTCGCTGATCCTGCTCGGCTATGAGCGCTGTGACAACGTCGAGGGCAGCGGTCAGTTCTCCATCCGCGGCGGACTGATCGACCTGTTCATGCCGGACAGCGAAGCGCCCGTGCGTATCGAGCTGTGGGGCGACCAGATCGACACCATCAATTATTTCGACGTCGAGACCCAGCGCCGCACCGACTACTGCGAAGAGATCTCCCTCACTCCCTCGGGCGAGATTCTGATCAGCGACAAAGAACAGCTTGCGGACAAAATCGGCAAGAAAGCCTCTTATCTCAAAAGCAAGGGCAGTGAAAAAGCGAAAGAACGCCTGCAAAAGGAGGCGGATATGCTGCGCTCGGGGCTGAGCTTTGCGACCTACGACAAGTTCATCTCCCTCGTCTACGACAAGCCCGCGACCCTGTTTGATTATTTTGACGATGACGAGATCATCTTTATCTCTGAATATAAAAATGTCAAGGAACGCGACCGTTCTCTTGAATTTCATGAAAAAGAGGAGCTCAAAGCGCTGTTTGAGGACGGCGTGCTTTGCCGAGGGTTCGAGACCTACTCCCTCGACTTTATGCAAAGCATGAATCTCCTGCTCGACCGTCCGACCGTTTTCCTCGACACCTTCTCCCATTCCTCCTACAACACGCCGCTTTCCGCCGCCGTGACCTTCAACGCACGCCAGACCTCCCCCTGGTCGGGACAGAGCACAGCGCTGATCGAGGACTTAGAGGATATCGGCTACGGCTCTATGGCGGTCGTCATTTTGGCGGGCACTGCCAAAGGCGCGGACAATCTCTGTACCCTGCTCAACGAAAAAGGCGTCAACGCGCGCTATGTTGAATCACTCAGCGAAGCCGAACGCGGCTTTGTCTACGTCATGCCGGGAATGCTCAGCGCGGGTATCGAATATCCCGAGCAGAATTTCGTCCTCTACACCCTTTCCGCCGTCAACACTTCCTACAAAAAGAAACGCCGCCGTACCCCGAAAGACGGCAAGGCGGTCTACAACCTCAGCGAGCTTTCCGTCGGCGAGTACGTTGTCCACTCTATCCACGGTATCGGTATTTACCGTGGTATCCGCAAGATGGACGTACAGGGCTTTTTGAAGGATTACATCATGATCGAGTACGCCAAGGGTGACAACCTCTATGTCCCCGTCACTCAGCTCGATCTTGTCGCGAAATATATCGGGCCAAAGGAGAACTCCCACGTCAAGCTCAACCGTCTCGGCTCCAAGGAATGGGTCAACTCCAAACGCAGAGTCAAAGCGGCGGCAAAAGAGATGGCAAAGGAGCTGATCGAGCTGTACGCCAAGCGTATGAAGGCACAAGGCCACGCCTTCTCAGGCGACAACGAATGGCAGCACGACTTTGAAGCAGGCTTCCCCTATGAAGAGACCGAAGATCAGCTCCGCTGCTGTGACGAGATCAAGCACGATATGGAGCGCTCCGTCCCGATGGACAGACTGCTCTGCGGCGACGTCGGCTTCGGCAAAACGGAGGTCGCCCTGCGCGCCGCCTTCAAATGCGTTACCGACAGCAAGCAGTGCGCCCTGCTCTGCCCCACCACGATCCTTGCGTGGCAGCACTACCAAACCGTATTGAACCGCTTTGACGGTTATCCTATCCGCGTGGAGCTGCTCTCCCGCTTCCGCTCGCCCAACCAGCAAAAGGAGATCATCGAAAAGCTCGGACGCGGCGAGATCGATATGATCATCGGCACCCACCGACTGGTGCAGAAGGACGTAGAATTCCGTGATCTGGGACTCGCCATCATCGACGAGGAACAGCGCTTCGGCGTTGCTCAGAAGGAACATTTCAAGGAACTGCGGAAGAACATCGATATCCTCACCCTTTCCGCGACCCCTATCCCCCGCACGCTGAACATGGCGATGAGCGGTATCCGCGATATGTCCGTCATCGAAGAAGCGCCCCTCGACCGTCACCCCGTCCAGACCTACGTGCTCGAGCACGACTCAGCTGTCATCAACGAAGCGATACGGCGCGAGCTCAGGCGCGGCGGACAGGTATTCTATCTGTTCAACAATGTCGAAGGCATCGAAGCCAAGGCGATCCGTATCAGCGAAGCGATTCCTGAGGCAAAGGTCGCCGTCGGACACGGCAAGATGAGCGAACAGGAACTCAGCGAGGTCTGGCGCAGTATGCTCAATCAGGAAGTCAATGTCCTCGTCTGCACCACCATCATCGAGACAGGCGTCGACCTGCCCAACGCCAATACCCTGATCATCGAGAACGCCGACCGTTTCGGTCTTTCCCAGCTCCATCAGATCCGCGGCAGAGTCGGACGTTCCTCACGCCGCGCCTACGCTTACTTCACCTACAACGGCGGCAAGGTGCTGTCCGACATCTCCCAAAAACGCTTGACAGCCATTCGCGAGTTCACCGAATTCGGTTCGGGCTTCAAGATTGCGATGCGCGACCTCGAGCTGCGCGGCGCGGGCAATATCCTCGGCGCGGAACAGCACGGTCATATGGAGGACGTCGGCTATGATATGTACATCAAGCTCCTCGGAGAAGCCGTCCGCGAGGAAAAGGGCGAACAGCCCGAAATGCTTGAAGAACACGACTGTCTGATCGACGTTCAGGTACAGGCGCATATCCCCGAAAGCTACATCGAAAGCCTTTCGAACCGCCTTGACGCGTACAGAAGGATCGCCGATATCCGTTCTCCCGAAGATTCCCGCGACGTCATCGACGAGCTCGTCGACCGCTACGGCGACGTTCCCTCGTCGGTCATGGGATTGATCGATATCGCGCTGGTACGCAACCGTGCCGCCGCGATGGGTATCTATGAGATTCGTCAGAACGATACCTCTCTCATGCTGTATCTGAGCGATATCCGCCGCAAAGAGGTACCCGAACTGATCGGCAAGCTACCCGGCAGAGCCATGCTCTCCGCGGGCGGCAAGCCGTATATCGCCGTCCGACTGCAAAAAGGTGAGAAAGCACCCGATATCCTGAAAAAACTCTTCGGAGCAAAATGACAGAAACGATAAGAGCCTTGCAAGCAACGCAAGGCTCTTTTTGCAATATCAAATCATATTTCCAATACAGAATTAATTTTATAACATTCTGTTAAAATTCGATTTTTTACCCTATTTATATAGACAAATTTTGAAAAATAGTGTATATTGTATAAGTTAAATAATATTATGATGCGATATTATGCAGTTTCACTTATTTCAGATCGCATCATAACAAACAAAGGATGGTAATTAAAATGAAGAATTTTTCTAAAATCCTCTGCGTAGTGTTGGCGTTGGTTATCGCGCTTTCCGCTGCGTCCTGCTCTCTCTCTAAGCAGTATGCTTACGAGAAAGACGACATCAAGCTCCCCATCGGCGTATATATCTACTATCTGTACAACGCTTACAACAGCGCTCAGAGCTATGCGCAGAAGAGCGATCTGTACGACGCTGAAACAGGCAAGTACGACGGCAAAAAGTCTTTCCTGAAGATGGAGATCACCGATGACGACGGCAAGACCGCTGTCGCAGAGGATTGGATCAAAGATAAGGCTGCAGAAGATACCAAGACCGCTGTAGCGATCCAGACCAAGTTCAACGATCTCGGCTGCACCCTTGACCAGACAGAGATCGACAGCACCCAGTCCTACTACAAGAGCTACTGGGATCAGAGCTACAGCGAAATGCTCGAGCCCTACGGCGTCAGCTTTGATTCCTTCTTCCTCGCGGGCTACACCCTGCCTGTGATGGAAAGCGAAGCGTTCAAGGCTGAGTACGGCACCGACGGTCCCTCCGCTGTATCCGACGAGGAGCTGACCAAGTACTTCAAGGACAACTACACCTCCTACAAGTACTTCTCCGCTAACCTCTACACGACCGAAACCGCTGAGAATACCGACGGCAGCGCTGAGACCGCTTCCGAGAACACTCCTCTCTCTGCGGACAAGATCGCGGAGTATCAGAAGGACTTCGACGGCTATGCAGCTACCCTTTCCAACGGCGGCTCTTATGCCGATGTTGTCGCCGAGTACATGAAGAAGTACGCGGTCGAAGAAGATCCCACCACCGAGAACGTCGAGGATATCGATGAAGAATCCACCGACGAGATCATGAAGACCATCTTAGACATGAAGGACGGTCAGGCGATGACCGTTGTGATCGGTGACGACGATACTACCAAGCAGATCTACCTCGTCTATCGTGAGCCGATCGAGAATCAGGTCGAAGCGTATACCGATCCCGAACAGCACAAGAACGACGTGCTCTCCGCTATGAAACACGAAGAATTCGACGAAATGTTGAAGAAGCTCGCGGAAGAAATGAACATTACCCTTTCCTCTGCGTGCGACAGCTACAAACCCTCCAGATTCGAGGAAACCAAGAAAAAATAAACGGAGTTGATTGAATGAAAAGATCACTTAGATTTATTGCTCTTATTCTGTCGGCGCTCTTTTTGATCGCCGGCGCGATGACGGTCGTATGCTATGCGGACGAGCCTGTCGAACAACCTGTCGAACAGCCTGTTGAGCAACCTGTCAATTCTGTTCCCGCTGAGGATCCTGCTCCCGTCGTAGACCCCGAGCCGGTAAACGATCCTGCTCCTGTTGAAGAGCCGCAGAATGTCGATAACAATTCCGGCGTTGACAACGGTTATGGCAACAGCAACGGAAGCGGTTACACCAACGAGGAACCCAACTACTATGTAGAAGATTCCGATCCGATGTACTACGGCGACGCGTCCAACTACGACTACAACGCCAATGTACAGCAGGACGTACCCGCGGGCGCTGTTTCTTCTCAGACCACGCTATATAATTCATCCGGCATGAGCGCGGAAGACGCCGCGCCGAACGAATGGAGCGATATCGTATTAGACGAAAAGGCAGTCAAGACAGGCGTTGCGGATTTCTCCGCGATCAAGTCCAATACCGAGACGAAGGATAACGGCGACTGGATCCTCTATGTCGGCTATGTTCTGCTCGGTCTTTCCGCGTTAGGTATCCTCTACTTCATCGTCGCTACTATCGTTCATCGCAAGAAGGCGAAGAAAGAAGCCGCTCGCATGGAGCGCAGACGCAGCTCTTCTCCCGCCCGCTCCGAAGCGGCGCGCATGGAAGAAAGAGAACGCCGTGAGTCAGCTCCCGCCCGTAGGACCTCCCGTTTTGCGGACGAAAACCCCGGCGGCTACTCCCGCCGCGCTTCCTCCAGAGCGGATACAGACGAAGTCTATATCCCCCGCCGCGCGGCTAAGAAGCACTGATCGTAAATCATAAGACAGAAAGCCCTTTTGAGTTAATGCTCAAAAGGGCTTCTTTTTATCCTCTGACTATTTGAACGCGATGATCGTATACTGACATCCGCTTTCATTCAGACATACTTTGACGCCGTCAGAGGCTTCTGCCGACTGAGAGACCGTCACACCGTTTGTCGTGATGCTAATACCCACGCTGGCGCCGTGTCCAAAGTATCCGCTCGCCGCGTAAACATAATTCACACCGCCGCTGTATTTTACAAACGGAACGCCTCTGCGGTAAACAAACACCGCCTTCGGCTGAAACTCGAGAGTGAACGAGTGCGTACTCTCCCCTGTTCCGGAATAGATCAAGCTGACATAAGGCTCCGAGATCTTAGCTTTTTCCTGCGCAGTCAAATGGATACCGCTGTTTGCGATGTGACCGCCCAGCTGCGTATCGATGATCGTGTTGTCGGAGACAAAGTCCGCGCGTTTCGGTCTGTCAGAATCCGCCCACGCGCTCAGGTGCAGATTCGGTGTATAGTTACTGGTTGCCATATATTTCCTTCTTTCTGTTACTGCGTACGGTTATCGATCTGCCGCCATGTCAGATCCTCGTTGTCGATCGCCGCAAAGGTCCTGTCAAGCGCGTCGATCTGCGCCCATGTCATGGTATTGAAGGTCAGTTGAAACTCAATGTGCGCGGGGATGATCTTCTCCACTTCCCGCGTGATCCATGCCTGCTCCGCTTCGGAATAATCCGTCGTAGCAGTGACTGTCATTCGTCCGATCTGCGGAAACTCACTCAGCGTGTAATTCAGCCCAAAGCTGTCCAGCGCCTTTCTGATACCATCGGGCGTAAAATCACCGCCGCCTAAATTCATTCTCAACAGCAGCTTCTCACGCCGCTCTTCGGCGCCTTCCCCCGCTCTTACAGGGCCGAACATTTCTTCATACACCCTGAGTCCCATATCCTGCGCTGTAGCGACAAATCTTTCGCGGAACAGGATGCCGAGATCGGAATAGAGCCGCTCCAGCTCTGCCGCGTACGCTTTGAGCTCCCACGACAGCACGCCGGAACCGATATCGTATATCCCGACAGGCGCGTGATAGCGATACAGGTTATCAAGTACCGTCATCATTCATCCCTCACAGTGATCGTATTCGCCTTTGCATAGCGGTTCAGCGGAACTTCGCGGTCAGAGCCGTAGGTTTCAAGGAACTTATAATCCGCTACGCCCTCGATATGATAGATGACCTCTCCGACATTGCTCAACAGCATATCCTTACCGATCCCCAAGCCGTTGATATAGTCGGTGACCGCCGAGCGCACCTGGGCGGCAACGGTATCAAAATCATAGCCCTCCGCTACAGTCAGCCGAATATACAGATTGATATTCAGCGCCGTGGGGCTGACCGCCCTGACGTCGACATTGATCTCCCGCTTCTCGTCAAGCAGCGCCTGTATCTCAGCGATCTTTTCCGCCGATAGCGCCGCGCCCTTTGCGCAGGCGTAAACGTCTACCGTACCCGTACCTCTCGCGCAGCCGATCGCCGACGCGGAATACACGCCGTCTACCGACATCGCTACCGAGCGGTAATACGCGGCGTTTGCGCCGTTACTGATTTCCCGATAGCTGTCCGCGATCCTTTCACGGAGCTGTTCATCGCTCTCCTTGTCCGAGCCCCCCGTGAACTTCACATTGTTTTTCACCACACCGATACCGGGGATCGGCGTGATCATGATCCCGATCTTATTCATCGCGATGTTATAAGCGCTTCCCTCCTGAGCCGCGTGAGCGTCGACAATGATCGACTGGAAGTTCGCCCCCAACACCGCGTCGCTGTCCGTCTCATAGCGAAGCTGTTCATCATTGGTGCACAGCGGTGTCCCCGCGGGGATCAGGATATCGCCATGATCTGCGGACGCGGCGATAAACACGACCTTGCCCACAGCAATCGTACCGTTTTTGCGGCTCAGTCCTCTCTGCTGCGCGTGAGCGTCAAGATACTCACCCTCCGCTGTAGTGGGAAACATCTGCCGCATGATATATTCCGCGTATACGCGTTCCCGATAGATCTCACCCGCTAACACGCGCAGTCTGAGCATGATATCGGATTCGTTATTGGGGCGAAATCCGCTTTCTTCCTCATATGTATCCAGCATTCGGTTCAAAATCTCATTGTATGATTCCAGATAAATCCACCTCCGTAGTCGTTTCGCGATCCCTGAAAATCACTTTCAGTACCGCGACCATGCTGTTTTTGTCGCAGGAGACCACCTCGACCGCCGTGTCATGGATATCGGCACAGCTCTCCTTGAGCAGCAGTTCGAGCTTCTCGCACAGCATATCGTCGTCAGAGCTCAGTCCGCTGTAATCCGTGCCCAGCTCTCTGTCAAAGATAAAGTCGCCCTTCACCGTCAGCGCCGATATCCGTACCCGCTGGACGGCTTCTTCGATACCGGTGATATACCGATAATCTCCCGAAGCCACCATTTCGATATCGCCGTTCGTGATTTTAACGTCCATTAGGACACCTCCCTGCCGTTGATCAGCACCTTACCGTTATTCTTCAATACGATACTGGCGCCGCCCGCGGAATACAGCATCAGCTCTCCCGCTTCCAGCGGTTCGGGAGGTGCGGCAATCACGCCCAGACACACCGCTCCGCCCGCACCCTCCATCACGATTGTCGAAGCGCCCGCTACAGGCACATACGCGATCCCCGAGGGTGCGATCACCGGCAGAGCGTCATAGTTTTTGGTAGAGCCGATCGCGACCCGTCCGTTATTTGCCGTGATAACTTCTCCGACAGTCGCAACGTCCGCGTTACGCGCGCGCCCTGCCATATATTCATTGATCCACATGTTTCTGCCTCCTTTTGAGTATCACATTGCTGTATTCGCCGTCGCTTGTCATTCGATAATGCACGGCGCTGATATACATATCCTCTTTCTCCCCGAGTAGAGTATCCCTCACTACCGCTCGGTACCCTTCTTTACCGAGCAGACATGAAGGACAGCTCAGATGGATCTCATAGGATTTCTTATCGCCGTTTCTGATCATCGCGTCGGCACAGCGCAGCGGGCTTTCCGTCAGCATGGCGTTCAGATAACGCACCCGCCTGATACCCCGCGCGTTTGCCGACAGATTATCAATCGGCAGGGTATAATTCCCCGCGTTCGACGCTTTGACGTACACCGTCGATATTTCCTCACAGCGCTTTTTCACTTCGCTGATCTGCGTATATCTCACGCCGTCGCCACCGAAAACGATCTCCCCGTCATTCAGTATTCCCTCAGGATACAGTACGCCGACAGAGCTGATACGCGGCACAGCCGAAAAGCAAGCGATACAGAAATTTTTCAGTACCCGCCAGCAGGAATATCCCTTCATCACGCTCTGCTCACCGAAGAATACAGCGTCAGCCCTATCCTCCATCTTGATCCCGAACGGCTTTACGTATCGCTCATAGATCAATGAGAGCGACGGATGATCATACGCGCAAGGCTCTGCCTCGTTGTCCAGCAAATGCGCCGCCAACGATCGCGCCGATATCTTGAGATATTCCCCCGGCTCATTCCGCTCATGCTCCTCTTCATCGATCACGCCGATGAACAGTGGCACGTCTTCCTCGTACAATGCGATCTCTGTGAGCTGTTCCGTAGGAGCGTACGCAAGCGTCGCGTACAGCGAATCCGCGGGCACACCCTCGTCAATATCCACCTTCAAGGAGAGCAGCTCAGGCACAGCGATCTTTCTGCCGTTTATGTCCCGCAAAACACACCTCAGCATATCCGAACCCTCTCTCCCCTGCTCAGCTCGTCGATCAGCGGGATCTGCGGATTCAGCACCGTCAGCAGTTCGATCGGCACGTCATAAGCGTAGGCGATATCCCACAAGCTCTCCCCATCTGTTTTTGTCAGATAAAACTCTGTATTCTGCGCCTCAGGTCGCGGACTCTGCGCCTCAATAAATAAGAAGCGATAGGAAAGCACGTCGTCCACAGGCTTCGCGGTCATCTTCAACTCCTTGAGGTAGGCATACATCGGCTCCATATGCGGAAGCAACAGCTTCGCCCTTTTCGAACGAATATGCAGCTGTTCCAAGGCCTGATACTGTGTGATACAGTCCTTGCCGCAGAACTCACCCTCGCCCTCAATGCGGCGCAGCTCTCTGCCAAGACTTCGGCTGTCCGCGTCACAGCAGGGAGAGTGATAAACTCTTACGTGATCACTTCCGCTGATACTCAGCTTCTCGGGATTATGGCGCAGGCTCATACCGCTAAAGCGCATCGGCGCGAATCTCATATCAGCCTGACCTCCTCTTCTTCCGTAAAAGCCTTATTGTATCGGCGCGCGTCACGCTCCATCTCACGGGACAATTCCTCACTGTCGTAAAGCTTCTCCCACGTATTCGTATTCTCATTCATTCTCTGTCACCTGCTTTGTCATTTGATCCGCTTTCAATGTGTATTCCTCCGTTGCCATATCGTTACCGTCAAGCCTTGTTTTTCTCCCGACGATATGACAGCCGTCGTAACGATAGGACACATTCCCGTCGGCCAAGGTCAGGCTGAATCCTTCACTATCGGACAACTGATGGTCAAACATCGCCATCATACCGATACGGATCACATACTCTACCCCCTGAGGAATACGCTCGCACGGCTTAGCGTTCAGATACTCATACACTTCATGAAACAGCGGCTTTTCCTCCGCGATGAATGAAGTGATACCGAACAACGGCGTACCATCCGCAAAAAGCCTGATATCCGTTCCTCTGACAACTCTCAATTCATTCATACCGCCGCCTCCTTCTGCACAAAGTCCAACCGTGCGATCACGTCGCGGTATTCGGTACGAGAAGCGGTGTCAAAGCCGATCCCCGACAGTGACAGCGAATAAACCGCCCTGTCCACGTCCTCGGCTTCAAACGCGTCCATCAGCAGAGCGCTCGCCCTGAGCAGCGAAGAACCCGAGCTGTCCTCAGGGGCGTACACTCTCAGCCTCAGTTCTACCTCATACATTCTACCCGCCTGATTCGCACCGATACGGTTGCCGATGAAATATCGGCTCACCTTTTCCGTGCTATCCGTCACAGCTACCGTATATTTTGTGATAGGATTCGGCGTTTTATGTGCGGGATATCCGGGGATAAAGGCAAAGGCTTTCATCGCTCCGTGATTCTTCACACGGGCGATCCATTCGTCAATCCTGTTTTCGATCGATGAGGTCATAGTAATCCTCCTTGCTCCTGCATACGGGCATCAAGATCGCCCATACATAGATATCCTCGTCGTGCGCCGCAAAGGATTCCGCCGTCACGACCGTATACGCCGTACCGTTGCATACGATACGCATGTTATCCTTCAGCGGCTTGTCCCCCGGACCGATATACAGCAGATAGCGGTTATCGAAATAGCCCGCGGGAATATATCTGTCGTTGATATACAGCCTGTGACGCCGCCTGAGCGGCTGGACAAAGGCCTTAGAGACCTCTGTCCTGCCGTTGCGGCAGATATGCACGGTATTGCCGAATTTCCTCAGCGCGCGGTCGAGATAGCTATTCATCCTCATACTCTCACGCTCCTGAAAGCAAAGTTACCGCTGATATCCAAAATATCGGATATGTTCTCGCGCTCGTTTTCCCACAGCTTTCTTGCCGCTACGCCGATCGCGTCCATGTTCATCTGTACGTCGCCGACCTTGAACGATTTCATATCGTCCAGCCGTCCGAGCTGACTGATACGATAAAACGCGTATACCGCGCAGGCATGCTCCGCCCTACGCGTGTCAGCCTCGTTCAGCTCAGGCAGCAGACTTTCAAAATACGCCTTACAGTCGTCGACGATCGGCAGATAGCGCGACACATCCTTCATCTCAAAGCCCGACACCAGCGTAAAGCGTTCGATGATCTCTTTTAAGCGCAAGTGTCACGACCTCCTTAGTATGTCAGCTTTTTCGCCGCGTCAGTGTAGATCTTCGCAAAGCCCGCGATACAGCTGATAGAAGCCTTCTCCAGCTGACGGTCGATGAGCTTGTCGTAGTCTACCGCTACGTCGCCCGCGACGACCATCTCGAGCGCGCAGTTCTTGTCCAGACCGATGATATTGTTGCCGCTCAGAGCGGTTGTATGGATCAGGTTCGCGCCCAGCGGGGTGATCATCTTGCCGCTGCCCTGGAAGTTCAGACCCGCTACCGCGTCCTTCATCTCGCTCATGGTCAGCAGGGCTGTCATGGCGGGAGTCGCCGCGAGTACGGTGTTCAGCTCAAAGGGAGAGAGAGCCGACCACATACTGATCAGGTCAGCGTAGCTCAGGCTGCCCGCTGAAGCGGGGCTGACGCTTGCGCAGCCGTTCTGGTTGCCGTCGCCGTTGATGATGACGTCTACCGCGTCTGCCATCTGAGAGCGAGCGATGTACGCGCCGATCTGCTTAAGGGTCACGGTAAAGAGGTCGATACGCTGGAATCTCAGCGCCTCATAGCTTGCAACCAGCATTCTGCCGCGCTTGTGCAGGTGCACCAGATTATCGTTGGTCTTGATCTCGGTAACGGGGATGAAAGCGCCCTCAGCGACGCGCTTGAGGCTCTTGTCGTCATCGGTCATGCTCGAGGTGCAGGAGCGATAGTCCATGCCGTCGATCTTGGTAACGGTCGCGACCACTTCGTCAAGGAGATTTGCTTCCTCTCTGCCCGCGTTGACCGCGCGGCTGACGTACTCGGGGAACAGCGCCGCAGAGTTGGAAGTTGCGAAGAACTTCTCGATGGTATCGGAGCCCTTGCCGTTTACTTTGATGTCATAGCGCTTGAGCTGACGGGTAAACGCGTCCAAGCCCTCGAGAGCGGTGCCCTTGTAGTTCTCGCTCGGATCCATTTCCTCCAGGATCTCGGTCAGGCTTCTGCCGGTCTGGTACATACCCTTTTCCAGATTGATATTTTCAAATGTTGCCATAGTTCTCCTCCTTTACAGAATAAAGCCGACGGTAGTATCGTCGCTGTAGATGACCAGTCTGTCGATACCGCTCTCAGCGGTCTTGACGCCGGACGCCGCGGCGACGAGCTTATTATAGCCGACGTTCACGGTGCCGGACTTAGCCGCCTCCATATAACCGTCGAGCTGTACGGCGGCGTAACCGTCTCTGACGCCTACGCATTTGCCGATAAAGGCATCGTTAGCGGATACCTTTGTCACCTTGCCCGAAGCGGACATTTTGACAAGGTCGCCTACCGCGACTGTGTTTGTACATTCAAAGGTCAGGACGTTTTCCCTGTAACCTGTAAAACTGATATTCATGTGAACCTCCGTTAAATTCTGAATTCGGTATTGCCGATACTGTCATCGGCTTTCTTTTCTCCCAGCTGAGTGACCACCTTGCGTTCCTTGCGGCAAAGCGCCTTCAAAAGCGACTGTGCCTCGCTCACGCTGAGTTTCTCGAGAATACATTTCTCGACGACAAAGTCGAGCTCGACGCCCTTTTCTCTGAGGGCAGTTCTAAGCTTTTCGGTCAGCTCCTCACGATACGCCTTCGCGTATTCCTGCTCGCTTTCAAGACGCTCGATATACGCCTTGAGCTGAGCCGCCTCGCTCTTTGTCAATGCTACGTCGTGATCTGCTGAGAGAGATTTACAAATGTCGTTCATATCTTTCTCCTTATATCCTTTCACTACCCCTGCCGCTCGCTGAGCGGGGACCGCCACAAAGCTGAATTCATACGCGTCCTTCGGCTCGCACAATTCGCCGAAGCACAATTCTCCGTCGTATTCTCTGCCCTTCTGATGAGAGCAAAGCGGCGAGTGAATATCATTGCGGCAGATCGAGCAGAGCGTATGTCCTACGCTGCAGCCTACGGATACCTCCTTGACGATACCCGCTTCGATCGCTTCGATCAGCTCGGCGTTGCCCTCTGTGCGGCGCATATATGCCCTCGCCGTCAGGCGAAAGAGCTGGTCGCCGTTCGCGGTCGTCTTACCTTCCACGCTCTCGACCTTACAGGAAATGATCCTCGCCTTCTGGTTCTTTGCGGTCGGATCATGGTCGATGATCCCCGTCTTGCCGACAAAGAGCTTCTCCAGCTCAAACAGCGACTCCACGGTAAACCGTTCGCAGTCGCGGTCGATATCGTTATCGCATAAAACGACCGAAAACAGATAGACCTCGTCCTCGCCGAGCTGTCGGCGGGAATAGCGGTTGACCAGTTCCATTTCGTTCGTCAGATCATCGGTTACGATACCTTTGATCAACTGTCCGTTCTTCATCCGTTCACCTCCATACTCCGCTCGAGCTGTTCAGCCCTTGCGTTATCCAGCCGCGCCGCGGCAAGCTCCGTTTCATCCTGTAAGCTGATATTGCTCCATTCGACCGTCACCCTCGGGTCGAGCCGTTCCGCACTCAGATACACCCGCGCGATCTTCTCAATCACAGGCGTGAGCAGCAAGCGGTAATACTCCAGCTCCGAAGTCAGGATATCTGCCTGCTGAGAGGACATTCTTTCGGTCGATGACCAGGAAAGTCCCAAGAGAAACGGCGGGATCGAGAGCTTTGCGACGATCTGCTCGAGCACATGCCTGATCGGGATATCACAGTCAAGGATCTGGCTGTCCGCGCCGATCGCGCGGATATTGACGTCGCCGACAGATACAAAGTCGCACACTCTGCCCTTGTCGCGCATCGCACTGCTCCACTGCTCGGCGATCTCCTTGACGCGCTGACGGGCATTCAACGCTCCCGCGCCCGCGGGAGGATTATAGGTGACGGCAAAGCGCACATTGCCCGCCCGCTCAAAGTTCTGCCCCACACAGTGGAAGATCTTCATCAACAGCTCACTGACGAACGGCAGACCGCTGAGGATAGAAGTACCCTTCATCGTTCCGGGCAGCGGATTGAGCAGCGTCACGCAGATCAACTCAGGACGCTCGATCTCCTTCTCGCTGATACCGCTGTGTACCATCTTGATGTCCACAGGATTCTCACCCTCGCGGAGCACGATCGCGTCGGCAGGGGCGTTATACAGCGCCGCCACACCGCCGTCCTCGTATACCGCGATCTCGCCCACTGCCTTGCCGCAGGTCAGCAATTGATCGAAGTAGGAACAGATAAACGCGTACAGTCCCGTCGAAACGCCGCCGACAGGCACGCGTGATACAAAATCATCCATCGCGTTCTGCGACTGTTCATTTTCGCATACGATCTTGAATTCACCCAGTAATCTTATAAGCTTCATGATCGCCGCGTCGATCACAGGTACCTTTTCTCTGAGTTCCCGATACAATCGGTACTCAGCGGGATGATCGGAATTGTGTAACGGAGGGATAATGCCCCTGTCAGCCGTCGCACAGGTCTGCACTTCGGGGGTTCGGGGATCCTTTCTTTTCGAAAATAATCGCAAGATTAACCTCCTGTTGACTGACCGAAAATCGGTCAGCTTCGTTCGATAAAGGCAAAGTTCAGGTTCTCCTCGCTCGCCTTTATGTAACTGACAAAATATCGTATGTCGTCCATCGCGTGATCGTCGCGCTTGATCACCGTGTCCATCGGTTTGTTTTCGTCCCAGCGATAGAGTGAAAACTCACGGATCGCGTCGGCGCAGGTATCGCAGATAACGATTTCCCCATCTCTTAACGCCTGACTCGTCTTGCGGATACCGTCAATGACGTTGTTATCCGCTCTGACGACAGGATACCGCCCGTGCCGCTCGATCACCTCGATAAAGCTAGCGGCGGACGGGTCGACGATCACCGCGGTCGGCAATAGCTCACCCAATAATTCTATTAAAGAAATATAGTGTTCCTCATCTGTTTTGCTCTTGCCTTCCTTGCGCGCGTCATAATAACTCTCACGCAGACGGTACCAGATACCGCCCTTTCGCCCCCACAGTCCCATCGACGTAGGATTGACCGTGCCGTAATCGCAGGAGACACAGTATTCCTCACAGGGACCCTCAGGAGGCGGGACAAACATATTGCCGTCGCCCATAAAGGGATAGACGGCGCCCGAGACGCTCACCCATTCTCCCTCGACAAAACGTCGGTAAAAAGCGCCCGTGTACAGGCTCTCATACCGTTTGAGCATTTTCTCGCTCAGGGATGGGTTGTCCCGCATGCGGAAATGGATATACAAGGCGTTCTTTTTCTCCCTGTTCTGTATCCACTCCCGATAAAACCAGTGTGAGGGATATTCGGGATTACAGTTGAAGAAGAACCGCGAACCGCCGACCGAACAGCGCGCCAGCGCCTGCTCCACAAACGAGCGGGGCATCAGCGCCACTTCGTCGAACAGCACCCCTGACAGGGTCACGCCTTGTATCAGGGAAGCGGAGCCTTCGTCCTTTCCCGAGAAGAGGAAAAAGGTATTCTCATGATTCTGAAAGCGGATATGCAGGCGGTTGTTGCTCACACTTTCACGCACGTCAAAGCCAAGCTCTTTCAGGCAAGGCAGGAGGGGTAGTATCACGTTGCGCCTGAGCGCCGTGATCGTCTTGCCGCAAAAGCCCAGCAGAGCGCCGTCAAAGCGCAAGCTCGCCCACATCACAAAGGACAGCGACAGCGCAAAGGTCTTGCCCGAGCGAACAGCGCCGTCACAGATCACGGCGTCATACCGTTCATATCCCGAGCCCTTCATCCACCAGAACATCGCCTGAAGCTGTTTTTTCGATAACGGCTCAAACCGCATCGTCATCACTCCCGTGACGGCCGAGCGCCTCCGCGGACAGCAGGATCGCGTCCAACAGACCCGCTCCGTTGCCCTGTCCGCCTGAGCTGCCCAACAGCTCCTGCAATTTGTCGATCGCCTTGATCCGGTCACAGAATTTCACTTCGATCCCTTTATCGGTTTTCTTGATCTCCGAAACATTTCTCAGATCAAGCTCCTTGAGATCCTCCTTTAAGATGATCTCCCTGTTGATGAACGTCAGCGCGTCGTTCACGCCCCCGTAAGCGAGCCGATACAGTCCGCATACAGCGGTACTCTCAAATATCGAGCGGATATTCTCGCAGCGGCGGCGGATCTCGCCGACGATCTCCTCCTGCGCGGAAAGCTCTGACCAAGCCCTCTCAGGCTCCTTGTAGCCGGCTTCTCTTGCCGCGCGAATGGGATCGGCATACACCGTCATCAAACGGCAGAATTCTTTCTCTCTCGGTTTCACTGTTTCCTTCCTTTCCTCATACTGCGGAGTTGATATCGTTCACAATATCCTCTCCACCTATGCCGAGATAAAGAAAAAAGTTGCATAAAACTATGCAACTTCGCAAAAAATAATAAAAATTTTTCGTTATTTCCACACTCATAGCACCTGAACTGCTTTTTTTCACTCAAACCGCTTTCACTCTTTACCAAAACACCTTAGGGTGACTGTAATATGACTTAATTCAAAATCATTCCTACATACTGATATAAAGGACTGATCCCTATATTCACTGATTCTTACGAAACTAATCGCCGTATCCTCTCGCGCCTGCTTCGCTGTGACGAGTGCTTCGACATCATCGAGCGCAATATCGTGATCTCAGGCAAGAAGGCCGTCATCTTCTACATCAACGGACTGATCAAGGACGACATCATGGAAAAGTTGATGGAGTTCTTTTATAATCACACCAAGCCCGAATATCTTAAAAGCACCGAAGAATTCTGCCGTCACTGCGTCCCCTATGTCGAGATCAGCGTTGTCGATCAACCCGATCTCGTTGTCAAAAACGTTCTCAGCGGTATCCCCTGTCTGATCGCCGAAGGCTTTGAGTCGGCGGTCGCCTTTGATATGCGCACCTACCCCCAGCGCTCCACCTCCGAGCCTGAGGACGACAAGGTTCTCCGCGGCAGCAAGGACGGCTTTGTCGAGACCGTCATCTTCAATTCCGCCCTGATCCGCCGCCGTATCCGTTCGAGCCATTTCATCACCAAAGCGATGACCGTCGGCAGAGAATCCAAAAGCGACATCATCATCTGCTATATGGACAACAAGGTCGACCACTCCTTGCTGAAAAACATCACTACCCGTATCAAGAATCTCGATATCGCCAACCTGAGCATGAATCAGCAAAGCCTGATCGAAGCTCTCTATCAAAAGAAGTGGCTCAACCCATTCCCCAAGATCAAATACACCGAACGTCCCGACGTCGCCGCGGCAGTTTGCCTGAAAGGCAATATCGTCATCTTAGTCGATAATTCCCCCTCAGCGCTCCTGATCCCCACCTCGATCTTCGACGTCCTCGAAGAAGCCGACGACTATTACTTTCCGCCGATCACCGGCACCTATATCCGTATCACCCGCTACCTGATCACCATCGCCTCGGTCCTGCTCACGCCCCTGTGGCTCTTGTGTCTGCAAAATCCCGACCATGTCCCCGAGATCTTCCGATTCGTCCTGATGGTCGAGCCGACCTCTCTGCCCATCTATTGGCAGCTGATCATCATGGAGCTGTGTATCGACGGCTTGCGGCTTGCGGCGCTCCACACCCCCAGCTCCCTGACCTCCGCCATCGGCATCATCGGCGCGATCGCGTTCAGCCAGTTTGCGGTGGACGCGGGTTGGTTCACCACCGCTTCTACCCTCTATGTCGCCTTCGTCACCATCGCCAACTACAGCCAGCCCAATTACGAGCTTGGCTATTCGCTCAAATACGCCCGCTTCATTTTGCTTACCGCCACCTATATCGGTAACCTGATCGGCTTCATCATCGGTATCGTTATCCTGTTCGTCCTGCTTGCCACCAACAAGACCATCAGCGGCAAAAGCTATCTCTATCCTCTTATCCCCTTCAAGCCGCAGGAGCTCAAGAAAAAGCTCACCCGCACCCGCATGAAGCAAAAACAAAGCTGAGAAAAACGCCTCCCTGTACCGTACAAGGAGGCGCTAACCCCTCAAAAACGGCAAAAAAATAAGGCGGCTCACAGCCGCCCAATTCTTTACCTGATCAGATATTCGATTCGATATAGTTGACAAGGTCGCCCACGGTGCGAATATTCTCGATCTCCTCATCGGGGATCTCGATCTCAAATTCATCCTCAATGGACATAAGCAGATCGACGACATCAAGAGAATCCGCGCCTAAGTCATCCTGCAGATCAGTATCGTTCTTCAGAGAATCCTCTTCTACGTCAAACTGCTCGGCAAGGATAACCTTAATCTTTTCTAATACCATTGTGTCTCCTCCTAATTGAATATGCGTGTTCACAAGGAAAGCGGCATACCGCCTTACCATTACACCACCATATTATTAGTATTATCGCTCTTTGTCAAGGATTATGTCAAATTTTTAACTGTTAGTGCTGATTGGGAATTAAGAAGCGCATATTTAGTACGAAATTTGACAAGCTGTTACCATATTTTGCGTTTTTCAACGCCGCTCTATTCTTCCGTCAGTCAATGCCGATCACGCGTCGATCCCACTCTGCGTCTTTAAAAACGCCATCACCTTTTCCCTGATAACAGCCACGCCGCCCTCGCTGTCGCTCTCGATATTCAGCGGCAGAATGGGGTCATGGACGGACAATCTCAGCAGGAACCAGCCGTCGCCGTTGTCCTTATCAAAGCTGACGCGGATGCCCTCGCGATTGTCGGGAGCGATATGCCAGTCAGCCTGCGCCTCAGCGAACTTCTCCAGCTCGTCGATCACGCGCTGACCCGTCGTTCTGAAATCCTTGTCGGTGATCTTGATACGGATCTCCTCTTCCTCGACAGGCTCTTTCAGATCGGCAAGCAGGCTGTCGAGCGATTCTCCGCGCTGTCTGAGCTGCGCCGCCTTGATGATGATCTTTGTGCACAGATACGCGCCGTCGTCAAGGTAGTAGTTCTCCTCCATCGCCGCGTGACCCGAGGTCTCGATCGCGAGCGGAGCGGAGATACCCTGCCCCTTCAGCTCGATCGCCTTATTGATAACATTTTTATAACCACGGCGGTAGCGGTAATGCTTTCCGCCGAGATGCTTCTCGATAAATTCATTCAATCCCGTTGATGTGATGGAATCCGTCACCACCGTCCCGCCGGGATTGTTCTCCAGTGCCAGACACGCCGCCAGCGCTACCAGACGGTTGCGGTTGATCTCCTTGCCGTACCGATCGACAGCGCCGCCGCGGTCAACGTCAGTGTCAAAGATCACACCGAGGTCCGCTTTGCTCTCGAGTACCGCCTCACAAATGCTCTCCATCGCCTTTTTATCCTCAGGGTTAGGCACATGATTCGGGAACATTCCGTCAGGCTCCAGATAGCGCGAACCGCTCGTATCCGCGCCCAGTGGCTCGAGCACTCTGTCGGCATAGAAGCCGCCCGCGCCGTTGCCCGCGTCCACTACGATGTGGAAACCGCTCAGCGGCTGCTCATAGTCCTGAGCGTTCACCTCTCGCTTGATGATGTCGCGCAGATGTGCGGAATAATTGTCCATATAGTTGATGGCAGATACACTGCCGCCCATCGCCTTTTCAGGCTCGTCGCTGTCCTGCGCATGCTGTAGGATCGCTTCGATATCCTCGCTGTCCAGACCGCCGCCGCGGGTAAAGAATTTCAAGCCGTTGCGGTTGAACGGATGGTGTGAAGCCGTGATCTGCACCGCCGCGTCACAGCCGAGGTCGATCGTCGTCATGAACATCGCGGGTGTCGAAGACAGTCCGCAGTCATACACCTTGACGCCCGCTCTCGCCAAACGGCGGATCACGATATCCGCAATATGCTCGCCCGAGATCCTGCAGTCATGTCCAACGGATACCGTCAGCTCAGCGGCAGGCTTTCCGACCTTCTTTTCTGTCCAAAGGATAAATCCGTCCGCCATTGCGGAGAGGATATCGTCCTTCAGATTGATGGGCATGCCCTCTACGCCTTCGCTCGCCACACCTCTGATGTCCGTGCCGCTCTTGAATATCTTAAATGTATCGTTTAACATAAGAACCTCCGAAATGCTGTTTTATCATCGCGCAGTCCTCATGCCTGCGCCGATCTCATTTGAGATCATTACTCCTTTGCTATTCTACCAAATAACCGTCCGTAAAGCAAGTACTACCTCTTTTCAATGTAAAAATCATTGAAAAAACCTTGCTTTATCCCCTGATCCCGCCATTTCGGAGAAAGTGACAGGAATCCTCGACTTTGCCGAAATGAAATGGTGAATCTACACATATCAGGTAACATCTTTTTTTCAGATAAGAAAAAAGAAAGTCGAGCTGTTTGTAAGTATTATACAATAAATGTTATTTCAAATTATTAAATATCATCACGCTTTTAGCATCGTGCACAAAGAAATATCAATTTTGTTGTTGACTTTAACGAAAATCAGGCTATAATAAATAGCGTCAAGACAAAGTCCGCTTGACTGCCGCGCCGTGCGGCCAAGACGGCGCAGTATTTTAGGACACATGCCAAATGGTAAATGGCAGCACGAAAAAGCAGAATAAGGAGGCGGATACTATGATGACCTCTGTCATGAGTTTACACAACATTGACGTTTCTGAGTTCTTAAGCGTGCTTGACACTTGCGAAGGCAATGTCTACCTCGTCACTCACGAGGGCGACAAGATCAATCTGAGAAGTAAGCTCAGCCAGCTGCTTGGTTTGACGCAGCTCATCAAAGGCGGTAAGATCACCGAGGCATTTATCCTCTGTGACAGCCCCGCTGACGAGAGCAAGCTCTTCAGACTGAACATGTTCGGCGACGCCGAGCATACCGCGTAAAGCAATCGGCTTACGCTGAGAAACAGAAACCACTTTTAATTTGCTAATCACTACTTTTTTCATGTTAATTTAAATCCTAAAGCAAAAGGGGCGTTCCTTCGGGAGCGCCTCTTTTGCGTCCAATTATTTTCAATCAAAAAAAACATTCCATATTGTGACATACCCAATGTATAAATCTCCCTTCTTTGACATATCATAAAGCATATACATTGATATCAGATAAGGAGAATCACTATGTCACTCAGCATCAATAAAGAAAAGATCAAGACCTACGCCGTCTCTATCCTCGTGCCCCTTGTACTCGGCGCGATCGTCGGCGTACTCACCACCCGCACCATGCACTATGAAAATCTCAACAAGCCCTTCTTAGCGCCGCCCGCGATCCTCTTCCCCATCGCGTGGTCGATCCTTTATACCCTGATGGGCATTTCCCACGGCATGCTCAAATGGAGCCGTCTGTCCACCCCCGATACCGAAGCGATCTACTACGCCCAGCTCGTCGTCAACCTGATCTGGCCGATCCTCTTCTTCTCGCTCGAATGGCGGCTTTTCTCATTCATTTGGATCATTCTCCTGGATATCCTCGTCATCACCATGACCCTCAAATTCTACCGCAAGGACAAAACTGCAGGACTTTTGCAGATTCCCTATTGTCTGTGGCTGATCTTCGCAAGCTACCTCAACCTCGCGACCTACCTCTTGAACCGCTGAATCATTTTCGAAAAACAGATTGATCTTCATCCACACCATAAAGCGGCTGTTGCTCTCACACAACAGCCGCTTTCTTTCGTTTCATTGCTCATCCAGATCCAACCGCAGCAGCTTTCTGCCCTTATGCAATCTGCTCAGTACCGTCCCCTTAGGAATACGTAAAATCGAGCTGATCTCCTTTGTCGTAAACTGCTCCGAGTAATATAGAATGATATAATCGCTTGATGTCTTCTCCTTTCATTTTCCTCACTCCTTTTCGTGTGAATCGATCGATTCATTTATTAGATACTTTTGTGAGCGTTTTGATTCATATTTATCTTAATAGATCGGAATATTTTTGTCAAAAGGACAAAACGCGTGAAAAGCTGAGTAGATAAGCCAATTTTCCTTGACTTCTCACCCGATTCATGATACGATATCCCTCGGTCAGTTCGTAACCATCCTGACTTGATATGACACATTGTGCCGATATCTAAATCAAAACTAAGGAGACAAAAGAATATGCAAAACAAACGCGTGATCTACATCACACAGGCGGCGATCATCGCCGCGCTCTACGCCGTGCTCACGATCGGTCAGAACGCGCTTCTGCCCGGTACAGCTTCCGCGGCAGTCCAATTCCGTGTAGCGGAGGTGCTCTGCGTACTGGCAATCTACACCCCCGCCGCGATCCCCGGCCTTACCATCGGCTGTATCATCGCCAACATCAGCTCCGTCACCGCGGGTCTGGGCGTCTACGATATGGTTTTCGGCTCTATCGCAAGCCTGCTCGCCGCGATCGCCATGTACCTGCTGCGCAATGTACGTATCAAGAACATCCCCTTCCTCGCTCTGCTGATGCCCGCGATCTTCAACGGTATCATCATCGGATTCGAGATCGACTTCTTCTTCATCGGCAATTTGAGCTTCAATTTCGTCGACTTCCTGATCCAGGGCGGCTTGGTCGCATTAGGAGAACTCGTTGTTCTGATGGTCCTCGGCATTCCCGCCTGCATTCTGCTCAACAAGCAAGGCAGAAGAATGCGCATCGTATTGGATTAATGTATTTCGACAAATATCTTCCTGTTTCTCTCAAAAGCAGAAACGCATTCATTACGAAAAGTCAACTCCCACTGTCGGTTACACAGCGGGAGTCTTATATTATAGAAAAACCCCATCTCAACAAACCATCATGATCTTAACAAAAACGATTCCAACAGACAATCTTGATTTCAACAGACAATCTTAATCTGTTTCCATTAGAAATAATACCGCTCGCCTATCCAACTCGTCACAAACGACCGATCCGCTAATCATATCAAAAATACGCTTTTCACAGAACCAAAATTTCAAAATATAATATTTTTCAGTCGCCAATCATAAAAAACTGTATCCGGGTGTGGCGCAGTTTGGTAGCGCGCTTGAATGGGGTTCAAGAGGCCGCTGGTTCGACTCCAGTCACTCGGACCACCCAAAAAGTCCGGTAATCATCACGATTACCGGACTTTTTCTATTTGTGTCGAAACATATTTATTTTTCTAATCAAGAATAATATATAACCAAATCACAAATGGCTCTCCAAAAGATGCTCCCTGTCTGCTCTATGCTATGGGCAGATCAAGCCTTGTCGGACTTCTTCATCTCCGCGGCAGTTTCACGGGCAAGAGCTCTCAGCTCTTCAAGATCATCTATCTCATCCGCGACGATATAAGCTGTCCTGCGAATGATACGGGTGTTTTTACGGTAAAACATATTATCAAGCATGGAGTAGTATCCGCCGGGGGTACTGATCGCGTTGAACGTAAGTCTGTCAACTCCCGAATCAGTAAGCAGCCAATCCGCAACACGAACGCAGTTTGTGTTGATGCCGAAATAACGCTTGAAAGGTCCCTCAACCACCGTATAAACCTTACCGCCGACATCGCGGACGATATTGCTGGCAGGATCATTGAGCTCAGAGCCGTCCTCTCCTTTTTTGACAGCCTGTTCATACAGACTCTCAAGAGGCTCGCAGTGACTTAACAGCTCGTCAATATTCTTCTGAACAGAAGCCAATTGCTTTTCCGACAACGAAGCCCCAAAGCCGATCACATACTTTTGCTGATAGTCAAGACAGTGCTTAAGATACGGTATCTTCGGAACAACGATAAATGTGCCCTGAGCGACAAAGCCGCCCATCTTGACCTTGCTTGAGTCATAGGTACCGTATGAGTAGACCTTATCCTTGATGGCAAGGTCTACATGACCGAACTTGTTAGTGCCCTGAGTCGTCAGATGTACAAGGATCTCGACGTTGACGGTGTCAAGCTCCGTGTCGGGCTTTTGCTCGATCAGCATACCGCCTACGATCTTGCCTTCTTCTCTGCTCTTGTTGATCATCGAGATCATGCGTGCGGGCTGGATCGCCGTATAGAGATTGGGCAGAGCAAAATGCGCTCTTCTCTTGATCTTGTCCTCATTAAGATCCGACTTGGAAACCGCGGCGATGAAGTCGCCTAACATGGTCACGGCGTAGAAGATCATATAAAAGCCCGCAATACGGGACAGCAGTGAAAAGTTTTTGATAGGATGAATGACCAAGAACAGACCGAACGCGATACAGATCAACGCGGAGAACCCGTTTCTGAAAGCGCCCTTAAGTCTGTTTTTGATACAGCTGATACATATCAGCAGGCGCATGATACCGAGTATCAAAGACACAAGACCTACCGTAAGGCTCGGCAAGAATACAAGACTTGTGATTTTATAATTGACTCCGACCAAACCGACTGCCACAGCATAACAGACAAGAACCGTTACCGCTCCCTGCGTCAGTTCATTTCTTCTCCAGCAGTATACCATTCTGACCGTACCGTATACGATCAGCACAGCGGACAGAGCCATCGCGAGTATTACCTCTACGATCTCGTCGGACAAAACCACCAATACCAGACCGACGGCAAAAAACAGGACAGCCGCTAACAGAGAAGGCCATGATTTTCGTGCTTTAGATTTGATTATCTGCAAAACGATCACCTCAATAGTCATCAATATACTGCGATTATATCATATGCCCGATATTTCGGCAAGTTTTTCGGCTAAAAAATCTCACAGAAATCCAATCATTTGATCCTTATGATAACGACACGCTGTCATCAGTGAGAAAATTCGATCAAAAGAAGAGGATCGCTCGGACTATAATATCACTCAGAATTGAAAGAAACCCGATAAAATACAAAAATGCTCTGGATTTTTATCGACACTTATTGTATTATAAAAGCAGCGCTTGTAGATCATCATGATAAATACCTGATTTTTCTGTATTTCAAGCAAATCCTGCACAGCTTTATTTCCAAAGACTCACTCTTAGTTACAGCGAGGTTTTCATATGAAAAGAAAAGGAACCGGATCGCCGAAAAGCGAGGTCATCAAACAAGGTGATACCCCGCCCGAGAACGCGATCCCGAACAAAAAATCCTTCATAACCCCCAAAAGGCTCGAAACCGTCGTCGCGATCCTGCTCGGCATCACCACCCTGCTCTCGGCATGGGCGACGTGGATCGGCTCGCTGCACAGCGGTATCCAGTCCATCAACTTCACAAAGAGCAATAATATGGCGTCCAGGGGCACGGCGGAATACAACCTGAGCATGCAGCTGTATCTCTCCGACTACATGGCTTGGAACGTCGCAAAGGACTATTACTACGAGCTGGAAGCGGCAAAGCAGTCGGGCGATCAGGCAAAGATAGACCTCCTCAATACCAAGATCGAGTCATTCAAGAAGATGAATGTCTCCGATAATCTGCTCGAAGCCGTACAGTGGATGGAGGACAACCATGAGGACAGCCCCTTCAAAATGCCCGGCATGACCGAAAAGTACTTTGCAGTCGCACAGGAGAATGTCGGACAGTCACAGGAGCTCCTTGAAGAAGGTATGCGCGATAACACTAAGGGCGATTCCTACAACCTTGTGACCGTCATCTACTCCCTGACGCTCTTCCTGCTCGGTATCATCGGCACATTCAAGGATATGCCGAACCGAATAACAGTCTTATTAATCGCCGTCGGTTTTCTGATTTTCGCCTTCATCTACATGTGTACGATACCCCTGCCGACAGGCTTCGGACAAATGAATTTCTTCGAATTCAAGAAATAGCCGACAGCTATCTAACGCAAATAGCTGCTCTTTCCCTACAATCAAATCACTGCGTTCATTGTACAAAAAAACGCCCATCGCATAAGAACTTCTGCGATGGGCGTTTGATTATATTAATACTTATTGTTTCCGATCAAAAGAACCGTTCTCAACATCAACCGATCTTGATGTCAAAGGGAGTCGGAACGCCGACCAGCGCGCTGGATCCATGTACCGTCAAGGATAGATACTTCGTCGTCGCCGTCAACGTCGGCGGCTTTTTCATTGAATCTCTCTACCGGAACGGTGCTCAGATGGCGCTGGATAATTGTGACGTCGAGGACAGTCACGGAACCGTCGTCGTCAGCGTCGCCCAAGATGATCTCAGGCTCGGTGGGAGCCTCAGTCGGAGCCTCGGTGGGCTTTACGGGCGGATCGGTCGGCTGTACAGGAGGCTCAGTAGGCTTTACGGGAGTTGTAGGCTGTACCGCGCCGGGAGTGAACGCCTTGCCGATGCGCGCCATCGGTACGGTGATATGATCCTCGTCCTCCTTCTCCATAGAGGTAGAGGAATCGGCGGAGTAGGGCTTTGCGGCGTTATCCGCCATCGAGAGGTCATAGGGCAGGCAGTCCATGCCCGAGGTACCGAAGGTAGAGACCTTCATGATACCGATACCGTTCGCTTCTATATCAGCGGCGGTGATATCCAGATTCTTCAGCGGGATAGAGATCTCATAGAACATATCCATCGAAGCCTTGTGACCCTTTGTGTAGAAATCGGTCAGGGTCGCGTCAACAGAGTCGCCGGCGACGCGCTTATTATCGGTACCCGCCTTAGGGATACCCATCAGCGTACCGGAGAGGGTCTTGCCGTTGCCCCACTTGATATTGATGCCGGTCTGCGCGCCTGCGATCACAAGGTCATCGGGCATGAGCTCGCCGTCATCGTTGGCGGTGTAGATGAACGGGCCATTGGATGCGTTGGTCGAGTAAGCAATCACATGATCGGCGTGCGCGTCAAGCGTCGTACCGGTCGCCCAGAGCGTACCGTCGGCAGTTTCGCCGTGAGTAATGTTCTCGTTACCGGTGTAAATATACATAAAGACAGGCAGGTTATCGATCCAGAGGTTGCCCTGGGTCATGGGGAAATCCTCGCCGGGAGCGACAATATCCTGGACGTTTGCCATCTCGTACATGATGTAGAGGTTGGTGTCGTCCCACGCGGCGTACATCGCATAGTCATCGATACCTTTTTCATGCATCGACCAATGTGCGTAGACGCGGGGGTCGTCGTTCGCAACACCCTGCGCGATCAGCATGGAGCTTTCCCAGTCGGACTTGTCGCCGTCAACGGTGATGGTCTTTCTTTTGCCGTAGCCGCTGTTGGGGTTAGTTGCATAGTTGCCGCTGATCGCCTCAGCAGTGCTACCGTCGGTAGCGGGACCCGAAGTAGATCTCTTCTTATAGGTACAGCTCTTGGTAACGGTACCGTAGCTGTTGGTCGCGCTGATATCCAGCTTGACGGAAGCGCCCTCCGCGATATCCGCGCCGAGGGTCAGGCTGACAGAACCGTTGATCGCGGTCTGGCTGCCGCCGTCGATGGTGTAGTAAGCGGAGTCAGCGTCTTTGACGGTGACAGTCACGTCGACAGAGCCCTTGAAGCCGCCGCCCTCATTGGAAACGGTGATGACAGGAACAGGATCCGCGCTGTAGTCGCTCCATGTCTTTTTATCAACATCATAGAGCTTGTTGCCGCCGGGATAGGACATATCCGTTGTCTGACCGCTGCCGTTGTTGCTGAAGATGACCATGTCGAACTTGTCGGCGGGAACCGTGTACTCATACACGTCGGTCTCTCCGCTGACCTTGGTCATCGCCGCGCCGGGCCATGCCTTGTTGTTTTCCTCGGTGTTCTTCTTCCACATGTAACAGCTCGGGGTGAAGCTCGCGCGGCAATAGATCTTATCGCCCACCAGAGCCGACACGTTGACGATCGCGACGGAGATCATCGAGATCATCATCAGAACCGCGAGAATGATTGCGAGTAGTTTTTTTTGAGATTTTCAAAACAATCCCTCCTTTTAAATCCTAAAATAACAGTTATGCGCAAACTGCCTCAAGCACAAGTCATCAATTTGCGCATACTCTATTTCAATTTATATTATATAGGGTCATCACACAAAAGTCAATAAACCTCATCACATATCGACCCGATAGAACACTTATTATTGATTACGAACAATAGAGAAGATTTCCGACCCAAAGCCATGGTACAAATTCATGCTTTTATTACATTTTGATATAAGCCCCATTGATTCTTTGCATATTAATGCGTTGCTGTCTTGCTTTATTCACCGTCAAATGGTATACTTACTTTCACAGATCATTTTTCGCTCATTACCGCTGTCGTTTGAGAAGGAGGAATCACATGGACGTCAACTGCCAAAGGCTTGACAAAAGCCACGTCAAAGCCCTTCTAAGGCTTTCCGCGGCCGACGGCTTCCCCTACCGCCTGACTCAGGCAGCCGCCGCGCTCTACTGCCGCGACAAGTCCCCCTCCCTCGAAGGCGCACAGACCTACGGTATCTTCGCCGACAACATGCTCGTCAGCGTCATGACCGCGACCTTCTGTCCGGTCTTTCCGTGCGGGGATTCCCCGAGCGGACGGATCGTCCATATCAGCGGCGCGTATACCCTGCCCGCCTATCGGCACAGGCATCACGCGACCGCCCTTTTGACAAAGATACAGGCAGAAGCCGAGATTTTCGGCGCAGATTACCTCTGCTGTGACAGCACCGCCGACGGCTTATACCTGCGCTTCGGCATGGAGCCGACAGCTGCGCACGAAACAAGAATGTGGAAAAAACTTTCCCGAAACAAGGAGGCACAATCATGATAGAAACAGGCTGGATATCAATACTACCCCCGCTGATCGCGATCGTACTGGCATTGATCACCAAAGAGGTCTACTCCTCCCTTTTTCTGGGCGTTTTGTCCGGAATGGTGATCTATGTTGCCTCAGCACACGAGCCCTTCATGGCGGTATTCTCCCGCATCTTCGATATGATGGCGCAGAAGATCGCCGAGAATTCCTACATGATCATCTTCTTAGCGCTCCTGTGGGCAGTCATCACGCTTGTCGGAAAATCCGGCGGCACCTCCGCCTACGGACGATGGGCGGAGAAAAAGCTGAAGAACAAGCGCGCCACCCTGCTCACCACCGCTCTGTTAGGTATCCTGATCTTCATCGACGACGGCTTCAACTGCCTGACCATCGGCACCGTCATGCGCCCTGTCTATGACCGCCAACGCATTTCCCGTGAGAAGCTCGCCTACATCGTCGACGCGACGGCGGCGCCCATCTGCATCATCGCCCCTGTTTCCTCATGGGCTGTAGCGGTCGCCTCTGAGGTGAGCGACGCCAACGGCTTCACCACCTTCCTCTCCACCGTTCCCTACAATCTTTACGCGCTCCTCACGATCCTGATGGTCGTGTTCATCTGCGTGACAGGGTTTGATTTCGGCAAGATGAGAAAAGCCGAGGAAAAGGCTCAGCTCGAGGGCAACGGCGAATCCATGACCGATGAAGAACTTCCAAAAGCAAAGAGCAAAGGCCGCGTCCTCGACCTCGTCTTACCCATTTTAGTACTGATCGTCTGCGCGATCTTAGGCATGGCGTATGTCGGCGGCTTCTTCGAGGGCGTCCCCTTCTCTCAGGCGATCGGCGAGAACCCCACCGCGGGCTTATCCCTCGGCGCGTTCGCGGGTCTTGTGACCGCCTTTATCCTCTATATCCCCCGCAAGATCATGAAGCCCAAGGAATTCGCGGGCAACATCGTCAGCGGTATCGGCAGTATCGTACCGCCCATGCTGATACTGATCCTCTCGTGGAGCCTCGGCGGCGTATGCCGTGAGCTGATCGGCACAGGCGAGTTCATCTCGAGCTTCATCGCGTCCTCCAACGTTCCTCTACAGCTCCTCCCCTTCGTCGTATTCGTCATCGCCGCATTGATGTCCTTCTCGATGGGCACCTCCTGGGGCACCTTCGGACTCCTGATCCCCATCGTGACCATGATCTGCTCCGCCACAGCGGGCAGCTCCCTGTTGGTCCCCGCCTTAGGCGCGACCCTCGCGGGCTCCGTCTACGGCGACCACTGCTCCCCCATCTCCGACACCACCATTCTCGCCTCCACAGGCGCCCAATGTCAGCATATCCGCCATGTCGAGACCCAGATCCCTTACGCTACCCTGACCGCCGTCGTCTGCGCGGTCGGCTACCTGATCATCGGCTTTACCAACACGCCGTGGATCGGCTTAGGCGTCAGCGCTATTCTGCTGATCGGAGCCATGCTCGTGCTTCATAAGGTCATCAAAGCAAAAGCAAATTGATCCACATAATCGACTTCACCTGACTTTGCTTTTATCTGCTCTCGTTCATTACATACAATTCATTACAAACAGCAAACGCAATTACCGCTATGACAAAAACCGTTGAGAATCTTCTCAACGGTTTTCCTTTTATCTATTCAATTATACCATCGGCAGTACTTCGCCCGACAGATCCGCTACAGGTTCTCCGATCCCCTCAGGCGCTTTCATGCCCGCGTTATAGCGCTGTATCCACGTCTGATCGACGATATCAGCTTCTCCGTCACGGTCTACGTCGGCGGTCAGCTCCGCGTCATCGGACAGCTCGACCATTCTGCAATCGTACCGCTGTACCGTCGTCGCGTCCATGATATCCACAACGCTGTCGAGATTCGCGTCGCCGAGCAAGCGTACAGGCTCCGTCTCAAACTCGCCGCTATTGAAGCGATACACGAGCTGCGCCATCTTCATGCCCGTCAATATCCCTGTCATCTCCGTTAATCCGCACACACCGACAAAGATCGGATCGGCATTCAGTCCGATCGAAAACTCCTCAATATAATGCCAGTTTCTGTCATAGGCAAACACGGTCTTGTCGGTCCTTGTCGTATGTATGATATAGTATCCGTTTTCATTCGATGCGCCTCCGGTGATCTGATCCTTCACCGAGATATGGCTGAACTCCTCAGTGACGTCGACATGATCGATCAGCTCGCCGTATTTCGTATAGGTGTCCACGTGATCGGACGATTCCTTACCGTGAAAAGAATAGCTCTGCACGACAAAATTCTCGCCATCCGCAAACACATTGAATACCGTCGCGCTCGTTTTCACCTCACCGATCAGCTGATCGTTCGCGTCATAAACAGAGAGTACATTTTGATTCGATTCGCCGTCATAATGACGGATGATATAGGTATCGCTGTCGATCGAAATATACTTGAGCCCCGAATCGCTCAGTTCCACCTTCGGCTCATTTTCAAAATCGACCGTAAGATAGATATATTTCCTTTGCGTCTGTGAAAACAGGCGTGTGATCAATCCGTTTTTGAGCACATCAAAATCGACTTGCACCATCGAGTCCGTGTAACCGTAGTCTGTCAAGAGTTTTTCGCTGAGCGTAAAAACATCGCTCAGGACATTTCCCTTGCCGTCGATCTTGACAAAGTAAGTATTGCTCATCGTGAAGATCTCCAGCGCATAATTACCGTCGTTGAGCCGATAGGCTTTACTGCGATAGACCGGGCTCGATGTATCATAGTCGGGCAAGTCGAATTCACGCGCCGCGATCGGCTCTCCTTGGAGATTGTATTCGACAAAGCGCATTTTCCCTTCCCCGAAGGTCGGTACGTCGACCCTGCCGAAGATCGTGTCGCTCACCTGAAAAATATTGGTATAGATATACTTTCCGCCATTACTCGGCAAGGCGGCGATCGTGATTACGGTCGAAAAATGATCCGCTGTCACCGTTTGTCTGAATTCCGGCGCCGATTCGTTGTACCCGTATTTAAAGCAGCCCTCAGGGATCACGAGCGTGTACTCCGCGTCAGGTTCGATAGTCGGAAAAGTATTTTCGTATCTCAAGTCATAACGATACGGGGCCTTGCTGTTGTTGGTGAGTAAAAGCATCAGCTTGCCGCCGTTCGGCGCGAGCAGATACGGCATCTGATCGCGCGTCCTGCTCTCATTGATGATGATCGGTTCATCTGATACGACCGTCATTTTCATCTGTGAATCCAGCTTGTCATATTCAAGGCTCAGCGTCGGCTGAGTCGACGGCTTCTGCTCGTCTGTAAAGCTCACCTTGAACGACGGATGCTCCCCTGTGACAAAGTCCGTAAAGCTGATTCCCGTGAACAGACCGTTGTATACATCGTCGACGCTCAAGCCCGTATTGGGATATCCCTCTGGCGTGAGCGAATCTCCCTCTTTGAAGAATGAATTGTCAAAAAGCCACTGCGACGGAGCATCAGCCTCATTCTTCATGTTATGGATCAGGCAGTTTCTCGAGTCCACATTATCGGTGGTATAGCCGATCAACCCACCTTCTTCCATATAATTCGTTTTGGCATTGACATGGAATATCCTGAATCCCGGCACGAGATCATGTTGCTCAAAGACCTGCTTGCTGTTCTTCTCTCCCGAATCATATTCCACAAGGAAGTATTCACCGAAAAAGCCGCTTGCCCGATCGATCGAGGGAGCCACCACAGCGATCTTCTTTCCGCTTTCCGTCGTTTCGATCGGCGTCAGCTCAACGGTCGTATCGCCTGTGTTCTTGTCCACATAGGCGATCTGATCGTCGTCGATCCAGCCGTAAGTCCACTTGGTAAAGCCGTTGTGATCGCCGATATCCCCGCTCATCATATCATAGGTCATGATGTTATTCGTATGACCGTCCATATAGGAATAATAGTCCTCAGCGCCGATGATATGACCGAACTCATGTGTGAAGGTGCTGATATCTCCCCGCAAAATAGAGTACGGAGCGATATGCTTGCCCAAGACCTCAACATCATCCATTCGATTTACATGCGGCCACCATGTCGTAGACCAGCCGCCCATCGGTCCCGCAAAGTCAAACACGACAAAATCCAGATATCCGTCATCATTGCTGTCATAGCGGTCGATATCTCCGATCTCGTCCTGCAAGGCATTTAGCGTTTCCGTGATCAGCCCCTCGGGATTCGATACAGCTTCATTATTTTCTTCATCATATTCTTTTCGCTCATATACCGCATCGTAGCTGTACACCTTGTCACAGTGAAGGCGGAGTTTGCCGTAAGAAGCGTTCTCATAGTAAGTGATGATACTGTTCTCATCTGTGCCGTCAAAATACGACAGCAGTGTTTCCTCACTGTCGGCAGGATCGTCCTCGTCATCAACGGAATAGTCCGCGAAGCCGAGCCTGACCACCAACGCATTGACGTCCCCTGTTGTAGGTGTTCTCGTGTTGAGAAAATATGTCACGCCGTCCCTCTCGACCGTGATGGCGCTGCCCGATACAACGGCAGCCGCCGATAACACCATCAATACCGCCATCAGCACAGCGATCATTCTGATGAACCGTTTCATTCCCATAACCTCCTGTTATTCAACTCGATCATGAAAGATTTGCCACCATATACTCTACGATCTTGGCGCATCTTGCGGCTGACTGAGCCTCAAACACCTTGTAATCAACAAATTCCGTTTCATCGGGCTTGTCCGAGATCGCGCGGATTACGACAAACGGCGTACTGTTCAGATAGCAAGCCTGCGCGATTGCCGCGCCCTCCATCTCACAGCACATGCCGCCGAAATCCGAGATGATCTTATCCTTCTGCTCCTTCGTCGAGATGAACTGATCTCCCGAGCATACTCTTCCCTCAAACACGTGGATATCGGGAGCGGTTTTCTCGACAGCCGTTACCGCCTCTTTGCGCAGCGCTTCATCCGCGTTGAAAGAGTAAAGCCCCGTATACGGGATCTCGCCTTTCTTAAAGCCGATCGCTTCTACGTTGAAATCATGCTGTACCGCGTCGGTCGATACGACGATATCCCCGATATCGATCTGATTATCCAGCGAGCCCGCCACGCCCGTATTGATGATCTTGGTGCAGCCAAAATCATTGATGAGGGTATTGGCGCAAATACCCGCGTTGACCTTGCCCATACCGCATTTGACAATGACGACGTCCTTCTCATTGAGCTTGCCCTCACAGAACTCCATCTCCGCGATCTTGGTCGTTTTCGTAATGCTCGCGGCTTCCTTGAGCGAATTCACCTCAACGTCCATCGCGCCGATGATACCGATGATCTCTTTTTTCTCTGCCGCGTCATTCTTCGCGTTGCCGCAGCCCGCGAGCACGACCCCCGACAAAAGCGCCAAAGCGCCGATCACAGCAAACATTCTCATTTTCATTTGATCAACTCCGTTTCATTCATGTTCAAGACCGATCCAAAAGCTGTCCGTTCTCATACTATCCACTAATAAAATAACAGAAAAACCATTGCTTGTCCATGCTTTTCTTATCGGTTTCACAAATGTAATCTTCTGTCCTCACCCTCTTATCCCGCCGCTTCATTTTCCGTACAGGATCCGTTGACCGCCATATAGCAAAAAGGCGCAGCCGTTTTACGCCGACTGCGCCTTTGTTCAACTTATTATATTTCTTAAACAGAATTATTCTCTCCTGAGCGCGTCGATCGGATTCAGCTTAGCGGCTCTGAATGCCGGCCACCCGCCGAAGATCACGCCGATCAGCACCGAGAACACCACCGAAATGATGATCCACGGCACCGATATGCCAAAGTCGAGATTCGCGGCGTAGGCGATGATCCGCGCCATGATGATACCCAGTATCACGCCGATGATACCGCCCATACTGGTCAGCACGGCGGATTCGGTCAGGAACTGGAACATGATCGTGCGGTATTTCGCTCCCAGCGCCTTCTTCAAGCCGATCTCAGCGGTACGCTCCGTGACGGATACCAGCATGATATTCATAACGCCGATACCGCCGACCAGCAGCGACAGCGACGCGATACCGATCAGCATCAGCTGGATCGAATCGGTCAGGGTCTTCATGCTGTTCTCGTTGTCCTGCGAGCTTAAGGAAGCGTAGGATACCGAAGCGGTATCGATTCCGCTGTTGAGGATCCTCGCGGCTCTCCTGCCGACAAAGACCATCCGCGAGGTCTGGGTCACGTGGATCGCCACGCTCTGCGGCTCGTCATACTGAAAGAGGATCGGCCAACTGTTCTCGGGGATATAGATACTGCTGTTGCCCGAGTAAGAATCGCTGTAAAATTCGTCGATGCTCTCATATTCCTGATCGGTCGCGTTCATATCCTTGACGATACCGATAACGACGAAAGGCTCCGACTTGATCTCGACGACCTTGCCGATGGGATCGTCGTCAAAGAGCGACTCCACGGTTTTCATATCGAGGATCGCGACCTTGCCGCCGTTCTTCAGTTCCTCGTCGGTAAAGTTTCTGCCCTTGATGACCTTGTACTGCATGGTCTCGAACAGTGTGTCGCTTGCGCCGACGATCTTGCCGTTCGTCATCGTGTAGTTGCCGTGATAGACAGGCGCGTTCCATACCTCTCTCTGACGGAAGGTCGAAGCGGACACCACGCCGAGCAGACCTCTGATCTTCTCGAGCTTTTCATCTGATACGACAGGGATCGACGAAGGAACATTCGACATATCGACCGGCGCTCCGTCCTGTGACAGAGCGACCGTCGTCACGTTGTTGCCTGAACCGATCAGGCTCTTTTCCAGTCTGGCGTTCGTACCCTGTACGATGGATACGATACCGATGATGCTGGCAATACCGATGATAACGCCCAGCATCGTCAGAAAGGAGCGCATCTTATGGGTGATAATGCCGCGCAGGGCTAATCTGATATTTTCTAACATATGCCGCTCTCCTTTCTCAGAATAGGCTCGGACCTTGCTGTTCGGTCGTCGTAAGTAAGCCTTCCTTGCCCTTAGAGCCGTAAGGGAAGGCGATCATATCGTCCATGGTCAGACCGTCAAGGATCTGTATGCTTTCGCTGTCAGTCCCCTTTTTAGCCGTAACGTCCTGGCGCTTGAGCTTGCCGTCCACGTCCTTGAGCACATACGAGCCCTTGCTGTCGGTACGCACATACGCCTTGCTCAGAACGATGACGTCGTTCGTTTCTCCCTCGTCGTCAGAAACGGTTTTCATGATCTGAACGTCCTCGCCGATGTCAAAGCCCGTCGACTGTGTGACAAAGGCGGTGAATTCATAATAAGAGGTGTTCTGGTTCCCTTCGATGTTCATCTGCGTATCGACGGGGTAATCGCTGACGCTCATCACCTCGCCGTCTGTCATCGCTCCGCTGATGAACGACTGTATCATCAGGCTGTCGCCGACGTGCATATTCTTGTAATCGAATTCGCCGACGTAACCCTTGACGGTCACGCCCGTATTGCCGACGATCACACAGAACGGCGCGGTATAATCGGCTTTCTCGGGATCCTGTATCTCGCTGACTACGCCGTCGAGCTTTGCGGTGACTACCGCTTCATCCAGCTCCGTCTGCGCCTGAGTCAGCTCCGCTTTCGCGGAATCCAACGCCGTCTGCGCTCTGCTGACCGCGATCTCCTGCTCGGCGATCAGGTCTGCTTTTTCCTGAGCGGTATAGGTCTTTTCGGTGCTTTCCTGCACTTCCGGCTCCTCTGCCTGAGCCTCTGTCGCGCCCTCGGGGAGCGTTGCTTCTTGGATCTCCTGCGTCGGCTGTACCGCTACAGGCACGATATTCTGATAGGTCTCGAGCTTTTGCTTCTCGTTCGAGAGCGTGGTCTCATTGATGGTGACCGTCAGCTGTTTTTCCTCCAGTGACAGCTCGAGCAGGCGCGTGTCATACTGAAAGAGCTTGTCGCCCTTTTTGAGCTTGTCGCCCTTTTCTACAAAGACGTCGCTCACCTTTTTCTCGGAGGAGAGCATGATCTTCTGCTGGGCGCTTTCAGCCACTCTGCCGTAGAAGGTCTGCGAAGACGTAACGTAAGACAAATTCAGCTCGCCGACCGACTGCACATACGCCCTGCGTGAATTCTGGTTCAGCAGGACCACGCCGACGGCGATACCGATGACCAGCACCAAACACACGCCGATGATGATCAGCCTCTTTTTCAATTTCTTATTCTTCATCCTGCGCCTCCTTCTGCTTATGCTCCAGGATCTCGCCGTCCACGATATGCAGGAGTCTGTTCGCGCGTTTACCGACGTTTTCATCATGCGTGATCAGGATGATGGTAACGCCCTCGCGGTTGAGCTGTTCAAACAGCTCCATGACCGACTTGCCGCTCTTCTGATCGAGCGCGCCGGTCGGTTCGTCCGCTAAAATGATATCGGGATTATTCACCAGCGCCCGCGCGATGGCGACGCGCTGCTTCTGTCCGCCCGAGAGCTGCGTCGGCAGGAAGTTGACGCGTTCGGCAAGCCCGACGCGCTCCAGCGCCTTGAGCGCGATATCGCGGCGCAGGTTGCGCTTCACGCCCGCGAACGACAGCGGCAGCATCACGTTCTGGATCGCCGTCTCGCCCTTCAAGAGCTGAAAGCTCTGAAAAACAAAGCCGATCTTGTGCGCGCGTATCTCCGACAACTCGTTATCCGTGAGCGCCAGCATATCCGTGCCGTCCAGCGTGAATTCGCCGCTCGTCGGCTTATCCAGACAGCCGATGATATTCATCAGCGTCGATTTGCCCGAGCCCGAGGGACCCATGATCGCCAGATACTCTCCCTTTTCGATAGAAAGGGAAACGTCTTTCAGGATCGGCACGTCCTCGTCGCCGTTTTGGTATGTTTTAAAAATGTGTTTTAATTCTAACAGCATAGCGCCCTCCGTCAGTTCTCCGCCTTTTCGGCAGGCGCCGCGTCAGCGTCCTGTGCGGCAGGCTCATCCGTATCGACCGCGGGCTCGTCCTCCGTTACAGGCTCGACGTATACATGCTCGCCCAGCAGCAGCTCGTCGCTGCTTTCAAGCGTGACATAGAAGTAGTAATTGGTAGCGGCATTATCGGCGTTGCCCGCGTTCATCATATTATTGCTGTTATCCGCGGGATTGCTCGAATCCACCTTTGAGATCGTGCCGTTCCATGTCTTGTCCTTGATCACGCGCGAATACACGACCGCCTTCATACCTTCCGAAAGACTGCGCACGTTCATTTCGTCCACACGGCACTTGACGCGGTAGGAGCCGTTCATCAATATCGTCATATACGCGCCCGAAGAGCTGCCGTCAGAGGTATTGTTGATCTGCTTGATGATGCCCGCGATCGGAGCGGTCACGACAGAGTTATCCAGACTGTTCTGTAAATTCTCAATCTCCACCTGCTTGATCTTCAGGTTCAGCTCATACTGGCTTTTGCTGTTCTGCTGTTCCTGTATCTGCGCGGTGTAATCCGCCTGCTGGCTCTCGTCAGCCTCCGAGCGGTCGCGGGACAGTTGAGAGATACGCGTTTCACATTCCGTGATATCATTCTGAATGCTATCGTATTCGATCTTCGCCTTTGACAGCTTGACCGCGGTCTCGTTGGAGTCATATTCAAAGAGCTTGTCGCCCTTCTTCACACTGTCGCCGACCTTGACGTATACCTCGCTGACGGTTCGCTCGTCATCTTTATTGATGTCCGAGGTCTGCTGCGGCTCGATCACGCCGCCGTAGTAGTTGCCCGTCTGTACGTCGATATACTCGATATCCTCGTCGCTTTCCGCGTCCGCCGCGTTGTTATTCGTCAGCACAACGATCAGAACGATCGCCGCGATCACGACGACAGCCGCGATGATCGATATGATGATGATTCTCTTTTTACGCGAATTTTTCTTCTTACTTTCCAAAGCGCTGTCAGTCGCTTGCGTTGTTTCTGCGGGCGCGACGGTCTCAGCGGTCTTGTCGGTCTGTGCGCTCTCAGGCGCCGAATTAGTCAATTTAGGATCAGACATGATTACCTCCGTAATACTTTTTAGCTGACAGAGAACAGCCGCCAAGCGGCTTGAACCCTGACGGTCCGAAACTCGGACATGCTCTTATTATACTGAATTTCTAAAATTTGTCACTATCTTTTTCCAAAAAAGATACTACCGATTCCCGATAGTCCCTTAAAGCTCTTGTGCAGCTCCCCTCATACATTTTTCCAAACCTCATCATCAAAAAATCGGCATAAAGAAAAAGGCGACCTAAGCCGCCTTTGTTCCGTTTCCTCTTATTCTGTTTCAGAGCGCTGAGCGCTTTCTCTGAGCTTTTTACGCTTGATGACCTTTAAGCGGCTGAATTCCTCTCTGTCCTTTTCATCGAGCGCGTCGGTGATAAATTTGACCGTTTCCTCAAACCGCGGGATCATGATATTTTTGAGCGCGTTGGCGCGCTTCTGCGTTTTCTTGATCGCGTCCGCCAGTCGGTACACGCTGTTCTCGATCTCCGCCAGCTCTACCGTCAGCTCCTTCACCTTCGTGAAATGGATATACACGTTGTCGACGGCTGAATTCGCCATCTGCGTCCCGTAGTGGAGCTGATTGCCGTCGTCGTTCTCGTCCATCGTCAGCACGGGGATCTCCACGCCCATGACGCTTCTGAAATCCAGCTTCAGACCGTCCTCGACAGGGATCGCCCGCGCGATATCCTCACAGAAGCCGTTCGTGATATTGGCGCGCTGCAGCGCGAAGTACGCGTTGTCATACGCGCTGTCGATCTGCTCCTGGATCGCGTTGGCGTGATCGATCAGCGTCATCATCTCGCGGATCAGGATATTGCGCTTGCGGTCGAGCAGATCGTATCCGATCCTCGCCAGCGACAGCGACTTTTTGGTATTCATCAGATTGCCCTTGGTGGGTACAGCCTGTACAGCCATTATAACAATTCCTTCTTTTTATCCTTGTCCTTGAAGTATATATCCAGCACTGCGTCGTCCACGCGGTCGAGCTCCGCTCTGGGCAAGGTCGACAGCAGCTCCCAGCCGAGGTCTAAGCTCTGCTCGATGCTCCTGTTCTCCGTGAAGCCCTGATTGACGAATTTCTCCTCAAACAGCTTGCCGAAGGCGATATACTTCTTGTCGATCGGAGAGAGCTCCTCTTCGCCGATGACCGAAGCCAGCGCTCTCGCGTCGATGACCTTCGCGTAGGAAGCAAAGAGCTGATTCGCCAGCGCCTGATGATCGGCACGGGTGTAGCCCTCGCCGATGCCGTCCTTCATCAGTCGCGACAGCGACGGCAACACGCTGACAGGCGGGTAGATTCCCTGACCCTGCAACGCGCGGTCAAGTACGATCTGTCCCTCCGTGATGTATCCCGTCAGATCGGGGATCGGATGAGTGATATCGTCGTTGGGCATGGTGAGGATCGGGATCTGTGTGACAGAGCCCGAATGGCCCTTGATCATACCCGCTCTTTCGTACAGAGAAGCAAGGTCGGAGTACAGATAACCGGGATAACCCTTTCTGCCGGGGATCTCACCCTTAGAGGACGAGAACTCACGCAGCGCCTCTGCGTAAGAGGTCATATCCGTCATAATGACGAGGATATGCATGTCGAGCTCAAAGGCGAGATATTCCGCCACCGTCAAGGCGCATCGCGGCGTCAGCGTACGCTCGATGATCGGGTCGTTAGAAAGGTTCAACAGCATGACGACGCGCGAGAGAACGCCGCTTTCCTCAAAGCTCTTGCGGAAATATTCCGCTACGTCCTTCTGTACGCCCATCGCCGCGAAGACCACGCCGAAGTTATTGCTGTCGGCGCCGCTGATCTTCGCCTGTCGTACGATCTGTACCGCGAGGTCGTTATGGGTCATACCGGAGCCCGAGAAGATCGGCAGCTTCTGTCCGCGGATCAGGGTCATCAGCGTGTCGATGGTCGAGATACCGGTATTGATATAGTTTTTCGGATAGACGCGTGACACCGGATTGATGGGTGTTCCGTTGATATTTGCTTTTTTGACAGGGAAGATCTCGCCCAGTCCGTCGGCGGGTCTGCCCGCGCCGTCGAGCACTCTGCCGATGATCTCGGGAGACAGCGGCATTTCCATCGGATGGCCTGTCAGGCGGGTGCGGGTATTTTTCAGGCTGATCCTTCTCGTGCCCTCAAAGACCTGCACCACGATCCGCTCGCCTTCGATCTGTACTACACGTCCCTGACGCACCGACCCGTCGTCGAGCTTGATATCGACGATCTCTTCATTGGAAACGCCTTTGACGCCGTCCATGACGATCAGCGAGCCGTTGATTTCCTTAACGCCTACATAATCTATGATCAACTGCGTTCCCTCCTTTACGCTAACAAGGTACCGAGCTGTTCGTCGATATCCTCGATATATTCGTCAAACATCTCCAAGCGGTTGTTGGGGATATCGTATTTCATCTTCGTCAACTTGTCAAACAATCCGAGCTCCGTGATACGCGAGATCGGGATCTCCCGCGCGACGACCTCTTTCGCCTTCGCGTGCAAGTGCAAAATGACCTGCATCATCTTCTTCTGCTTTTCAAGCGGCACATAGGTGTCCTCCGCGTGGAAGGCGTTCTGCTGTAAGAAGCCCACGCGGATCACTCTCGCCGTCTCGATGACCAGCTTCTGGTCGTCGGGCAGAACGTCGGAGCCGATCAGCTTGACGATCTCCATCAGGGAGCTTTCCTCCTGCAGAAGAGCGCTGATCTGATTTCTGTATTCCACAAATTCCTCGCCGAGATTCTCCCTGAACCACGGGTCGAGGTCATTGAAATATTCGCTGTAGCTGTCGATCCAGTTGATCGCGGGGTAGTGTCTTGCGTACGCGAGCGACTTGTCAAGCGCCCAGAACACGCGCGTAAAACGCTTGGTGTTCTGCGTGACAGGCTCCGAGAAGTCAGAGCCCTGCGGCGACACCGCGCCGATCAGGGTCACAGAACCTTCGCCGCCCGACAGTACCTCCGCTCTGCCGCCTCTTTCATAGAATTCCGCCAGTCGGGAGGGCAGATACGCGGGGAAGCCCTCTTCCGCGGGCATCTCCTCCAGTCGTCCCGAGATCTCTCTGAGCGCCTCTGCCCATCGAGAGGTGGAGTCCGCCATCATCGCGACGTGATAGCCCATGTCGCGGTAGTACTCCGCCAGCGTGATGCCCGTGTAGATCGAAGCCTCACGCGCCGCGACAGGCATGTTGGATGTGTTGGCGATGAGCACCGTCCTGTCCGTCATCGGACGGTTGGACTTCGGGTCGATCAGCTCCGAGAATTCGTCCAGTACCTGGCTCATCTCATTGCCGCGCTCGCCGCAGCCGACGTAGATGATGATATCCGCGTCGCACCACTTCGCCAGCTGATGCTGGTTCATGGTCTTGCCTGTACCGAAGCCGCCGGGGATCGCCGCCGTTCCACCCTTCGCGACAGGGAACAGCGTATCCATCACGCGCTGACCGGTGATCAGCGGGATCGTGGGCGCTAATCTGTTCTTAACGGGTCTTGAAGTTCTGATCGGCCATTTCTGGCACAGGGTCAACTCGTGCTTCTGCCCCGCTTCATCCTCGATGACCGCCACCGTATCGTGCAGCTTATAGTTGCCGTCGGGCTTGATCTCAACGACAGTGCCCGACAGATCGGGAGACACCATCACGCGGTGCTCGATGATCGGCGTCTCGGGAACGGTCGCGTAGATCTGACCGCCCGTGAGCTTGTCGCCGACCTTCACCTGCATGGTGACAGCCCATTCTCTTTCCGTGTCCAGTGAAGAGACCGCCGCGCCTCTGCTGATGAACGCGCCGGACTGCTCCTCGATCGCCTTTAGAGGACGTTCGATGCCGTCAAAGATATTGTCGATGATACCGGGTCCCAACAGCACGTTCATCGGCGCGCCGGTGCCCGAGACAGGGTCGCCGGGTCTGAGTCCGGTCGTTTCCTCATACACCTGTATCGTGGTCAGACGATCGGTGATACCGATCACCTCGCCGACCAGCTTCTGTTCACCGACATAGACCATTTCCATCATTTCAAAGCTGTCGGTATCCTTTACGGTAACGACAGGGCCGTTGATACCGTAAATCACATTTTGATTCATATACAATCTTCTCTTTCGATTCAAGGCAGCCCGCATCATTCAGGCGCGCGTCTTGCCTTGCTATAGTCTTAAACCACGCTCAGAGCGGCATGCTCCACAAACCACTCGCGCTGAGCCTGCAGCTTGGTGTCAAGCGTCTCGTCGGCGATGATGCTCTTGCTCTCGCAAAAGCCCTTGATCCCGCCGATGGTGATATCCTGATCCGCCTGTACCTGTACATTCCCGCCGAAGAATCCTTTGATCTCCTCCGCGGCGGACATATCTCTCTCGCTCAGCATAATGACACAGTCGTTATCTTCAAATAAAGCGGCGATCTCCCTCGCGCTGTTTCTCAGCGCCTCTTTATAATCGTCGGTAGCGGTATACGCGATCAGCTTTTCACCGGCCGCCGCGAAGACCTCGTCCACCATTTTCGCGCGCTCGACAAACAGCTTGCTTCTGTTCTCTCGCGCTTCTTTGGCAAACTGAGCGGTCTTGCGGTTGCGGGATTTGCGCAGGTTCTCCTTGATCTTACGCTGGCTCTCACGCTTCGCTTCTTCTTCCGCTTCCTTCAGGCGCTCCGTTTTGAGCTGTTTGACTTCGCCGTGCATGGCGGTCTTTTGCTCCTTGGCGTATTTCTTGATCGCCTTCAGAAAATTATCTGTTTTATCCTTTGGCATAAGGTTTCTTCTCCTTTTACAGCTTTACGCCGATCGCGTCCTGAACGTATCTGGTGATACTATCCTTCGTCCTTCCGTTGCCATGGCGGTCGGGGATCTCGACGATCAGCGGCTGTTTACGGTTGAGTTTCAAATCATACACGATATCGGGGCATAAGGATACGAGCTTTTCCGTCATCAGGATCACCGCGATATCCTCGCGCTCCATCGCGCCGGTCAGTTCCCGCCTGACCTCTTCCTCTTCATGCACGACAACGCCCTCGATACCCGCAAAGCGCATGCCCGTCTGCGTATCGACGTTGTCGCTGATCAAAAAGAATTTCATGTCGATTTCTTAACCGACCTTTGACAGGATCATGATGGAGATCAGCATGCCGTACAGCGCGATACCTTCGCCCAGCGCGACGAAGATGATCGCCTTACCGAACGCCTTGGGATCCTCGCTGGTCGCGCCGATCGCCGCGGGAGCCGCGTTACCGACCGCGATACCGCCGCCGATACAGCTCAGACCCGTCGCCGCAGCCGCGCCGATGAACGCCATACCGCTCGCGTCGGTAGCCGCCTGAGCCGCTTCCTCACCCGCCGCGCTTGCCGCGAACGGACAGATCATGCAGATCGCGAAAACAAAGGCAAAAGAAGCGAGCTGCATCAGCACAGCCGTCTTTCTGCTCTTACCGCGGGATACCGCCTTAACGGCGATCAGAACGGAGCCGATCAAAAATACAACAGGCAAAGCCATCAATAAACAATCAAACAGTGACATAATAATAACCTCCACATCAGCGACCGAGCATCGGTCGTCAAGTAATATAATTTGTTCAACAGTCGGCGCGGCGGGTAAAAACGCCTCTGTCGCCGTTCTGCTTTTTTATTCCGTTTCAGCGTTGAACCGCACGGGCTCAAAGGGTCTGCCCTCGCCCGAGTAGAAGCGGCTGAACAGCTCATAGTATTCCAGTCTGAGAACCTGTATCGCGACAAGCAGCGCCTCGAGCACCATCACCAGCGCGTTGCCGATGACGACGATCACCCAGTAGCCCACGCCGCCGACAGTCTCCGCTAACACGAACACGACCATCATCATACCCGCGTGAACCAGCACGAACGCTCCGACACGCAAGAAGCTCATGGTGTTGGTGACGTAGCTGAGCAGTATCTCGATGGACTCGAACAGCTTCTCGACGATATAGCCGCCCCAGCTTTCGGGCTGCCAATCCTTCTCGCCGTTGACCAATTCCGTCAGTGGTTCACTGAAGAAGATCAGGATGAACGGAACGACCACCAGTCCGATGATATACGGCGCAGTCATCACGTGACTACCGAGGAACATCTCAGAAACCAGTCCGAACACCAGCGAACCGTAGAACAGGATTCCCGCTACGCCGCTGGTACTGAACAGCGCCCTGCCGTAATTCTTCTGCTTGAGCGAGCTGTACACGTTGAAGAACATCGCGACGATCAGCAGCATCACGCCGATGCCGATCGCGGCAAAGATGATCAGATTCGTGTTTTGAGAAGCCATGACCTCAAACGGCTTTTCTTTATAGCCCATCGAGCGGTACATCGGGTCGAGCAAATGCTCAAAGCCGAATACGCTTCCGAACAGCGTTCCGAACACCATCGAGGATATACCGCACGGCAGTAAGATCTTGCCGATCTTCATCTTTCTGATCTTCCACATCAGCCAGCCTACGATACTCAGGATAAAGCCCTGACCGAGGTCGGCGAACATGATGCCGAAGATGATAATATAGGTGATCGAGACGAAGGTCGTCGGGTCGACCTCGTTATATTTCGGCACGCCGTACATCTCGGTATAGAACTCGAACGGCTTTGCGAAGAACACGTTTTTCAGCTTGACAGGCGGCCGCTTATCGAGCTCCTTTTTCGCGTCGGAGAAATCCAGCTCAACGCTCCTGATCTTTGTCAGGCGCTTCTTGATCTCACCCGCGTTCTCCGAGGGCACCCAGCCGACGATGATGAAGCTGTTGCCGTGCTGCAGCGCCTTACTGCGGATACCCATGTACAGCACTATTTCCTCGAGCTTTGACAGACAGCGGGAGATCATCTCCTCGTTATCCTTCAGATAGCGGTCGATCTTCTCCTGTGCCTCTTTCAGCTCTTGCTCCAAAGCGGGGATCTGCTCCTTATAGATCTCGATCCTCTGCTCCGGCGTTTCATTGCCGCCTACCAGCTCGACAGGCTCAAAGTACAGTCCTTCAAAGATCCTGTCGATCTTTTCCGCCTGATCGGCGGGCGTGAAGTATACGCCCCAGCAGTGCGTCCTGTCCTCGGTACACACCATGAAATCGACGTATTGATTTTTTTTGTACAGGCTCAGCTTCGACATGCTGTCCTTGGGCAGCTTTCCGAAGCGCGCCTTCATGTACTTGAGCTTGAGGACCTCTCCGATCTCGACGTCCAGTCCCGAAAAATGACTTGCGACGCTGTAATTGCGCTTTGCTTCTCTGAGCTGTGCTCTGACGGCTTCTTTCTTGTCAGACAGCAAGTCGATATCGGCGACGATAGAATCAGAGAGACTTCCCAGCTCCTCCGCTGAGGGAGCGTAGTCGTTCACTTCCCCTACCCGACAGTCGAACTTGGTCCTGTTCAAAGCGGATTTCAGATTTGTCAGATGCTCGGCGTAAGTATTGTTGGTCGGCACATGCGTAAATTCCTGCAGCTCTGTATAGAAAGTGGAGACCTCGTCGGGGTGGAACACACCCGATTCGCCGAGGACCGTGATCACTTCATCGATGTACTTTGTCAGTCCGATGATGTTCACAGCCCGAATCGATAATACAGCCAAGTAATTTTCACCTCTTTATAACGGTTAGCGGATCAGCATTGACCGAATGGTTTTAGGGTCGACCTGATAACGTATGCCCTCTATCATACAGATGACGTTCATCAGCTCTGTTTCCGAGAGGAACATAAACGAGATCATCACGACCGACGGATTGTTGGAAAAATGCAATTTTTGCTTTGCGATCTGATATTGTACGCGGGGGCCGATATCGCCCTGATATTCCGTACCCGCGTTGCTGACGAGCCTTGCGTATTTGGAATCGTTCACGATCCGATAAACGTCCTCGGCAGTTTCCGCCTCACACATTCTTGTGATCATCTTTTTGCTCAGCCCGCTGCGTTCAGGGGTAACGGTAGCCCTGATCTGCTCGGGAGGCATATGATAATACCGCTTTAGTCGTATGATTCTCGAGATCATGCTCAGGTCATAGAGCTTTCGGAAAATATCCGTCAGCTCCTGTCGCTCCGTCCCCTTGGTCTTTTTGTTGATGAACGCTATCATATGATCAAAGATCAGACCATAGAGATTATTCTCGATATGCGCTACGGGCAGTCTGCCCTTATTGTCGGGCCGATATTTTTTGAGCTCTTCATGGTACGACGTGTGAGCGATCACGTCAAGAAACGTGCTGTAATCATTCACCGTCGCAAGCCGTTCAAAGTCGATCTCCGTATGCTTTGCAAAAAAAGCGGGAAAGCGGAAAATAAAGGTATCCGTCGACTGCGAGTTGAGCAGCACCATAAAGTGGACGAGCTGTTCGACCTCCGTCCTTTCAATAACGAATCGAGAAAACCCCTCGCTGACAGAGGAATCATATCGGCACATCGAGTCAAACTCATTGAACTGATATTGCCTCAACAGCGTTTCCAGTCTGCCGCGGTGCACCTCGCGTTCATCGACTCCAGACAAGATCGGCGCGAAGTGGGTGTAGGTTTTGAGATACACCATCACCTCGGCGACGCTTTGACAGGCAAGTATCCCGTCATAGTCATGCTCCGACAGAAATCTGCCGTATTTTGCCCTCGCTTTCGCGAGGACAGCAAAGGATGTCGTAGACATCACCACTCACCTCCGGTCAGCCGATCACACGATTGACGATCTCGTCGACCCATCTGTCACGGTTGTTCTCAAAATCAGATCTCAGCTTGATCATCACGGATTCCTGCTTCGCTTCTTCCTCGCTGAGCTTTCTCTCATACAGCTTTTCGAGATACGCCTCATTCTTCGCGATCTCTTCATCTGCTTCTTCCATATATTTTTTATGGATAGCCTGAGCCTGCGCTTCGATCCTCGCCTTTTCTTTTTCGGCGGCGATTTGATTGTCCTCTTCCAGTGCTCTCGCCTCGTGATCCGCCTCGATGATCCTCTTGATCATATCCTGCATAACTCTCACCTCCGTTGTTTCTCACGTCTGCCCGACCGCGGATATCCGACCCATAGTTTTAACGGGAAGTTTCCCCTTTTTATTGACGGTATCTTCATCGACCGTCAGGCTGATTGTCTTTCACGTAATCGAATATTATTATAGTACTTTGTATCGGGAAAATCAAGCGAAACCACAACGGTTTTCGCTTTTTATACTAAGGATCCCAACAAAGCTATACGAAATATATCACTAATATCTGATTAAATCTTTTTATCAAGGATTAGATAATATGTAGTGACCCCACTTTGCAAGACGTGGATTTACCTGTATACTTAA